>NZ_JALXKS010000009.1 GCF_025144725.1 Brevibacterium sp. p3-SID960 | reverse complement strand
TCTGCGGTCAGAACGGTGTCACCTTTGTGTTCAGGTGTCCTCGCCTGTCGCCTCGGTGCCTGCGGCGTGCGATCCGCCCGAGGCGGTGGTCTGCTCACCGTCGGAGGCCGGTGAGAGCGAGATCGGTTCGCCGTTGCCGGTGAGGCTCTCGCCGATGCCCGCCTCGGTCGTGGCCGGGGTGTGCGGCATCGTCGGGTCGGCGGAGACTGCTTCGGGCAGCACGGACTCGCCGGAGGTGCCGTTGTCCTCGCGGGCCGAACGGACCTCCTCGTAGACGCGGGCGGCATCGACGTGCTCGATGGTGCCGTCCTTGTGGCGCACGGTGTGCTCGACCGGGCCGAGCGGGATGCGCGACGGGTAGCGGCGCATGTGGATGAGCGAGGCGATGGTCGCCGTCAGCATCGCGGCACAGATGACGCCGAGCGACACCCAGGTGTTGACGTCCGGGACCATCGGCAGGAACGTCTCGTGTGCGGCGTGCATGATGAGCTTGACGCCGATGAACGCGAGGATCGCGGCGATGCCGTACTTGAGGTAGATGAGCCGGTCCATGAGACCACCGAGCAGGAAGTACAGCTGGCGCAGACCCATGAGCGCGAAGAGGTTCGCGGTGAAGACGATAAAGGGGCTGCGGGTGATGCCGAAGATCGCCGGAATCGAGTCGAGGGCGAACATCACGTCAGTGGTGCCGATGGCGAGGAACACGAGCAGCATCGGGGTGTAGAACTTCTTCCCATCGATGCGGGTCGTCAGCTTGTTGCCGTTGTAATCGTCGGTGATGTTGATGCGCTTGCGCAGCATCTTGATGAACTTGTTGTCCTCGTTGTCCTCGTCGTCGCCGCCGAAGGCCTGGTTCCATGCGGTCCACAGAAGGAAGGCGCCGAAGATGAAGAACACGCCGATGAACATCTCGATGATGATCGCGCCGGCGAGGATGAAGGCGCCGCGGAAGATCAGCGCGAGGATGATGCCGACCATCAGGACTTCCTGCTGGTACTTCGCCGGCACCTTGAACCGGGTCATGATGATGACGAAGACGAACAGATTGTCGATGCTGAGGCTGTACTCGGTCAGCCAGCCAGCGAGGAACTGGGCGCCGTGTTCTGAGTCGCCCATGAGGAACATGAGGCCGGCGAAGATGAGAGCCAAGGTGACGTAGAAGCCGACCCACAGGCTGGCCTCCTTCATGGAGGGCACGTGGGGGCGTTTGACGACGAGGAGGAGATCCACCAGCAGGATGAGGCAGAGCACTGACAGAGATGTGATCTCAAACCACAAGGGCAGCGCAGAGTTCATAGCAGCCTTTCTTCAGAGTGTCGAAAGTCTCTCCCGCAGGCTGCGTGCGTGTACCTGCTCTCGTGCCCGGATCGCATGGGCGAACGTGATGACGAACACGAGATGACTGGGATACTCCCCTTCCAAGCACTCAAGTGTACATCCCTTTACGCGTGACCTTCCTTCTGCATCGTGCGCAGCTCCTGTTTGAGGTCGCCGAGTTCGTCACGCAGACGGGCCGCGAGCTCGAACTGCAGCTCGGCTGCTGCGGTGTGCATCTGCTCGGTCATGGTGGCGATGAGCTCAGTGAGATCGGCTGCCGGCGGGCGCAGGCTGCCTCCGCCGGAAGCTGCGTCACCGCTGCTGGCGGCAATCGCGCGCTGCTCGTCGGTCAGAGTGGCGTTGTAACCGCGCCGGCCCTTGCCGTAGTCGAACTGGGTGAGCAGCTCACGGGTGTCCTCGTCCTCGCGCTGCAGCCGCTCGGTGATGTCGGCGATCTTCTTGACCAGCGGGGTCGGGTCGATGCCGTGCTCCTCGTTGTAGGCGATCTGGATGTCGCGGCGGCGGTTCGTCTCGTCGATTGCGTACCGCATCGACGGGGTGATCGTGTCGGCGTACATGTGCACTTCGCCGTTGACGTTGCGGGCGGCACGGCCGATCGTCTGGATGAGGGAGGTGCCCGAGCGCAGGAAGCCCTCCTTGTCGGCGTCGAGGATCGCCACCAGCGACACCTCAGGGAGGTCGAGTCCCTCGCGCAGCAGGTTGATGCCGACGAGCACATCGAACTCACCGCTGCGCAGCTCGCTCAGCAGCTCGACGCGGCGCAGGGTGTCGACGTCGGAGTGCAGGTACTGCACGCGCACCTCGTGCTCGAGGAGGTAATCAGTGAGGTCCTCGGCCATCTTCTTCGTCAGCGTAGTCACGAGAGTGCGCTCGTTGCGGTCGACGCGGTCGCGGATCTCACCGAGGAGGTCGTCGATCTGGCCCTTCGTCGGCTTGACCTCGACCTTCGGGTCGACGAGTCCGGTCGGGCGGATGATCTGCTCGACGACCCCGTTGGCGCGCTTCAGCTCGAAGGGCCCAGGGGTTGCCGAGAGGTAGACGGTCTGGCCGATCCGGTCGAGGAACTCATCGAACTTCAGCGGCCGGTTGTCCAGGGCGCTCGGCAGCCGGAATCCGTGCTCAACAAGGGTGCGCTTGCGCGACATATCGCCTTCGTACATGCCGCCGATCTGCGGGACGGTGACGTGGCTTTCGTCGATGACGAGGAGGTAGTCCTCGGGGAAGTAGTCAAGCAGGCAGTTCGGTGCCGAACCGGGGGCGCGCCCATCGATATGCCGGGAGTAGTTCTCGATGCCGGAGGTGAAGCCCATCGACTGCATCATCTCGAGGTCGTAGGTGGTGCGCATCTTCAGCCGCTGGGCTTCGAGCAGCTTGTTCTGGCTCTCCAGCTCCTGCAGGCGGTTCGCCAGCTCCTCTTCGATGTCGGCGATCGCGCGGCCCATCCGGTCCTCACCGGCGACGTAATGGCTGGCGGGGAAGATGTGGAGGACTTCCTCTTCGCGCACGATCTCACCGGTGAGCGGGTGGAGGGTGTAGAGCGACTCGATCTCGTCGCCGAAGAATTCGATGCGCAGCGCGAGCTCTTCGTACTGCGGGATGATCTCCACGGTGTCGCCGCGCACCCGGAAGGTGCCGCGGGTGAAGGCGAGGTCGTTGCGGGTGTACTGCATCTCGACGAACCGCTTGAGCAGCGCATCGCGGTCGTATTCCTCGCCGACGGCGACCGACACCATGCCCTCGACGTACTCCTCGGGCGTGCCGAGGCCGTAAATGCAGGACACCGTGGAGACCACGACGACGTCGCGGCGGGTCAGCAGCGCGTTCGTCGCCGAGTGCCGCAGCCGCTCGACCTCATCGTTGATCGAGGAGTCCTTCTCGATGAAGGTGTCCGTCTGCGGGACGTAGGCTTCGGGCTGGTAGTAGTCGTAGTAGGAGACGAAGTACTCGACTGCGTTGTGCGGCAGCAGCTGGCGGAACTCGTTGGCCAGCTGAGCGGCCAGCGTCTTGTTCGGCGCCATCACGAGGGTGGGCCGCTGCACCTTCTCGATGAGCCAGGCGGTCGTCGCCGACTTGCCGGTGCCGGTGGCGCCGAGCAGGACGACATCGCGTTCGCCGTCAGCGAGGCGCTCGGAGATCTCCCGGATCGCCGTCGGCTGGTCACCCGAGGGCGAGTATTCGCTCACGACCTCGAACGGTGCCACGGAACGGACCACCTCGGGCCGGTGTCCGATCTTGGGCACGGGCCGCTGCGGAGCCTCCTGGGGTGTGGTGTCTGCCGGGTTGAGGACCTCACTCGATGCCATGCAACCACTGTACGCCGGGGCACTGACGCGGCCAACAGACTGTAGGCTGGAACACGTCAGCGCAGATGAGCCCCGGCACCGGTGGATCAGCACCGCTGGCAGTTGCGACGGATCAGCGCGAACTGAAAGGACCTTTCCATGGCCGAGATCGTTTCGAAAGCACACACCACCTGGCGCGGAGACCTCGCCGGCGGCACCGGCACCGTCAGCCTCGACTCCTCCCAGGCTGCCACTCTGGACATGCGCTGGGCATCCCGCGCAGAACAGCACACCAACGGCGTGACCAATCCTGAAGAGCTCATCGGCGCCGCCCACTCGGCCTGCTTCTCCATGGCACTGGCCAATGCGCTGACGGACAACGGCACGCCGCCCGAGGAGCTCAACACCGGCGCCGATGTCACCTTCTCCCCTGAGAAGGGCATCACCGACATCCACCTCGTGGTCGTCGGCCGGATCCCCGGCCTGTCGCACTCGGATTTCGAGCGCATCGCACAGAAGGCGAAGAAGGACTGCCCGGTGTCGAAGGCGCTCAAGGGCGTCGACATCCACCTCAACGCCTCACTCGGCTGAGCCCGTTCAGCTCGATTCTGAGCGGCGGAACTCATCACGCAGCGGCGTGAAGAACGGTTCCTTCGCCTCGGTATAGCGGCTGGTCGAACGGTCATCGATGTGCTGTTCGGCCAGCCGCTTCTTCGTGCCCTCATAGTCAGCGCGCAGGGCGGCATCGGTGCGCAGCCGTTCGGCGAAGTGCGCAGCGAACCGTGCTGACAGGCTGCCGCGGGTGCGCACGTGCACGTTGACCGGCTGGCCGGGATCGGCGTTGCGATGGAAGCGCTTCGCGACGTGGCCGGCGTCGTCCCAGTCATCGAAAGCGTCGACGTGGTGCTGCGGGTACCCGGCTGCCGTCAATGCCTCAGCTGCAGCATCCCACTCTGCCTCGGTGGTCGTGAGAACCTGCAGGTCGATGATGTCCTTGGCCAGCAGACCCGGCACGCTCGTCGAGCCGATGTGCTCGACCTCAGCATCAGACAGGCCCGCTTCTGTCAGTGCGTAGGAGATGCGGCTGCTCAGCCGCTGCGCCGTCTGTACGTGCTGCTCCCCTGCTGGGACGAGCCGAACGCCGGAGCGCTCGGCTGTCCGGCCGGCGGCGAGGTTGTCGGCAAAGGGCTGGATTCGCTTCACGAACACCTTGGCGAATGCCGCCTGGGCCGATTCCGGTGTGCCTGAGTTGTCGATGACGACATCGCAGGCGGCCAGTCGCTCGGCATCGCTGGCCTGGGCGCTGATGCGCTTCTGCGCATCGACTGGATCCATTCCGCGGGAGTCGACCAGCCGTTTGAGCCGGATATCGGCAGGCGTTTCGACGAGGACCGCGAGATGATAGAGCCGGGTCATGCTGTTCTCGACGAGCAGCGGCACGTCGTGGACGATGATGGGGGCGTCAGCGTGGCGCTCGTAGTGTTCCCGGGTGCGTTCGGCGATCGCCGGGTGCATGATCGAGTTGAGCTTGGCTGTCGACTGCGGATCGGAGAAGGCGACGACGGCCAGCCCACCGCGATTGAGAGTGCCGTCGGGATGGAGGACCTGCTCGCCGAACTCCGACACGAGTGACTCCAGGGCCGGTTCACCGGGCTCGACGATCTCGCGGGCGATCTCATCAGCGTCGATGACCGGGATTCCCCGCTTGCGGAACTGCTCGGCGATGGTCGACTTGCCGGCGCCGATGCCGCCTGTGAGTCCGATTCTCAGCATGCTCTCCACTCTACTCTGCGCGCTCGTCCACGGCAGGATCGTCCGGTAGCAGTGCTGGCAGGGGTCAACGGCTGCGCACGTCGGTGAGGAACACGCCGTCGATGTTCTGCACTGGGCTGCCGGCCCCTTCGGCGACGAATGCCGCGATCTGGTCAGCAGCAGCCGGCAGGTAGGCAACGTCCTGTCCGATGACGATGAAGTCGATGCCCTCCTCACGCAGCGCGGTCACGGTGTCCGAGGCAGCCCGTGCCCGCACCTCGGGGTCGCCTGGGATCGGCTGGCGCAGCCGCTCGTCGAGCGCGTCGCGCTGGGCGCCGAAGACGATCGGGCTGGTGTCGGTCGAGCCGATGAAGTAGCCGCCGGTCTCCCGGTAATGCATTCCGGTCAGGGCCTGCCAGACAAGCGCGACGTCGGCGTCGGGCGCGGCCAGGGCGATGGGGCGAGGCATCGTCTTGACGACGCTGCCCGCCGGCAGGTGCTCGGCATATGCGGAGGCGTAGAACTCTGGAATCGGCACTTGGCGCGCCGACACCGGGCCGGTGCTGACGGCGATGACGATGACCGCTGCTGTCACCTGGGTGAGGGCGAGCAGACGGCTCTGCTTCTCCCGCGTGCGCAGCACCTGGTGCATTCCGACGGCCAGCAGCACCGCGGCCGCCAGGGTTGGATAGATCGCCAGGCGCATCGGCAGCACATTGCCGAGCACCGGCAGCGCTTCGATGAGGTGGTAGGGACCGACGGCCAGAACCTCACGGCCGGCGAAGAACCACGGTGAGCCGAGGGAGAGCATCCACATGACAAGCGCGGTGAGCGCGGTGATTCGCACGAGCGAGCCGAGGCGTCGGTGGTTCCAGAGGAGCACAGTCGTCAGGATGGCGAAAGCCAGCCAGAAGAAGCCGAGGTAGGCCCCGATCTCTGCTGGGTCGATCGCCTGGACGCGCGGCAGCGGGTCGGCATCAGGTCCGCCGAGCAGCGTGAACTGGCTGGGGAAGACGACTTCGAGCAGGTCGTTGTTCCACACGCCTTGCGGGCGGATCGTCTGCTGCGGGGCACCAGGAGAGGTGAGCATCGTGAGGATGAGCGGCAGCCCGATGAGCAGCGCTGTCACTGCAGCGGCCGCTCCCCCGGTGAGAAGGCCTGTGAGACCTGCCCGCCGCTGCGCGGCATCATAGCGCCGGGCGAGCACGATGGCGGCGATGAGGCAGAAGACGATGCCGGCGATCGAGAGGCCGGCGGCCAGTTCGGAGCTGACGTAGAGCTGCCAGCCGAGCAGAACCCCGAGGCAAAGGCCGATGACAAAGGCCCGGCGCAGGCTGTGGCAGCGGGCCAGCCGGATGAGGCCGTAGGCCACCAGCGGTGGGGTGAGCGCGACGGCGAGGTTGAGGTGGCCGGCGGATTGGGCCACGACGTAGGTGGAGAAGCCGTAGGAGAAACCGCCGAGGAACGCAGGACCGCGGGTGGTGAACTGGCGGATGAGCAGAGCAGCCGCCAGCGCCGAGGCAGGTGCGGCGAGCATGATGGCGATGTTGTAGGCAACGATCGGACCGAACAGCCACGTGATCGGCACCATCGGCACGGCGATGCCGATGACTGAGGTGTTCCACGCGCCGTTGACGCCAGTGGGGTAGTTCATCAGCTGCGTGAACAGCAGGTTCGTCTCCCCTGACCCCTGCCCGAACCAGCTCGCGACGACATCGGCGGCATGGGCGAACCACCAGATGAACAGCGAGGGGTCGTCGTTGTGCGCGAAGACTGACCCGCTGAGGTCGGTGAGCAGCTGCCAGTAGATGACGCAGGACCAGGCGAGCAGGAACAGTGCGTAGAGCCCCCAGTCCCTGACCGGGCGCGTGAACCGTGTGCGCTGCGGGGATCTCATGATGCGCTGCCAACGCCAACGAGGGCGTCCGAACCGTGGTTCGGACGCCCTCGTGTCAGGCTGTGTGCCGGTCAGTTGCCTGCGAGCTTCTCGCGCAGTGCGGCGAGAGCCTCATCGCTGGCCAGCGTACCGGCGTCGGCCGGCTCGTCGGAGCTGTAGGAAGCCTGCGACGGGACGTCGGCGGCTTCGGAGCCACCGGCCTCGGCGTCGGCAGCGATCGCCTTGGCGACCTGCTTCTTGTGCTCTTCCCAGCGAGCCTGGGCAGCGGCGTACTGCTGCTCCCACTCTTCGCGCTGAGCCTCGTAGCCCTCGAGCCATTCCTGGGTCTCGGGATCGAAGCCCTCGGGGTACTTGTAGTTGCCGTCCTCGTCGTACTCCTGGAGCATGCCGTACAGAGCCGGGTCGTGGAACTCGGTGGCATCCGGGTCGACGCCCTCGTTGGCCTGCTTGAGCGACAGCGAGATGCGGCGGCGCTCCAGGTCGATGTCGATGACCTTGACGTAGATGGTCTCGTCGACCGAGACGACCTGCTCGGGCAGGTCGATGTGGCGCACGGCGAGCTCGGAGATGTGGACGAGTCCCTCGATGCCGTCTTCGACGCGCACGAATGCACCGAACGGAACGAGCTTGGTGACCTTGCCCGGCACGATCTGTCCGATGACGTGGGTGCGGGCGAAGTGCTGCCACGGATCTTCCTGGGTTGCCTTGAGCGACAGGGACACGCGCTCGCGGTCCATGTCGACGTCGAGCACCTCGACGGTGACCTCGTCACCGACAGCGACGACCTCGCTCGGGTGGTCGATGTGCTTCCAGGACAGTTCGGAGACGTGGACGAGTCCGTCGACACCGCCGAGATCGACGAAGGCGCCGAAGTTGACGATCGAGGACACGACGCCCGGACGGACCTGGCCCTTCTGCAGGGTCTGCAGGAAGTCGTGGCGGACAGCCGACTGGGTCTCTTCGAGCCAGGCGCGGCGCGAGAGCACGACGTTGTTGCGGTTCTTGTCCAGTTCGATGATCTTGGCCTCGACCTGCTGGCCGATGTACGGCGACAGGTCGCGGACGCGACGCATCTCGACAAGCGAAGCCGGCAGGAAGCCGCGCAGTCCGATGTCGACGATGAGGCCGCCCTTGACAACCTCGATGACGGTGCCGGTGACGACGCCTTCGTCTTCCTTGATCTTCTCGATGTCGCCCCACGCGCGCTCGTACTGCGCGCGCTTCTTCGACAGCATCAGGCGTCCGTCCTTGTCCTCCTTGGTGAGGACCAGGGCTTCGATCTCGTCTCCGACCTCGACGACCTCAGCCGGGTCGACATCGTGCTTGATCGACAGTTCGCGCGAAAGGATGACGCCTTCCGTCTTGTATCCGATGTCGACCAGAACTTCGTCGCGGTCGACCTTGACGACGGCGCCTTCAACGATGTCTCCGTCGTTGAAGTACTTGATGGTCTCGTCGACTGCCGCGAGGAAATCGTCTGCAGATCCGATGTCGTTGACGGCGATCTGCTCGTTGGTCGCCGTTCCCGGCGTGGTGGTGGTCATAAAGGTTGAGACTCCGTAATGGACTTTTCACCGGCGCGGGCGCCAGTGTCTAGATGGACTGATGGACTTTGTGGAGTGCACGGCTGCAGTGAATGCGTCACGATGAGTGAGATCGGGAATACGGAAGATTTCCGACAGCGGCTGTTCTCGCCACGAGAACCGCACCCACACGCGCGCAGCGCATACGATAGCCAATGTTAGCATCATCAATGCGGATGACGCACACGCGCGAGCAGATTTCACCTCCCACACCACTGGAGCCTTCCCATGACGGACAGCGAGTACTCCCCCGAGACCATCAGCGGCGGCTATCTCGCCATCGACGAAGAGGCGTCAGTCCGGGCGAATCGCAGCTATTGGGACCATTCGGCTGAGGAGTACCTCGCCGAACACGGCAGCTTCCTCGGTGCCGCTGAGTTCGTCTGGTGTCCGGAGGGAATTCACGAATCCGACATCCAGCTGCTCGGCGATGTCGCCCGCCGTCAGGTGCTCGAGGTCGGCTGCGGTGCCGGGCAGTGCTCTCGGTGGCTGGCTGAGCAGGGTGCGATCACCACCGGCGTCGACCTGTCCTCGGGCATGCTCGAGCAGGCGTCCCGGCTGCAGAAGGAGCATCCGCTCTCAGAGGCCGCCGTGCCCCCGACATTCCTGCAGGCTGATGCCCGGCAGCTGCCCTTCGCCTCGAACAGCTTCGACATCGCCTTCTCCTCCTATGGCGCACTGCCCTTCGTCAAGGACGCAGAGGTGGTCCTTGCCGAGGTCGCCCGCGTGCTGCGACCCGGCGGCCGCTGGGTCTTCTCCGTCACCCATCCGGTGCGCTGGATGTTCCCTGACGTGCCCGGTGAGACCGGACTGACGGTCGAGTACTCGTATTTCGACCGCACCCCTTATGTCGAGGTCGACGGTTCCGGCGAGCCGGTCTACGCCGAGCACCATCGCACCTTCGGTGACTGGGTCACCCTGCTCGTTGATGCCGGCTTCCAGCTCACCGGCGTGACCGAGCCCGAATGGCCCGAGCACAATGACACCGCCTGGGGCGGTTGGTCGCCGCTGCGCGGCGCGCTCATGCCCGGCACTGCGATCTTCTCGACCCGCCTGGGCGGCTGATCCCGCTGGCTGCTGGCCCGCCGCCGAGGCGGTGGCTCAGTGGGCGGCGTCCTGCCAGGACCGGCCGACGCCGAGGTTGACGTCGAGCGGGACTGACAGCTCAGCTGCCTGCCCCATCGTCGTGCGCAGCACCTCGCTGACGGCTTCGCGCTCACCATCGGCGAGTTCGACGATGATCTCGTCGTGGACCTGGAGCAGCATCCGGCTTTTGAGGTCGGAGGCGGCGAAGGCATCCCGCAGGTTGAGCATCGCGATCTTCATGATGTCGGCAGCCGAACCCTGGATCGGGGCGTTGAGGGCGGCCCTTTCGGCCATCTCCCGGATCTGCCGGTTCGAGCTGCCGAGTTCGGGCAGGTAGCGGCGCCGGCCGTACATCGTCTCGGTGTAGCCGCGCCCGCGGGCCTCGGCGACGATCGTATCGAGGTAGTCCTTGACCGCGCCGAAGCGCTCGAAGTATCCCTCCATGAGCGCCCGGGCCTCCTCGACGGAGATCCGCAGCTGACGCGAGAGCCCGAAGGCCGACAGCCCGTAGACGAGTCCGTAGGACATCGCCTTGACCTTCGCACGCATCTGAGCGCTGACTTCGTCGACACCGACGCCGAACACCTTCGAGCCGACGTAGGAGTGCAGGTCCTCGCCGGCGTTGAACGCGGCGATGAGGCTCTCATCCCCGGACAGGTGGGCCATGATCCGCATCTCGATCTGCGAATAGTCCGCGGAGATGAGGTCGGTGTACCCGGCATCGGCCTCGGAGACGAAGACATGCCGGATCCGCCGGCCGGCTTCGGTGCGCACCGGGATGTTCTGCAGGTTCGGATCGGTCGAGGACAGCCGGCCGGTCGCGGCGATGGTCTGCTGGTAGACGGTGTGGATGCGTCCGTCGTCGGCGACCATCCGCTCAAGCCCGGCGACGGTCTGCTTGAGCTTGATGACATCGCGGTGGGCGAGCAGATGTTCGAGGAAGGGGTGTTCGCTCTTGATGTAGAGGTCGGCCAGCGCTTCGGCGTTCGTGGTGTAGCCGGTGCGGGTCTTGCGGGTCTTGGGCAGGTCGAGTTCCTCGAACAGCACCACCTGCAGCTGCTTGGGTGAGTTGAGATTCACCTCGTGGCCGATCGCCTCATACGCCTGCTGTGCGCATGTCTCGGCCTGCCGGGTGAATTCGTCGATGAGGGCGGAGAGCTCGCTGCGGTCGATGGCGATGCCGGTGTGCTCCATATCGGCAAGCACCTGTACCAGCGGCACTTCGATCTCGCGCAGCACCGCGGCCATGCCGGCGGCGTCGACCTCTCCGGTGAGCACCGGGGCGAGGCGAGCGATGGCGGCAGCGGTCTGGCCGAACGCGGTGAGCCGTTCATTCCCGTCGTCGAGGTCGAGGGCGAGCTGCCCGTCATCGGCGGGTCCCGTCAGGGAGATCCCGCAGTGCGTGCCGGCGAGCTCGGCGAGGTCGTAGGAGCGGGCGCCGGGCTCGAGGAGGTAGCCGGCGATCTCGGTGTCGATGGCCAGGCGCACATCGCGGTAGCCGGCGTCGGCCAGTGCTTTGAGCTGGGTCTTCGCGCCGTGGAAGGCGAGACGCAGATGGGAGGTGAGGAAGCCGGCAAGCGCTTCGACGGCAGCGGGGTCGAGGGTCGTGAGGTCGACTGCGATGGCGCTGTTCTCGGTGGCCAGGCCGATGACGTCGACGCTGCCGGAGCCGAGCTCATAGGTGCCGTTCGTCGCTACGGCGACGAGCGCCTCGGCGTCGGTGCCCTGCAGCCATTCCACGAGCGCGGCACTGTCGGCGACCGTTGCCTCGGGCAGGGAGATTGCCGGCGCCTCGGCGGGGGTCTCTTCTGGGCCGACGAGGGCGTCGAGGCGGGCGCCGAGCTGCCGGAACTCCAGCTGGTCGAACAGTTCGCTCACGGCCGGCCGGTCGACGCCGGTCCAGGCGACGTCGTCGATGGCGACGGGCAGCTCGAGGTCGTCGATGAGCTTATTCAGCCGGTAGTTGCGTTCGACGTTGTCGAGGTGCTCGCGCAGGTTGCCGCCGACCTTGCCGCCGATGTCCTCGGCGTTGTCGATGACGGCAGGCAGGTCGCCGTACTTGACCAGCCATTTCGCTGCGGTCTTATCACCGACGCCGGGCACGCCGGGCAGGTTGTCGGCCTTCTCTCCGACGAGAGCGGCCAGCCCGCGGTAGTTGGCGGGTGTGACGCCGTACTTCTCCTCGATCGCGGCAGGGGTCATGCGGCTGAGGTCGGAGACCCCGCGCTTGGGGTAGAGGATCGTGACGCCGTCGCGGGCGAGCTGGAAGGAGTCCTTGTCACCGGTGATGACGTAGGTGTCGATGCCTTTCTGCTCCCCCTGCTGGGCAAGCGTGGCGAGCACATCGTCGGCTTCGTAGTTCTCCTTCGTCACCACCGCGATGTTCATCGCGGCGAGCACGTTCTTGATGATCTCGACCTGACCGTGGAACTCCTCCGGGGTCTTCGCCCGCCCGGCCTTGTACTCGCTGTATTCGGCCAGCCGGAAGGTCTCCCGGCCGAGGTCGAAGGCCACCGCGATGTGGCTGGGAGTCTCGTCGCGACAGACGTTGAGCAGCATGGAGACGAAGCCGAACACGGCGTTCGTCGACTGCCCGGTCGTCGTCGAGAAGTTCTCCGCCGGCAGGGCGAAGAATGCCCGGTAGGCAAGGGAGTGTCCGTCGATGAGAAGAAGTTTCTGGCTGTGTTCGCTCACTCTGCAAGCCTAGCGCGCCCAGTACGGCCCCGGCATCCCGTAGAGTGCGGACATGAGCGAAGACGAACTTCTCCCCCTGACGACGGACACCCCGGATGACGTGCGGGCCCAGCTGGTGGCCCGAAACGCTGAGCGCAGCGCTGGAACTCTGCTGGAGCGGGTCGGCATCGTGGTCGACGATGTCGCCTACAACCGTGCGCTCGCCTCGATGCCGGTGGCGGGCAACACGCAGCCCTTCGGGCTCTTCCACGGCGGCGCGCATGTCGTCATCGCCGAGTCACTGGCCTCACTGCACGCGCATTTCATCTCCGGCAAGCCGGTGGTCGGCGTCGATCTGAATGCCACCCACGTGCGCGGGGCCAAGGAGGGCCGGGTGCATGCGACGGCAACGCTGAATCATCACGGGCGCACGATGATCAACCATGAGGTGCGGATGACTGACGACGACGGCCGGCTGCTGTCGATCGTGCGGATCACGAACATGGTGCTCGGCGCCAAGCGCTGAGACCGGGCTTGACTCGGCCCGGGCTTGACTCGGCCCGGGCATGACTCAGCCCCTGCCGCAGCGTGGCGGTCAGGGGCCGATGGGAGTGCGTGGGTTACTTCTTGCTGCCGATCTGCTCGAGGACGGTCTCGGCGACTTCGCGCATCGTCAGGCGGCGGTCCATCGATGTCTTCTGGATCCAGCGGAACGCCTCGGGCTCGCTCAGGCCCATGCTGGAGATCAGCAGGCTCTTGGCGCGTTCGACGAGTTTGCGGGTCTCGAATCGGTCAGTCATGTCGGCGATCTCGGATTCGAGTGCGGCGATCTCCGCGTGGCGGGACAGGGCGATCTCCAGGGCCGGAACGAGATCGTTGGACGTGAAGGGCTTGACGACATAGGCCATCGCACCGGCGTCACGGGCTCGTTCGACGAGCTCCTTCTGGCTGAACGCCGTCAGCAGCACGACCGGGGCGATGCGAGCCTTGGCGATCCGCTCAGCGGCAGAGATACCGTCGAGGACCGGCATCTTGATGTCCATGACGACGAGGTCTGGGCGCAGCTCCTCGGCCAGCCGGATCGCCGATTCGCCGTCGGCTGCCTCGCCGACGACGTCGTATCCGACCTCGCGCAGCATCTCGACGATGTCGAGGCGGATGACGGCTTCGTCCTCGGCCACGACGACGCGCCGGACGACGCCGTTCTCTGTCTTGGGTGCTTCTTCGTTAGTAGCCACGGATTCATCTTAGTCACGCCGCTGCGCGTTTTGACAGTGCGGGCCCGTGTTCATCCGGAGGTGCGGGTGGGCGCCCGGCTGGTCTAGGATGTTCTTCGTTGCCGGATTGGCGGAATTGGTAGACGCGCCGCACTCAAAATGCGGTATCGAGAGGTGTGTGGGTTCGAGTCCCACATCCGGCACTCAACTGCCTGTCGCGCCTGGCGCCTGCTCGCTCGGCTCCGCTGTCCGGGCGGCGACGATCTGCTCCCTGAGGATCTCGGCATGTCCGCAGTGCTGCGCGAGTTCGCGCAGAACGTGCAGGCACACCCAGCGCAGCGACAGCGTCCCTCGGCGGGTGCATATCAGGACGCTGTCCATGTCGAGACCCTGCACTGTCCTGCGGGACGCAGCGATCGTCTTGCGCAGCTCGGCTGTCACCGATGCCGAGGTGTCCTCAGGATCCAGGTCGAAGCTCTCATCTGGACCTGCCGCAATCCCGAGTTCGGCCCGCGATGCGCCTGTCACCCGCTCTTCGAACCACACCCGTGCGACGAACACGGCGTGTTTGACCAGCCCCAGCAGAGTGGTCTTCGACGGCACGAGCCTCATGCGCACTTCGTCTTCGGACAGTCCGTCGAGGATGTGAAGCAGGATCGTGCGGTGCTCGTCGATGAAGGCACGCAGCTGTTCGTCCAGCGGTGCCCAGTACAGCTCCCTGCTGTCAGCGGTCATGATCTCTCCCAGCCGGACGCGATCGCGTCCTGTCTCAGCTGACGCCCGTGCGCCTGTTCACCAGTTTCCCATCGGCACCTGAGAGACTGGGACCATGACTTTCCTGCTCCGCGTCATCGTCAACGCCGTCGCCATCTGGGCGGCAGCCGCACTTCTGCCCGGCATGGCCATCACCAGCGCCGACACCGTCCTCACCGGCCTCGGCCCTACCGCCTCGGCGGTCATCTCCTACCTCGTCATCGGGCTGATCTTCGGGCTCGTCAACGCGATCATCAGACCGCTGATCGAGGTCATCGCCCTGCCGATCACCTGCTTGACCCTGGGCCTGTTCACCGTCGTCATCAATGCTGCGATGGTCTCGCTGACCTCGTGGGTCTCGCAATTCACGCCGATCCGCCTGGAGATCGACAGCTTCCTCTGGACGGCCGTGCTCGCCTCGATCATCATCGCGGTCGTCTCGCTCGTACTGAACTTCTTCGTCCGCCCGCGCGAACGCGAGACCGAACGCTGACTTTCCCCCGGCAGACGCTGACTGCCGCCCCCGAGAAAGGGAGCGGCAGTCAGGGCGGGCGGGCCGCCGGAGTCAGTCGGTGTTCTGCTCGTATTCCTGCGGTTCGGTGATCTCGCCGTAGACCTCGTTGACCGGACCGGTATCCGAGTCGTCGCGGTAGGCGGCGGCCTTGCCGGTGATCGCGTTGCCGACGGTGTGGATCCGCAGCGCATTCGTCGACCCGACGATCCCGGGAGGCGACCCGGCGACGATGATGCACTTCTCGCCGTCCTCGGCCAGCCCGCGGGAGCGCAGCACGTGATCGACCTGGCGGGCCATCTGGTCGGTGTGGCGGACCTGATTGACGAGGAATGCTCGCACGCCCCATGTCAGCGCCAGCTGGTGGTAGACGCGCACATCCGGGGTGAATGCGAGGATCGTCTGCTTGACCCGCAGCCGCGACATCCGGCGCACCGAGTCGCCTGACTGACTGAAGGTGCACAGCGTGCCGATGTCGAGCTGTTCGGCGATCCGCACCGCGGCTGCGGTGACAGCACCGCCCTGCGTGTGGGGCTCGGTGCCGAGCGGGGCGATGCGGTCGAGCCCGTGCTCTTCAGTCGATTGGATGATCCGGGCCATGGTGCGCACGGCCTCCAGCCAATGCGCACCGACCGAGGTCTCGCCTGAGAGCATGAGCGCATCGGCCCCGTCAAGCACAGCGTTGGCACAGTCGCTGGCCTCGGCCCGCGTCGGCCGCGGCTCCTCGATCATCGATTCGAGCATCTGAGTGGCGACGATGACCGGTTTGGCGTTGCGTCGGCAGAGTTCGACGGTGCGCTTCTGCACGATCGGCACCTGCTCCAGGGGCAGTTCGACACCGAGGTCGCCGCGGGCGACCATCATGCCGTCGAAAGCGTCGACGATGCTCTCGAGCGCATCGACAGCCTGCGGTTTCTCCAGCTTGGCGATGAGCGGGACGAGGATGCGCTCTTCGCGCATGATCTCGCGCACGGTCTCCGCGTCCTCGGGCGTGCGCACGAATGACAGCGCCACCCAGTCAGCACCCAGGCGCAGACCCCAGCGCAGGTCCTCGACATCCTTGTCGCTCATCGCCGGGACGGACACCGGCACACCGGGCAGATTGATGCCCTTGTGGTCGGAGATCCGGCCGGCCACTTCGACTTCGCAGATGACGTCGGTGTCAGTGACGTCGGTGGCGCGCAGCCGGATCCTGCCGTCGTCGATGAGCAGCGGATCCCCGACCTCGACGTCACGGGCGAGACCGGCATAGGTGGTGCCCACCGCGGTCGCGGTGCCTTCGATGTCACGGGTGGTGATCGTGAATGCATCGCCCTTGCTCAGTTCGGGCTTGAGTCCGTCGGCGAAGGTGCCGACCCGGATCTTGGGGCCCTGCAGGTCGATGAGCACGCTGACCGGCTCGCCGGTGTCGCGGCCGGCCTTGCGGACCCACCGGTACTTCTCTTCGTGCTGTGCGTGGGTGCCGTGGCTGAGGTTGAAGCGGAAGACGTTGACGCCTTCCTCGATGAGTGAGCGGATGTCTTCGTAGCTCTGCTGGGCGGGGCCAAGAGTGGCGACGATCTTTGCATGCCTCATAGCCACCAGCCTAGCCGGGTCTGCGGGCCTGCCTTCAATCCTGTCCGAATTTCTGCGCTGTGACCAGCAGGCGGACACAACGGCCGGTCAGTCGGTGCTGGTGGACCCGTCCTCGTGTGGGCGGCGGCGCACCTGCGGGACGATCGAAATCGCCGAAGTGACGGCACCGAAGAACCCGAAGCTGCGATCGGTCAGCGGATTGCCGCCCTCGTCGTCGCTCCGGTGGTCGCCGTGGCCGGCAGTGTCCGCCGCGCGGGTGCCGCCGGCCGTTCCCGAGGCGGTGGAGCCGCCGGTGCCGCTGCCGCCGCCCCGGTGGTCGTCGCCGCGGTGGTGCTCGCCAGCGCCAGCGTCCGTGCTGTCTGCGCGGGCGGCTGCCATGCGGGCCAGGCCGCGTTCGGTGTAGACCTCCGGTGCCGGTTCGCGATGGCGCATCCGGGAGAACGTGAACAGTGCCAGGCCGATGAAGAGGACAAAGATGTAGAACCACATGTTGATGCGCACGCCGAGGAAGTACTCAGAGTGGTCGATGCGCAGCGACTCGATCCACAGACGCCCGATCGTGTAATAGCAGATGTAGGCGTAGAAGACCTGACCGTGGCCGAACCGGAAGCGCTTGGCCGACCAGATGAGCAGCAGGCAGCCAACGAAGTTCCACAGCGATTCGTACAGGAAGGTCGGGTGGAACAGGGTGTCAGCAGGCAGCGCCGCGTCAGGCCAGTTGGGGTTCGGTGCGCCGTTGAGGACTTTGTCGATCTGCAGGCCCCAGGGCAGGGTCGTCGGCCGACCGAAGAGCTCCTGGTTGAACCAGTTGCCCCAGCGGCCGAAGGCCTGGGCCAGGATGAGCCCGGGCGCGGCGGCGTCGATGAATGAGGTGAATCGGATGCCGTAGTGACGGCACACGAGGAACACGGTCAGCGCACCGAGAGCGACCGCCCCGCCGATGCCGAGACCGCCCTGCCAGATCTTGAATGCGTCGAGCGGGTTGCCGTTGGGCCCGAAGTACGGGCCGGGCACAGTGAGCACGTAGTACAGCCGACCGCCGATGATGCCGGCCGGGATCGCCCAGACGGCGATGTTCCACAGATCGTCTTCACTGCCGCCGCGCCGCTTCCAGCGGTACTGGGCGAGCATGAGGGCGGCGACGATGCCGGCAAGGATGCACAGCGCGTAGGCGTGGATGGTGAAGGGCCCGATCTCGAATCCCGACCAGCTCGGTGAGGGGATCGCCGCAGTCAGCGGGGTGAGCGCAGCGGCACCGGTGACCGGTTCAGGCATGGTCGCGCACACCCTCGGCGAACTCGGCGGCGCGGGCTTCGACGGCGGCTGGCCCGCCCTCGGTCAGGGCGGCGACGAGCGCAGAACCGACGATCACGCCGTCAGCGTAGGCGGCGACCTCTGCCGCCTGCTGCCGGTTGGAGACGCCGAGTCCCACGCAGACGCGTTCGGCGCCGGCGGCGCGCGTGTCGGCGACGAGCTTCTCGGCTGAGGCGCCGACCTGCGCGCGGGTGCCGGTGACGCCCATCGTCGAGGCGGCGTAGACGAAGCCAGAGGCGTGGGCTGCGACGTAGGCGAGCCGTTCGGGGCTGGAGGACGGGGCGACGAGGAAGATCCGGTCGAGACCGTGCGCTTCGCTTGCCGTCATCCAGTCGCCGGCCTCATCCGGGGTGAGGTCGGCGGTGATGATGCCTGTTCCCCCGGCATTGGCGAGGTCGCGGGCGAACGCCTCGACACCGTACTGGTAGATGAGGTTCCAGTACGACATCACGACGGGGGTGGCTCCGGCCGCGGCGACGGCCTCGACAGCGGTGAGGGCGTCGCGGGTGCGCACCCCGCCGCGCAGCGCCTGGACCGCGGCGGCCTGGATGGTCGGTCCGTCCATCCCGGGGTCGGAGTACGGGATGCCGACTTCGACGATGTCAGCGCCGCCGGCGACGACGGCGCGCATCGCGTCGAGCGAGCCGGGCACGTCCGGGTAGCCGACCGGCAGGTAGGCGATGAAGGCGGCGCGGTTGTCTGCTGCGCAGTCGCGCAGCACGTCAGCTGTGCTCACGAACGGCTCCTCTCTGCGGTGTCGCCGGTGTCGGCGGCCTCAGCCGGGTCCTGCGCCCCGACGGGCTCTGCGGTCTCAGCTTCTTCGGCTTGGGCGTCGAGGTAGCCGAAGTACTTCCCTGCTGTGTCGACGTCCTTGTCTCCGCGGCCGGAGAGGTTGGCAATGATGATCGCGCCTTCACCGAGCTCGCGGCCGACCTGAAGTGCAGCGGCCAGAGCATGCGAGCTCTCGATCGCCGGGATGATGCCCTCGGTGCGGCACAGCAGACGAAAGGCGGCCATGGCCTCGTCGTCGGTGAATGGGCGGTACTCACCGCGGCCGATCGACTGCAGCCAGGCGTGTTCGGGGCCGACACCGGGGTAGTCGAGTCCTGCTGAGATGGAATGCGACGGCAGGGTCTGGCCGTCCTCGTCCTGCATGATGACCGATTTCGATCCGTGCAGCACACCGACGCGGCCGTCGTTGAGCGGGGCTGCGTGCTGGCCGGAGGCGATGCCGGACCCGGCTGCCTCGCAGCCGATGAGCCGAACGTCCTCGTCGCCGATGAAGGCGTGGAAGATGCCGATGGCGTTCGATCCGCCGCCGACGCAGGCGGTGATGGCATCGGGCAGCCGGCCGGTCTGCTCCTGGATCTGGGCGCGGGCCTCGACGCCGATGATGCGCTGGAGCTCGCGCACGAGGAATGGGAATGGGTGGGGGCCTGCGACGGTGCCGAAGAGGTAGTGGGTGGTCTCCACGGAGGCGACCCAGTCGCGGAAGGTCTCGTTGATTGCGTCTTTGAGTGTGCGGGTGCCGGCTTCGACGGGAACCACCTCGGCGCCGAGCAGGCGCATGCGGGCGACGTTGAGCGCCTGGCGGGCGCAGTCCTCGGCTCCCATGTAGATGGTGCAGTCGAGCCCGAGCAGTGCTGCGGCGGTGGCGGAGGCAACGCCGTGCTGGCCGGCACCGGTCTCGGCGATGACGCGGGTCTTGCCCATCCGCTTGGTCAGCAGCGCCTGTCCGAGGACGTTGTTGATCTTGTGGCTGCCGGTGTGGTTGAGGTCCTCGCGCTTGAGGAAGATGCGCGCCCCGCCGGCGTGCTCGGAGAACCGCGGCGCCTCGGTCAGCAGGCTCGGCCGACCGGTGTATTCGGCGTGGAGACGCTGGAGCTCGGCAACGAATTCCGGGTCGACGATCGCCTTGGCGAAGGCTTCACCGATCTCTTCGAGCGCGCCGATGAGCGCCTCGGGCACAAACCGGCCGCCGAAGTCGCCGAAGTAGGGACCCTGCGGCAGTTCGCTGTGCTGCGGGGAGAAGAGTTCGTAGTCCATGTGGTCCTTTCCCATCGAGACGCAAAGACGAAGCGGTGTCAGGAGGCTCGGCGCTCGGCTTTCGCCTTCCGTCCGGCCGCGGTGAAATCGGCGACGTTCTCGCGCGGCTTCCCGCCGGTGACAAGCGCCTGGCCGACAAGTGCGAGATCGGCGCCCTGGGCAGCATACGCGGCGACATCACCGGCCGCGCTGACACCGGATTCGCCGACGAGCACAGTGTCGGACGGGCAGAGCTCGGCCAATGGCGCGAAGCGGTTGAGGTCGACGCTGAGGTCTTTGAGATTGCGGGTGTTGATGCCGAGGAGGACGGGACTGATGTCGGCGGCGATCTCGATCTCCTCAGCAGTGTGGGTCTCGACGAGCGCTGCCATCCCGAGGCTGGCGGACAGTTCGCTGAACTCCTGCAGCTGTGCGGGGCTGAGCGCGGCCACGATGAGCAGCACGATATCGGCGCCGTGGGCGCGGGCTTCGTGGAACTGGTACTCATCGACCATGAAGTCCTTGCGCAGCACGGGAATGTCCACCGCAGCACGGACAGCGTCGAGGTCGTCCAGGCAGCCGTTGAAGCGGCGCTGCTCGGTCAGCACGCTGATCGCAGCTGCTCCGCCTGCGGCATAGGAGCTCGCGAGCCCGGCGGGGTCGGCGATATCGGCCAGGGCTCCGGCAGACGGTGACGAGCGCTTGACCTCAGCGATGATGCTGAAGTCGTCGGCCGCACGCGGCAGGAACGGGAGCGCCGCGGGTGCATCCGCGGCGCGTGAGGCGATGTCCGCCAGTGGGCAGGCAGCCCGGCGTTCTGCCAGGTCTGCCTTCACCCCGCTGACGATGTCGGAGAGAACGCTCACGCCTTCGCCTTGGTCTTCTTCCCGCCCTTGCCGGCCGCACGCATCACAAGCCCGACGATCGGACCGAGGACGCAGATGATGAGGCCGGCCCAGAGCAGCGTCGGGGTCTCGGCGACGACACCGATGCATCCGACGATGAAGCCGACGAGGATGATGAAGACTCCGGTCCAGGCGGCAACGGTATTCCCGTGGCCCGGATCTTTGACTGAGTCGTAGTCAATGCTCGAGCGGTCGAGGTCGTATGCCCCATTGCGGGAAATGGTCTTCGGCATGGTTCTCCTTCGTTCTCACGCGGTATACGGTTATTCTCTCACGTCGATGCGGCGGGTCAGAAACCGACCCGCGAACCGACATCTGATCGCCACCGATGTGGCACAGTTCTCAGCTCGGGTCCTCGCCTCGGGAGATCGCATCCCAGGTACGGGTCGGGTCGAGGTCGCCGTGATCGTCTTCAGCTTCCGTTTCGGAGGCGTCGGCTTCGAAGCGCGCTGTCGTCTGCCAGCTGCCCGAACGCAGCAGCGCCCACACTGCGGCAGCTGCGGCGAGCAGTCCGGCGCCGATGCCGAGGGCCGGCAGGTTCGTCGTCTGCGCGCTGCTGAGTGTCGCGCTCAGAGCCATGCCGGCGAAACCGAGCCCGGCCAATGCCGCGCAGGCGGTGACGATCCAGCGGCCGATGCGCTTGAGCATGGTGAGCAGCAGGCCGCTGACGGCGACGATGCCGGCGCAGGCGAGCAGCACCGGCGAGTTCTCTGGAGCCTCGGCCGATCCTGCGCTCACGCCTGCGAGTTCGGCGGTCTCGGCGGCCTGGAACCACGGCTGGGAGCCGACGATCCACAGCACGGCGGCTGCGGCGAGCAGCGCGATGACGGCACGGGATCGGGTCATTGCAGGACCTCGGATTCGCTCCCGCTCGGGCACGTGAGCGTCTGCGCAGCTGCCGCGGCGCGCAGCACGGCGGCGGCCTTGTTGCGCGATTCCTGATCCTCCGATGCGGGCACGGAGTCGGCGACGACACCGGCGCCGGCACTGACGGAGATGCGCCCGTTGCGGATGACTCCGGTGCGTATCGCGATGGCGACGTTGAGGTCGCCGGTGAAGGACAGATACCCGACCGCTCCACCGTAGACTCCGCGGGCAACGGTCTCGTACTCGTCGATGAGCTGGAGGGCGCGCGGCTTCGGCGCCCCGGACAGCGTCCCGGCCGGAAACACCGCACACAGCACATCGATGCCGTCGGCGTCGTCATCGCAGGTGCCGACCACAGTCGAGCCGATGTGCATGATGTGGCTGTAGCGCTCGATCTCCATGAAGTCCACGACGTCGACGCTGCCGGGCCGGCAGACCTTTGCGAGGTCGTTGCGGGCCAGGTCGACGAGCATGAGGTGCTCAGCCCGCTCCTTCGCGTCGGCCAGCAGCTCGGCTGCCAGCTGGCGGTCCTCCTCGGCGGTGGCGCCGCGGGGCCGGGACCCGGCGATCGGATGCGTCTCGACCTTCCCGTCGGTGACGGTGACGAGAGCTTCGGGTGAGGAACCGACGATCGTCATCGGGCTCCCGTCTGGAGTCGGCACGTCGAGCAGGTACATGTACGGGCTCGGGTTGAACGTGCGCAGCAGCCGGTAGACATCGAGCGGATCGGCCGTGCACTCGGCTTCGAAACGCTGGGAGAGCACGACTTGGAAGACGTCGCCGTCGACGATGTTGCCCTTGGCCCGTTCGATCATCTGCAGGTAGTCGTCGCGCTCGGTGCGCGAGGAGACATTCGGCTCGGCGCGGTCGTACCAGGCAACGTCGGACGGCAGCGGTGCGGCGAGCTCTGCGAGCATCGCCTCAATGCGCCGACAGCCGGCGTCGTAGGCGTCGTCGACGCCGCTGTCGAGACCGTTGACGTTGACGACGTTGGCGACCAGGGTCACCTCGGAGGTGTAGTGGTCGTAGATGGCGACGTCACCGGGGACCGAAAGGCTGAGTTCCGGTACTGCGTCGACGGGATCGGGGCCGGGTCCGAGGCGTTCGGTGCGGCGCACGAAGTCCCAGCCGAGGTAGCCGACGAAGGAGGAGATCATCGGCGGCAGGCCCGCATGCGGACGTTCGATGGACAGCAGCCGCATCGTCTCGTGCAGACCGGTGAGCACGTCACCGCTGGTGGGTGCTCCGGCCGGGGCGGTGCCGAGCCACAGCAGCTCGCCGTTCTGTTCGGTCAGGGTGGCCACCGGGTCGCGACCGATGAAGGAATAGCGGTCCCACTGGCCCTGACTGGCCGATTCGAACAGGAACGCTCCGCTGCGGCCGGCGGCGAGCCTGCGGTACAGGCTCAGCGGAGTTTCGGCGTCAGCGAGCACGCGGGTGAAGACAGGCACGAGCCGGTGGTGCGCGGCAGCGGCGCGGAACTCCTCACGTGTCGGCGAGATGTGCATCGAGCTCCCTTCCGGTGAAGCAGGTGGCTGTCTGAGTATGGCACGCCGGCCCGACCTGGTCGACGATGAGCAGGATGGTGTCGGCGTCGCAGTCGAGAGCGACCGAGCGGACCCGCTGGGTGTGCCCGGAGGTTTCGCCCTTGACCCAGTACTCCTGGCGGGATCGCGACCAGTAGGTCGCCCTGCCGGTGCGCAGGGTGCGAGCCAGCGCCTCGTCGTCCATCCAGGCGAGCATGAGCACCTCGCGGCTCGTCGCCTCCTGCACGACGACCGGCAGGAGCCCGCCGCTGCCCCGTTTGAGGCGTGCGGCGATCGCCGGGTCGAGGCTGGAGTCCGGGACGCCGGTCATCGGACGGTGATCCCGTCGGCGGCGAGTGCGTCCTTCACCTCGGCGATCGTGAAGGTGCCGAAGTGGAAGACCGAGGCGGCGAGCACGGCATCGGCGCCGGCGTGGACTGCCGGGGCGAAGTGCTCGAGCTCCCCGGCTCCTCCCGAGGCGATGAGCGGGACGTCGACGACGGATCGGGCGGCGCGGATGAGCTCAAGGTCGAAGCCCTCATGAGTGCCGTCGGCGTCGACGCTGTTGAGCAGGATCTCCCCTGCCCCGCGTTCGGCGGCCTCGCAGATCCACTCGATGGCATCGATGCCGGTGCCGCGGCGCCCGCCATGGGTGGTGACCTCGAATCCCGAGGCGGTGGCCGGCCGGTCTGCCGGGACCCGGCGGGCGTCGAGGGAGAGGACGAGGACCTGGCTGCCGAACCGTTCGGCGATCTCGGTGATGAGCTCGGGCCGGGCCACGGCGGCGGTATTGACGCCGACCTTGTCCGCGCCTGCTCGCAGGAGACGGTCGACGTCGTCGGTGCTGCGCACTCCCCCGCCGACGGTCAGCGGGATGAACACCGTCTCCGCGCACTGGGAGACCATTTCGTAGGTGGTCTCCCTTTCGCTGCTGGAGGCGGTGACATCGAGGAAGGTGACTTCGTCGGCGCCGAGTTCGCTGTAGCGGCGGGCGAGTTCGATCGGGTCGCCGGCATCGCGCAGGTTCTCGAACCGGACTCCTTTGACGACGCGGCCGGCGTCGACGTCAAGGCACGGGATGACGCGCACGGCAAGGGTCATGTTCGTGGGTCTCCTCTCACAGTCCGAGGCTGCGGTAGCGTTCGATGCGCCGGTGCTCGCGCCGGTAGGCGGGTTCGCGCATCAGCGTGATGATCTCGTATTGCAGGGTCTTCGCCACCCGGGTGACGAACGCCTCGGGTTCGTCCGCGGCGTCGGGCTGCTCGGCGATGACCCGGTCGACGATGCCGTGCTTGAGCAGCATCTCGGCCTGCACACCCTGCTTCTGCGCCATCTCCGGGGCATGGTCGGTGTCGCGGTAGACAATCGCCGAGGCGCCTTCGGGCGGCAGCGGTGACAGCCAGCCGTTCTCGGCTGAGAGCACCCGGTCGGCTGGGACGAGTGCCAGCGCCCCGCCGCCGGTCCCCTCGCCCATGATGAGGGAGACGGTCGGGGCGTCGAGGGTGACCAGGTCGGCCAGGCAGCGGGCGATCTCGCCGGCCAGCCCACCTTCCTCAGCGCTCTTCGACAGTGCTGCTCCCGGGGTGTCGATGACGGTGACGAGCGGGATGTGCAGTTCGGCGGCAAGCGCCATGCCGCGGCGGGCTTCGCGCAGGGCGGCTGGTCCCATCGGCTCGCCGGCGGCCTGCCGGCTGCGGTCCTGGCCGAGCACGATGCACGGCGCGGTGCCGAACCGGGCGGCGGCCAGCAGCAGACCGGGGTCCTTCTCGCCTTGGCCGGTCCCGTTGAGCGGCAGCACATCGGTGGCGCCATGGCGCAGCAGCTCGCGCACACCGGGGCGTTCGGGCCGGCGGGAGGCGGTGATGATGTCCCAGGCGTGGGTGTTGACCGGCATCGGATCGGGTTCGGTGCGCGGATCCGGCACGGGTGCCGGGACTTCGCGGGCGCCCATGAGCACATTGAGGACCATGTTGACCGTCGAGGCGATCCGCTCGGGCGAGAGGACGGCGTCGATGAGCCCGTTGCGGTAGAGGTTCTCGCCGGTCTGAACGCTGTCGGGGAACTTCTCGCCGTAGAGCTGCTCGTACACGCGTGGGCCGAGGAAGCCGATGAGGCTGCCGCGATCGGCGACGGTGAAGTGGCCCAGGGATCCCCAGGAGGCGAACACGCCTCCGGTGGTCGGGTGGCGCAGGTAGACGAGGTAGGGCAGTCCGGCCTTGCGGTGGACCTTCACGGCGGCGGCGAGCTTGACCATCGTGAGGAATGCGACGGTGCCCTCCTGCATGCGGGTCCCACCCGAGGCTGGTCCGGCCAGCAGCGGCAGGCCCTCAGCGGTGGCGCGTTCGATCGCCTGGCACAGCCGTTCGGCTGCAGCGACGCCGATCGATCCGGCGAGGAACCGGAACTCGCAGGCCACGACCGCGACGCGGCGGCCGTAGATGCGGCCCTCGCCGGTGATAACGGCCTCGTCGACACCGGACTTCTCCTCAGCTGCGGCGAGTTCGGCGGCGTAGGTCTCGGAGATCCCGTCTGCTGGTTCGATCGGCTCTTCGTCCCAGGAGATGAAGGTGCCGTCGTCGACGACGAGATCGATCAGCTCCCGGGCGCTCAACCGCGAGCTCAAGGCGTCTCCTCCAGCCAGCGGCGAATCGCGTCGCCGTGTTCGTCGAGGAGCGGCGGGGCGAGGTGCTCGCGCGGCGTCGATTCGGTTTCGCCTTCGGTATCGGCGTCGAAGAACCGCAGCGGCGGGCCGGGCAGGTCGATCTCGCCGAGCACCGGGTGCTCAACGGAGATCTTCAGTCCCTGCGACAGCGCCTGCTCCCACTGGTAGACCTCCTGCAGGGAGCGCACGATGCCTGATGGGATGCCGGCATCGGCGAGCTTGTCAAGCAGCTCTTCAGCGGTGTAGTCGCGGAAGCGCTCTTCGATGACGCTGATGACTGCCGGGCGGTTGGCGACGCGTTCGGCGTTGGTCGCCATACCCTGAGTTTCGGGGTCGATGTCGAAGGCGGCACAGAGTTTGTGCCACAGGTTCTGGTTGCCCACCGAGATCTGCACGGCCCCGCCCTTGCAGTGGAACAGGCCGTAGGGCGACAGCGACGGGTGGTGGTTGCCGCCGGGTGCAGGGTTCTCCCCGGCGATCGTGGCGCGGGTGCCCTGGAAGGCGTGGACACCGACCATGCCGGCGATGAGCGAGGTGCGCACCACCTTGCCGCGGCCGGTGCGCTCGCGTTCGAGCAGGGCGGCGAGCACGCCGTAGGAGCCGTAGATGCCAGACAGCAGGTCGGCGATCGGCACGCCGACCTTCTGCATGTCATCGGGGGCGGAGCCGGTCAGCGACATGAGGCCGGCCTCGCCCTGGGCGATCTGGTCGTATCCGGCCCGGGCGGCCTCGGGGCCGTCGTGTCCGAAGCCGGTGATCGAGAGGATCACGAGGCGCGGGTTGAGCTCCATGCAGCGTTCGGTGGAGAATCCGAGGCGGGTGAGCACGCCGCCGCGGAAGTTCTCGACGAGCACGTCGGCGCGCTCGATGAGCTGGGCGAGGACCTCCTTGTCACGGTCGTCCTTGAGGTTGAGGGCGATGGATTCCTTGTTGCGGTTGCAGGAGAAGAAGTAGGTGGCCTGCGGATCGTCCTCAGGCCCGACGAAGGGCGGGCCCCAGGAGCGGGAGTCGTCGCCGGAGGCGGGGTTCTCGACCTTGATGACGCGGGCGCCGAGGTCGCCGAGCATCTGCCCGGCATGCGGTCCGGCCAGTGCGCGGGAGAGGTCGACGACGGTGTAGCCGGACAGTGGTCCGGGGCGGATGGTGGTCTCGGATGTGCTGCTCATCGTCGGTCGGTTCTCCTTCGTCGTTCGGCCGTTGGCAGCCGTGCCCGGCGGCTGGTCTCAGTGTGCCCGAGGTGCCGGTGCCGCTGCGCTGTCGTCTCGCGGACGCGTGTCTGCACAGGTGGTGCCAGGCCGGTTCAGTTGTCCGGCACATCGGGTGAGCTGTATGTGTCCACGAGTCTACGCAACCGCTCGCAGGCGTAGCGCGCCCGGTCTCCGTCTGCGGACTGGATCGCCATCACCGACAGGGTCGAACCATCCGACAGGTCGAGGGTGACCCACGAGTCACCACCCCGCGGGTGGAAGCTGATGGCGAGGATGCGCGTCCATTCGACCTTCGTCGTGCTGAAGATGTTGCGCACGATGAGCGCTTCCTCGGTGACGAATGCCGCGATCGCCCCGATGCGCCAGACGAGGGCGCCGAAGAGCACGCCCAGAGCATTCATCCAGACGATGTCGCGGGTTTTCCAGCCGGTCCAGTGCAGCTGGGTCAGCCCCCAGCTCAGCAGTGCAAAGGACACGACGATCGTGATCGCGAGGAACACGGTGAGGATCCTCGTGAAATAGGGCCTGAATGGCCGGGTCTCAGATGCGGCAGGCGCCAATGTTCGTCACCAGGATGGCGCGGGCGCCGACCTCGTAGAGCTGGTCCATCGTCTTGTGCACGTCGCGGGCGGCGACCATAGTGCGCACGGCGTACCAGTCGCTGTCGTGCAGGGCGGAGACGGTCGGGCTTTCGAAGCCGGGCGTCAGCGCGGTCGCCTCGGCGAGGTGCTCGGCGGCGATGTCGTAGTCGACGAGGACGTAGTCGCGGGCGACCATGACGCTTTCGAGCCGGCGCAGAAACTTTCGGGTGCCCGGGTTCGACTTCCGGTTGGAGATGACGACGGCCTCGGAGTGCAGGATCGGCTCGCCGAAGGTCTGCAGCCCGGCCATCCGCAGCGTGGTGCCGGTTTCGACCACATCGGCGATGACGTCGGCGACACCGAGTTCGATCGAGACCTCCACGGCCCCGTCGAGTTTGATGACCCGGGCTTTGAGTCCGCGCTGCCTGAGGTCGCGTTCGACCAGCGTCGGGTAACTGGTGGCGATGGTGAGGCCGTCGAGTTCGTCGATCTCGTGGAAAGCGCCTTCGGCTCCGGCGTAGTGGAAGCGGGAGCGGGCAAAGCCCAGCGGCAGCGTCTCCTCGGCGTCGGCACCGGATTCGAGCAGCAGATCGCGGCCGGTGATGCCGAGGTCGATGAGACCGCGGCCGACGTAGACGGCGATATCGCGTGGGCGCAGGTAGAAGAACTCGATGCCGGCGTCGACGTCGCGGTGGACGAGTCGCTTGGAGGTCGTGCGCACCTGGTAGCCGGCTTCGCGCAGCATGGTGGTCGCTGATTCGGACAGCGAGCCCTTGTTCGGCACAGCCACGCGCAGCATGCCGTCAGCCCGGACCGCCGGGATGCGGCCGGTGTCGGTGATTTCTCGGCTCACAGCTTCCTTTCGGCTCACAGTTCGCGATAGACGTCGTCGAGGCTGATCCCACGGGCGATCATCATCACCTGCAGGTGGTAGATCGCCTGGGCGATCTCGCCTGCGAGTTCGGCATCGGATTCGTACTCGGCGGCCATCCACACCTCGGCGGCCTCTTCGACGACCTTCTTGCCGATCGCATGGACCCCGGCGTCCAGCTCGGCCACGGTGGACGAACCAGCGGGACGGGTGGCTGCTTTGTCGGTCAGTTCTGCGAACAGTTCTTCGAAAGTCTTCACACGGCCAGGGTAATACACCACCGGAACCGCTCTGCAGGGAGTCTCAGGCGCCGTCCTACAGAGCAGAGGCGAGGGCTCCAGCGCAGGCGCTGGAAAGAGCGGTCCCGGCGGTTGCGGCCGGCGCCCGGCGCATCCAGACGAGGACGTTTGAAACAGCGATCAGGAGGAAGGGGGCGGAAGGATCACAACCCCAGGCCACCGAATCCTCCTGCCGTTACCTCGGGAGCGAGCCCTCCTGCGGGATGGCGCGCAGTCGGGATGGTTCAGGGCAATGCCGAGGGCTGACGTACATGATCGGGCTCGACGTCAGCCCGACGTTCGAAGGCGCTCAGCCGCCGGCGCCGTGACCGGCGATCGTCTGTGCGGGTTCGCTCGGCGATGCGATCGTCTGCTTGGACTTCTTCGCCCAGTCGATGATGCCGGCGATGACCATGATGAGGAAGACGAAGTACACGATGCCGGAGAACAGCAGCCCGCCCATGACGGCCAGTGGGATGCCCACGAGGTCGACAGCCAGCCACACGAACCAGAACTCGACGATCGCCCGGCCCTGGGCGTACATCGCCACAAGCGAGCCGATGAAGATGTAGGCGTCCGGGTACGGGTTCCACGACCAGTCGCCCCACGCCAGGATCCAGCCGAAACCGGCGGTGCCGACGGCCAGTGCGGCGATGAGCAGCAGACGTTCGGTCCAGGTTGCCCAGCGCACGCGGATCTCACCGGACTCTTCTCTGGAGCGCTTCCACTGGCTCCATCCCCAGATCGCAGCGGCGACGATGACGACCTGCCGGGCGGCGTTGCCACCGAGGCCTGCCGAAATGCTGGCGGAGAACAGGAACAACGAGCCGGTGATCTGCACCGGCCAGGAGAAGATGTTGCGCCGCAGCGCCAGGAACACCGTTGCCAGCGCGCAGATATTGCCGATGACATCGGACCAGGGAACGGGCTTGCCCATGAGTTCGAAGACCGGGGCATTGAGCCACGAGATGATATCCACTTTCCGAAACCTTTCGCTCAAGGCTCCGGGGGTGCGACGCGTGAATAGCGCGGTGACGCCGCGTAGGCTCAGGCACATATCGCCATCAGCTGCGCAGACGCAGACGTGCTTCCTCCCATCCGGACTTTCACCGTCGGTACTGGAATCCCACCAGTTCAGCCCCGTCGGAACGGGGGTCGCGGACTGTCACCGCCGGCTCGGACTTTCACCGACCCCGGAGCACGTACTCCTGGTCGCACTATAGGCTCTGGCTCACATTCGCGGCAACTCTTCTCTGTCTGCGTGCCTGTTCAGCATTCTCTGCCCACGGGCCTTTTCAGCATTCTCTGCCCACGGGCCTGTTCAACGCTGGGCTTCGACAGCGAGTTCGCGCAGCTCTTCGATCGCTGCGGTGCGATCCTCGGCGCGGTAGACGGCGGAGCCCGCGACGAGCACGTTCGCTCCGGCGGCCACAGCGCGGGCGACGGTCGTGGCTGAGACTCCCCCGTCGACCTGCAGTTGGACTTCGAGTCCGGCGCTTTCGATCGCTTGGCGGGTGCGGGTGACCTTCGGCAGGCACACATCGAGGAATGACTGGCCGCCGAATCCGGGTTCGACGGTCATGATGAGGATCTGGTCGAACTCGGCCAGCAGGTCGATATAGGGCTCTATCGGGGTGGCCGGGCGGATCGCCAGCGAGGCCTTCGCCCCCAGTGCGCGGATCTCTCGCGCCAGCCGGACGGGAGCGGCGGAGGCTTCAGCGTGGAAGCTGACCGAAGCGCAGCCCATCTCGGCGTAGACCGGGGCGTGCCGGTCGGCCTGTTCGATCATGAGATGTGCGTCGATAGGGATCGGCGAGACCTCGCGGATCCGCTCGACGACAGGAGGGCCGAAGGTCAGGTTGGGGACGAAGTGGTTGTCCATGACGTCGACGTGGGCCATATCGGCTGCCGAGATCGCGTCGAGTTCCTCAGACAGGCGGGAGAAGTCACAGGACAGGATGCTGGGATGAATGCGAATGCTCACCCTCCCAGCATAGAGCCTCGGCGCTTCAGCCGGTGCGGCGCAGCAGTGCGAGGAACATCCCGTCGGTGCCGTGCACGTGCGGCCACAGCTGCGCGGCCCGCCCGGTCCCGATCCGCGCCGAGGCGAACGCTGCAGCGTCCCGGCCGGTGACCTCAGCGAGGATCGACGGCGCGTCGAGCGCCTCGACGTCCGTGCCCGAGGCAGTGAGCACCTGTGTGACGATGTCGATCGTCTCGCCGCAGTGGGGTGAGCAGGTGGTGTAGGCCACGACTCCCCCAGGCGCGGTGAGCTCGATCGCCCGGGTCAGGAGTGCGCGCTGGATCGGCTGCAGCGCCTCGACGTCGGCGGCTCGCCGTCTCCAGCGCGCTTCGGGTCGGCGGCGCAATGCACCCAGGCCGGTGCAGGGCACGTCGGCAAGCACGCGCGCGTAGCGGCCGAGGTGCTCGTCTGCCAGGCTGCGGCCGTCGGCGGTGAGGACGGTGACGTCTGCATCGATGGCGCGCACGGAGTCGCGGACGAGCTCAGCGCGGTGGGCCGAGACGTCGCAGGCGACGACCGGCGTGCCGGTGGCAGCTGCTTCGGCTGCGAGCACGGCGGTCTTGCCGCCGGGACCGGCGCAGAGGTCGAGAACCGGGCCCTCAGGCGCCGGGGCTGCGGTCAGGCCGAGGGCCACGAGCTGGGAGCCTTCGTCCTGGACACGAGCCTGTCCGGCCTGCACTTCGGGCAGCGCGTATGGGTCTCCGGAGGACAGTTCGACGCCGAGCGGGGACAGCGTCGTAGGTTCTCCGTAGTCGGCGGCGATCACCTCGCGGTCGGCCAGGCCGGGCAGGACTGTCAGGCACACGCGGGCAGGCACATTGTCGGCTTCGAGCAGCGCGGTGAGCTCACCGGGATGCCTTCCGTGGGCGGTCAGCGATTCGCGCAGTGCGGTGACGATCCAGGCCGGGTGGGCGTAGGCGAGCCCGATCTTCTCATCGTCGCTGGCGCCGTCGGTGACGAGGTCGATCCATTCGGTGCGGGTGCGTTCGCTGATGCGGCGCATGACGGCGTTGACGAACCCTGCGGCCTTCATGTGCTGGGTCGCACGCATGAGACCGACGGTTTCGTTGACGGCGGCATGGGCGGCAGTCTTCATCTCCAGCAGCTGGTGGGCACCCAGGCGCAGGGCGTTGCGGGCAGGGGTGTCGAGCTTGCTGACGGACCGGCCGGCGGCGTGGGCGATGATCGCATCGTAGAGGCCGCGGCCGCGCAGGGTGCCGTAGGTCAGCTCGGTCGCCAGCCCGGCGTCGGCGGTGCTGAGTCCGGCGCGGCTGAGCCGCGGGGGCAGCAGCAGGTTGGCGTAGGCGTCGTCATCGTCGACGGCGATGAGCACGTCGAAGGCGATGCGCCTACCGGGGTTGACGCGGGTGCGGCCGTGGCTGGTGCGGCGGCGTTTGACGCCGGGGCCGGGTTTGCCGGGGGTGGGCTTGCGGTCTCCGCTGGGCTCAGCCATCGGCGGGCTCCTCGCTGATGTCGAAGGCGGCCTGGCCGCGGCCGCGCAGGAAGTCGGCGGCGTCCATCATCGCCTTGCCGAAGGGCTGGATCCGTTCAACGATGACCGCTCCGTCGCTGGTGCCGATGAGTACGGAGCCGTCGGCGTCAGCGGCGAGCTGGCCGGGCTGCTGCCAGGCTGCGCTGCCGGGGTCATCGGCCGCGGTGAGGCCGGCGAGCTTCGTGCGCTTGCCGTCCATGAGCGCCCACGGGCCCGGTGTCGGCGTCACGCCGTTGGCGCGGGCGACGAGTTCAGCGGTGGTGGCGGTGAAGGACAGTTCGGCTTCCTCGGGGATGATCTTCTCGGCATGGCTGCTCTCCCCCTGTTGCGGGGTGAGCTCGGCGGTGCCGTCGGCGAGTTGGTCGAAGGCGGTGACGAGCAGCTCAGCGCCGGTGCGGGCGTAGGAGTCGAGGACTTCACCGGCCGGCGCTGAGGGCAGGTCGAGTTCCTGCTGGGCGAGCACCGGGCCGGTGTCCATGCCGGTGTCGATGCGGAAGACGGTGACTCCCGAGGACATCTGCCCGGCCATGAGCGCCCGCTGCACCGGTGCCGCTCCGCGCCACTGCGGCAGCAGGGAGAAGTGCAGGTTGTACCAGCCGTGCGCGCTGATCGACAGGGCGCGGGGGCCTGCGATCGCGCCGAAGGCGACGACGGCGACGGCATCGGGGTTGAGAGCGTCGAGCTCGTCGAGGATCTGCCCGCGCAGCCGGGCTGCCTCGAGCACCGGGATCCCGGCTGCCAGGGCGCGCTCCTTCACCGGGCTCGGTGTCAGCACGCGCTTGCGCCCAACAGGCGCATCGGGGCGGGTGAGCACGGCGATGACCTCATGGTTGGACTCAAGCAGCGCTTCGAGAGCGGGCACGGCCACGGCGGGGGTTCCTGCGAAGACGATTCTCACCCCGCCAGTCTAACGACCGGGCAGACAGGTTCAGAGCACGTCGGGATCGTCGACCCGGGCGAAGACGGAATCCTCATGCCGCATCGACCGGGCGGCGACCTCGGCGGCGATCCGCCGGGTGACGGCGGGTCCGGAGGCGATGGTGGTGCCGATGATGAGCTCGTACGGCTCGTCGTGCGCGTAGATGTCCCACACCTGACCTACCTCGGAAGCCGCAGCAACCACCTCGGCGACGGCGGACCGGTCACCGCGCAGGCCGATGGTGCGCACTGCCGGGGGGAAGCGCAGCTCGCTGCGCGCCCGGTACTGCTCATCGGCCCAGGCGACGGGTGCGAAATCGGAGATGACCTGGCGGATCGAGGGGTCGTCGTCCATGAGCAGGATGCGTCCGCCGTGCTGCCAGCCGCGGACCAGGCAGGCAGCCCGCATGCGGCGGGCGATGGCGCGGTCGGTGGCCTGCAGGCCCGGGCCCGGCCAGAGCGAGTCGAGCAGCAGGGCCAGGGCGTAGCCGTTGTCAGCATACGGTTCAGCCCCGGTGGTGGCGACGACGATGCTCGGTTCGTCGGGGACGCGGTCGATGATGTGGCTGCCGCCGGAGCGGATGACCTTGGTGCCGGGGAAGGCGCGGCCGAGCTCTTCGAAGGTGCGCTCAATCCCGGCGACGACGGATCGGATGGTGTGGCTGGAGCACTGGGGGCAGGTGAAGGTTTCGGCACGGAAGCCGCAGATCCGGCAGGCGAAGGGCCCCGTCTGGGAAGCGGCTTCGAGTTTGCCTGCGCACTGCGGGCATTCGATGACGGCCCGGCAGCCGGCGCAGGCGACCACCGGCAGGTAGCCGGCGCGCGGAACTTGCACGAGGACGGGTCCGATAGCCGGGGATTCCTTGGTGCGTCCGATCGCTGCCTGGGTGAGGCGGAAGCCGAGTTCGGGCAGCCGCTGGTGCTGATGCGGCGGAAGGTCTTCTGGTGGCAGCTGGCAGACCGGGGCCTGCTGGCGGTGGGCCGGCGCCGGGTAGGTGATCTCGCCGAGCCAGCCGATGCGCACGAGCCGCTGGATCTCGACGGTGCGGTTGTAGTCGAGGAACAGGGCTGCACAACCGGTCTGCTGGATGCGGGTGAGCAGCACCTGACGGGCGTGCGGGTAGGGGGCGTGCTGGTCAAGGTAGTTCTCATCGCCGTCGTCGAGGCAGATGACCAGGCCGATGTCGGATGTCGGGGCGAACGCGGCGGCGCGGGTACCGATGACGAGGCGGGCGGTTCCGTGCAGCGCGCGCACCCAGGCCGACCAGCGAGCAGACTGGCCTTGATCGGCTGACAGGCGGATCGCCAGCGGCTTGAAGTCGCCGAGGGCGGCTTCGAGCGCAGCGAGTTCGCGGTGATCGGGCACGAGCCACAGCACCGATCGGCCTGTGCGCAGCACGCGGGCGGCTGTGCGCAGTCCGTAGTGGATCCAGCCGGTGCCCGGCAGGCTGCCAGGCAGCAGCGCCATGGCCGCGCGCGGGCCGGCAGGTGCGCTGGCGGTGTCGCCGTCGGCTGTGCTGCTGCTGTCGCCGTCTGCTGGGGCCGCACCCATCCAGGTGTCGAGCGCGGTGAGGTAGTCGGTGAAAGCGCCCGGTTCATCGGAGTGTGCGCTGATCTCATCGCAGATCTGCTGGCGTTCGACCGCGCCGAGCGGCGCGGGCGATGCGGTGCGGGCGCGCTTCTCGGCTGTCGCATGCCTGGGCGGGATCGCCAGGCGCAGCACATCGGGCAGGGTGCCGGCGTAGCGGGCGGCGATCTCCTCGCACAGACGGCGCAGTTCGGGAGTGAGAACGACGAGGTCGGAGACGACCCGCTCGATGGCGGTGAGTTCACCGACGTGTTCGCTGCTGGCCTTGCGGGAGACGACGAATCCGGAGATGAGCCGCCCGGCGAAGCGGACCCGCACGCGCACTCCGGGCTGTGCGTCGGCGTCGAGGCCCTCGGTGACGGCGTAGTCGAAGGGGCGGGCCAGGTGCGGCAGCTGGGTTTCGACGAGCACCTCGGCAACCGGCAGGTGCGCGGCCGGCGTCTTGCCGCCGCGCACCCGAATGCCGGAGTCGAGGCCGTCGTCATCGCCGTCGTCGGCGATGAGCCGCGGCTGCTGGCTCATGCGTCTGCTCTCCTGAGCGGGTCAGGAGCACAGGCGGCGCAGGTCCTCGGCCCGGTCCGTGCGCTCCCACGTGAAGTTCTCACCGGTGCGCCCGAAGTGACCGTGGGTGGCGGTCTCGGTGTAGATCGGGCGCTTGAGATCGAGGCTTCTGATGATCATCGACGGACGGAGGTCGAAGACCTCGCGGATGGCCGACTCGATGCGGGCCGGGTCGACGGTTTCGGTGCCGAAGGTCTCGACGTAGAGGCCGACCGGGCGGGCGGAGCCGATCGCGTAGGCGACCTGCACTTCGCAGCGGCGGGCCAGTCCAGCAGCGACGACGTTCTTGGCAACCCAGCGCATCGCGTAGGCACCGGAGCGGTCGACCTTCGAGGGGTCCTTGCCGGAGAATGCCCCGCCGCCGTGGCGGGCGAATCCGCCGTAGGTGTCGACGATGATCTTGCGGCCGGTCAGGCCGGCGTCGCCCATCGGCCCACCGACGACGAAGGGGCCGGCGGGATTGATGTAGAACTTGGTGGCGGCGGTGTCGAGGCTGAAGTCGGCGAGCACCGGTTCAATGACCTCGCGCTTGACCTCGGCTTCGAGCTGATGCTGGCCGATCGCGGCATCGTGCTGAGTGGAGACGACCAGTGCTTCGACGGTACAGGCGGTGTCGCCGTCGTAGCCGATCGTCACCTGTGTCTTGCCGTCCGGCCGCAGGTAGTCGAGGCGACCGGACTTGCGCACCTGGCTCAGCCGCTCGCTCAGCCGATGAGCCAGGTGGATCGGCAGCGGCATGAGCACCTCGGTGGAATCATCGGCGTAGCCGAACATCAGGCCCTGGTCGCCGGCCCCGAGCAGCGAATCGGTGTCCTCGACCTCGCCGCCGGTGCGGTGTTCGAGGGAGGTGGTGACGGCATCGGCGATGTTCTGCGACTGTGCGCCGATCGAGACGGACACGCCGCAGGAGTGGCCGTCGAAGCCCTTTTCGGAGGAGTCGTAGCCGATGCCGGTGATGATCCTGCGGGCGATGCCGGCGACATCGGCGTAGCCGTCCGTCGAGACTTCACCGGCAACGTGGACGAGGCCGGTGGTGACCATCGTCTCGACAGCGACACGGGCGTTGGGGTCCTGGCTCAGCAGCTCGTCGAGGACGCCGTCGCTGATCTGGTCGCAGATCTTGTCGGGGTGTCCTTCGGTGACGGACTCTGAGGTGAATTGGCGAAGATGTTGTGTACTCACCCGGCCATCCTATCGATTCGCACGCGCAGCGACAGCGGCCATGACTTCCTGCGACACATTCTCCTTCGACCCGGCCGTGCGGAGCACCTCGCGCACTGAAGCGCTCTGACCAGCGGCTCCGCCCTGACCGGGGTCGGTGGGGACGCGTTCGTAGACGATGAGGCTGTTGTCGTCGCGGTCGAAGGCCTGGCCGGCGGAGACGTCGTTGAGAACGAGCATGTCGCAGCCCTTGCGCAGCAGCTTCTGCTGGGCGAGCTCCTCAGCGCTGGCGTGCGGGGAGCCGGTTTCGGCGGCGAATCCGATGATCGTCTGGCCCTCGGCGCGGGTATCGACGAGGCCGGCGAGGATGTCGGGGTTCTGCACGAGTTCGATCATCAATCCGGAGTCCCCGGACTTCTTCATCTTGTGCTCGGCGGTCTCAGCCGGCCGGTAGTCGACGACCGCGGCGCACATGATGATGACGTCGGCATCGGGCTGAGAGGCCTGGGCGGCGTGCTGCAGTTCGGCGGTCGTCTCGATGCCGGTGACGGCGATCCGGTCGCTGAGGCCCTCCAGCAGTCTGTCCTCGACGTTGGCGGCGATAAGGGTGACATCGGCACCGAGTCCGGCTGCCGCACGGGCCAGGGCGATCCCCTGTTTGCCCGAGGACCGGTTGCCGAGGAAGCGCACCGGGTCGAGCGGCTCGCGGGTGCCGCCTGCGGTGATGAGCACTCGCCGACCGGCGAGTGGCGCCTCGGCGTCGGTTCCCGAGGCACGGCTGCTGTGGACGTCAAGGGCGGTGGCGACGATGTCCTCGGGTTCGGGTAGCCGTCCGGGCCCGGAATCGGCTCCGGTGAGCCGGCCGCTGGCCGGTTCGATGACATGGATGCCGCGTTCGCGCAGCACGGCGACGTTGTCGGCGGTGGCGGGGTTGAGCCACATCTCGGTGTGCATCGCAGGCGCAAGCACCACCGGCGCGGTCGTGGAGATGACGGTGGCGGTCAGCAGGTCATCGGCCCGCCCAGCGCGCAGCCGTGCGATGAGGTCGGCGGTGGCCGGGGCGATGAGCACGAGGTCGGCGTGCTGGCCGATGCGGATGTGCTCGACTTCGTCGATGCGTTCGAACACGCTCGTCTGCACCGGCTGGCCGCTCAGCGCCTCCCAGGTGGCGGCGCCGACGAAGGTGAGCGCCGAGTCGGTGGGCACGACCTTGACGGCGTGCCCGCGTTCTCGCAGGGCGCGGACGACCTGACAGGCCTTGTAGGCCGCGATCCCGCCGCTGACCCCTACGACGATGTTCACTGCTCGGTGGGGGTGTCGAAGCTCAGGTCGATGTCGGCTTCAGCAGTCTCGAAGTCTTCGACGACCGGCGCGGCGAAGTCCTCTTCACGCGGCTCGCGGATGAGGATCTTGCCTTCGTTGACCTCGCGCAGGGCGATCGACAGCGGCTTCTCGTTCGGCTCCGGGGTCACCAGCGGGCCGACGTTCTCGAGCAGGCCCTCCTGAAGCTGCGCGTAGTAGGCATTGATCTGCCGGGCGCGGCGAGCCGATTCGATGACGAGTTCGAACTTCGAATCCGTCACCGCCAGCAGGTCGTCGATCGGCGGATTGGTGATACCTTTCGGTTCAGCGGACACTCAAACTCCATCAGTTGTCGGGGGCGTTGTCGATTGACAACCCCATCAATGCTACTAGTTCCTCGGCGGCTTCTGAAATGTCGTGGTTGATGACGGTGTGGTCGAACTCGGTCTCAGCGGCCAGCTCTTCCTTCGCGGTCTCCAGCCGCCGGGCCTGTTCCTCTTCGGATTCGGTGCCGCGGCCGATGAGCCGGCGGACGAGCTCATCCCAACTCGGGGGGCCGAGGAACACGAACCTCGCCTCAGGCATCGTCTCCTTGACCTGGCGGGCCCCCTGCAGGTCGATCTCCAGCAGCGGATGGGAGCCGGCTTCGAGTGCTTCGCGCACCGGCTCGGCAGGCGTGCCGTAGCGGTACCGGCCGTGCACGGTGGCGAATTCGAGGAGTTCGCCGGCTTCGATCATGCGGTCGAACTCCTCTTCGCTGACGAAGTAGTAGTCGACGCCTTCCCGCTCGCCCTCACGCGGTGGGCGCGTGGTGGCTGAGACGGAGAACCAGATCTGCGGGAAGTGTCTGCGGATGTGTGCGCCGACGGTGCCTTTGCCGACGGCGGTCGGTCCTGCCAGAACAGTCAGTCGTTGGGTCACGCGGTTTCGAATCTCTCCACGAGTGCGGCCTTCTGGTGCACGCCGAGGCCCTTGAGTCGCCGGGATTCGGCAATGCCGATCTGCTCCATGAGCGCTGAAGCGCGCCGCTTGCCCACGCCGGGCATGGAGCGCAGCAGGTCATGGACCTTCATCTTGCTCAGAGCTTCGTCGTCTGCTGCGTCCTTCAGGACTGTCGACAGGGATTTCTCACCTGACTTCAGCGCAGCCTTGGCATCCGCCCGAGCCTGCCTGGCCTTGAACGCTTTGTCGAGTGCTGCAGAACGCTGTTCGGGTGTCAGAGGTTGGAGAGCCACGTCTACTCCTTAGTGCTCCAGTCCGCATCAGCAGATTTGTATCAGTGTAGACCGTCTGCACCGGTGAGCGCACGGGTCGTTTCCCTCATCTGCTCGCGCAGTGCTGGAATCCCCGGTCCTGCTGAGAGGATCGCACGTCCCGCATTCACGATGACCCGGCCGTCGGTGAACGCTGCGCCGAACACGCTGTGCAGATCCTCGACTGCCCCTCCCTGGGCGCCGTAGCCCGGTGCCAGGATCGGGTAGTCGCCTGCTGTCAGGTCGATGCCGAGGTCACGGGCGGCGGTGCCGGTGGTCGCACCGATGACGACGCCGAGGCGCGGGGCACCGAGCTGTGCGTTGACCTCCCGGACGCCTGCGATCACCTCGGCGGCGACCGTCTGTCCGCCGGAGGTGCGCGCATGCTGGACGGCGGCACCATCGGGGTTCGACGTCAGCGCGAGGACGAACGCGCCGGTGCCGTAGGTGCGTGCGCATTCGAAAGCCGGTGCGAGTGAGCCGAAGCCCAGATACGGTGACAGGGTCACGGCGTGGGCGTACAGCGGGGAGGCCGGGTTCATGTAGGCCTCGGCGTAGCCGGCCATCGTCGAGCCGATGTCACCGCGCTTGATGTCGAGGATCGTCGACAGCCCAGCAGCGTGGGCAGCGCTCAGCACGTCTTCGAGGGCGGCCATCCCGCGGGAGCCGTGGCGTTCGAAGAACGCCGCCTGCGGTTTGACGGTCCTGCACTCCCCTGCGGCCGCCTCGACGATGCGCAGGCCGAAGTCGCGCACCCCGGCCGCGGAGTCCGGCAGCGACCAGTCGGCCAGCAGCCCGGCGTGCGGGTCGATGCCGACGCACAGCCGAGTGCGGTTGGCCTGCGGCCAGTCGCATCCGTAATCCCGTCCAGGCTGGGGGCTCGTGTCCTGCACGCTCATGCCCAGTCCTGCAGGGAGCACACATCGAAAGCCGCTGCCTGCTGGCCTTCGATTGCGGTGACCGCGGCGGTGAACTCGGCGACCGTGGTCACCAGCGGGATCGAGGAGGCGACGGCGGCGGCGCGGATCTCGTAGCCGTCGGCGCGCTCCTGCCGGCCGGCGGGCACGTTGATGACAAGGTCGATGCGGCCTTCGGTGATGTCGTCGAGGATCGTGCGCTCCCCTTCGGCGGCTTCGTAGTACTTCGCGATCCGGGTGCTCGTGATGCCGTAGCGGTCGAGCATCGCGGCGGTGCCGGCGGTGGCGACGACGTCGAATCCCATATCGACGAGCTGCTTGACGGCCAGCACCGAGGAACGTTTGTCGCGGTCGGCGACCGAGACGAACACCGTGCCCGAGGTGGGCAGTGCCGCACCGGCGGCGAGCTCAGCCTTGGCGAAGGCGACCGGGAAGGCGGTGTCGATGCCCATCACCTCGCCGGTCGAGCGCATCTCCGGGCCGAGGATCGAATCGACGACCTTGCCGTCGACGGTGCGGAACCGGCGGAACGGCAGCACTGCCTCTTTCACGGCGACCGGGTGGTCATCGGGCAGGGTCGAGCCGTCGTGTTCGGAGGCGAGGACGGTCCGGCGCAGCTCGCTGATCGTTGTGCCGACGGCGATGAGGGCGGCTGCCTTGGCCAGGGGCACTGCGGTGGCCTTGGAGACGAACGGCACCGTACGGGAGGCACGCGGGTTGGCCTCGATGACGTAGAGGACATCGGCGGCGACGGCGAACTGGATATTGATGAGGCCGCGCACGTTCGTGCCGCGGGCGATCGCGGCGGTAGCGTTGCGGACCTGTTCGATGACATCGGCACCCAGCGTCAGGGCCGGCAGCACCGAGGCGGAGTCACCGGAGTGGATGCCGGCTTCCTCGATGTGCTCCATGATCCCGCCGATGTAGGTCTCGTGCCCGTCGTAGAGGGCGTCGACGTCGATCTCGACGGCGTCTTCGAGGAACCGGTCGACGAGCACCGGCCGGTCGATGGACACCTCGGTGGCCGAGGCCATGTAGTTCATCAGCTGTTCGGTGTCGTAGACGATCTGCATGCCGCGTCCGCCGAGCACATAGCTGGGGCGCACGAGCACCGGGTAGCCGATGTCCTCAGCAATCGACTGGGCCTCGTCGTAGGTAGTGGCAGTCCCGTGCTTGGGCGCGCGCAGCCCGGCCTCGGCGAGCACCTGGCCGAATTCGCCACGGTCCTCCGCCAGGTCGATGGCCTCCGGCTGGGTGCCGAGCACCGGCACGCCGGCGGCCTTGAGCTGGCCGGCCAGGCCGAGCGGCGTCTGCCCACCGAGGGTGCAGACGACACCGGCGACGGGTCCGGCCTGCTTCTCGGCGTGGTAGATCTCCATGACGTCTTCGAAGGTCAGCGGTTCGAAGTACAGCCGGTCGGCGGTGTCGTAGTCGGTTGAGACGGTCTCGGGGTTGCAGTTGACCATGATCGTCTCGTAGCCGGCCTCAGCCAGTGCCATGGTGGCGTGCACGCACGAATAGTCGAACTCGATGCCCTGGCCGATCCGGTTGGGTCCGGAGCCGAGGATGATGACGGCCTCGCGTTCGCGCGAGGACACCTCGGTCTCATCGTCGTAGCTGGAGTAATGATACGGGGTCTTGGCCTCGAACTCTCCGGCGCAGGTGTCGACGGTCTTGAACACCGGGCGCAGCCCGAGGGCCTGGCGCACGGCGGTGACGACGGATTCGTCGAGGTGGCGCAGCTGGCCGATCTGAGCGTCGGAGAAGCCGTGGTTCTTCGCCAGGCGCAGGGTGTCGACATCGAGGCTCTCAGCGGAGGCGATGACCTCAGCGACGTCATTGATGAGCTGGATCTGATCGAGGAACCAGGGGTCGATGTCGCAGGCCTCGTGGACCTCTTCGACGGTCATACCGGCGGCCAGCGCCCGCTGCACGGTGTAGAGGCGCTCAGTGGTGGCGTGGCCGAGGTCGCGGATGACCTGGGAGCGGGCGGCGTCGGTGGAGATGTCGAGCGGGTCGTTCCAGGAGAACGACGAGTTCTTCTGCTCGATCGAGCGCATCGCCTTCTGCAGCGCGGTGGTGAAGTTCCGGCCCAGGGCCATCGCCTCGCCGACGGATTTCATGGTGGTCGTCAGCGTCGGGTCGGCGGCCGGGAACTTCTCGAACGCGAACCGCGGGACCTTGACGACGATGTAGTCCAGTGCCGGTTCGAATGCGGCTGGGGTGACCTCGGTGATGTCGTTGGGGATCTCATCGAGGGTGTAGCCGATTGCGAGCTTGGCTGCGATCTTGGCGATCGGGAACCCGGTGGCCTTCGAGGCCAGCGCCGAGGAGCGGGAGACCCGCGGGTTCATCTCGATGACGACGATGCGACCGTCATCGGGGTCGATGGCGAACTGGATGTTGCAGCCGCCGGTGTCGACGCCGACTTCGCGGATGACGGCGATGCCGATGTCGCGCATCTCCTGGTATTCGACATCGGTGAGCGTCAGCGACGGGGCGACGGTGATGGAGTCGCCGGTGTGCACGCCGACAGGATCGACGTTCTCGATCGAGCACACGACGACGACGTTGTCGTTCTTGTCGCGCATGAGCTCGAGTTCGTATTCCTTCCACCCGAGGATGCTCTCCTCGAGCAGCACTTCATGGGTCAGCGAGTCGACGAGCCCGTCGCCGGCGATGCGGCGCAGGTCGGCTTCGCTGAAGGCCATGCCGGAGCCCAGTCCGCCCATCGTGAATGACGGCCGGACGACCATCGGGTAGCCGAGCTCCTCGGCTGCGGCGAGACATTCGTCCATCGAGTGGCAGATCGCCGAGCGGGCGACTTCGGCGCCGCAGCGTTCGACGACCTGCTTGAACTGCTGGCGATCCTCACCGCGCTGGATCGCGTCGACGTCGGCGCCGATGAGCTCGACGCCGTACTTCTCCAGCACGCCGGCCTCATGCAGGTTGATCGCGGCGTTGAGTGCGGTCTGCCCGCCGAGGGTCGGCAGCAGAGCGTCGGGGCGCTCCTTGGCGATGATCGTCTCGATGACGGCCGGGTCGATCGGCTCGACGTAGGTGGCGTCGGCGAGCTCCGGGTCGGTCATGATCGTCGCCGGGTTGGAGTTGACGAGGATGACCCGCATGCCCTCGCGTTTGAGGACGCGGCAGGCCTGGGTGCCGGAGTAGTCGAACTCGCAGGCCTGGCCGATGACGATGGGCCCGGAGCCGATGACGAGGACTGAGGAGAGGTCGTCCCTCTTAGGCATGTGCGTTGTCTCCTTCGGTGGTCTCGATGCTCGGGGTGACGGTGGCCGCGCCGTCGAGCAGTTCGATGAACCGGTCGAACAGGTCGCGGGCGTCGTGCGGGCCGGCTGCGGATTCGGGGTGGAACTGGACGGAGAACGCCGGCAGGTCGAGGCAGCGCAGGCCTTCGACGACGGCGTCGTTGAGTCCGATGTAGCTGACCTCCACTCGGCCGAGGTGCTCCCCGGCTGGGGCGGTGACGATCTCGCGCAGCGGGGCAGCGACGGCGAAGCCGTGGTTCTGGGTGGTGATGTGGACCTGCCCGTTGGCGGTGTCGAGGACGGGCTGGTTGGAGCCGCGGTGGCCGAAGGGCAGCTTGTAGGTCTCGAAGCCGAGTGCCCGCCCGAGCAGCTGGTTGCCGAAGCAGATGCCGAAGAACGGGATCTTGGCCTCCAGCACCCGGGAGAGCACGTCCACCGCGTTCGTCACGCTCGACGGATCGCCGGGGCCGTTGGAGAAGAACACGCCGTCGGGGTCCAGCTCAGCGAGCTGTTCGAAGGTGAAGTCTGCCGGCACGACGATGGTCTCGATTCCGCGGGTGGCGAACTGGTCGAGTGTCGTCGTCTTGATGCCGAGGTCGTAGGCGACGACGCTGTGCTTCTTCTCCCCGTCCGCCGGGATCGTGTACGGCTTGTCGCAGGTGACTTCTGCGCTCAGATTCGCTCCTGCCATCGGTTCGGCGGCACGCACCTCGGCGAGCAACTCTGCGTTCGGGCGCTGCGCCTCGGGACCGGAGAAGATCCCGGCGCGCATGGCGCCCTTGTCCCGCAGGTGGCGGGTGAGTGCGCGGGTGTCGATGTCGGTGATGCCGACGATGCCGCGGTCGGTCAGCCGGGCTTCGAGGTCGCCGGTGGCCCGCCAGTTCGACCGGCGGCGGGCGGCGTCGCGGACGACGTAGCCGGCGACCCAGATGTCGCGGGATTCGTCGTCTTCGTCGTTGACGCCGGTGTTGCCGATGTGCGGCATCGTCTGGATGACGATCTGGCGCCGGTACGACGGGTCGGTCAGGGTCTCCTGGTAGCCGGTCATCGAGGTGACGAACACGGCCTCGCCGGTGGTCGAGCCCTCAGCGCCGTAGGCGCGGCCGGTCAGTGTGCGGCCGTCGTCGAGGACGAGAACGGCAGGTGGGCGCTGGTGCAGGGTCATGAGTCCTCCCCGAGGAGCTGGCGGATGGAATTCAGTGTCGGTGTGCGGTCGGCTGCGTGCCGGGGGCGGAAGCCGGTGTCGACGAGGGTGTCGCCGAGCCGCCAGGTGATGATGATGAGCCCGTCGCGTTCGACGAATTTGCCGATCATCCCCGAGTCGGTGCGCACGTCTTCGAGGTCGGCGGCGGGGATGAGCATGTCGGGCACGCCGTCGCGGTCGAGGACGATGCCGGTGCCGCTGATGCCCAGTGAGGCGGTGGTGCGCACGCCGAGGTGGTGGACGGCGACGCGTTCGAGCGGTTCGGCGGCCAGGGTGGTCGCCACATAGGTGCCCGCGACGGGAGGTGAGCTGAGCGTGAGTTCGGCAGCCGGCGCCGCGGGAGCGGGGATGCTGGACTGCCGGTTCTTGCGCGCCCGCCAGCCCAGCCACATGAGGGCGAAGAGCACGACGATGACGGCTGCGACGATGAGGGTCGGGATCAGGCGATCCATGTGCCGCCTCTCGTGATCGGGTGCGGGTCGGACAGCTGGGAGTCGGTGACGACGCGGTGGCCGTAGAGGATCGTGTGGACGATCCGGGATGACACCTCGATCCCGGCGAACGGATTGTTGCGTCCCATCGTCGCGTGGGCACCCGGGGTAATCCGCTCGCTGGCCTCCGGGTCGACGAGCACGAGGTTCGCGCCGGTGCCGATCTCCAGGCTGCCCTGTTCGCGCAGACCGGAGATCTCAGCCGGGGTGCGCGACATGACGCGGGCGATATCAGCCCAACCGAAGTCGTAGTCAGTCATCGCCTCGACGACGATCGGCAGCGCGGTCTCCATGCCGACCATGCCCATCGCCGCGGCGGTCCATTCGCAGCACTTGTGCTCCGAGGGGTGCGGGGCGTGGTCGGTGCCGACGATGTCGATGGTGCCATCTGCCAGCCCGGCGCGCACGGCATCGACGTCGGCTTGGGTGCGCAGCGGCGGGTTGACTTTGTAGACGGGGTCGAAGCTGCGCACGAGCTCATCGGTGAGCATGAGGTGGTGCGGGGTGACCTCGGCGGTGACCTGCACGCCGCGGGACTTGCCCCAGCGCACGAGGTCGACTGCGCCCTTGGTCGACAGGTGGCAGATGTGCAGCCGGGAGCCGACGTGCTCGGCGAGCAGGATGTCGCGGGCGATGATCGCCTCCTCGGCCACCGCCGGCCAGCCGGGCAGACCGAGTTCGGCGGAGACGACGCCCTCGTTCATCTGGGCGCCTTCGGTCAGCCGGGGCTCCTGGGAGTGCTGGGCGATCACCCCGTCGAAGGTCTTGACGTACTCCAGGGCCCGGCGCATGATGAGCGGATCGAACACGCACAGCCCGTCGTCGGAGAAGATCGTCACCCCGGCAGCCGAGCGGGCCATCGCACCGAGTTCGGCCAGCTGGGTGCCCTTCTGCCCGACGGTGACCGCGCCGATCGGCACGACTTCGGTGTAGCCGGCCTCGCGGCCGAGGTGGTAGACCTGTTCGACGACGCCGGCGGTGTCGGCGACCGGTGCGGTGTTGGCCATCGCGTGCACGGCTGTGAAGCCGCCGCGGGCGGCTGACTGGGAGCCGGTGAGCACCGTCTCGGCGTCTTCGCGGCCGGGTTCCCGCAGGTGGGCGTGCAGGTCGACGAGGCCGGGCAGGGCGATGAGCCCGGTGGCATCGATGACTTCATCAGGGCTGGTGAGGGTCGTGACGTCGACGAAGCGGCCGTCTGAGATCGCGATGTCGCCGACCTCCTGGCCGAGGATGTTCGCACCGCGGATGAGCAGCGAAGTCATAGGGCACCTTCCTTACCGGTGAGCAGACTGTAGAGCACGGCCATGCGCACGGCCACGCCGTTCTCCACCTGGTTGAGGATGACCGCGCGCGGGGAGTCGGCCGCCTGCGCGCAGATCTCGAAGCCGCGGTTCATGGGCCCGGGATGCATGATCGCGGTGTGTTCGGGCAGCCGGTTGTAGCGGGCGGAGGTCATGCCCCACAGGCGGCTGTATTCGCGGGTGTTGGGGAAGAACGACTGGTGCATGCGCTCGAACTGCACGCGCAGCATCATGACCGCATCGAAGTCGTGGGCGTCGAGTGCCTCATCGAAGTCGTAGAACACCTCCGCCGGCCACGTCTCCACACCCCACGGCAGCAGGGTCGGCGGGGCGATGAGCACCACTCGGGCGCCAAGGGTGGTGAGCAGGTGGACGTTCGAGCGCGCGACCCGGGAGTGGAGGATGTCGCCGACGACGGCGACGGTGGTGCTGGCCAGGTCGGTGCCGCGGGCGTTGCCTCCCGGGCCCGAGGCCGGCGATCCGGTGAGTGTGCGGCGCAGGGTGAAGGAGTCGAGCAGCGCCTGGGTGGGGTGCTCGTGGGTGCCGTCACCGGCGTTGACGACCCCGGCGTCGATCCAGCCGGTGGTGGCCAGCCGGTAGGGAGTGCCGGAGCCGTTGTGGCGGACGACGACGGCGTCTGCGCCCATCGCGCCGAGCGTCTGGGCGGTGTCCTGCAGGCTCTCGCCCTTCGACACGCTCGATCCCTTGGCGGAGAAGTTGATGACATCGGCTGAGAGCCGTTTGGCGGCGGCTTCGAAGGAGATGCGGGTGCGGGTGGAGTCCTCGAAGAAGAGGTTGACGACGGTGTGGCCGCGCAGCACCGGAAGCTTCTTCACCGAGTGAGTGCTGACCTGGGTCATCTCCTCAGCGACGTCGAGGAGGCCGATAGCGTCCCCACGGCTGAGGTCTGCGGTCGACAGGAGGTGCTTCATGCCTGGTCTCCCTCCGCCCCGGCGGTCTCAGGCCAGGAGATCGTGACGGTGTCCTCACCGTCGATCTCGGCGAGGCCGACGAAGACGCGCTCGTCGACGGCGGTCGGGAGGTTCTTGCCGACGTGGTCGGCGCGGATCGGCAGGCTGCGGTGGCCGCGGTCGACGAGCACGGCCAGCCGCACGGCAGCCGGGCGTCCGATGTCGGCGATCGCGTCGAGGGCTGCGCGGATGGTGCGCCCGGAGAACAGCACGTCGTCGACGAGCACGACGGTGCGCCCGTCGATGCCGCCGGACGGGATGTGGGTGGGTTCGGGTGCGCGCAGCTTGCCGTGGCGCAGGTCGTCGCGGTACATCGTGATGTCGAGGCTGCCGCAGATCTGAGCGGGATCGACGCCCGGTTCGATGTCGGCGATCTTGGCGGTCAGCCGCTGTGCCAGCGGGACGCCGCGGGTGGGAATGCCGAGGATGGTGAGGTCGCCGGCGCCTTTGTTGCTCTCGAGGATCTCATGGGCGATCCGCGTGATGGCGCGGGATATCTCGTCGGCGTTCAGTACTGTGCGAACACGCATGTGCGGTCCCCCTTCTCCGCCTCACAGGACGGTGGTTAAAGGAGTGTCGTCTGCACACGAGTGTACCCCCTCGGCCGACACCGGGCGCCCCCTGGGTGGTGTGCCCGGCAGGCTGTGATTAGACTCTCACCAATGCCCGATGCACTTGAGCGCCCCAAGCCCGGCCCGACTGCGCCGGGCGTACGCCCTTCGTGAGGAGAACCGCGTGAGTTCCGCATCATCACACGCACAGCTGCCCGCCCTCGACCTCGGCGTCCATACCGCTGGCCTGCCTGCCGAGGTGTCGTTTGCCACCGCGACCTACCCCACCGCCGATGGCGAGCACACCTGCGGTTATCTCCACGCCGGCAGCGCCGACGATCCGCTCATCGTGTTCCTGCACGGCTGGCCGGACCTCGGGCGCTCATTCGCCTCGCTGCTGCCGATGATCGCCGCCGAGGGCTATTTCGCCGTCGCCCCGGATATGCGTGGCTACGGCGCTTCGACGGTCTATGCCGAGACCTCGGCGTATGCGATCGAGAATGCGGTGACCGATGTGCGCGGGCTCATCAGCTCGCTCAGGCGCGGCGAGCACGCTGAGGCGATCGTCGTCGGTCACGACTACGGCGCCCCGGTCGCCTGGTCGTTCGCTGCCGCACACCCGGAGATGTGCAGGGCGGTGGCCGGGATGTGCGTGCCGCACCTGCCGGCAGGTGCGTCGATGACCGCACATGTCAACCGGTCGATGTACCCGGAGGACACGTTCCCCTACGGCCAGTGGGACTACATGGTCGCTCACCAGCAGATGCCGGAGAAGCTCGCGGCGGAGTTCGACGCCGACGTGCCCGGCTTCATCGCCACGATCATGCGTCGGGGCAACCCGGAGCAGATGTCGAAGCCTGCCCTGCAGGCCAAGATCCGGTCCCGAGGCGGTTGGTTCCCTGATGGCGTGCCGTTCCGGGAGCGCGATGGCCGGGTGCTGAGTGCCGAGGACTACGACGCGCTCGTCGCCTCGCTCTCACGCACCGGTTTCGCCTACCCGAACGCGTGGTACCGCAACGTCGAAGCGAATGCCGCGTTCACCGAGAGCCTGCCCGGCGGCGGGCGGATCACTCAGCCGGCACTGTTCGTCCACGCTCGCTACGACCAGGTCTGCGACACTCTCGGCTCGACGATGGCCGAGCCGATGCGCGAGGCGATCCCGCAGCTGACGGAGCGCATCATCGAGGCCGGTCACTGGGTGGTGCAGGAGAAGCCGATCCACACCACCGAGGTGATCACCGACTGGCTCGCCTCAGTGCGTCAGGGAGGCTGAGCCGCTCAGCTGCGCATGCTCAAGCCCCGGTCTCCGAGAGATGTCGGTGGCCGGGGCTTCGCGATGGCTGGGATGACTGCGGCGTGCTCTCAGGCTGAGGAGTCGGTTCCGTCCGCCTTCGACGTCTTGCCCTCGGAGCCTTGAGAGCCGGGGGCGTCCTCAACGAGCGTCAGCGTCGATCCGGCGGGCATGTCAGAACCCGATGCCTTGGGAGCGGGCACAGCCGCTTGGGTCTCACCGGTCCGCCGTTTGCGGCTGACCGCGTCGAGGACGGCGTTGATGAAGGCCGGTGATTCGTCACGGGAGTACACACGACTGAGCGCGACGGCTTCGGAGATCGCGACGGGATCGTCGATGTCGTCGTTGTGCATGATCTCCCAGATGCCCATGCGCAGCAGCGCCCGGTCGACAGCCGGCATGCGAGTGACCGGCCAGTCGGTGACGAACTCCTCGATGAGCCCGTCGATCTCATCACGGTGATCGACGACCCCGGTGACGATCTCGACGGCGTAGGGCTTCATCGGGTAGTCCGGATCGCCCGAACGCATGCGGATGAGCTCGGGTTCCGGCAGGCGGCGCTGCTCGGACTCGAAGATCAGTTCGAGTGCGCGCTTTCGCGCGCGGGACCGGGAGCTCACTCCTTAACGCGGCCGAGGTACTCGCCCGAGCGGGTGTCGACCTTGACCTTGGTGCCCTCTTCGAGGAACAGCGGCACCTGGATCTCGTATCCGGTCTCGACGGTTGCCGGCTTGGAACCGCCGGTGGAGCGGTCGCCCTGCAGCCCGGGCTCGGTGTGGGTGATGGCCAGCTCGACGCTCGGCGGCAACTCGATGTAGAGGGCTGCGCCGTCGTGGAAGGCCACCTGGACCTTCTGGTTCTCGAGCATGAAGTTCGCAGAGTCACCGACGAGTTCCGGGGCGAGGGAGACCTGGTCGTAGTCCTCGAGATCCATGAAGACGTAGTCGGTGCCGTCGTTGTACAGGTATTCCATGTCACGGCGGTCGACGTTGGCGGTCTCGACCTTGGTGCCGGCGTTGAACGTCTTGTCGATGATCTTGCCGGAGGTGACGTTCTTGAGCTTCGTGCGCACGAAAGCCGGCCCCTTGCCGGGCTTGACGTGGAGGAACTCAAGCACCTGCCACAGCTGGTTCTCGATCTTGAGGACCATGCCGTTCTTCAAGTCGTTGGTCGTTGCCAATGGAAATCCTTCGCAGTCGATGACGGCGGCGCCGTTCGCGGCGCACCAGGGGTCAAGTGTAGCAAGGCCCTCCGGCCCGTCAGGTCAGCTCAGCCGGGTGATCGGAGATTCGGTGCCGATCGCCTGGTAGGCGGTGTAGAGCAGGCTGGTGTCGGCGGCCTCGAGGACGCCGGGGCTGGCCAGGTCGTCGAGGACGATGAAGCGCATGAGGCTGCCGCGGGCCTTCTTGTCCCGGCGCATCGTCTCCAGCAGCTGCGGCCACTTGTCACCGCGGTACCCTGTCGGGAGTCCGAGGTGCTCGAGCACGCTGCGGTGCCGGTCGACGATCGCGGTGTCGAGGTTGCGGGTCATCGCCGAGAGCTCGGCGGCGAACATCATGCCCACGGCCACAGCTGCTCCGTGCCGCCACTGGTAGCGCTCGGTGCGCTCGACCGCATGCCCGAGCGTGTGGCCGTAGTTGAGGAACTCCCGGCGGCCGGATTCCCTGAAGTCATCGGAGACGACATCGGCCTTGACCTGGATGGAGCGTTCGATGATCTCGCGCAGCTGAGCCGAGGTGTGGTCTGCCAGCTGCTGCCGGGGCGTCGATTCGATGATGTCGAGGATCGCGGGGTCGGCGATGAAGCCGCACTTCACCGCCTCGGCCAGACCGGTGAACAGTTCGTTCTCCGGCAGTGTAGCCAGTGTGTCGGTGTCGGCGAGCACGCCGGCAGGGGCGTGGAAGGCGCCGACGAGGTTCTTGCCCTCGGCGGTGTTGATACCGGTCTTGCCGCCGATGGCGGCATCGACCATTCCCAGCACCGTGGTGGGGATGGTGACGAAGCGGATGCCGCGCAGCCAAGTGGCAGCGACGAAACCGGCGAGGTCGGTCACCGCTCCCCCGCCGACGGCGACGACCGCATCCGTGCGGGTGAAGTCGGCCTGTCCGAGGACCTGCCAGCAGAAGCCGGCGACCTGGATGTGCTTGGCCTCCTCGGCATCGGGGATCTCAGCCGACAGCGCCTCGAATCCGGCGGCACCGAGGTCCTCGCGGACGAGTTCACCGGTCGTGCGCAGCGCCCGCGGATGGATGACGAGCACTTTGCTCACGCGTGAGCCGAGCAGCTCGGGCAGAGTGCCGAGCAGTCCTGAGCCGACGTGGACGCTGTAGTTCCCGCCGCCGGTCACGTCGATGCGCGTGGAGCTCACGCCTCATCACTTCCTTCTGTGTCGTCTGCGTCTGTGTCGTCTGCGTCTGGGTCGTCTGCGTCGGTGCGCTGGCCGTCCTCAGCGTACCGGTCATCGGCGTGTGCTGCCTGGGCCTCGTCCTCGGCGGCGAACTTCGCGTAGTTCTCCGCCCGCTGCAGGCCGGTGAGCACGTCGACGACCCGGTTGACGACCGTCGACGGCGGGTCGTTGGACGCCGAGACGGTCGCGGTGGTCACCGACTCGTACAGCGGCCGGCGCTCCTCGGCCAGGGCCTTCCACCGTTCGACCGGGTCCTCGTCGGCCAGCAGCGGCCGGTGGGAGCCGTGCAGCCTGGCGGAGGCGGTCTCCTCGTCGATCTCGATGCTCATGACCTTGATCGCCGGGTGCTTGAGCTGGGCGCGGGTGCCGGAGTTGAGAATCGCCCCACCGCCGAGGGAGACGACGCCGGGCCGGTCGAGCAGCCGCCGCAGGGCACGGCGGACGACCTCGCGTTCGATCTCCCGGAAGCGGGCTTCCCCGCGGGTGCGGAAGATCTCGGCGATCGGGCCGTGAGCGGAGACGATCATCGCATCTGTGTCGGTGAACGGGATCCCGAGGCGGTCGCCGAGCAGCCGGCCGATCGTCGACTTCCCTGCCGCGGGCGGTCCGATGAGCACGATCCGGGCCGTGGCCGCCGGCACCGGGTCGAGCGGCGGGGCCGGACGCGGGACGGGCGGCTCCGGCGCGTTCACGAGTGTGAGCGCAGCGTATCCGGAATCGCGGCGAGGTAGGAGTCGAGGTTGCGCTTGACCTCGGCCAGGGAGTCCCCGCCGAACTTCTCGCAGACGGCCTCGGCCACGACGAGGGCGACCATCGCCTCGGCGACGACACCGGCGGCCGGCACGGCGCAGACGTCAGAGCGCTGGTGGTGGGCGCGGGCGGCCTCACCCGTGGTGACATCGATGGTGTCCAGTGCCCGCGGGACGGTGGCGATGGGCTTCATCGCCGCACGCACACGCAGGCTCTCACCAGTCGACATGCCGCCTTCCGTGCCGCCGGCGCGGTTGCTGCGGCGGGTGATGCGGCCCTCGGTGACCTCGATCTCATCATGCGCTGCCGAGCCGCGCCGGGCGGCGGTGCGGAATCCGTCGCCGACTTCGACGCCCTTGATCGCCTGGATGCCCATGAGGGCTCCGGCCAACCGGGAGTCGAGCCTGCGGTCCCAGTGGACGTGGGAGCCGAGCCCCGGGGGCACGCCGTCGACGATGACCTCGACGACCCCGCCGAGGGTGTCACCGGACTTCTTGGCGTCCTCGACCTCGGCGACCATGCGGGCGGAGAGCTCAGCGTCGAAGCAGCGCAGCGGGTCGGCGTCGAGAGCGTCGACGTCGTCGATGGTCGGCTGGGCTTCCTTGCCTGTGCCGGTGACCGGGCCGATGGCCACGGTGTGTGAGAGCACGGTGATGCCGAGTTCGGCGAGCATGCGGGCAGCGACCGCGCCGAGGGCCACGCGCATCGCGGTCTCGCGTGCGGAGGCGCGTTCGAGGATCGGGCGGGCCTCGTCGAAGCCGTACTTCTGCATGCCCACCAGGTCGGCGTGACCGGGGCGGGGGCGTGAGAGCGGGGCGTTGCGGGCCTGGTCGGCGAGCACCTCGGGGTCGACCGGGTCGGCGCTCATGACGGTTTCCCACTTGGGCCATTCGGTGTTGCCGACTTCGATGGCGATCGGCGAGCCCAGCGTGGAACCGTGGCGGACACCGCCGAGGATGCGCACCTCATCGGCTTCGAACTTCATGCGGGCACCGCGGCCGTAGCCGAGCCGGCGGCGCGCCAGTGCCTGGGAAATATCGTCGCGAGTGACGGGAACATGGGCCGGGATCCCCTCCAGGATCCCGACGAGCGCCTCACCGTGTGACTCGCCTGCAGTCAGCCATCTCAACATTCAACCAATCCTACAAAAAGGCCGCGCCGACCAGGACAGTCGTCCACGTTCCGATCAGCATGTAGGGACCGAAGGCGATCTTCGATGCCCACTGCCGGCGCTTGGTGGCGAGCAGGATGAGCATGTGGATGACGGCGATGCCGTTGATGAGCAGCAGCGCCAGGATCGGGCCAGTTGGACTCAGGGCGGTGGTGAGCAGGCCGACGCTGACCGAGAGCTTGACGTCGCCCATGCCCATCGTCGAACGCCGCATGAGGGCGCCGGCGACGTTGAGGATGACGAAGAAGATGAGCATGCCGAGAGCGCCGATGAGCCCGTTGAGCGCTGGAGTGCCGGCACCGGCCCACAGGTGGTCGTCGCTGCGATCAGCCTGCCCGACTCCCATGATGAGCGAGATGAGGAACAGCGCCAGGGACAGCACGGTGATCGGCATGACGATCCGGTTGGGCAACCGGTGGAGGGAGATATCGATCCAGAACAGCCAGCCGGTGGCACCGGCGACCATCGCGAAGGCGATCATGAGCGGCACATCGGCCAGGGTGCGTGAGAGCGCTCCAGGCACGATGAAGGCAGCCAGCCAGGAGATGACGAGGCCGACGCTGGAGAGCACGAAGGTGACGAGCCCGCCGGGCCGGTTGATGCTGTTGACCCCGCGCAGCAGCCGGATGCCTGCCTCGTCGTTGATGATCCAGGGGAACCGCAGCCAGATGAGAAGGCTGGTGAGCAGGGCGATACCCACGGTGATGGTGAAGCTGGTGACAAGCGACAGCTGCTCGATCATGGGCGGTCTCCTTTCGCGGCCTGCGCGGTGGTCAGAGCATCGGTCATGGCAGCGGCCAGGCGCGGCCGCCAGCTCTGCGGGGGCGCGTCGATCCCGGCGGCAGCGGCGAAGAGGAGCTGTTGTTCGACGGCTTGGTGGATGAGCATCCGCTCTCCTGCGATCGCCTGCCCACCGTGGGCGGCGATGTCGGCGCCGATGCTGTAGCCGCCTGCCGCATAGGCGACGTCGAGAAGCACGGTTGCCGTATCGAGGCGGTCCGGCCAGTCGAAGGATTCAGCGCTCAGTGCGCCGGCCGGCAGTGTGGAGACGGTCAGCGGGCTCTGGCCGGGCGGGTAGTCGGCCAGCGGATGGACGGCCGCCTGCATACCGAGCCGGGAGGCGAGATCGGCTGCTCCCCTGGCCCGTTCGGGCCTGCGCGCGTAGAGGTCGAGGGCGGTGATGCCGAGGCGGTGGAGTGCGGCCACAGCCGAGGCGGCGGTCGCCCCGCTGCCGAGGATCGCGGCGGTGTCGGTGGCTGCGGGCTGGCATTCGGCGATCGCCTCGACGATGCCGATGACGTCGGTGTTGGCGATCCGTTGCCCGTCAGGATGCCGGACGAGGGTGTTGGCGGCTCCGGTCTGCGCGGACGTCGCGTCGCTGTGCCAGCCGTGGTCGGCGGCGAGGCGCACGAGCTCGGTCTTCAGCGGCATCGTCAGCGAGAACCCGGTGTGCTCCAGGTGTTCGGCGAGGAAGCCGGCAAGCTGGTCTTCTGTGACCTCGAAGCGCCCGTAGCTGCTCGTCTCGGCAATACCGAGGGCGCGGCAGCCGGCGATGTGGAGCACCGGTGAAAGGCTGTGGCCGATCGGCGAGCCGAGCACGGCTGCGGCGATCCCGGTCATCGGCTTCTCCTCTCCTGGAGGTGGTCTGACCACCTCACGACATCATCTCAGCCTGTTCTCGGCCCGGGTTCGACCTCATCCCTCGCCTTCGGCGCCGTCACTCGGGTTGTTCTTGCGGTGCTCGCGCAGCCAGACGCGGTACTCTTCGACGTTCTTCTGGTGGTCGGCATACGTCTCGGCGTACTTCGTCTCACCGGTGTCGGGGTTGACGGCGACGAAGAACAGCCACCTGCCGTCCGCGGGGTTCTGCGCAGCTTCGACCGCTTCGGCACTCGGCGAGTTGATCGGCCCCGGCGGCAGCCCGGTGTGCTTGTAGGTGTTGTAGGGGCTGTCGGATTCGCGCTCTTCCTGCGTAGTCGTCAGGTCGGAGCGGGCGCCGTGGATGTAGCTGACGGTCGCGTCGGACTGCAGCGCTTGGTCTTTGTCGATGCGGTTGAGGAACACGCGGGCGACCTTGGCCCGGTCCCCGGGATTGCCGGGGGCTTCGACCTGCACGATGCTCGCTAGGGTGAAGACCTCGTTGACCTTCTCGGCTGGGATGCCGATCTCGTCGATCTCGGTCTTAGTCTTGTCGACCATCTCCTGGACCATCTGCTCGGCAGTCATGTTCGGCTTGATCTCGTAGGTCGCCGGGTACAGGTAGCCTTCGAGGTTGGGAGCCTCGATGTCGAGTCCGTAGTCGGCTGGCTTCTTGTCGTCGATCGCCTCGTTGATCGCGGCCTCGTCCATGCCGGAGTCGAGCATGCGGCCCTTGATCTGCTTGATGCTGAAGCCCTCGGGGATGGTCAGGCGCTGGTTGGCCAGCGGGTTGATGAGCGCTTCGACGGCGGCGGCGGAGCTCATCTGCTTGCGCATGGTGAAGTCACCGGCCTGGATGACGGCATCGCGCTTCTCGATCTCGTCGAGGAAGGGCTTCGAGGACATGATGACGTCCTGTTCGACGAGGTGGTTGGCGACCTCGCGGGCGGAGCTGCCGGGCATGACGGTGATGACGATCTCGTCCTTGCCCTCACCTTCGTAATCGCCCTTCTCGGCGAAGATCTCCGAGACCACTCCGGTGGCGGTGGAGAAGGCGACAGCACCGACAACGCCGAGGACGAGCACGACGGCGGTGAGGATGGTGACGGTGCGCCTGCGGCGCATCATCTGCCGGCGCCGTTTGGCCCGCAGCTCCTGGCGGGAGAGACCGTCGTCGGTTGCGTCGAACTCCTCTGACAGGTTCACCTCAGGGCTCCTCGGTCGTGTCGATGAGGCTGCCGGCGGGCTGGCCGGTGCGCTTCTCCTGATCGATCGCCGCCTGCAGGATCATCACCGCTGCAACAGAATCGACGATCTCGCGTCTCTGACGCGAGCTTCTGCCAGCTGACTGTAACACGCCGTGCGCCTGGGTGGTGGTGAATCGCTCATCGACCTCTCGCACCGGAATGTCGGCCTGACCTGCAAGGACCTGCGCAAATGAGCGGGCTGCCCCGGCCGAGGCGCGCTGCTGGCCGTCGAGCGAGGTCGGCAGTCCGGTGATGATCTCGATCGGCTCGTGCTCGACGATGAGCGCGTGGAGCTCGGTGAGTGCGCGCTCATCGCCGTCACGCCGGTACACGGTGGTCAGCGGCGTGGCGAGGATCCCGTCGGGATCGCACTGGGCCACGCCGATGCGCACCGAGCCGATGTCGAGGGCGAGCCTGCGGCCGTGGCGGAATGCCACTATGCGGCTCCGAGTTCGCGGCGCAGGGCGGCCAGTGCCTCGGCCGCCTTGCTCAGGTCGGTGCCGCCGCCCTGGGCGAGGTCGGGCCGTCCGCCGCCTCCACCGCCGAGTATCTGGCAGGCGGTCTTGACGAGGTCGCCGGCCTTGTATCCGGCCTCGCGTGCGGCGTCATTGAGTCCGACGACGACGCTGGGCTTGCCGCCTGCGTTGCCGATCGCAGCGACGACGGCGGCTTCGGATCCGAGGCGGTTGCGCACGTCCTGGACGAAGGAGCGCACATCGTCTCCGGAGGAGACTTCGCCGAGTTCGGTGCCGCTGAAGACGATCTCGCCGATCCGCTCAGCGGACTCCACGGCGGTCCCGGCAGCGGCGAGCACCTGTTGCTGGTTGAGCTTGGCGATGGTCCGCTCGGCTTCCTTGATTTTGGCCAGCAGCCCGGAGACGCGATCGATGACATCGGGGCCGGGCACCTTGAGCATGTCGGACAGAGACTGCACGATCGTGCGTTCCTTGGCCAGTTCGCGGAAGGCGCTCAGGCCGACGGTTGCCTCGATGCGGCGGGTGCCGGAGCCGACGGACGCTTCGGAGACGACCGAAATCGGGCCGACTTCGGTGGTGCGCAGCACGTGGGTGCCGCCGCACAGTTCGCGGGAGAACGGGCCGCCGATGTCGACGACGCGCACGATGTCGGGGTACTTCTCGCCGAACAGTGCGAGGGCGCCGGAGCGTTTGGCATCCTCGAAGGGCATGTACTCGTACGCAACGTCGAGGTTGTCGCGCACGGCGATGTTGGCCGCGTCCTCGATCTCGGCCCGTGCGGCAGCCGAGGGGGCCTCCGGGAAGGAGTAGTCGAAGCGCATGTAGCCGGGCTGGTTGAGCGAACCGGCCTGCACGGCGTTCGAGCCGAGCACCTCGCGCAGCGCGGCGTGGATGAGGTGGGTGGCCGAGTGGGCCTGGGCGGCTTGGAAACGGTGGCCGGCATCCACCTCGGCGTGCACCTCGGACCCGGGGTGCAGGGCGCCTTCGGCGATCCGAACCCGGTGGGCCGGCAGGCCCTTGAGCGGGTTCTGCACATCGAGGACCTCAGCGACGAAGCCGTCACCGCGGATGATGCCGACGTCAGCCTTCTGGCCGCCGGATTCGGCGTAGAAGGGGGTGACGTCGAGGACGACGTCGACTTCGTCACCGGATTCGGCGGACTCGACGTTCTCCCCTGCCGCGACGACGCCGCGGATCCGGGAGTCGGCGGTGAGGTTGTCGTAGCCGATGAATTCGGTCGAGCCCTCTTCGAGCAGCGCGGAGTAGGCCGACAGGTCGGTGTGGAGGCCGCCCTTGCGGGCCTTGGCATCGGCCTTGGCGCGCTGTCGCTGTTCGGCCATGAGTGCTGCGAAGCCCTCCTCGTCGACAGACACGCCGTGTTCGGCGGCCATCTCGAGGGTCATGTCGATCGGGAAGCCGTGTGTGTCGTGCAGGGCGAAGGCGACATCGCCGCTGATGGTGCCGCCCTCGCCGACGGCGTCGACGGAGCGGCCGAGCAGCTGGGTGCCGGATTCGAGGGTGCGCAGGAATGCAGTCTCCTCGGCGTAGGCGATGCGCGAGATGCGGTCGAAGTCAGTCTCCAGCTCCGGGTAGGAGTCCTTCATCGCGTCCTTCGACACCGGCAGCAGGGTCGGCAGCACCGCTTCGGTCACGCCGAGCAGGCGCATCGCGCGCACCGCGCGACGCAGCAGGCGGCGCAGGATGTAGCCGCGGCCCTCGTTGGCCGGACGCACGCCGTCGCCGATGATGATGAGGGCCGAACGGACGTGGTCGGCGACGACGCGCATGCGCACATCGTCTTCCTCGTTCTCGCCGTACTTTCGGCCCGACAGCGCCGAGGCGGCGTCGATGACGGGGTAGACCTCGTCGATCTCGTACATGTTCTCGACGCCCTGCTTGAGGAAGGCGACGCGCTCCAGGCCCATGCCGGTGTCGATGTTCTTGGCCGGCAGCTCCTTCTCGATGGTGAAGTCGACCTTGGAGCGGACCTCGGAGAGCGCGAACTCCATGAACACGAGGTTCCAGATCTCGATGTAGCGGTCCTCGTCGGCCACCGGGCCGCCTTCGGCGCCGTAGGCCGGGCCGCGGTCGTAGTAGATCTCCGAGCAGTAGCCGCCGGGGCCGGGCTGTCCGGTGTGCCAGAAGTTGTCCTCGCTGCCGCGCGTCTGGATCCGCTCGGCTGGGATCGACGTGTTCTCCAGCCACAGGTCGATGGTTTCGGCGTCATCGGCGTGCACGGTCGCCCACAGCCGGCCGGGGTCGAAGCCGAGTCCGCCGTCGGCCTCGGAGTTCGTCAGCAGTCCCCAGGCGAAGCGGATCGCGTCGTCCTTGAAGTAGTCGCCGAAGGAGAAGTTGCCGTTCATCTGAAAGAACGTGCCGTGGCGGGTGGTCTTGCCGACTTCCTCGATGTCCTGGGTGCGCACGCACTTCTGCACGCTCGTCGCCCGCGGGTACGGGGCCGGTTCGCGGCCGGAGAGGTACGGGATGAACTGCACCATGCCGGCGATGTTGAACAGGATCGTCGGGTCGCTGCTGATCACCGACGCTGACGGCACGACGGTGTGGCCGTTGGCGGCGAAGTACTCGAGCCAGCGCCTTTTGATCTCTGCAGTCTTCATGCGTACCTTTCGAAACTGTTGCGGGGTCAGGCGGGTGGCGATCACGGCCGGTGGCCGGCGCCTCGGGCGCGGAGCGTTCCTCCTGCGCCATCATACAAACCTGCCCGGGCATTCGCAGTGGCGAACACCCGGGCAGGAGGTGCTGCGCAGGGTCTGCGCAGGCGGTGGATCAGCGTGAGTAGTACTCGACCACGAGCTGGATGTCACAGGTGATCGGAACCTCTTCGCGCTTCGGGCGGCGCAGCAGCGTCGCCTGCAGGGCTTCGAGGTCGACCTTGAGGTAGCCCGGGACGGCCGGCAGGACGTCGCGGTGACCGCCGGCAGCCGCGATCTGGAAGGGCTCCATCTCGGCGGACTTCTGGTGCACGTGGATCATCTGGCCTTCCTTGACGCGGAAGGACGGACGATCGACGCGCTGGCCGTCGACCATGATGTGGCGGTGCACAACGAACTGGCGGGCCTGCTGGATGGTGCGGGCGAAGCCGGCGCGCAGCACGAGTGCGTCGAGACGCATCTCGAGGAGCTCGACGAGGTTCTCACCGGTCAGACCCTGCTCGCGGCGGGCCTCCTTGTAGACCTTGAGCATCTGGGCTTCGCGGATGTTGTACTGGGCGCGCAGACGCTGCTTCTCCTTCAGGCGCACCGAGTAGTCGCTGTCGTTGCGGCGGCGGGCGCGGCCGTGCTCACCGGGCGGGTACGGGCGGCGCTCGAAGTACTTCTCGGCCTTCGGAGTCAGCGGCAGTCCCAGGGACCGCGAGAGGCGGACCTGGCGGCGCGAACGTGCGGGTGCAGGCATGGATGCCAACCTTTCGTGTTTCTTCTGCCTCCGCTGATCCCGCGCCAGCGGGTGTCTCGGTCAGCCTGGAGGCTGCTGTTTCCGCGTGTGGAAAGAGGATCGGCTCCGCGAGACCGGAGCCCATCGACCGCCCTGCAGCCGATTTCGGCCAGGCACAGCACCGCACTACCCTACCGGCTGTCGGACGTGCAGGGCAAATGGGAATGAGCATGAGGTCGTATGATCGGCCTCACTGACCGGAGCGCAGCCGGGCGATCGCTGCCAGGCGCTCCGCCATGCCCTTCTCAGCACCGTTCGCCGTCGGCGAGTAGTACTGCACGCCGGCCAGCGACTCGGGCAGGTGCTCTTGGGCGGCAACGGAGTGCGGGTAGCTGTGGGCGTACTTGTAGTCGGCGCCGTGCCCGAGGGCTTTCGCGCCTGGGTAGTGGGCGTCGCGCAGGTGCAGAGGAACCTCGCCTGCCCTGCCTGCTCTGACATCGGCGATCGCAGCGTCGATGGCGGTGTAGGAGGCGTTCGACTTCGGGGCGCATGCGAGGTAGACGACCGCTTCGGCCAGCGGGATGCGGCCTTCGGGCATGCCGATGCGCTCGACGGCGGTCTGTGCGGCAACGGCCAGCGGGAGCGCCTGCGGGTCGGCCATGCCGATGTCCTCAGCGGCGGCGATGACGATGCGCCGGGCGATGAACCTGGGGTCCTCACCGGCGACGATCATCCGGGCCAGGTAGTGCAGTGCGGCGTCGGGGTCGGAGCCGCGGATCGATTTGATGAATGCGGAGATGACGTCGTAGTGCTGATCGCCTGCCCGGTCGTAGCGCACGACAGCCTGGTTAGCCGATTCGGCGGCCTGCTCCCGGGTGATGGCGGTGATCTCATCACTGCCGGCGGTGGCCCGCGCGCTGGCAGCCGCGGCTTCGAGGACGGTCAGCGCCCGCCGGCCGTCGCCGGAGGCGACCTGGACGATGTAGTCGCGGGCGTCGTCCTCGAGGGTGAAAGTGCCGGCCAGCCCCCGCGGGGACTCCAGCGCCCGGTCGATGAGCTGAGCGACGCCCTCGTCGGTCAGCGGTTTGAGGGTCAGGACGAGTGAGCGGGAGACGAGCGGGGCGATGACGGAGAACGACGGGTTCTCCGTGGTGGCGGCGATGAGGACGACGAGCCGGTTCTCCACGGCCGGCAGCAGGGCGTCCTGCTGGGCTTTGGAGAAGCGGTGGATCTCATCGAGGAACAGCACCGTGGTGCGCTGATAGAGCTCCCGGTCGTTGCGAGCGTTCTCGATGACCTGGCGGACGTCCTTGACACCTGCGGTGATCGCCGAGAGTTCGACGAATGTGCGGTTGGGGCTGTGCGAGATGACGTGGGCGATCGTCGTCTTGCCCACTCCCGGCGGGCCCCACAGGATCACCGAGGTGGCGCCGGCACGAGCCCCGGTGCGGGCTTCGGCGAGCTGGTGCAGCGGTGAGCCGGGAGCGGTCAGGTGCTCCTGGCCGACGATCTCGTCGATAGTGCGCGGGCGCATCCGCACCGCCAGCGGGTCCAGGGCGCTGACGCCGCTCAGGTCCTCTGTGCTCAGCAGCCCGCCGCCGGTGCTTTCGGGATCGGTGCCAGAGGCGGCCGCCGGTGCCTCATCGGCACCGGCAGCCGCCTCGTTGGCGGATGAGAACAGGTCGCTCATTCGTCCTCGGCGTCAGGGTCCTGATCGACCCCTGCCTCGGCGCGCTGTTCGGCAGTGATCGGCGCTGGCGCGTCGGTGAGCGGGTCGTATCCGCCTCCGGTCTTGGGGAAGGCGATGACTTCCCGGATCGAGTCGGTGCCGGCCAGCAGCGCGACGATCCGGTCCCAGCCGAAGGCGATGCCGCCGTGCGGGGGTGCACCGAAGCTCAGCGCTTCGAGCAGGAAGCCGAACTTCTCCTGTGCTTCCTCCTGCGAGATTCCCATGACGTCGAAGACCCGCTGCTGGACCTCGGGGCGGTGGATGCGCAGCGAACCGCCGCCGATCTCGTTGCCGTTGCAGACGATGTCGTAGGCGCTGGCCAGAGCCGCACCGGGATCGGTGTCGAAGGTGTCGAGGTACTCGGGCTTCGGAGCGGTGAAGGCGTGGTGGACGGCCGTCCACGTGCCTTCGCCGACGGCGACGTCACCGGCTGCCACGGCGTCTTCGGCCGGTTCGAAGACCGGGGCGTCGACGATCCACACGAACGACCAGTCGCCGTCCTTGATGAGGCCGGTGCGCTCGGCGATCTCGTTGCGGGCGGCGCCGAGCAGCGCGCGGGCGGCTGCCGGCTTGTCGGCGGCGAAGAAGATCGCATCGCCCGGCTGCGCGCCGACCTTTTCTGCCAGGCCGGCCTTCTCCTCCTCGGAGATGTTCTTGGCCACCGGGCCGCCGAGCGTGCCGTCTTCGCCGAGGAGCACATAGGCCAGGCCCTTGGCGCCGCGCTGGCGGGCCCAGTCCTGCCAGCCGTCGAGCTGACGGCGCGGCAGCGACCCGCCGCCGGGGTAGACGACGGCGCCGACGTAGGGAGCCTGGAAGACGCGGAACGGGGTGTCGGCGAAGTACTCGGTCAGGTCGGTCAGCTCGATGTCGAAACGCAGGTCGGGCTTGTCGGTGCCGTAGCGCTCCATGGCCTCCCAATAGGGCATGCGCGGGATCGGCGTCTCGATGGTGTGGCCGATGAGCTCCCAGAGCGCAGCGAGGACGTCTTCGGCCAACGCGATGATGTCGTCCTGTTCGACGAAGGAGGCCTCGATGTCGAGCTGGGTGAACTCCGGCTGACGGTCGGCGCGGAAGTCCTCATCGCGGTAGCAGCGGGCGAGCTGGTAATAGCGTTCGATGCCGCCGACCTGCAGCAGCTGCTTGAACAGCTGCGGCGACTGGGGCAGCGCGTACCAGGAGCCCGGGCGCAGGCGGGCGGGCACGACGAAGTCGCGGGCGCCCTCAGGGGTCGACCGGGTCATCGTCGGGGTTTCGACTTCGATGTACCGGTGCTCATCGAGCACCCGGCGGGCGGCCTTGTTGGCTTCGGAGCGCAGGCGGATGATGCGGGCCGGTTCGCTGCGGCGCAGGTCGAGGTACCGGTGCTTGAGGCGGACCTCCTCGCCGACGGTGCCGGAATCCTCGGCATGGTCGGAGACCTGGAACGGCAGCGGTGCCGCCTGCGAGAGCACGGTGACCGCGGTGTCGATGACTTCGATCTCGCCGGTGGCCAGTCCGGCATTGGTGTTCCCCTCCGGGCGGGCGGCGACGGTGCCGGTGACCTGAATGACGGTTTCGTTGCGCAGCTTGTCGGCGACGTCTTCGCGCACGACGACCTGCACGATGCCCGATGAGTCGCGCAGGTCGATGAAGGCCACTCCCCCGTGGTCACGGCGCCGGTCGACCCATCCGGTGAGGGTGACGGTGCTGTCGATGTCGGGCGTGCCGAGGGTGGCCGCCTCACGGGTGCGTAGCATGGGGTGGGGCTCCTTCATGATGTGAGGACTGGGATTCTGGTCTGCAGGCACAGATGGTGTGCAGACCCTGCGCTTGCACCATGATAGTCACATAGTGCGCGGTACTCATGGAAAGGCTGGACGCTGCAGATGACTCATGACACTCCCCAGACAACTGCGGTTCCCGAGGTGCCGACTGCCGCCCAGGTCGATGTCGCTGCCGAGACGTTTCGGATGCTGTCCTCGTCGACTCGGCTTTTCATCGTGTGGCATCTGCTCCACGGGGAGCGCGATGTCAGCAGCCTGGCCGGAAAATGCGGGGTCAGCGTGCAGGTCGTCTCCCAGCATCTGGCGAAGATGCGCCTGGCCGGGCTTGTGTCCTCGCGGCGGGACGGCAAGCACATCTTCTACATCGTCGACGACCCGCATGTGGTGACGATGGTCTCGGAGATCTTCGACCACATCGCCCCGGACGGCTCGCTGGCCCCGGACCCCGAGCCGCGCACGGCCGCTCCGCTGCGGGTCCAGGGCGAGAGCTGAAGGTCCAGAGCGAGAGCTGAGGCTCAGGCCTCGTCGCCGGCGAAGCGTTCGACCCGCGGCCACACGTCCTCAGCAGGCGGTGTCCACAGCTCGGGGTCGGCCGAAACCTGCTCACCGGAGCGGATGTCTTTGACCTCGTGACCGGTCTCACCGTCGACGAACCACACGTACGGGATGCCGCGGCGGTCGGCGAAGCGGATCTGTTTGCCGAACCTGCTGGCAGCCGGAGCGACGTCGACCGGGATGCCGCGGCTGCGCAGCTGCATGGCCACCGCGTCGGCTTCGGTGCGGCCGCTTTCGTCGGTGACGGCGATGAGCACGGCTGTCGGCACGGACCGGGTCGCTGCCAGCATCCGGTTCCTGCCGACTAGGCGCGACATCAGCCGAGAGACGCCCAGTGAGATACCGACGCCGGGATAGGTCTTCTTGCCGTTGGAGGCCAGGGAGTCGTAACGGCCCCCGGAGCACACCGAGCCGAGCGATTCGTGGCCGAGCAGCTGGGTCTCGTACACCGAACCGGTGTAGTAGTCCAGGCCGCGGGCGATCTTGAGCTGGGCGACGACGACGCCCGGCTGGATGAGGTGGGCGGCATCGATGAGCCGGACGAGGGATTCGAGTCCCTCATCGAGCAGCGGGTCCGTCACCCCGAGGGCGAGGACCTCATCAGCGAACGACGAGGTGTCGGCTTCGATGGCCGCCAGCTTCAGCAGCGCCTGCTGCTGGGCTGCTGAGGCACCGCACTCGGATGCGAGCAGCTCGCCGACCCGCTCGGGGCCGATCTTGTCGTACTTGTCGAGGCTTCGCAGCACCTCCGGGATGTCGTCCAGGCCCAGGCCGCGGGCAAACCCCTCGAGCAGCTTGCGGTTGTTGGCCAGGATTCTGACCGGAGGCACACCGAGTTCGCGCAGCGCGTCGAAAGCCTGTGCCATCACCAGCGGGACTTCGACCTCGAAGTGGTCGGCGAGGCTGTCCTCGGCGACGACATCGATGTCGGCTTGGATGAACTCGCGGAAACGCCCGTCCTGGGGGCGCTCACCGCGCCACACCGGCTGGATCTGGTAGCGCTTGAACGGGAACGACAGGTGGCCGGCGTTCTCGACGACGTAGCGGGCGAAGGGCACGGTCAGGTCGAAGTGCAGGCCCATCGGATTGCGGGAGTCAGACGGGTCGCCGTGCAGCCGGGACACGGCGAAGATCTCCTTGTCGATCTCACCGTCCTTGGCCAGGGCGCTGAGCGGTTCGACGGCACGCGTATGCAGCGCCGCATAGCCGTTGAGCTCGAAGGTGTGCTTGAGCAGGTCGATGACCCGCTCCTCGACAATGCGGTCAGCGGGCAGCCACTCGGGAAATCCGGACAGGCGTGCGGCTTGTGCCATGTGAGTCGTTCTCCTTGCCAGGTGGGAGCCGGCGGTGGTGGGCGCCGACCGCATCCATCATAAGCGGCAGCCGGTGCCAGCCGGCCGGCTGGTCGTCATATGCGCCGGTCTCCTTACAGCAGGAGCCGGGTTCAGAGGAAGGGGTTGGTGCGCAGCTCGTGGGCGATCGTGCTGCCGGGCCCGTGCCCGGGCAGGATCGGGGCGTCAGGCAGCGTGGCGAACTTGCGCAGCGAGGTGCGCATCGCCGCATCGTCGCCGCCGGGCAGATCGGTGCGCCCGATCGACCCGGCGAAGAGCACATCGCCGGTGAAGAGCACTTCGGGCACCTCGAGATCCTCTGCCGCGCCCGAGGTGTCGCGCACCCGCCACAGTGTCGAGCCCTCGGTGTGTCCGGGGGCCAGGGTCGCCTCGATCGCCAGGCCGGCTGCCTGCCAGGACGCACCATCGGCGGTCTCGACTACCTCGGGGGCGGTCCAGTCGCCGATCATCCCGCCGAGCATCTGCCCGAGCTCCGGTGGCAGGGTTCCGTCCGGGTCAGTCAGCCGGTAGACGTCAGGGGCGGCGAGATGGGCCTCCAGGTGCGGAAACACCTCGCGCAGGCGGGGCAGGCCGAGCACATGGTCGGGGTGGCCGTGGGTGAGCAGCACCGCGACCGGGGTCCAGCCGAGTTCGTCGAGCAGCGTCTTCATGCGCGGGGCACAGTCAAAGCCGGCGTCGACGAGCAGGCATTCGCGTGTCTGACCCTCAGGATGCTCGGCGGCGACGGCATAGCAGTTGACGTCGAGGAACTCGGCGCGGACTCCAGCAATCTCCATACCACCAGTGTATCGGCCGGTGCCGGGCGCGGCAGGAGCCCGCGGTTTTGTCGTTATGCTGGGAAGGTACATTCCCGCGTTGAGTGATCCGTGACAGGATTCGACCGACGAGACGACAAGGTGCCATATGACCGACGAGACGCAGCAGCCCACTTCCGCGCCCGCGCCTGCCGGCGCTCCCCAGTCCTCCGACGCCCCGAAGCCGAAGCCGGCACCGGTGCCCAAGCCGTCTGCGATCCCGTCGCCGGCGATCCTGCGCCCTCGGCCCGGTCAGGTCCCTGCCGCCCCCGTGGCGCCCGCCCACGACCGGGCCGCTGAGATCGCCGAGGCGAAGACGTTCGGCCGGGTCGGTGAGGATTCGACGGTCTACGTCACGACCGCTGACGGCGAGCGGGAGGTCGGGCAGTACCCGGATGCCGATGAGTCCCAGGCGCTGGAGTACTTCGCGAAGAAGTACCTCGATCTCGTCGATGCCGTCACGCTGCTGGAGCAGCGCCTGGCTTCCGGTGCCGCCGGTGCGACCGTCGCCGAGGCGGCGGAAACGCAGCGCGAGGCACTGGCCGAGGCACAGGTCGTCGGTGATCTCGATGCGCTGCGCACCCGGCTCGTTGCCGTGGCGGAGCAGGCCGCTGAGGCCACCGCCCAGCAGGCGCAGGCGCATGAGGAGTTGAAAGCCGCCGGCCTGCAGGCGCGCATCGCCGTGGTGGAGGAAGCCGAGGCGATCGCCGACGCTGATCCAGCGCGGGTGCAGTGGAAGCAGTCGAGCGCCCGCATGAAGGAGCTGTTCGAGCAGTGGAAGCAGGTGCAGGCGACGACGCCCAGGCTGCCGCGGTCGCAGGACCAGCAGCTGTGGGGCCGGTTCTCCAAGGCCCGCAACCGTTTCGACAGGGCCCGCCGCGAATTCTTCTCCGCCCTCGATGAGCGCAACGCCGAGGGCAAGCGGATCAAGCAGAAGCTCGTGACCGAGGCTGAAGCGATGTCGGATTCGACCGACTGGCGTGAGACCGCCCAGCAGTACCGGCGCCTCATGGACCGGTGGAAGGCCGCCCCGCGCGCCGGCCGCAAGGATGACGACGCCCTGTGGGCGAAGTTCCGGGCTGCCCAGGATCGGTTCTTCGCTGCCCGCAACCGGGCCACTGAAGAGGTTGAGGCCGAGTACGCCGGCAATCTCAAGGTCAAGGAGCAGCTGCTGGCTGAGGCTGAGGCACTGCTGCCGATCACCGATCCGGTGACGGCGAAGGAGAAGCTGCGCGTCATCCAGGATCAGTGGGAGGATGCCGGCAAGGTGCCGCGGGCTGACATCTCCCGGATGGAAGGCGGGCTGCGGGCCGTCGAACGGGCGCTGGCGGAGGCGGAGGATGCCGAGTGGCGGCGCACGAACCCCGAGCATCAGGCCCGCACCTCGGGCATGCTCGCCCAGCTCGATGCCTCGATCGCTGAGCTGGAGGCCGAGCTGGACAAGGCCGAGACTGCCGGCAAGGACAGCGACATCGCCACAGCGCGGGAGGCGCTGAAGGCCCGGCGCGCCTGGCGCGATCAGGTCGTGCGCACGGCTGAGGAGATGCAGTGACGGCGGTGTCCGTCTGAGACTGCCGGCTGCGGCTCGCCTGTGACCAGGCGGGCCGCAGTGCTGTGTCCACAGATTCTCACAGCGTCTGGTCTGGCCCGCTCCGGTGGGTCAGAGTGGGGGCATGGGTGATCTGCTGCGTTTGGGTGAGCCGCTGAGCTACACCGAGCTCATGGAGCTGACCTTCGATGGGCTGGCCTTCCGGCTTTCAGCAACGTGCTGGGCGCCGGTGGGCATGCCCGTCGACGCGCGGTTGCGGGCCAGCAGCGTCGAGGCCGCTCCCCTGCCGGGCCTGGTGCTCAGCCACCGGTCGGCGCACTGGGTGTGGTGGGGTTCGGGCCTGGCCCCGGTGGTCGCGGAGTACACCACCCGGGTGCGGCGCCGCATCCGGGCCGCCCGGCTGCCGGTCGTCGTCCACGAACGCGATGTGTGTCCCGGTGAGGAGGCCGAGCTGGCCGGGCTGGCGCTGACCAGCCCGGAGCGCACACTGTACGACCTGCTCTATGAGCTCCTCGATGACGGCATGGACGAGCAGGCGCTGCGCACCGCGGCTGAGTCGGTGCTCGAATCAGTCGGCTTCGATGAGCAGATCGCGCTCACCCGGTACGTCGCTGAGCAGTACCGGCGCCCGCACCTTGTGCGGATGCGCCAGCTGCTCGGCGACATCATCCCGCACGCGCGCACGCTACTGCCGGTGCGCTGAGACCGGCGCTTCAGCCGCCGGTGATGCGGTACACGTCGAAGACCCCTTCCACCTGTTTGACTGCCGAGAGCACCGTGTCGAGGTGAGTGGAGTCGCCGATCTCGAAGACGAACCGCGACTGCGCCACTCGGGCGCGAGACGTCGCCACCGAGGCGGAGAGGATGTTGACGTGGTTGTCGGTGAGCACCTTGGTGATGTCAGAGAGCAGTCCGGCGCGGTCGAGTGCCTCGACCTGGATCTGGACGAGGTAGATGCCCTGCGAATGGTGTGCCCATTCGACTTCGACGATGCGCTCGGGTTCGCGTTTGAGGCTGGAGACGTTCTTGCAGTCGGTCCGGTGGACGGACACACCTGCTCCGCGGGTGACGAATCCCATGATGGTGTCACCGGGGACTGGAGTGCAGCAGCGGGCGAGCTTGACGAGGATGTCGTCGGAGCCCTTGACGCGCACGCCGTCGGTTGAGGAGTGGTGGCCGCGGGACTTGCCGCGCCGGTTCGACGGCCGCAGGATCTCCGTCGTCGGCTGGTCGTCTTCCTGTTCGTCTGCCGAGACCTCTTTGGCCAGCAGGTCGACGACGTGGGCAGCCGACATATTGCCATTGCCGATGGCGGCGTAGAGGGCGGTGACATCCGGAAGCCGCTGTTCGCTGGCGACGACGAGCAGCGCCTCCTGGCTCATGAGCGCATCGGCTGACAGGTGGTGACGGCGCATCGCCCGGGCCAGCTGGTCACGGCCGGTTTCGATCGCCTCTTCACGACGCTCCTTGGAGAACCACTGGCGGATCTTGTTGCGCGCCCGCGGGCTGGTGACGAAGGCCAGCCAATCGCGGGAGGGTCCGGCGTTCTCGTCCTTGGAGGTGAAGACTTCGACGACATCGCCGTTGTGCAGCTTCGAGTCCAGCGACACGAGCCGGCCGTTGACGCGAGCGCCCATCGTCTTGTGTCCGACCTCGGTGTGCACCGCATAGGCGAAGTCGACCGGGGTGGCGTCTGCCGGCAGGGAGATGATGTCGCCTTTGGGCGTGAAGATGTAGACCTCTTTGGAGTTGACCTCGAAGCGCAGGTTGTCGAGGAACTCGTCGGGATCGGAGGTCTCCCGCTGCCAGTCGAGCAGCTGACGCAGCCAGGCGACCTGGTCGACCTCACCGGAGTCGCCGACCTTCGCCATCCGGCCGCCGGCGGCGTTGATCGCCTGCGGGTTGACCTTGCGGCGGTCCTTGTACTTCCAGTGTGCGGCGATGCCGAACTCGGCCCGCCGGTGCATCTCATGGGTCCGGATCTGGATCTCGACCGGTTTGCCGTAGGGTCCGATGACCGTGGTGTGCAGGCTCTGGTACATGTTGTACTTCGGCATCGCGATGTAGTCCTTGAACCGTCCTGCGATCGGCGACCATTTCGCGTGCACGAGGCCGAGCACGCCGTAGCATTCGCGCACCGTCTCCACGAGCACTCTCACGCCGACGAGGTCGTAGATGTCGGCGAACTCGTGGCCCCGGACGACCATCTTCTGATAGATCGAGTAGTAGTGCTTCGGGCGGCCGGAGATCTCGGCGATGATGTTGGCTTCGCCGGCTTCGTCCTTGATCTCCTTCGACACAATCGCCAGATACTTCTCGCGCTCCGGAGCACGCTCGGCGACGAGCCGGACGATCTCGCTGTACACCTTCGGGTAGAGCACCTGGAAGGACAGATCCTCAAGCTCCCATTTGATGGTGTTCATGCCCAGCCGATGTGCCAGCGGAGCAAAGATCTCCAGGGTCTCCTTGGCCTTCTTCTCACTCGAGGAGGCCGGGACGTACTTCCACGTGCGGGCGTTGTGCAGCCGGTCGGCGAGCTTGATGACGAGCACCCGGATGTCCTTCGACATCGCCAGGATCATCTTGCGCACGGTCTCGGACTGGGTGGCTGCGCCGTATTCGATCTTGTCGAGCTTGGTGACGCCGTCGACCATGAGCGCGATCTCGTCACCGAAGTCCTCGCGCAGCTGGTCGAGGCTGTAGTCGGTGTCCTCGACGGTGTCGTGCAGCAGGGCCGCAGCCAGCGTCGAGGAGTTCATGCCGATTTCGGCGAGGATGGTGGCGACCGCGACCGGGTGGGTGATGTAGGGGTCACCGCTCTTGCGCATCTGGCCGCGATGCCATTTCTCGGCGGTGCGGTATGCCCGGACGATGAGCTCGACATCGTCCTTCGGGTGGTTGTGGGCGACGGCCTGCAGCAGCGGGCCGAGGGCCTTCGGGTGCTGCGGGGCATGCTGGGAGCGGGCTGTCCAGAAGGCCAGTCGCGAGATGCCGCGCGGCCGGCGCGTGGACTCACCGATAGTGTCGGCCACGTGTCGCTCCCTTCGTCACACCATCAACTGACGTCACATCTCCAACCGACGTCACACAATCAACAGACCATGACAGGAGAGCAATCCTGTCATGGTCTGTCCATCTTACGCGCTTCTGCGCGCTGCGCGATCGAGGCGCTCGTGTCCGCTGCTGCGGCTCAGGCGCGCACGTCCTCGAACAGCACCGGAGGACGGTCGGGCAGCCCGTGCTTGCGCCGGTGCTCGTCGACCATCGCCTCCTGTTCCTTGACGGCCGGTTCGTTGTGCCGCAGCAGGTTGTACAGCGGCGAGGCGACGAACAGGGTCGAGGCGGCAGCGACGATCGTGCCGATGAACAGCGAGAGCGCGATGTCGGTCAGGGTGCCGGCGCCGAGCAGGAACACGCCGATGAAGAGGATCGCCGCAATCGGCAGCACCGAGATCATCGAGGTGTTGATCGAGCGCACGGTCGTCTGGTTGACGCCGAGGTTGACGAGCTCGGAGAACTTCATGCGGTTGTTCTCCTTGAAGTCCTCGGTGTTCTCGCGGATCTTGTCGAAGACCACCACCGTGTCGTACAGCGAGAAGCTCAGCACCGTGAGGAAGCCGATGATCGCCTCCGGTGTGACCTCGAAGCCGAGGGCGGAGTAGATGCCCATCGTGAGAACCATGACGAAGACGAGGCCGAGGATCGCCGCCAGCGACATCTTCCAGGTGCGGAAGTAGATCGCCATCACGAGCATCGCGATCGCCACGAAGATGATGAGTGCCCGCGTCATCTTCTCGGTCACGTCCTGGCCCCACTTGGGACCGACGAAGTTCGAGGTGACGTCCTCGTTCTCGACGTTGTACGACGTCACGAGCGCGTCGCGGACCTGCTGCATCTGATCGTCGGTCAGCTGGTCGGTGTCGATCTTGATGGAGGTGTCCGAGGTCGGCACGACGGAGGTCGAGACGCCGTTGCCGACGACCTCGGCGACTGCGTCGTGGGCGTGCTGCTCGGAGGTGTCGGAGGTATTGGCGATCTGGAACTGGGATCCGCCTTTGAAGGCGATGCCGAGGTTGAATCCGCCCAGCAGCGGCACGATGAGCGAGGCGATCATGAGGGCGATCGCGATGCCCAGCCACAGCTTCGAGCGCTTGATGAACGGGATCGAGGTGCGACCCGAGTGCAGGTCGTTGCCCCAGGCGAAGAACGAGCGCATCATCGGGCATCACCGTCCTTTCGTCCGGCTCCGGCAGTCACGTCATCGCTGCCGGTGCGCGCCTCACCGGCCTCGGCACCTGCCTGCCGTTCGCGGGCTTCCTTCTCCCGCAGCGCCTTGCGCTCAGCGATCGAGAGCTCTGAACGGTCAGCGGTCAGCGTGCCGGTGGACTTCCGGCTGGCGCGCGTCGAAGAGCCGGAGCGCTTGTCGATGCTGGCCTGCCGACGCTTGGCCTCCCGATACGAGCCGCGCTTCTTCGACTTCTCCTTCGCCTTCTCCAGGTCCAGGCCCATCGCACCGCGGTAGGCGGCCATCTTGACACCGAGCTGACGCGGATCCATACCCGACCACGGGTGGCCGTGGCCGAAGAAGTGCGTGCGCGCCAGCACCTGCAGCATCGGGTGGGTGAAGAGGATGACGAGGACGACGTCGACGATGACGGTGAGGCCGAGCGTGAACGCGAAGCCGCGCACGCTGCCGACGGCGAGGATGTAGAGGATCACCGCAGCGAGCATGTTGACGGCCTTCGAGGCGAAGATCGTGCGCTTGGCGCGATCCCAGCCGACTTCGACGGCGCTCGTGAGCTTGCGCCCGGAGCGCAGCTCGTCTCGCACACGTTCGAAGTAGACGATGAAGGAGTCTGCGGTCATGCCGATGCCGACGATGAGGCCGGCGACACCGGCCAGTGACAGCCGGTAGCCGTAGCGCCATGTGACGAACAGCAGCAGCAGATATGTCAGCACACCGGCGACGGCGAGGCTGGAGACCGTCACCAGACCGAGGACGCGGTACTGGATGAGCGAGTAGCCGACGACGAGCAGCAGGCCGATGCCGCCGGCCAGCAGGCCCTTGGCGAGGTAGTCGGCACCCAGGGTGGGTGAGATCTGCTGTTCGCTCTGGACCTGGAAGCTGATCGGCAGCGAGCCGTTCTTCAGCTGGCTGGCCAGGGTCTCGGCTTCCTCGACGGTGAACTCACCGGTGATGATCATCCGGCCGTCGGTGATGTGGGCCTGGGAACGCGGTGCTGAGAGCACCTGACCGTCGAGCACCATCGCGAACTGGCTGTAGGGCTCCTGCAGACCGGTGAGCGCGCCCGAGATCTGGCCGAAGGCCTCAGCGCCGTAGCTGTCGAGGGTCATGGAGACGGCAGGGCGGTTCGTCTGAGCGCCCTGTGCGGTCGTCTCAAAGGTGAACTCGGCGTCGGTGATGTGCGAACCGTCGAACTCGACAGGCCCGAGCACGTACTTCGCCGCACCGCTCTGGTCACAGGCGACGACCGGCTGGTCGTCAGGCGCAGCTTCGCCGCGGATGCGGTTCTCCTCCTTGGTGCAGTCGAGTTCCTGGAAGGTCTGCAGGATCTCCGGCGTCAGCCACGACTGGTCGGTCTGCGGGTCGAAGCGCGGGAACTCGCCTTCTCTGACAGTGTCCTGACCGGACTCGGCATCCTCGGCATCGCCGGGGTTGCCGGCCGGGCCGGGTACGGTGCCGGCGTCGCTGGGCTGCTGGGCCCTGACGTCGGCGCCGTCGGCGGCCGTCACCGAGCCGGCGCCGCCCTGTGCTGGGTCGTCTTCCGCAGGGACCTGCTCGTCGCTGCCCTGGTCCTTGAGCAGCTCCTCGAGCTGCTTCTTCTCCTCGTCTGTGGCGTCGTTGCCCTCCTCGCCCTGCTCCTCGGCAGGCTGCTCGCCGGTGTCCGGCTCGGGAGGTGCGACGACGGCGACACGCCGGAACACCATCTGCGCTGAGGACCGGACGAGCTCACGGGTCTGCTCGTCTGGGTTGCCCGGAAGGCTGACGATGATGTTGCGATCGCCCTGCGTGGTGATCTCGGCTTCGGACACACCTGTGGAATCGACGCGCTGACGGATGATCGCCACCGCCTGTTCGAGCTGCTCCTGGGTGATGCGCTGATCTTCCAGCTGCGGTTCGAGGATGATGGAGGTGCCGCCTTCGAGGTCGAGGGCGAGCTTCGGGGTCCAGGAGGCGTTCGACCAGATGGCCCCGCCGCCGATGAGGGCGACGAGGACCAGCATGAAGATCGTCAGCCACGCAAAGCGCAGTCCCGGACGGGGCTTGTCTGCGGAAGTTGACACAGGGGATCTTTCGTTGGGATGTGATCAGGCCTTGAAGTCGTCACCGCGGTCATCGCGGTGACGGTCATCGAGGTCATTGTCGGCCGTGTAGTCGCCGCCGCGATAGTTGTCCAGGCGATCCGAATCATCCACGCGCTCGTCTGCCAGACGGTCATCGGCAGCCATCGTGTCATCGGCAGCCAGGTCGCGGTCGACGTCAGCAGCGGTGTCCTCGGACAGCCCGTCGGTGGCGACACCGGCGGCCGGCTCGATGTGGCCAATGGCCTGCTGGTGGATGCGCAGCACAGTGCCGGGGCCGCTTTCGATCGTGACGATGTGATCCTCCGGCGAGACAGTGAGCACGGTTCCGTACACACCGAACGTCGTCATCACCTCGGCACCGGGCACCAGATTGGACTTGATGCTCTCCTGGCGTGCCTTCTGCTTCTTGCGGCTGCTGAACAGGAAGAACAGCATGAGGGCGCCGAGGCCGAGGAAGATGAGTGTTGTGGGATCCACGAGTGAGATCAGCCTTTCGATATGACGGGGCTATAGCCAAGAAGCCAGTCTAGTGGCGATGCGGCGGCAATCACTAATCGTCGTCTGTGAACTCGAAGAGAGCCCGTTCGGCGTCCTTCGGCACCAGCCCGAGGTGGCGCCAGCCCTGACCTGTGGCGATGCGTCCGCGCGGAGTGCGGGAGATGAGGCCCTCGCGTACCAGGAACGGTTCGGCGACCTCCTCGACGGTCTCCGGCTCCTCCCCCACCGACACCGCCAGGGTGCGCAGGCCGACCGGACCGCCGTCGAAGCGTTCGCACAGGGCGCGCAGGACAGCCCGGTCGAGCCGGTCGAGGCCGCGCTCGTCGACTTCATAGACCTTCAGTGCGGCGCGTGCGGCGTCATAGTCGACGACGCCGTGGCCGCGGACCTGCGCCCAGTCGCGCACCCGGCGCAGCAGCCGGTTGGCAATGCGCGGGGTGCCGCGGGAGCGGGTCGCGATCTCCTGCAGTCCCGCGGCATCGGCTTCGATGTCGAGCATCTGCGCTGAACGGCGCAGCACGGTGTGCAGGTCTTCTTCGGAGTAGAAGTCGAGGTGGCCGGTGAAGCCGAAGCGGTCGCGCAATGGTGCTGGCAGCAGACCGGAGCGGGTGGTCGCCCCGACGAGAGTGAAGGGCGGAAGGTCGAGCGGAATGGCGGTGGCACCGGGTCCTTTGCCGACGATGACGTCGACGCGGAAGTCCTCCATGGCGACGTAGAGCATCTCCTCGGCTGCGCGGGCGACCCGGTGGATCTCGTCGATGAAGAGCACCTCGCCCTCTTCGAGGGAGGACAGGATCGCCGCGAGGTCGCCGGCGTGCTGGACGGCTGGTCCCGAGGTGACGCGGATCTGGGTGCCGAGTTCGTGGGCGATGATCATCGCCAGAGTGGTCTTGCCCAGTCCCGGCGGGCCGGAGAGCAGCACATGATCGGGAGCGCGGTTGCGCGCAGCTGCGGCGTCGAGGACGAGCGAGAGCTGTTCGCGCACCTGCGGCTGGCCGGTGAAGTCCTTGAGCCCGCGGGGGCGCAGTGCGACCTCGGCGGCTCGTTCGGCGTCATCGGCTCCAGCGCGGGTCAGCCGTGCGCTTTCGGCGCCAGTGAGGGCATCCCCGGTGAACTCGACCTCGTAGCTGGGCTCGCTCATACGCGGCCGCCGATCAGCTTGAGGGTCGCCTTGAGCAGTTCAGAGGTGGTCGGTTCGGTGTCGAACTCTGCGCGAGTGTCGGCCACCGCCTTCTCCGCCTGCGCCTGCCGCCACCCGAGGTTGACGAGGCCCTCGACGACCTGTTCGGACACCGCGTCGGCACCTCCGGCCGGCGGCCCGGATGCGGCTTCTGTGCCGGTCGGCTGCGGGAAGGAGGTGAGCTTGCCGGCGAGTTCGAGCATGAGCCGGGCGGCGACCTTCTTGCCGATGCCGGGCACCTTCGTCAGCGCCGCCTGATCCTCATCGGCGATCGCCTGGCGCAGCTCGTCTGGGCTGAGCACCGAGAGAACTGCCAAGGCCAGACGGGGGCCGATGCCGGAGATCGTCTGCAGAGTTTCGAACAGGTCGCGCTCCTCGGCGTCGCCGAATCCGAACAGGGTCAGCGAATCCTCGCGGACGACGAGCACGGTGTGCAGTTCGATGTCCTGGCCGTGGCGCACGCCAGAGGTCAGGGCCGGGGTGGCGAAGACGCGGCGTCCGACGCCGGCGGTGACGACGGTGAGGCTGTCGGGACGCACGCTGGCGACCGTGCCCGAAAGGTAGGTGATCACTCAAGCTCCAGGTGTGAACGCATGTACGAATACAACTCTAGCCGCTCGTGCGGACGGAACCGGGCACCTCGGCTCCGGCGTGTGCCGAGGGGCATAGCCCCTCGTGTGCGGGACCACGTGGGCGGGGTCACCGGCGCCGCGGCGCCCCGGCGCTCTTGAGAGCTTCGGCCCACTGCTGCTGAGCTGGGGTCAGTGAGCTTCCCTGCCGACCCCCACCCTGCCGGGTGTCGACGTCCTTCGTCATTCCGGGAGTCGATCCGGCCGCGCCGGCACCGCGCCACAGGTGGCAGATCGCCAGGGCCAGGGCATCGGCGGCGTCGGCGGGCTTGACCGGGGCGTCGAGGCGCAGGATCCGGGTGACCATGTTCGTCACCTGCGCCTTGCCGGCCCGGCCGCTGCCGGTGACTGCGGCCTTGACCTCGGACGGAGTGTGCATGGCCACGGGGATGCCGCGACGGGCGGCCAGGCCCATCGTCAGCCCGGATGCCTGGGCGGTGCCGATGATGGTGGAGACGTTGTGGCGGGCGAAGACTCGTTCGATGCTCACGACATCGGGCCGGTGCGCATCGAGCCACCGGTCGAAGGCATCGGCCAGCCCGCCGAGGCGGGTGTCGACAGCGCTGACGCTGGGGGTCTCGATGACGTCGACGGCGACGAGAGCCGGCCGGTGGATGCGCTCGGCGTCGATGACGCCGATGCCGCAGCGGGTCAGGCCCGGGTCGACTCCCATCACGCGCATCGGCTCAGGCGCCGTTCAGCTCGGCGAGCACCTCATCGGAGACGTCGGCGTTGGAGTAGACGTTCTGCACGTCATCGCAGTCTTCGAGCACGTCGATGAGGTTGAAGACCTTCTCCGCGGTCGCCGCGTCGAGGGGCACCTCGATGTTGGGCACGAAGGAGGCGTCGGCCGAATCGTAGTCGATGCCAGCTTCTTGAAGTGCGGTGCGCACGGCGACGAGGTCAGTGGCCTCGGCGATGATCTCGAAGGTCTCGCCGTTGTCGTTGACCTCTTCAGCGCCGGCTTCGAGGGTGGCCTCCATGATCGCCTCGTCATCGGTGCCCTCGGCGGGGACGACGATGACGCCCTTGCGGTTGAAGTTGTAGGCGACCGAACCGGGATCGGCCATCGACCCGCCGTTGCGGGTCACGGCGACCCGGACCTCGGAGGCGGCGCGGTTGCGGTTGTCGGTCAGGCATTCGATGAGCATGGCCACACCACCGGGGCCGTAGCCTTCGTACATGATGGTTTCGTAGTCGACGCCGCCGCCGTCGAGTCCGGCCCCGCGCTTGACGGCCCGCTCGATGTTGTCATTGGGCACCGAGGACTTCTTGGCCTTCTGGATCGCGTCGAACAGGGTGGGGTTGCCCTCGACGTCGCCGCCGCCGTTGCGGGCTGCGACTTCGATGTTCTTGACGAGCTTGGCGAACAGCTTGCCGCGCTTGGCGTCGATCGCTGCCTTCTTGTGCTTGGTTGTCGCCCACTTGGAGTGGCCTGCCACTGATGTCTCCTCGTCTCGTTTGTGCGTCTGTGCCGTCTGCGGTCGGCGTGAGCAGCGCCGGGGCCTGCCGCACGGCTGTCTGAAGTGTACCGTCGCGACTGGCCGCTATTCGAGCACCAGCGGTTCGTCCGGCACGTCCCGGCGCTGCACCATCTGCACCAGGGTCGGCAGCTGCGGCGGGTAGATGACGTCGGTGGTGGAGCTCAGCTCGGACAGTGACCACCACCGGCCTTCGACGATCGAAGCCTTTTCGATGTCGGTCCAGATCGCCTCATCGAAGTCGAAGTCCTCGTCGCACTGCATGCCGTAGTAGGTCTCGTGCTGGATCGTCGAGTGGTGCTTGAACTCCATGACGAACGAGCGGCTGGCCAGCGGGCCGAGGAGGTCGGCTGGGTCGCACTCGATGCCGGTTTCCTCGGAGAGCTCGCGTGCGGCTGTCTGCACGGCGGTTTCACCGAGCTCGGCACCGCCACCGCAGGTGATCCACCAGTGGCGTGAATCGTCGTGCATGTCCTTGACATGCAGCAGGAGCACCTCTCCTGCCGGGTTGAGCAGCACGACGCGTGCTGCGGTGCGGGCTTTCATTCTGCTTCCTCTCGGCTGAGCTGGTGACCCAGCTCGTGTGCGGTCGTTGCGGCGGCCTCCCGCCGGGGCTGCGGGAACGCGGTCGATGTCACTTCAGGTGCCCAGGTGGGTGCTCCACCAGTTGAGCATGTGTTCGAAGCGCTGCACGCGGTGCCGCGGCTGGCCGGTGCGGGAGAGCCCGTGGCTCTCGCCGGGGAAGATGAGCAGCTCGGTGTGCGTGCCGGCGCGCTGCAGGGCGGCATAATACCGCTGCGCCTGCTCCAGCGGGCACCGGAAGTCGCGTTCGGAGTGGATGACGAGCGTGGGGGTGGTGTTGCCTTCGATATCCGTCATCGGCGACTGGGCGGCGATCCGCTCCGGGTCGCGTCCGGAGTACTCCTCGCTGAAGAACCGGCCGATGTCGGAGGTGCCGATGAAGGTCGTCGGGTCGAGGTAGCCGCGTTCGACGATGCCGGCGGCGAACCGGTCCTCGGCATTGAGGATCATAGCGGTGAGGTACCCGCCGTAGGATCCGCCCTGGACTCCGATCCGGCTGCCGTCGAGCTGCGGGTGAGCGGCCAGTGCCGCGTCGAGGATCGCGAGCACATCGGCGTGTGCCGGGGCGGCCATATCGCCCTGCACGGCCTGCCCCCAGGCGCGGCCGCGGCCGTTGGAGCCGCGCGGGTTGGCGTAGACGACGGCGTACCCGGCGCCGGTGAGCACCTGGGTCTCGTCGAACAGCGCCTCGGTGTACTGGGAGAACGGCCCGCCGTGGATGTTGAGGACGACGGGGAACGGGCCCTCGCCGTGAGGGATCGCCACCCAGCCGTGCACGTCCCCCAGCGGGGTCGGGGCCGACACCGGCTGCGGGGTGATGACGTCGAGCGGCTGGGCGACGAGCTCGGTGGCGAAGTCGCTGAGCTGGGTGAGCCGGCCGGCGGCGTCGATAGCGAAGATCTCACCGGGTGAGGTCACGGTCGCTGCGGTGACGATGAGCTGCTCGCCGTGCCGGCACAGGCCGGTGACGATCAGTTCGGGCGGGCTCAGCAGGGCTGGCGCGCTCTCCGCGCCCGAGGCGCCGGTCGCCTCGGCGAGCGTGAGCTCACCGTCTGCCAGGCTCACCGTGCCGGCATCGAGCGGGATGCGAGCGGCGCGCTGGGAGCCGTCGACGGTGAGGACGACGTAGGCGCAGCCGTCGGCGATGACCGGCCGGATGCCTTCGAGTTCGATCGTCTCATCGCAGGTGACACGGGTGGTCTGGCCGGTGGAGCGGTCGTGGATGAAGAGGCCGGGCAATGCGGCGACGAAGTCGATGACCGACTCGCGGTGTTCGATGCCGATGAAGGCGATGCGGTCCTCGTCGAGCCATGCGTGGGCGTGGGCGCTGCGCATGCCCAGGTCGATGCGCTCCATGCCCTCACCGGTGATGAGCCACAGATGGGAGCGCAGGTCGACGTCTCCGGCGGGCTGTTCGAGCCCAGCGACGACGCTGAGCTGCCCTGCCGGGCTGAACTGCGGGTCGCGGACGTCCTCAGCGTGGTCGGTCAGCTGCTGGGACTTCGGCAGCGCGTCTCCGCCGAGCAGACTCTCGGCAGTCAGACCTGGGTCTGTCAGGTCGACGGAGTACAGCTGGGTGAGGCGGTCGCCTGCGTAGCCGAGGCCGTCGCTGAGGTAGGTCGCTGCGGTGATGTGGCGCGGGGCCTCGGCCTCGGCGCTGATCTCCTCGTCGGTGCCGTAGCGGCCCTCTTCGGGCGTGCGGGCGAGGTAGACGACCCGCTGTCCCGAGGGATCGAGGGCGAAGCCGCTGACGCCCAGGGGCGCATCGGTCAGGCGCCTGGCTTCGGCACCGGCGGTGCCGACGAACAGCTGCGGAGTTTCCTTCGGGCCGGCGGCGCGCAGGAAGCCCCAGGTGTCATCGGTGATGGTCAGGGCGCTGTCGTTCCAGCCGTGGCTGGCCCGGATCCACTCCCCTGCCGGGGCCGCGACAGCGGAGTCCGTGCCGGTGACCGGAAGCGGGCGGGCAAGGTACTGGGCGCGGTAGCTGTTGGCCTCGACGTCGGGGCGGCTGAGCTGGCAGAGGATGCGCTCGCCAGCCGAGACCGGCTCGGTGCAGCTGATGAGGGAGGTGATGTCGGCTGGTTTCATGCGTCCCATTCCTTGGACAGGAGTTCGCGGACGTCAGCATGCACCTGCGGCAGCGCCTTCGTCTGCGCGATGATCGGCAGGAAGTTCGCATCTCCGCCCCACCGCGGCACGATGTGCTGGTGCAGGTGGGCAGCGATGCCGGCACCGGCGATGCCGCCCTGGTTCATCCCGAGGTTGAAACCGTGCGGTGCCGACACCGCGCGGATGACGCGCATTGCCTGCTGGGTGAAGTGGGCGACCTCGATCGTCTCCTCCTCAGTCAGGTCCGTGTAGTCAGCGACGTGACGGTACGGGCAGATGAGCAGGTGACCGGGGTTGTACGGGTAGAGGTTGAGGACGGCGTAGACGTGTTCGCCGCGGGCGACGATGAGGCCCTCCTCGTCGTCCTTGCCCGGTGCCAGGCAGAACGGGCATTCGGGAGCACTGTCGTCCTTGGGTTTGCTCTGCCCGCCGATGTAGACCATCCGGTGCGGGGTCCACAGCCGCTGCAGGCCGTCGGGTTCACCGGGGAACCCGGCGGCCGCCTCGGGTTCCGGCATCTGGGCGGCAGCCCGATTGGTGTCCTCGCCGGTCATACCTGCACCTTCGTCTCAATCGCCTCCACGATCCGCTCGATGGCCTCGTCAACGGCCACCCCGTTGTCCTGACTGCCGTCGCGGAACCGGAACGACACAGCACCGGCATCGCGGTCCTCACCGCCGGCGATGAGGGTGTAGGGCACCTTGGACTTCGAGGCGTTGCGGATCTTCTTGGGGAACCGATCGTCGGAGGCATCGACCTCGACGCGCACCCCGCGGGCGCGCAGCTTCTCAGCCACCTCGTGGAGGTAGCCGGAGAACTCCTCGGCGACAGGCACACAGGTCACCTGGACCGGGGCCAGCCAGACGGGGAAGGCACCGGCGTAGTGTTCGGTGAGCACGCCGAAGAACCGCTCGATGGACCCGAACTTCGCCGAGTGGATCATGACCGGGCGCCTGCGGCTGCCGTCGGCGGCCTGGTATTCGAGGCCGAAGCGCTCTGGCTGGTTGAAGTCCAGCTGCACGGTCGACATCTGCCAGCTGCGGCCGATCGCGTCGCGCGCCTGGACAGAGATCTTCGGGCCGTAGAAGGCGGCACCACCGGGGTCGGGAACGAGTTCGAGACCGGTCTCACGACCGACGCTCTCGAGCACCTCGGTGGCGGTCGCCCACTGCTCATCGGAGCCGATGAACTTCTCCTTCTTCTTCCCGTCCTCGTCGCGGGTGGAGAGTTCGAGGTAGAAGTCGTGGAGCCCGAAGTCGCGCAGCAGCGAGAGCACGAAGTTGAGGAGGTGCCGGATCTCTGCTGCGGCGCCCTCTTCGGCGACGTAGGAGTGCGAGTCGTCCTGGGTCAGGCCGCGCACGCGGGTCAGACCGTGGATGACTCCGGAGGGTTCGTCGCGGTAAACGGTGCCGAACTCGAACAGGCGCAGCGGCAGGTCGCGGTAGGACCGACCGCGGGAGCGGTAGATGAGGTTGTGGATCGGGCAGTTCATCGCCTTGAGCCGGTACGGGGTGCCGGCCTTGACGATCTCCCCGGTCTCCTCATCGCGGACCTCGTCGACCTGCAGGGCCGGGAACATGTTCTCCCCGTAGTAGGGCAGGTGGCCGGAGGTGTAGTAGAGGGACTCCTTCGAGATGTGCGGGGTGCCGACATAGGAGAAGCCCTCCTCGATGTGACGGCGGCGCACGTAGTCTTCCATCTCGCGCTTGATGACTCCGCCCTTGGGGTGGAAGACCGGCAGGCCGGAGCCGAGTTCGTCGGGGAAGGAGAACAGGTCGAGTTCTGCCCCGAGCTTGCGGTGGTCGCGCCGCTCGGCTTCGGCGACGCGGTCCAGGTAGGCCTTCAGGTCGTCCTTCGATGCCCAGGCGGTGCCGTAGATGCGCTGCAGGGAGGCGTTGGCCTGGTCACCGCGCCAATAGGCGGCAGAGGATCGGGTGACGGCGAAGCCCTGTCCGATGTGCTTGGTGCTCGGCAGGTGCGGTCCGCGGCACAGGTCCTGCCAGACGGCTTCACCCTGCCGGTCGGTGTTCTCGTACACGGTCAGCTCGTCGCCGCCGACTTCCACGGATGCCTCTTCGTGGTCACCGGCTTTGGACCGGTCGTCGATGAGTTCGAGCTTGTACGGTTCGCTGCCCATGCGGGAGCGGGCCTCGTCTTCGCTCACGACGACGCGCCTGAACGGCTGGCCCTGCTTGATGATCTGCTTAGCCCGCTTCTCGATCTGCTTGAGGTCTTCGGGCGTGAAGGGCTCAGCGACGTCGAAGTCGAAATAGAAGCCGTCGGTGATGTAGGGGCCGATGCCCAGCTTGGTGCCGGGGAAGAGCTCCTGCACGGCCTGTGCGACGACGTGGCCGGCGGAGTGACGCAGGATGTTGAGTCCCTCGTCGTCGGCAAGGGTGATCGGGTTGACGACGTCCCCGGGTGAGAGTTCGCGGCCGAGGTCGGCGGGGGCGCCGTTGAGCTCGATGGCGATGACGTCTTTCCGGTCGGCGTACACCGTCGTGCCGGTCATTCCTTCCTCGAATGGGATCTGTCTGCCCTCGAGTTGAATGGAATCGGCCACTGCGGTGCTCCTTGGTCTCGTCGGTGATGGCGGTCGGTGAAAGTCTACCGCTTCTGCGGCCTGGCAGA
>NZ_JALXKS010000008.1 GCF_025144725.1 Brevibacterium sp. p3-SID960 | reverse complement strand
TGGTCATCAAATGTCATTACATCCTTGCTTCAACCAGAAACAAAAAATATCTGGCATCACAAAAACAAACAAACACGCTATTGAGTTCTCAAAGAACAGACGCCCATCGACTCCGCCTGGCTTGCACCGGCCTCATCGAGGCAACTTCTCTATCTTAGCCCCCACTCGCACTTTGTCAACTCGACGCTCGGCCGGGTTTCGAAGTTAGTGTGGGCAACCCCGCTTCCGCTGCGTTTTTGCAGCTGCCCTGCGAGGCGGGCGGTTTTCTACTCTAGACCATCTGCGACTCGGTGTGCAAGTCGCTGTCTGCGATCTCGCTCACCTGCCCGTTGATCCGTCTTCCGGGTGATGTTTCCATCGCCCTCCGACATGGAGCAGCGTTGCCCCTCTTTCCAGGCGTTCTCCCTGGTCAGAGCCCTTGGACTTGCGCCCATCGCGCTAGGCAACGAGTACTAACTTAGACCCCCGCGAAGCGCCGATGCAACTCCGAACCCTGTGCCCTTCGTCACAGGAGCGACGGGAGGCTGCGGCTACTCCGGCGCGTTCGGCTTGCCGACGCCGATCTCACGTGTCCGACAGGGGTCATTCGACCGGTTGCTCGACCTCAGGATCTTGGTTTCTGACGTTTCCGACCGCTGTTCCGACTTTGACACGTCCCACCGATGCTGGATCGAAGCCAGTGACCAGGCCGTTGAGAACCCTGCGCGCACCACCGCGCTCATGCGATGGATCCAGCCAGTCGCCGAGATCCTCGGGGTCTGCCATCACCGGCATGCGGTCATGCACATCGGCCAGGTGTCCTGTCGAGGGGCAGGTGATGATCGTGGTCGAGACGAGCCATCCGTTCTTGATGGCCGGGTCTGTCACAACCTGTCCGTCGAGGTCAGGGCGACGCCGGAACTCAAAAAGCCCGACCATATAGAGAGGGCGCTCGGTCTCAGCCTGCATAAGCCACGGCTGCTTGCCGGTCTCGGTCTTCTCCCATTCGTAGTAGCCGGTGACCGGGATGATGCAGCGCTGGGAGGCGAAGGCATGGCGGAACATCGGCTTCTCGTGCACGGTCTCGGCGCGTGCGTTGAAGGCCTTGAAGCCGACCTTCTCCTCTTTCGCCCAGCCGGGCACCAGGCCCCAGCGAGCGGTCTCGAGCCGGCGGATGACCTCTCCTGTGTCTTCGACCCGTTCGGCGACGATCGGCAGGGCGGCGCCAGGAGGGACGTTGTACCGAGGCGTGAAGGTGTAGTCGACGACGTCGATGCCGAGCTCACCGACGATGTCGTGTGGATCGGTCGCCATGTTCAGTCGTCCGCACATATGCTGATCGTGCCACGTCAGTATGCTGGTGCCAAGTGTTCGCAGGTGAGCAGCTTCGGCAGGAGGAACGACGTGGAACGGGAGTTCGATCCGATCGACGAGTCGCGCAGGCAGTGGCTTGCCCATGGCTGGACCGACGCTGCCGACGGGATGACGCTCGTCATCTCCATCATGCGCGCCCACCAGCTGCTGCTCGCCCGGGTCGATCAGACGCTGCGGCCGCTGGGGCTGACCTTCTCCCGCTATGAAGTGCTCGCCCTGCTGTCGTTCACCCGCCGGGGCAGTCTGCCGATGAACAAGATCACCAAGCGACTGCAGGTGCATGCGACCTCGACCACGAACTCTGTCGACCGGCTGGAGGCCGCCGGCCTCGTCGCCCGCCGTCCACATCCGGCTGACGGGCGCACGACGCTCGTCGAGATCACTGAGGCCGGCCGTCAGCTCGTCACCGAGGCGACAGCTGACCTCAACCGGGATGTGTTCGAACAGCCCGGTCTTGCTGCTGCCGATGTCAGCCGGCTGCTCAGTGAGCTCGCCTCACTGCGCGCCGGGCTCGGCGACTCCGCCCGGGCCTGACGCCCTTCACCGGGCGCCGACGTGGGCCTGGATGATGGAGATGACCTGACTGCGCACGCCGGTCGTCAGCAGCCCGAATCCCAGCGGGCCGCCGTCGTCGGTGCCCAGCCGCGGCAGCTGGCGCAGCGCAGTGCGGGCATCGGGTGTCAGCGCCCCGAGCTGCCAGCGCACCTCATCATCGACCGCCTGAGCGTCGGCCGGCAGCGCAAGCCCCGCCGCCTGCGCAGCATAGGCTGCAGCACCGAGAGCATGGACACCCATATGTGCCACCGCCTCTGCCTGCACTGCAGCCCGGGCCGCGGCCGCTCCGGCCGGTGAGCTTGCGGAGCTGGCTGCGCGCCCGGCGTCGACGCGGCACTGGGTCTGGCCGGCGGCCCCTAGCTCGCTGCGTCTGAAGGCGTAGGCGCGCTCGATCGCATCGCGGATGCGATCATCAGATGTCTCGGCCTCGAACAGGGGCAGCACACGTGCGGCGCAGTCAGCAGCCCAGCCGGCAGCTGCGCGCCGGTGGGCAAGGCTGAGAGTCTGCGAGGAGACCATGGGGATGACCTTCCGGGGATACCTCTGGGGATCGATGGGGCGGTCCGACTGCGGCGGGGTGACCGCGGTCGCACCGACAGCCTACCGCCACCGCCTGCCAGACCCCAGTCCTCGGCACCTGGGTGCCCACCGCCTCGGGAGCGGATGGCACAATGGTGCCCAAGGAAAATTAGTTGGACGTCCAAGTAATCTTCACTACCCTTAGAAGCAGACCGGTCGTGCATTCCGCGGCTGCCGCACGCCCGTCTGTGCACGGCACGACCCACAGCAGAAGGAGCCACGATGGCACGCTCAACCGCGTCCGCTCTGACATTCGGGCTGACCGACGACCAGATCGAACTGTCCAATATGTGCCGCGATTTCGCCGATGCCGAGATCGCTCCGCACGCCCTCGACTGGGATGCCAACAAGCACTTCCCCGTCGACGTCATCCAGAAGTCCGCCGAGCTCGGCATGGGCGGCATCTACGTCTCCGAGGAATCCGGTGGTGTGGGACTCGGCCGGCTCGATTCCGCTCTCATCTTCGAGGCCCTGTCGACCGGCTGCCCGTCGGTGGCCTCCTACATCTCCATCCACAACATGGTCGCGTGGATGGTCGACAAGTACGGAAATGAGGAGCAGAAGGAGAAGTATCTTCAGCCGCTGGTGGCCTTCGAGAAGCTCGGCTCCTACTGCCTGACCGAGCCCAACGCCGGCTCTGATGCCGCAGCGCTGCGCACCACCGCGCGGCTCGACGGCGACCACTACGTGCTCAATGGCGTCAAACAGTTCATCTCCGGCGCCGGAACGTCTGAGATCTACCTCGTCATGGCCCGCACCGGCCAGGAGGGATCGCGCGGCATCTCGACGTTCATCGTCGAGAAGGACACCGAGGGCTTCGACTTCGGACCCAATGAGATCAAGATGGGCTGGAACGCCCAGCCGACCCGCCAGGTGTTCATGGAGAACGTCAAGGTGCCGGTCGAAAACCGCCTCGGTGAGGAGGGCGAGGGCTTCAAGATCGCGATGTCCGGCCTCGACGGCGGCCGCCTGAACATCGGCGCCTGCTCGCTCGGCGGCGGACAGTCGGCACTGGAGAAGGCCATCACCTACATGGGTGAGAGGCAGGCCTTCGGCACCGAGCTCAACGGCTTCCAGGCGCTGCGCTTCCGGCTGGCGGACATGCAGACGAAGCTCGAAGCCGCCCGCTCCCTGCTGCGCCGGGCCGCAGCGGCCTATGACGCCGGAGACCCCAACACCTCCCTGCTGGCGTCGATGGCGAAGCTGGCGGCGACCGATGCCGGCTTCGAGGTCGCCAACGAAGCCCTGCAGCTGTTTGGCGGATACGGTTATCTCAACGAGTATGGAATCGAGAAGCTGGTGCGCGATCTGCGCGTCCACCAGATCCTCGAAGGCACGAACGAGATCATGCGGGTCATCATCTCCCGCAAGAGCACAGGAGTGGGATAAATGACGTCATCTGACGACGCGCTCGTCATCACACACGTGGTGAACGGCCTCGGCCGCATCGAGCTGAACAAGGCCAAGGCGATCAACGCCCTCGGCCGCGACATGGTCGCCTCCATCGACAGCGCACTCAACGAATGGCGCAACGATGACGCCGTCGCCGCTGTGCTCATCACCGGCCGCGGAGAACGCGGCCTATGCGCCGGCGGCGACATCAAGGCGATCTACCAGGATCTGGTCGCTGGCACCTCCGAATCCCAGGACTTCTGGGCTGAGGAGTACCGGATGAACTTCGACATCGCAGGCTACCCCAAGCCCTACATCGCGATCATGCACGGCATCACGATGGGCGGCGGCGTCGGCGTCTCCGTCCACGGCTCGCACCGCGTGGTGACCGAGACGACGAAGCTGGGCATGCCCGAGACCGGCATCGGCCTGTTCCCCGACATCGGCGGCACCTACCTGCTCGCCCAGACCCCCGGTGAGATCGGCATGTACATGGGCCTCACCGGCCTGCCGATCGGACCGGGTGCCGCACTGGCCTACGGGCTGGCCGACACATTCGTTCCCCAGGAGAGGGTCGAGGAGCTCGTCTCAGCACTCGAGGCCGACGGCACGAAGGCCGTCGAGACTCTGGAGTCGTTCGCCGGCGAGGCACCGGCCAATGAGCTGGCCGAAGCTGAGGCGTGGATCAACACGTGCTTCGCCCACGACTCGGTCGAGGCGATCATCGCAGCCCTCCTCGCCCACGGCGACGAGGACACCGCGAAGACCGCCGAGGTCATCAAGTCGAAGTCGCCGCAGTCGCTGGCCGTGACCTTCGAGATGATCCGCACCGCCAAGACAATGACCCTGCAGGAGGTCCTCGAACGCGATCTGCGCGCCGGTACCGAGATCGCAGCCCGCCCGGATCTGCGCGAGGGCATCCGCGCCCAGGTCATCGACAAGGACCGCAACCCGCAGTGGAACCCGGCCACCCTCGGCGAGGTCGAGCAGGCCGAGGTCGATGCGATCCTCAACACCGAACAGGACAGGAAGGTTTTCTCATGACCGACTTCGAGACGATTCTCACCGAATCCGCCGACGGCATCGCCGTCATCACGATCAACCGCCCGAAGGCGCTCAACGCCCTCAACCAGCAGGTGCTCGAGGACATCGCCACCGCGGCCGAGCAGTTCGACGCCGATGATGCCGTCAAGGCGATCATCATCACCGGCACCGACCGCGCCTTTGCCGCTGGTGCTGACATCAAGCAGATGGCCGAGCTCGACTTCGCCACCGCCTTCAAGACCGACTTCTTCGCCGGCTGGAGCCGCCTGACCTCGGTGCGCAAGCCGACGATTGCTGCGGTCAATGGCTTCGCTCTCGGCGGCGGCTGCGAGGTTGCGATGATGTGCGACATCCTCATCGCCTCGGAGAAGGCGAAGTTCGGCCAGCCGGAGATCAACCTCGGCGTGCTGCCGGGCATGGGCGGCTCCCAGCGCCTGACGCGTGCGATCGGCAAGGCCAAGGCGATGGACCTGTGCCTGACCGGCCGGATGATGGACGCCGAGGAGGCCGAGCGCTCCGGTCTCGTGGCCCGCGTCGTCCCGCACGACGAGCTGATGGACGAGGCGAAGAAGATCGCCGCGACGATCGCCGGCAAGTCGCGCATCGCCTCGGCGATGGTCAAGGAGGCCGTCAACGCCTCCTTCGAGACGACGCTGCAGCAGGGCCTGCTCTTCGAGCGGCGCCTGTTCCACTCGGCACTGGCGACCAACGACCAGTCCGAGGGCATGGCGGCCTTCGTCGAGAAGCGCGACCCGAACTTCACCGACACCTGATCGGTCCTGCCGGCAGCAGCTGGCCACCGCGCCCGAGGCGGCGGTCACCTGAACGGGCGGCCGCCGCCTTTCGCGTGGTGTGGGTTACAGTAGTGGGCGACAATGCTTAACAATCGTTCGGTCACCCCGATATCTCCGAGGAGAAACATGACTCTTCCCGAGGTCCTCACCCGTCCCCTGCGGCTGCCGGTCATCGCATCGCCGATGTTCATCGCCTCCGGCCCCCAGCTCGTCACCGCCCAGTGCCAGGCCGGTGTCATCGGCGCGTTCCCCACGCTCAACGCGCGCCCGGCCGAGCTGCTCGATGAGTGGCTGCACGAGATCGAAGAATCCAATGCGGCCTTCACCAGGGCGAACCCGGACAAGCCGGTCGGCGCAGTGGCGGCGAACCTCATCGTGCACCGGTCCAACAACCGCATCGAGGCCGACCTGGAGACGATCGTCAAGCACCAGGTGCCGATCGTCATCACCTCCCTCGGCGCGCGCACCGAGGTCAACGACGCCGTGCACTCTTACGGCGGCATCGTGCTCCATGACGTCATCCACAACGGCTTTGCGCACAAGGCGATCGAGAAGGGAGCCGACGGGCTCATCCTCGTCGCCGCCGGCGCCGGCGGACACGCCGGAATGCTCTCGCCATTCGCGTTCCTTAACGAGGTCCGCGCCTGGTTCGACGGCCCGATCGCACTCTCCGGGGCGATCGCCCACGGCCGCTCGGTGCTTGCCGCCCAGGCAGCTGGGGCTGACTTCGCCTATGTCGGTTCGGCGTTCCTCTCGACCCCGGAGGCGCAGGTGACCGATGGGTACCGGCAGATGATCGTCGACTCGACTGCCAGTGACATCGTCTACACCAACCTCTTCACCGGCGTGCACGGCAACTATCTGCGCGGCAGCATCGAGGCCGCCGGCCTCGACCCGGACGACCTGCCCGAATCCGATCCTTCGAAGATGAACTTCGGCTCTGGCGGCTCGGAGAAATCGAAGGCCTGGCGCGATATCTGGGGCTCCGGCCAGGGTATCGGCACGATCGATGAGTCCCTGCCAGCCGGTGAGCTCGTCGCCCGCCTGGCCGATGAGTACGAGTCCGCGAAGGCCGACCTGCTCGCCACCCTCGGGGCCGGATCATGACCGACCAACCCGAGGTGCTCACCGAGGTCCGCGACGGCATCCTCGTCATCACCCTCAACCGGCCCGAGGCGAAGAACGCTGCGACCGCGGAGATGGCCCGGCTCATGGCTGGGATCATCGACGACTTCGATGCTGGTGACAGCCTCTGCGTCGCCGTGCTCACCGGTGCTGGTGGGACGTTCTGCTCCGGGATGGATCTCAAGGGATTCGTGCGCGGTGAGCTGCCCGGCCTGCCCGGTCGTGGGTTCCTGGCACTGACCGAGGCACCGCCTGCCAAGCCGCTCATCGCTGCGGTTGAAGGCTATGCGCTGGCCGGTGGGTTCGAGACGATGCTCGCCTGCGATCTCGTCGTTGCCTCGGAGTCGGCGAAGTTCGGCATCCCCGAAGTCAAACGCGGCCTCGTCGCTGCCTCCGGCGGACTGGTGACCCTGCCCGAGCGCACCCACCGCGCCGTGGCGATGGAGATGGCACTGACCGGTGACATCTACCCGGCGGCGTTCGGCGAGAAGCACGGCTTCGTCAACGCGCTGGTGCCTGAAGGTCAGGCACTCGACGGCGCGCTGGCGCTGGCCGAGCGGATCGCGGCGAACGGGCCGCTTGCCGTTCGCGCCTCGAAGCAGATCATCAGCGAAAGCCCCAACTGGCCGGCCGGTGAGAAGTTCACCCGCCAGGCGGCCATCAGCGACCCAGTCATGGAATCCGCCGACGCCCGCGAAGGCGCCACAGCGTTCGCCGAGAAGCGCGCACCGCGCTGGACCGGACGGTGAGAGCCGCCGGCACCTGCTTCAGCGACGAAGCGCCTCGCACTGATCAGGGCGAGGCGCTTTGCTCATTCATGAGTTCGAGACGAGTTCTGATGTGTCTCTGACGGTGATGGCGTCCCAGCCCGGCGTCGCGCCGCCGGCCGCGTGGACGGCTGCCCGAACTGCCGAGTCTGCTGTCTGAGCTGCCGCTTCGAATGTGTCACCTTCGGTCGTGACCGTTGCGGCAATGAGACTTTTGACCGCGTCCATGGAGACGGTCGAATCAAGCAGCGACGGGGTCACGTCTTCCAACGACGCGAGCTCATCGGCGAGGGCATCGACAATCGATTCCAGGTCAGTATCACCGCCGATCGAGACGCGGAATTCGATCTCGGAAACAACCATGACCCTCTGCTGCTGAGTCATGTGCCCTCCTCCCAGGGGTAGCATGGCTGACGATACAACCAGCCGAGTGTGTCCCTGACATACTTTGGATTGCTCGGCGACAGATGGATGGTTCGCATATGCTTGCCGCAGGGACACTTCACTTTATAGTACTTTTTCCGTGGGTCGACGATCTCCCAGCTTGCTTCGTGAAACTCTCCCAGCAGCGCTTCGAGCTCCTTCTGCGGGTGCCGCTTCCAGTATCGCCCCATATTCCTAAACGATACTTTCCCAAACCTGCACCGCAACGCCTCGGACAAATCTGTGGATATCCAGCGTTAAACCCGTTCGTGAGAAGGAAGCTTCGACCGGTACCGACTTGATCCGCTCTATCGCTTCCCGCCTTCTGCTGACAGCGGATCGCCATTGTCGCCGACGGCCCTGAACTAGGGTGAGGGAATGAGTCTCTCAGAGCTTCTCTTCGGTGGCAACTGCATGCTCGGTGGCCAGCTTGTCACCGCTTTCGCCTACGCCGATCATCACGTCGCGCGCACCTGCCGCGGCACGTCTCCTGTTGACGAGACCGCCGAGTTCATCACCGTCGACCGCGGCTCCGCTGACGCACTGAAGCCACTGGCGGGCCGCAGCTGGGACGTCGCAATCGACCTGACGAGCCACCCAGGCTTCGTCCGCGACGCGCTCGGGACCGTCGGCGCCGCGCACTGGATCTACATCTCCTCGGCCAGTGTCTACACCCGCGGTGACATCTTCGAGCCAGACGAGACCGCCCCGATCCACCCGGCCATGGCCGACGACAAGCTCGAGGACTGACCGACTACGGTGCCGCGAAGTCGGCCAGCGAGGCAGTTGTCGAACGACTCGCCACCCATCAACTCATCATCCGCCCCAGCCTGCTCGGCGGAGCCGGCGGTGACACCGGCCGCTCGGGTTAATACCCGTGGCGGTTCGCATATCCCACCGGGACCGAGGTCGTGGTTCCGATGGACATCGGCTTCGCCCTCAGCCTGCTAGACGTTACCGACCTAGCCGGCTGGATCGTGCACTGCGCTGAGCACCGGATCACCGGAACTTTCAATGCCGCAGGCCCCACGGCCACGCTCGGAGAGCTGCTCGACGCCGCGCAGCAGGCTGCCGGCACCAAGCTGGAGTTTCTGCCGGTCGACGCGGGCCTGCTCAACGACGCCGGAGCAGGCGTGTGGATGGGCTCGGAGAGTCTGCCGCTGTGGGCTGAATTCCCTGACATGCCGTTCATCGGCACCCTGCCGCCAACTCTCTGCGCCGTCAGGTGACCGATCTGCGGTGGCGCCCTGCGCCTCGGGAGCGGGAGCGCCGTCGAAGAGCAGGTGCGGTTCGATGCGGCCGAGCACTGTGCCCAGCACCGCGGCCCGCGGATTGCGGGCATGCACACGCTTGCGGATGAGGGCCAGACGCGACTCGCGCTCGGCGTTGGGGACGAGGTCGAGCTTGTTAACAAGGGCGAAGGTGACCGCGGCCTAGCGGACCGTGGCAGGTCGCCGTCGTCGATGGTGGTGAAGTGCTCACAGGCATCGATGACGTCGATGAGCCTGCCGAGGCGGAAGCGGCTGCGACCCCAGCGGGAGATCCGGGCGAGGATGAGGGGCTCTGCGAATCCACTCGCCTCGACGAGGATCGCATCGAGGGCGAGTGCAGGTTCGGCCATCGCAATGAGAGCGTCTTCCGTACCGCCGGCCTCAGTGAGGCAGCAGATGCAACCGCCGGAGTTCGAGACCGGTTCGTCGACCTGGCCGCTGATGAGCCCGGCGTCGACGTTGAGCTCGTCGAAGTCGTTGACGATGAACCCGATGCGCGCGACCGGGTGGCGCAGCAGATGGTTGAGGACACTGGTCTTGCCGACGCCGAGGTAGCCGGTGAGCACGATGACGGGCACGGCGGCACGAGCGTTCGGCAGCTCATCTGCCGGCGTTGCCCGCACCTCGGCACGAGTACAGACCGGGTACCCGAGACACACAGTCGAGAGTCTCGGATGAGACCGGATCGACAGGAATGACCATCTCCGCTGCTGAGGCCATGATCTGGTTTTACCGACACTTACGCTCCTAAGTGCTGGTCCGGACTGGCTGGCCCACAGCTTTGACGCGTCTGTGAATGACGAAAGCGGCTCACCCAGCTCAGAGGGTGAGCCGCTGAGCCGGAACTCAGAAGTCCCAGTCTTCGTCTTCGGTGTTCTCGGCCTTGCCGATGACGTAGGACGATCCGGAGCCGGAGAAGAAGTCGTGGTTCTCATCGGCGTTCGGTGACAGCGCCGACAGGATCGCCGGGTTCACGTCGGTGACCGATGCCGGGAACATCGCTTCGTAGCCCATGTTCATCAGCGCCTTGTTGGCGTTGTAGTGAAGGAACTTCTTGACGTCCTCGGCCAGTCCGACGGAGTCGTAGAGATCGTGGGTGTACTGCACTTCGTTCTCGTACAGCTCGAAGAGCAGCTCGAAGGTGTAGTCCTTGAGCTCCTGCTTGCGGGCATCGTCGACCTCGGCGATTCCGCGCTGGTACTTGTAGCCGATGTAGTACCCGTGCACGGCCTCGTCGCGGATGATGAGGCGGATGAGGTCAGCGGTGTTCGTCAGCTTCGCCCGGCTCGACCAGTACATCGGCAGGTAGAAGCCGGAGTAGAAGAGGAAGGACTCCAGGATCACCGAAGCGACCTTACGCTTGAGCGGATCGTCCCCACGGTAGTACTTGAGGATGATCTGCGCCTTCTTCTGCAGCGACTGGTTCTCCGTCGACCACCGGAAGGCGTCGTCGATCTGGCGGGTGTTGGCCAGCGTCGAGAAGATCGACGAGTACGACTTGGCGTGCACCGACTCCATGAAGGCGATGTTCGTCAGCACCGCCTCTTCGTGCGGGGTGCGCGCGTCCGGCAGCAGGGAGACAGCGCCGACGGTGCCCTGGATGGTGTCGAGCAGGGTCAGTCCGGTGAAGACGCGCATCGTCAGCGTCTTCTCGTCCTCGGTCAGCGTCGCCCACGACTGCACGTCGTTGGACAGCGGCACCTTCTCCGGCAGCCAGAAGTTGGCTGTCAGCCGATCCCAGACCTCGAGGTCGACATCATCCTGGATGCGGTTCCAGTTGATTGCGTCCACATGGGACACGAGCTTGAGCTGCTCGGTCATGTTCACTCCTGATAACTCAAAGATGTGGTGAGGTTGCCTCGTGCCGCGTCACAGCATGCAGGAGACGCAGCCGTCGACTTCCGTTCCCTGCAGGGCGAGCTGACGGATGCGGATGTAGTACACCGTCTTGACGCCCTTGCGCCATGCGTAGATCTGCGCCTTGTTGACGTCGCGGGTGCTCGCGGTGTCCTTGAAGAACAGCGTCAGCGACAGGCCCTGGTCAACGTGCTGAGTCGCCTCAGCGTAGGTGTCGATGATCTTCTCGTAACCGACCTCGTAGGCGTCCTGGTAGTACTCCAGGTTTTCGTTCGTCATGAACGGAGCCGGGTAGTACACGCGGCCGATCTTGCCTTCCTTGCGGATCTCGATCCGCGAGGCGACCGGGTGGATCGACGAGGTCGAGTTGTTGATGTAGGAGATCGAGCCGGTCGGCGGGACGGCCTGCAGGTTCTGGTTGTAGATGCCGTGCTCAGCGACCTGCGCCTTGAGGTCCTCCCAGTCCTGCGGGGTCGGGATGTGCACCTCGGCGTCGGCGAAGAGCTGTGCGATGCGTTCGGTGCGCGGCGTCCAGTCGCCCTTGATGTACTTCTCGAAGTACTCGCCTGTCGCGTATTTCGAGCGTTCGAAGCCCTCGAAGGCGCGGCCGCGCTCCTTAGCGAGCAGCATCGAGGCGCGCACGCAGTGATAGGCGACGGTGTAGAAGTACATGTTCGTGAAGTCCAGGCCCTCTTCGGAGCCGTAGTGGATGCGCTCACGAGCCAGGTAGCCGTGCAGGTTCATCTGCCCGAGCCCGATCGCATGCGACATGTCGTTGCCGCGGGCGATCGAGGGCACCGACTCGATGTTCGAAGCCTCTGACACTGCCGTCAGGCCGCGGATGGCGGTCTCGACGGTGCGACCGAAGTTCTCCGAGTCCATCGTCATCGCGATGTTGAGCGAACCGAGGTTGCACGAGATGTCCTTGCCGACCTCGTCGTAGGACAGATCAGCATGGTAGGTGCTCGGCGAGGAGACCTGGAGGATCTCCGAGCACAGGTTCGACATGATGATCTTGCCGTCGATCGGGTTCGCGCGGTTCACGGTGTCTTCGTACATGATGTACGGGTAGCCGGACTCGAACTGGATCTCAGCCAGTGTCTGGAAGAACTCGCGGGCGTTGATCTTCTTCTTCTTGATATGCGGATTGTCGACGAGCTCGTAGTACTTCTCGCTCACCGAGATCTCGCTGAACGGCACCCCGTACTCGCGTTCGACGTCGTAGGGGCTGAAGAGGTACATGTCCTCGTTCTTCTTCGCCAGCTGGAACGTGATGTCCGGGATGACGACGCCGAGGCTGAGGGTCTTGATGCGGATCTTCTCGTCGGCATTCTCGCGCTTGGTGTCAAGGAAGCTGTAGATGTCCGGGTGGTGGGCGTGCAGGTACACGGCACCAGCACCCTGGCGTGCGCCGAGCTGGTTGGCGTAGGAGAAGGAGTCCTCCAGCAGCTTCATGATCGGGATGACGCCCGAGGACTGGTTCTCGATCTTCTTGATCGGAGCACCGGACTCGCGGATGTTCGTCAGCGCGAACGCCACACCGCCGCCGCGCTTGGACAGCTGCAGGGCGGAGTTGATCGAGCGGCCGATCGACTCCATGTTGTCCTCGATGCGCAGCAGGAAGCACGAGACGAGCTCACCGCGCTGGCGCTTGCCGGCATTGAGGAACGTCGGGGTAGCCGGCTGGAAGCGGCCGGAGATGATCTCCTCCATCAGCTGGGTGGCCAGCTGCTCGTCACCGCGGGCAAGGAACAGGGCGACCATGACGACGCGGTCCTCGAAGCGCTCGAGGTAGCGTTTGCCGTCGAAGGTCTTGAGCGTGTACGAGGTGTAGAACTTGAACGCGCCGAGGAAGGTCTGGAAGCGGAACTTCTTCGCGTACGCCTGCTTCGAGAGCTTCTCGATGAACTCAAACGAGTACTGATCGAGGACGTCCTTCTCGTAGTAGTCGTGCTCGACGAGGTAGTCGATCTTCTCCTTGAGGTCATGGAAGAAGACGGTGTTCTTGTTGACGTGCTGCAGGAAGAACTGCCGAGCCGCCTGACGATCGCGTGCGAACTGGATGCGTCCGTCGGAATCGTAGAGGTTGAGCATCGCGTTGAGCGCGTGGTAGTCGAGGTCGGTCTCTTCGCGGATGATCGCTTCTAAGTCGCGGCCTTCAACGGTTGTTGACACAGTGAATCCAATCCTTTGTTGACTTTCTCGACGTCCTCGGGCATGCCGAGCAACTCGAAGTTGTACAGCAGCGGCACCTGGCACTTGGCAGCGACCTTGTGGGCCGCAGCACAGTAGTACTCACCGAAATTGGTGTTGCCTGCGCCGATGACGCCGATCAGACGATTGCGGTTCTCCTCGACATTGAGGAACTTGACGACTTGCTTGGGCACCGCCCCCCGGTTCTTGCCCGCCCCGTAGGTCGGGGTGATGAGCACGAAGGGCTCACCGACGATGGGAGTCGGCTCTTTTGTCAGCAGGGGAAGCCGCAGGCCGGGATGGTCCAGCTTGTTGACGAATTTATGGGTGTACTCAGATCCACTTGAGTAGTAGACGACGAGCACGACTGCATCACGAGGCCACGACAGAGGAAGCGGAACCGCCGCCGGCGAGTGTGGCGATCTTGTCCGGGCGGAAGCCCGACCAGTGATCGCTGTCGGTCACGACGACCGGAGCCTGCATGTAGCCCATCGCCTTGACGACATCGAGTGCACCGGGCTCCTCAGTGAGGTCGACGGCACGGTAGTCGATTCCCCGCGAATCAAGCGCGCGGAAAGTTGCGGTGCACTGCACACATGCTGGCTTGGTGTACACGGTGATCATGGCGTCTTCCTCCAGAGGAATTCGGTGTCTGATGCGGTGTTCTGCTGGGCAGCCATCCGGTGCTCTCCCCGTCCTGGCGGTGATCGGAGCTATCGACCCGCGCCGGCAGTTCAACCACTAGATGTTGTGTCTGCACACCAGCGTACCCCTAGATCATGTGTTACACCAGTGTGATTTGAAGCAGGTCAACGGTTTTGCACAAGCGGTGCACACCGCCCACACCGGACATCCACACCATGTGAACAACACGCGTGTAGTTCGCTTACCAGCACACATGCGGGCAGGCACGAACCGCGCCTGGCAAACACCCACGCCTGACGAACCGCTCTATCCACAGCTGAAAATTCTCGCGAATATTTTCAGCCGCGTGTCGCAGACCCTCCGCCGGGCATGAATCCTGTGACCGGACCCACCGTCGGTGCGTGACCGGACCCACAATAGGCACGCAGCCGGCCCACAGCAGGCGACCGCCGCCTCGGGACCGGGGAACCGACCATGCCACACATATGGCAGGCCTGTCACATCACGGTCAGCCAGACGACAGTGCCGGCCGATAGTGTGGGCACTACGCAGATGACCCCGCTGCGCCGGGCCGGGCCCGGGCAGGCAACATGAGGAGCACCATGGCACCCGATGAGCGTCCGGCCAATACGCAGGAGATCACCCAGGCACAGGCGATCCTGTCGCGGATTCAGAAGTACCTCGACTCACTCGTCGTCGGCCAGGTGCGGCTGCGCGAGACTCTGCTGCTGGGGCTGCTGACCGGCGGGCACGTGCTGCTTGAGAGCGTGCCGGGACTGGCGAAGACCACGGCGGCCGCCGCGCTGGCCGATTCGGTCGAGGCGTCCTTCAACCGCATCCAGTGCACCCCCGACCTGCTGCCCAGCGACATCATCGGCTCGCAGATCTACAACTCCTCGACCGGTGCGTTCGAAACCCAGCTGGGCCCGGTGCACGCCAACCTCGTGCTGCTCGATGAGATCAACCGCTCGAGCGCGAAGACGCAGTCAGCGATGCTCGAGGCGATGCAGGAGAAGCAGACCACGATCGGCGGGAGGACCTATCCGCTGCCCGAGCCGTTCCTCGTCATGGCCACCCAGAACCCGATCGAGCAGGAGGGCACCTATCAGCTGCCCGAAGCCCAGCTCGACCGGTTCATGCTCAAGGATCTGCTCGACTACCCGAACCCGGACCAGGAGATGGAGATCCTGCGCCGCCTCGATGCCGGAGTGTTCGACAAGGCCGCGAAATTGCCGCCGGCGTGCTCACTGGAGGACGTGCACATGCTGCGCGGTTATGCGCGCAGCATCTACATCGACCCGGCGATCAGCCGCTACCTCGTTGAGATCGTCACCGCCACCCGCTCAGCCGGCCGCTACATCGGGCCGCTGGCCGGGTTCATCGAGTGCGGTGCCTCCCCGCGCGCCTCGATCGCCTTCACCAACGCCTCGCGTGCGCTGGCGATGATCCGCGGGCGCAACTACGTCATCCCCGAAGACGTCAAGGACATCGCCCACCGGGTGCTGCGCCACCGCATCCTGCTGAACTTCGAGGCCGTGGCCGAGGACATCAAGGTCGAGCGGATCATCAACGATCTGCTCGCGGCGATCAGGACCCCGTGATGACAGCCCTGCTGACGAAGGTCAAGGCGAACATGACGATCCACGCGCATCGCAAGATGCGCGGGCTGCTCGAAGGCGAGTACGCCTCCATCTACCACGGCCACAGCATGGACTTCGATGACCTGCGCGAATACGTCGCCGGCGACGAGATCCGCGACATCGACTGGAAGGCCACTGCCCGGCACACCTCTCCCCTGGTCAAGCGCTACGTCGCCCACCGCCGGCATGCCCTGGGCATCATCGTCGACTCGGGACGGAACTTCGACGCGATCGCCGCCAGCGGTGAGAGCAAGCGCGAACTGGCGATCCTGCTGGCCGGGATGACCGGCTATCTGGCGGTGCGCCACGGTGATGACGTCATGCTCATGCACGGAGACGCCGGGCACACCGCGGCCAGCCGGCTCAAGGGCACCGAAGCCCACCTCGAGCAGCTGCTGCGCGGCATCCAGTCCGCCGGCGGGCGCGGGCGCCCCTCGGATGTGCGCACCCAGCTGACCTGGGCGGCAGAGCATCTGCGGAGGCGGATGATGATCCTCGTCATTGCCGATGACATCGGCCTGGTGCGGGAGGACATGCCGCTGCTGCGCAGGCTGAGCGCCCAGCACGAGATGATGTGGCTGACCGTCTCCGATGCGCAGCTGACCGGCTTCGGCCGGGGCGCGGTGCCCTTCGACATCTCCGATGACCGGCACCTGCCGATCCCGCATGAGCTGCTCGGCGGCACGGAGCTCGCCGAGCAGTACGCCCACGCCGAGGCCGAGCGCAAGCACCGCACCGAGGGGTTCCTCCGCTCGGCCGGCATCGCCCATGTCCGTGTCGACGACTCCCGGCACGCGCTGCGCCAGTTGCGCCGTCTGATGAGGAAACAGCATGCTCTTCGCCGCTAGCCTGCACCCGGCCTTGGGACCGAGCGACTGGTGGTTTGCCGCCGTCGTGTTCGCTGGGCTGGCAGCTGCCGTGCTGCTGCTGTGGCCGGTGGGCGCACGGATCTACCGCGCCGGGCTGCTCACGGAGCGCTCGACTGCCGTGCCGGCCAGGGTGCGGCACACGTACCTCGTCACCATCGGCGAGGTCGAGAAGTCCTGGCAGGCCGGCGAGCTGTCCGACCGCGAGGTCGCCCACCGCCTCTCGGAGATCGTGCGTGACTTCGCTCGCGATGCCTGGAACCTCAACATCGGCCATATGACTCTGCGCGAGCTCAAGGCATTCCGCCTCGGCACCGTCGCCGAGGTCGTCGAGCGCCTGTATGCCGATGAGTTCGCCCGCGAGGAGCCGGCAAACGCCGGCACTCAGCTTGCTCGGGTGAGGGGGCTGATCGATCGATGGTCCTGACCTTCTGGTGGCTGCCCCTGGCCCTCCTGCCCGTCCTGGCCGTGCTCATCTGGCTGCTCTCCCGGCAGCGCAGGCACGAGCGCCGCGGCCGCGTCCCGGTCGCCCACATCGGCCGGATCACCGCACTGCCGGCCTTCGCCCGCGGCCGCAAACGGCTGCTGCTCGGAGCGCTCGCCGTCTTCCTCGTCACGCTGCTGCCGCTGCTCAGCGCCCTCGTCGGGGTATCCCGGCCATCGGCCGTGCAGACGATCACCCCTGATCAGCATCGCCGGGACGTCGTGCTGTGCCTCGATGCTTCGGGTTCGATGCTGACCTTTGACGCCGATATCGTCGAGTCCTACATCCAGATGCTCGACTCCTTCCAAGGCGAGCGCATCGGCATGACAGTGTTCAACTCCACCGCTGTGACCGTCTTCCCGCTCACCGACGACTACGACATGGTCCGGGAGTTCCTCGAAGAGGCCAAGACCGGCTTCGAGTCCTGGGGTGCTGAGGGCACCGACTTCATGGCCGGGACCATCGACCCGAATGTCAGCGGTTCCTCGCTCATCGGCGACGGGCTGGCCTCCTGCATCGGATCCTTCGACAAGAAGGAGGACGAGGAGCGTTCCCGCTCGATCATCTTCGCCACCGACAACGAGCTGGCCGGCGTGCCCATCTACCAGCTCAACGAGGCCACCGAGCTCGCTGTCGAACGTGATATCCGCGTCTACACCCTCGCCCCGCCGTTCTCCTTCCGCGGTGCCGGCCCGATGGATGAGCTCAAGAGCACTGCGAACAGCACCGGTGGGGAGCACTACTCACTCGGCGGGCAGTCCGCCGTCGACGGCATCGTGCGCGCGATCCAGGAAGAGGAGGCCAAGCTGACCGACGCCACACCGGTCACCCTCATCCACGACCGGCCGGTCGTGCCCCTGACTCTCACACTCATCGGCGTCATCATCGCCTTCGTCTTCGCGTGGAGGTTCCGGCTGTGAGCTTCGCCCCGATCATGCCGTGGCCGCTGCTGGCGGTGCTCGCCGTGCTGCTCCTCGGCGGGTGCATCACCCTGGCGATCCTCATGCGCCGCCGGCGCCTCGCCTGGATCCTGCGCGCCGTCGCTGCCGCGCTCCTCGTGGCCGCATGTCTGCGGCCGGGCGTGCCGACCGAGGTCACCACCGAGGTGCCTGTCGCGGCAGCCGACGTGTTCCTGCTCGTCGACACCACCGCCTCGGCGGTGGCAGAAGACTGGGACGGCGACAAACCGCGGCTCGAGGGTGTGCGCGCCGATGTCGACGCGCTGCTCGAACAGCTGCCCGGCGCGCGTGTGAGCGTCATCACCTTCGACTCCCGCGCCAGCGTGCGGGTGCCGCTGACAACCGACCATGCCGCGGTGCGCTCGGCCTTCGAAGTGATGCGCCCGGAGCGGACCACCTCGTCGACCGGCAGCTCGGTCACCGCCGCCCGCGGTGAGCTCGCCTCCCGGCTGGATAGGAGCGAGGAGAACCATCCCGACAACCAGCGCTTTGTGTTCTACTTCGGCGACGGCGAGCAGACCTCCGATCAGCAGCCCGAATCGCTGGCCGACATCGGTGCCCGCATCGACGGCGGCGCGGTGTTCGGCTACGGCACGACTGCTGGTGGGCGGATGCTGGAGACCGCTGGCTTCGACTGGTCGATCGACGGCAGCACGACTGACCCGGAGCCGCCTGAGTACATCCAAGACCCGGAGACCGGCGAGGACGCCCTGTCCGTCATCGATGAGGACCAGCTCAGGGCGATCGCCCAGGACCTCGGTGTCGACTACACGCACCGCACTGCTGGCACCGAGCTGAAGGCGTCCGTGACGATGCCGGAGCTGCAAGAACAGCACAGCGACGAGCACGTTGCCGACGGCCGCAGCGACTACTTCTGGATTCCACTGCTGGGCGTCATCGCACTGCTGGCTGTCGATGCCGGGCGGTCCCTGGGACAGTTCCGGTCCCTCAACCGGCTCTACGCACTGCTGAGGAGGTCACGGTGAACGACTCGAGTGACCGGCAGGCCCAGAACCCGAAGACGGACCCGGCAGCACAGCAACCGGGTGCGCAGGCGCAGCCGAACGAGCCGCAGGCGGAGTCGCAGGCCGACGCGCACGCGACGCCACCGCCGGATTCGACGGCCGCGCCGCGCCGCCGGCTGTGGCCGCACCTCATCCGCGGGACACTGGGCACCGCCCTGGCGCTCGTGTGCATCTACAGCCTCGTGTGCGTCTGGACGCTGCACAGCGCATCCCGGGCATACCTGCAGGCGCAGTACGACGAGACCGTCCGGCTCTCGGAGCGGTTCGAGCGGATCAGCCTCTTCGAGCACCACAAGCCGCCGTTCAACATCGGCACCGTGGCAGCCGCCGAAGGCCGTTACGACGATGCCCAGCCGCTGCTCGAACGCGCCCTGGATCTCACTCCGGTGCGCGATGAGTGCGCCGTGCGGATCAACCTCGCCTATGTCTTCGAGCAGCAGGCCGAGGAATTCAAGACCGCTGAGAGCACTGATGAGGCCAACGAGAAGTTCGACTTGGCCCGCACCACCCTGCAGGAGGCTCCCGAGGAGTGCCGGCCGGAGGGCGGTGGCACCGATAAGCAGATGGACGAGTCCGAGCAGCGCATCGATGAGTCCCAGGAGGCCATGAACAATCCAGACGGCGGTAGCGACGGCGGTGACGACGGAGGCGATGACCCCGGTGGCGACGGCGGTGACGATGGTGGCGACGATGGTGGCGAAGACGATACCGGCGGCGGTGGCGGTGACGGTGGCGAAGACGAGGGCTCCGGCGGCGATGGCAGCGACGGCGGAGGCCAGGAGACCGAAGCGGAGCGCAAGCAGCGTGAGCTCGAGGAGCGCAACCGGGAGGCCGACCAGCGACAGCGCGACGACGAGGACAACCGGAGGGACAACAGCGGCAACGACACCAAACCCTGGTAAGCAGGCGCCCGCTCGACTGCCGGCGCCTGACCGCCGGGTCTCATCGGTGGACTGTGGTGGTCTCGCGCAGCAGGAAGGCGATGCCGATCGCCTGCAGGTGGCCGGGTTCGCGCGGGTCGTAGCCGAGGATCTGGCGGATCCGCTCCAGCCGGGCGCGCACTGTGTGGCGGTGCACGCCCAGCGCCTGGGCGACAGCGTCCCGGCTGCCGCCAGCCGAGGCGAAGTGCTCTAAGGTGCGCATGAGGATCCCGTCGTCATCGGCTGCAGCGAGCGGGCCCAGAGTGCGCTGGACGAAGTCGGCGGCGGCCTCGGGACTGACGGAGGCGAACAGCTGACCCAGCTGTGAGCGCCGGTCACCGGCACCGTAGCGCCATTCATGCCACCGATCGTGCACCTGGTCCGGGGTGCCGTCTGACCAGTCGGTCACCGGGATGCCGAGAGCACTGCAGGTGGCCTCAACGACACCGCGCAGACCCGGCGGGCAGATGAGCGCCGTCCCCGAGGTGGCGGGATGGTGCAGCACAACCGGGCTGAGATCGGTGATAAGGGCGTCGAATCGCGCACCCGCTTCACTGCCCTCCCCGGTGCCTGATGCCCGGCCGCCACCTGCGATCGCGAAACTCAGCTGCGCCGGCATGCTGGAACCGGTGACCGCGGCGAAGCGCTCTGAGAGCTCGTCAGCCCCGATGAGCCCGGTGCACAGCTGAGCGGCCAGCTCCCGACGATCAGCCAGCCGGGTGTCCTGCAGCGCCAGCAGCGCTGCCGCGGTCGCCAGCAGGAGGGTGCGCGAATTGTGCCGGTCCCCACCGGGCCGGGTGCCGGCGACTGGGGTGAGCAGCCAGCCGGTCACCGACTCCGAACCGACCGGGATCGCCTCCAGATCCGAACCGGCCACCACCTCGGGCGCGGTTGCCCGCAGCAGGCGGGGTGCGGTCCCGCCGGCGGCGGCAGCGGAGATGAGCTCCTCGCGCAGCAGGGCCGGCAGACCCTGGCGGGCGGCCACACGTTCGGTCGTGCCGAGCAGCCGGCCGGTCGGTGAGGCCAGCGCAACAGGGGCGCCGAGTGCGCGTGAGATCTCGGCCAGCAGGGCGTTCGTGCCGCGGGCGGCCAGCGCGGTGGCGAAACGGCGCTGGGTGCGTACGAGGGCTGAGACCTCATGGGCGGATTCGCTTTCGCGCAGGCGGGTGAAGGCCTCGATGACGGCGACGAAGGGCACCGGCTCGGGCACCATGAACAGCGGCAGCCCGGCCGCGCGGGCGTGGGAGATGAGCTGCTGAGGCGCTCGGGCGTTCGGCAGATTCTCCCCGAGCCCGATACCCAGTGCGACCGCTCCGGCGGCGTGAACGCGGCGGATGTAGTCGGCAGCGTCCGGGGAGTCGAGGTCCTGCAGCGCGCCGATGGTGAGCAGCACCTCGCCGCCGGCCAGCCACTGGTCGACTGAGGGCAGCTCGGAGGAGTGCACGATCGTCACCGGTGCGCTACGGCAGCCGGGCGGATCGGACACGACCTGCAAGCGCAGTTCGGGTAGAGAGAGCAGCTGTCCAAGGGCCACCACACACCCGATACTATCCGCTATGGACTGTGATGATCCACACCCTGCCATGTTGGACATATCGGTCCGTGTGCACGTAGCCGTAGGGTGGGTCTGCCGTCAGCAGGCAGAGCTGCCTGTGCCTGCGGCCGAGGATTCCGAGATGAGAGAGGATTCGCGATGACGAACGAGACCACCCCGCTGGGTCCAGCGGACTACAGCCTCACACCCCGGTTCGCCGGGCCGCCGACCTTCGGACTGCTGCCGCGCATCGACGAGGTCGAGGCCGCCCGGCCCGGCGCGCCGATCGATGTCAAGGTCCTCGGCGTGCCCTTCGACGCCGGTGTCAGCTACCGGCCCGGCGCCCGCTTCGGCCCAGCCCACATCCGCCAGTCCTCGAAGCTGCTGCGGCCGTACAACCAGGCCACCGGCATGCACCCGTTCTCCGCTCAGCAGGTCGCCGACTGCGGTGACCTGGGCGTCAACCCCTTCAACATCGAAGAGGCCATCACCACCGTGGAGAACAACGCCGATGCGCTGCGCGCTGATGGTGCCAAACTGCTGACCCTCGGCGGCGACCACACCCTGGCCCTGCCGAACATCCGTTCGGCGGCCAAGACCCACGGCACGATCGCCGTGCTGCACTTCGACGCCCACCTCGACACGTGGGACACCTATATGGGTGCCCCGTACACGCACGGCACCCCGTTCCGCCGCGCCAGCGAAGAGGGTCTGCTCGATCTGGAGCGCTGCATGCACGTCGGCATCCGCGGCCCGCTCTACGGTGCCAAGGACCTCGAAGACGATGAGGTGCTCGGCTTCCAGATCATCCGCTCCGATGACTTCCAGTTCTCCGGCATCTCCGACATCGTCGCACGGATGCGCCGCCGCCTCGGTGACGCCCCGGTCTACATCTCCATCGACATCGACGTCCTCGACCCGGCCGCAGCACCTGGCACCGGCACCCCGGAGGCCGGCGGACTGACGAGCCGCGAGCTCATGAACGCCGTGCGCGGCCTGCAGGGCCTCAACGTCGTCGGCGCTGAGATCGTCGAAGTCGCCCCCGCCTACGACCACGCCGAGATCACCGGCCTGGCCGCAGCCCAGCTCGGCTACGAACTCCTAAGCCTGTGGGCCGCCGACGCCGGCGGACACAGCGAACCCAGCGGCCCGGCCGCGACCGGCCTCGGCTTCGGGAAAGAGGACGCATGAGCGAGCAGAGGACACAGGCCGCGGCGACCACCGCCTCGGCGACGGATGAGCGCTTCCACAACGGCGGCCTGGCCGTCGTCGCAGCGCTGGCCGCCCACGGCGTCGACACGGTCTTCGGCATCCCCGGCACCCACAACTTGGAGTTCTACCGGCACCTGCCGGACTTCGGGATCCGGGCGATCACCCCGCGTCACGAACAGGGCGCAGGCTACGGGGCCGACGGGTACTTCCTCGTCTCCGGAAAGCCCGGGGTCGTCATCACGACCTCGGGTCCGGGCCTGACGAACGTCATCACCGCCGCGGCGACCGCGTATGCCGAATCGCGGCCGATGCTCATCCTCTCCCCCGGTGTGCCGATCGGCCTGGAGCGCGCCGACATCGGCATGCTGCACGAGACGAAGGACTCCTCCGGGGCGCTGTCGCACCTGCTCGTGTCCTCGCGCCGCACCCGCACCGCCGAAGGCGCAGCGCAGGCGGTGGCCGATGCGTTCGCGCTGTTCGCCTCCGAACGCCCCGGACCGGTCCACATCGAGGTGCCCCTCGACGTGCTCGAAGGCCAGTGGTGGGGTGCCGTCCCGGCCCCGCAGGCCCCGCGCCGCCCGGTGGTCGACATAGACATGGTCGTCACCGCCGCCGAGGCGCTGGCCGGCTCCCGGACGCCGCTCATCGTCGCAGGCGGCGGAGCGCGCCGCGCTGCTGCCGAGGTCAGGACGCTGGCCGAGACGCTTGACGCGCCGGTCGTCACGACCGCCAACGGCAAGGGCGTACTCGATGAGGACCATCCGCTCTCACTCGGTGCCAACGTCAGGTTCCCGGCCATCCAGCGCGCCTCAGCCGAAGCTGATGTGCTGCTCGTGCTCGGCTCCGAGCTGGCGGATTCCGACCTGTGGGGCGGGCGCATCGGCGCCGATGGCGACAGTGCGGCCAGCGGCGCAGAGGCTGGGGCCGGTTCCACGGCCGGGCAGACGGTCATCCGCTGCGATATCGACCCCGATCAGCTGAACAAGAACCTGCGCGGGGACATCCACGCCTTCGCCGACTGCACCGACTTCCTCACCGCGCTGCTGGAGCATGAGGCGCTGCACGGTGCCGCCGGCGAGCGCGACGGACAGAACCGGGTCACGGCGCTCACCGAGGCCTACCAGGCCGATTTCGACTTCGCATCGACGAACGCACACCTGCACGAGGTCATCACCGCAGCCGCCGGTGCCGATGTCATCATCGCCGGTGACTCCTCGCAGATCACCTACGACGGCACCGTGCACGCGCTGACCGCCCACACCCCGGACCAGCTGCTGTACATGCCCGGCTTCGCAACCCTGGGCTACGGCATCCCGGCAGCGATCGGAGCGAAGCTCGCCGACCCGGCTCGGCCGGTCGTGTGCGTCGTCGGCGATGGTGCGGCGATGTTCTCCATCCAGGAGATCGTCACCGCCGTCGAACTCAGCCTGTCGATCCCCTTCGTCATCGTCGACAACGGCGGCTACGCCGAGATCGAACACCAGATGGAGGACCGGGACATGGACCCCTTCGCCGTCAGGCTGCACCGGCCTGATTTCGCCGCCCTCGGCGAGTCGATGGGCGCCCGCGGTGTGACGATCAGCGCCGATGCCATCGACACCGAGCTCGCCGAGGCGATCCGCACCACCCTGGCCGGTGACCGTCCGGCCGTCATCCGGGTCACCTTGCCCGGCGCCTGACCGCGGGGCCGACGGTCCCCGGGCCGATGGTCCCCGGGCTGACAGCCGCAGGCTGACGGCCTCAGGCTGACGGCCCCGGCCCTGCGGTGCCCGCAGCTCACCCTCGAGCACCCGGCGCTTGCCTCGTTCGCAACCCCATCCCCCGACGCGAACACCCGCCTGCGGGCACGCCACGCACCACCGACCCGCTGCCTGCGGGCACAGAAAGGACACACCATGGACATTGCAGTCGTCGTCCTCTACCTCATCGGCATGCTCGCCGTGGGTGTCTGGGGACGTATGCGGGCGAAGAACCAAGAGGAATACCTCGTCGCCGGCCGCCGCCTCGGTCCCCTGCTCTTCACCGGCACCATGGCCGCCGTCGTCCTCGGAGGAGCCTCGACCGTCGGCGGCATCGGACTGGGTTATATGAACGGCATCTCCGGCATGTGGCTGGTCTTCTTCATCGGCTTCGGCATCATCGCCCTGTCCCTGCTCTTCGCCCCGCGCATCCAGCGCCTGGAGATCTACACGGTCTCCCAGATGCTCGAACTGCGCTACGGGAAGGGTTCGCGCATGGTCTCGGGCATCATCATGACCGCCTACGGGCTCATGATCTCAACGACCTCGACGGTCGCCTACGGCACGATCTTCCACGCCCTGTTCGGCATCGACAAGGTCCCGGCGATCCTGCTCGGCGGCTCGATCGTCATCATTTACTCGATGCTCGGCGGCATGTGGTCGATCACCCTGACCGACTTCGTGCAGTTCATCATCCAGACCATCGGCATCTTCTTCATCCTGCTGCCGATCGTGCTGACGAAGGCCGGCGGCTTCGGCACGCTGACTGCTGAGCTTCCCGCCGAGATGTTCGACCCCCTGGCCGTCGGCTGGGACACGATCCTCATGTACTTCCTCGTCTACGGCCTCGGCCTGCTCATCGGGCAGGACATCTGGCAGCGCGTGTTCACCGCCCGCAGCCCCGGGGTGGCCCGCTGGGGCGGTGTCTCGGCCGGCGTCTACTGCCTGTTCTACGCGCTCGCCGGTGCCCTTGTCGGTGTGGCCGCGCAGGCGATCGTGCCGGGTATCGCCGAACGCGACGACGTCTTCCCCACTGTCGTCGACGCCACGATGTCACCGCTCATCGCCGGCTTCGTGCTTGCCGCTGCTCTCTCGGCTGTCATGTCGACCTCCTCGGGCGCGCTGCTGGCGGCCTCGACGGTGTTCCGCCAGGACGTCATCGAGCCCGTCTTCGAACGCCGCCGCATCGCTGCCTCCGGTGCCGAGGGCGGCCTCGGCGGCCAGCTGGCCGGTGCGCTCGTGCGTGAGACCGGCGATGAGGTCCGCGACTCCCGGGTCTACCTCGTGCTGCTCGGCATCGTCACCCTGCTGCTGGCGATCGCGATGCCCGATGTCGTTATGGCGCTCACGGTCGCCTACAACCTGCTCGTCGGCGGCCTGTTCGTGCCGATCGTCGGCGGGCTGATCTGGAAGCGCGGCACCATCGTCGGCGTGCTCGCGGCGATGGTTGCCGGTGCGGCCACCGCGATCGGCATCATGGTCCTCGTCGACGTGTTCGCCAACTCCGCGATCTATCTGGCGCTGAGCGCCTCGGCCGTCGCCTATGTCATCGGCTCGCTCGTCTCCAAGCGCACGGATCCTGCGGTTATGACCGCCTGGCGGGAGCGCCTGGCACGCTGACGCGGATGACCTCTGCGGCAAAGGCGTCGAAGAGCGCCTGAGCGTCGCGTGCGCTGGCCGCTTCGACCTCATCCGCTGCGGCGATGAGGGTGTCCTTGTCGAAGCCGAGGGCGGCGAGCGCGTCGGCGTCCCAGCCGCGCACGGAGTCTGCCGAGGCCTCGGGATGGAACTGCATGCCCCACGACCGGCCGACGCGAAACGCCTGGATCTCACACAGCTCGCTGCTGGCCAGCAGCGTCGCCTCCGGTGGCAGCGCGGTGATCCGGTCGACGTGGCTTTCGATGAAGTGCGTGTGCCGGCTCACCTGGCCGAACACCGGGTCCTCGGCTGCTGCCGGCAGCATCGTGATCGCCGTCGCACCCTTCTCGGGGGCACCGGTCTGGGCGCGGACCTCACCGCCGGTGATGTGGGCCAGCAGCTGCCCACCGAGGCAGATGCCCAGCTGCGGCTTGTCGGCCTCCAGCGCAGCCTGGGCGAGAGCGGCCTCGTCAGCCAGCCACGGCGCCCGGTCGGTCTCATCGGGCATCAGCCCACCGCCGAGGTAGACGAACCCGTCATAGGCGCCCACCGCCTCGGGCCCGGGCACCGCATTCCAGGTGCCGTCCCGGCCGGGGCCGATGCGGATGTCGACGTCGATGTGGTGGGCGATGAGCCGCGGGAGCAGCCGGCGCGGCTGGGAGTCGATGTCGTTGACGATCATGAGCACTCGGGTCATGCGAACTCCTGACCTGCGGCGATGAAGCGGCGGTAGTTGTCGTCATTGGCGTCGAGGACCCGCAGCACGTTGCCGAATCCGAGCTTGGTCAGCTCGGCTTCCGACCAGCGGCGGGAGCGCAGTTCGTCGATGAGCGCCGGATAGGTGCCGGCGTTGTCGAGACCGGTGGGGAACGCGTCGGTGCCGCAGAAGTCGGATCCGATCCCGAGGTGGTCGACGCCGATGCGTTCGCGCACATAGTCGACGTGGTCGGCGACCTCGGCGATCGTCACCTCCGGGGCCGTGCCCTGCTCACCGTTTCTGACCCAGTCGCAGCGGGCCTCGGAGACGAAGGACGGGACGAAGGTGAGCATGTGGACCCCGCCATTGGCCGGCAGCCGGTCGATGATGTCGTCGGGCACGTTGCGCGGGTGCGAGCACAGCGCCTGGGCGTTGGAGTGGGTGAAGAGGACTGGCAGTTCGCTCAGTTCCAGGGCCTGGTCCATGACGGTGGGGGCGACGTGGGAGAGGTCGAGGATCATCCCGATCCGGTTCATCTCGGCTACGACCTCGCGGCCGAAGTCGCTGAGCCCGCCGTGGACAGGATCGTCGGTGGCCGAGTCGGCCCAGCTGTGGGTCGTCGACCACGTCAGGGTCATGTAGCGGGCGCCGAGGCGGGCGAACATCCGCAGGACGCCAAGAGACTCGTTGATCTGGTTGCCGCCTTCGATGCCGAGCAGCCCGCCGATCCTCCCGGCAGCACGGGCAGCGCGGATCGCCTCGGCGGTCGTCGCCCAGGCGAGGTCGTCGGGGTAGGCGGTGATGAGCCGGTCGACGAGGTCGATCTGCTCGAGTGTGACGCGCACGGCTTCGTCGCCGGTGACATCGGAGTGGACGAAGACCGACCAGAACTGGGCGGCGACACCGCCTGCGCGCAGCTGTGGGATGACCGTCTGCGGGGCGGTCGCGGGATCGGTGAGCCCCTCGACGGAGGAGTCGCGGGTGTCGCGCAGGTAGTAGGGCAGGTCGTTGTGCCCGTCGAAGATCGGGATGAGCGCTGCGGTCATCGGGGTCCTTTCGGTCGGTGGCGCAGGCACGGAGGCGGGAGCCGGCGCGGTTCAGCTGTGTGGTTCAGGCAGATGGTTCAGGCGTGATGTTCGGGACCGTGTTCAGGCGTGCAGATGGTCGCTGATGAGGCCGCCGGCTGCGCGCATGAGCGGCATGACCTCCAGCACCCGGTCGGTGCCCGGCGCCCAGTTGGCGAACACGGCGTATGCCACCCGGCGCTGGCGGGTGAAGGCGATGCCGGTGTCGGCGCGGACGGTGTCGTCGGTGCCGGTCTTGTTCACGATCCACTCCCCGCGCGTGTAGTAGTAGTGCGCCAGCGGGTCGGGCTCGAAGTAGGAGGCGACCATTGATGTGTCGGCTCCGGCGCCGAGCCACCGGCGCATGATCTCCGAGGTCGAGGAGTCGAAGAGCTCATCACGCGACAGCCGTGCCATGTAGTCGCTCAGCTCACCGGCGGTCCCAGACGACAGGCGAGCCGGGGCGCCTGCCGGACGCGGCCAGCGCAGGAAGTCGTGCAGGGCGGAGTCGGTGTAGCCGAGTGCGGCGACCTCTTCGGCGACGCGGTCGAGGCCGATGCGGGAGATGAGGACGTTGGTGGCGTAGTTGTCGCTGAAGGCGCCGATGAGCATGCCGATGTCGTGGACCGTGAGGTCCGGCTGGTCCAGCAGGTACCACAGCCCGGATTCGTGGACCCGCTCGGCAGCGGTGCGGGTGAGGCGCTCCTCGAGTCGCAGCTCGCCGGCCTCGCGCATCCGCAGTGCGGCGTGGAGTAAGAAGATCTTGGCGATCGAGGCGGTCGAGAGCACGCGGTCCGGCTGGTGGCTGAAGACCTCATAACCGGTGTCGATGTCGATGGCGCGGGCGGAGAATTCGACCCCGGCGAGCTGGGTGAAGATGTCGGTCATCGGGTCCTTTCCATCGGGGCGATCGTGAGGCTCACCGCGCCCGATTCCGTGGCTGGGCTGCCGGCGGTGAGCTGGGCGGGCACTCCCAACGGTATCGAACCGGCGTGCGGATGGTGGCCGAGCTCGGCCTCCCACACCACCGGGATGCCGGCGTCTGCGAAGTACTCGCGCAGCAGTTCGCGCTGGGCGGGCTTCTCCCCGCAGTTCTCCCAGGAGCCGAGCACCACCGCACCGGCGCGGGCGAGCCAGCCGGCGCGCTTCAGCTGCAGCAGCAGGTTGTCGAGCCGGTAGACCTCCTCGTCGACGTCTTCGAGGATGAGGATGCCCGGTTCCTCCGGGGCGCCGGGCGCGAACTCCGGGGAGCCGAGGCCGGCGGCGAGCAGACTGAGGTTGCCGCCGTAGGTGATGCCGAAGTGCTCGCCGGGCACGAGCGCCTCGGCGTGCTCACCGAGGCTGACCGGCTGGTCGGCCCATGGACTGAACAGCCAGCGATGCACGTCGGTGCGGATCCGCTCGCTGCTGCGGAAGACGTCGTTGCCGACCATCGGGCAGAACAGGGTCGGGATTCTCAGGTGGTGCGCCCAGGCCTGGTGCAGAGCGGTGAGGTCACTCGAGCCGGTCAGCAGCTTCGCCCGCCCGTCCCGGCGCAGCGCAGCAGCGGCGAGGGCGTCGAAGTCGAGGCCGTCGATGAGGCGCATCGCCCCGAACCCGCCGCGCAAGGCGATGACCGCGGCCGCATCTGGGTCGGTCCATGCCTCGATGAGGTCTGCTGACCGTTCGGCGTCGCTGCCGGCAAGGTAGCTCGCCCGCCGGTCGACTGACCGCAGGTGGGCGCCGGCCTTCACTTCCAGACCCCAGTCTTCGAGGCAGGCGATTGCCGGTTCGACGGTGCCCTCAGGTGCCGGCCCGGAGGGTGCGATGAGCCAGACCCGGTCGCCGGCTGCCAGGGGTGCCTGAGCGGTGTGCCCGGTGGGGTCCGTCACTGCGGGTTCACCGCCTGCGCGACACCGCCGGAGTGCTGGGAGGCACCCATGCGCTCAGTGGCGCTGTGCTGGGAGGCACCCGTGCGCCAGGGGGCGCCCGGCGCCTCGGACGCGGTCATCGAGACCCGCTGGGAACGGAAGCTCGGCACGGCGGCCAGCAGCTGGCGGGTGTAGTCGTGCTGCGGATCGAGCAGCACCTGTTCGACCGGCCCGCGCTCGACGATCTCACCGCGGTACATCACCGCGACCGTGTCGGCGATGTTCCAGGCCAGGCCGAGGTCGTGGGTGATGACGAGCGCGGTGAGCCCGAGGTTCTTCTTCAGCGCGAGGATGAGCGAGAGGATCTCCCCGCGCACGGAGGCATCGAGTGAGGCGACCGGTTCATCGGCGATGAGGATGTCGGGGTTGAGGGCGAGCGCGCTGGCGATGACGACGCGCTGACGCTGCCCGCCGGAGAGCTCCTGCGGAATCGGTTCGAAGAAGTCCTCACCGGGGATGAGCTCAGTCGATTCGAGGCTCTCGCGCACGCGCTCGCGCTCATCGCCGGTGAACTTCTGCACCCGCAGACCCTCAGCGACCGATTCGTACGCCGACAATGCCGGGTTGAGTGATCCTGACGGGTCCTGCAGGATCATCTGCACGTCCCGGCGGAACGCGCGCAGACCCTTCGCCGAGGTGGGCAGCGGCTTGCCGCGGAAGGTGAGCGTCGAGCCGCGATCCGGTGGCTGCAGACCGAGCAGTGCGCGAGCCAGGGTCGTCTTGCCCGAACCGGACTGGCCGACGACGGCGAGGATCTCCGAGCGGTGCAGGGTGAGGTCGACGTTGCGCACAGCACGCACGGTCCGCCCGCGGGCGGAGAAGGTGACGTTGAGGTTCTCGGCGGCGAGCATCACCTCGTCGGTCATCTCGTGTGGGGTGTCGGTGGTGATGCGGGCGGGGTTGCGGGTCATCGGGTTGAGCCGGGAGTCCGGGTCGCCGATGGTGGGGAACGCGTCGGCCAGCTGCCGGGTGTACTCCTCCTTAGGGTCGTTGCACACCTGTTCAGACGGGCCGAGTTCGACGATCTCGCCATCGCGCATGATCGCCAGCCGGTCGCAGGCGGCGGCGAGGACGGACAGGTCGTGGGAGATAATGAGCAGCGAGATGCCGCGGGCTTCGACGAGTGCGCGCAGGCGGGTGAGGATCTGTTCCTGGACGATGACGTCGAGGGCGGTGGTCGGCTCGTCGGCGATGATGATGTCCGGGTCGCAGGCCAGCGCCATCGCGATCATGACCCGCTGCTTCTGCCCGCCGGAGAGCTCATGCGGATACGATTTCGCGATCTCGGGTCCGAGGTCGACGTGGCCGAGCAGCTCGTGCATGCGCGTGCTGCGGGCGGCATCGGTGCGCCAGTCGTCCTTGACGTGGAGTTCAAGTGCTTCGAGGATCTGCTTGCCGACCGGGCGGACCGGGTTGAGCGAGTGCAGGGCGCCCTGGAAGATGATCGCGGCCTGCGACCAGCGCACCGCGCGCATCTGCCCGAAGTTCAGCTCCGCGATGTCGGTGCCGCCTAAGCGCACCTGACCGGTCAGCGCCGCATTGTGCGGCAGCAGCCGCAGCGCCGAAAGGATGAGCGTCGATTTCCCGGAACCGGATTCGCCAGCGATGCCGAGGGTGCCACCGGCAGGCAGTTCGAGGGTGACGTTCTTGACCGCGGCGATGTCGCCGCGGGAGGTGCGCGAGGAGTAAAGGATCGAGACGTCGTCGAAGACAAGGTCGCTGCCGGCCGGCTCGGCTCCCGAGGCGGTGGCTGGGTCGGTTCTGCTCATCAGCGGCTCCTCAGAGTCGGGTTGGCGATGGCTTCGATGGCCCGGCCCACCAGGGTGAAGGCCAGGACCACCGCGACGATGGCGAGCCCGGGGGTGAGGATGTACCACCAGTAGCCCGAGGTCGCGGCCGAGACGTCCATCGCGTTCTTCAGGATCGTGCCCCACGACTGCTGCGTGGTGTCGCCCAGGCCCAAGAAGGCCAGCGTCGATTCGGCGATGATCGCCGAGCCGACGGTCAGGGTGGTGTTGGCGAGCACGAGCGGCATGACGGCCGGCAGCAGGTGGGTGCGGATGATGTGCCAGTGCCCGGCACCGAGCACTTTGGCCCGTTCGATGTAGAGCCGGGACTCAGCCGACAGCGTCTGGGCCCGCACGATGCGCGCGGTGCCGGCCCAGGAGGTGATGCCGATCGCGATGACAATCGTGAGGACGCCGCGTTCGAGCACTGAGGACAGCACGATCGCCAGCAGCAGGGAGGGCAGCACCAGGAAGAAGTCGATGATGCGCATGATGAGCCCGCCGAACAGCCCTGAGAAATGGCCGGCGGCCATGCCCATGATGGTGCCGATGACCATCGACATCGCAGTCGCAGCCAGGCCGACGATGAGGGAGACCCGGGCGCCCCACACGAGGCGGGCCCACAGTTCGCGGCCGTAGTTGTCGGTGCCCAGCGGGTGCTCGGCCGAGGGCGGGGCGTAGCGCGGCTGGTCGAGGTTCTGGGTGACGTCGAGCATGGACCGGTCGGCGATGAGCGGGGCGAATGCGGCGACGAGGACGACGAGGATGAGGACGATCCCGCCGGCGACTCCGGCGCGGTCCTCCAAGAAGACCTTCCAGTTCTTCTGTGCGGCGGCCAGGCGGCGGTTCCAGGCCAGTGCCCGCGGGCTGGCCGGACCCGAGGCGGTGGCTGGGCCGGTCCTGCTGGTGCCTGGCTGGCTGGTCTTACTAGCGCCGGGCTGGCTGGTGCTGGGCTGGCTGGTGCTGGAATGTGCCATCTCATGCCCTCCTGACACGCGGGTCAAGCTGCCGGTAGATGAGGTCGGCGAGCAGATTCATGATGATGATCGCCGAGGAGAACACGACGAAGGTGCCCTGCAGCAGCGGCAGGTCCGGACCCGAGATCGCCTCATAGGTCAGCTTCCCCAGCCCTGGCCACGAGAACACCGTCTCGACGGTGACCGCACCGGTGATGAGCCCGCCGATGTGCATGAACACGAGTGTGACCGTCGGTAGCAGCGCATTGGGCACCGCATGTTTGAGCCGCACATCATCCTCGCGCAGGCCCTTGGCGCGGGCGGTCGTGAGGTAGTCGGCGCTCATCTCGCCGAGCAGCGAGGCGCGCATGACCATGAGGTACTGGGCGTAGACGACAGCGGTCATCGTGATGACCGGCAGGATCAGATGCTTGGCGACGTCGACGACGTATTCGAGGCTGCCGGACTCGACACCAGGTGAGACCATTCCGCCGGTCGGCAGCCATTGCAGCCGGCCGGCGAAGATCATGAGCAGCAGCAGCGCCAGCCAGAAGGTCGGCACCGACCAGAACACGAGGCTGGTCGAGGTGGTGAGCTTGTCGAACAGCGAACCGCGCTTCCAGGCCGCCAGCTGTCCCATCCACAGGCCGAGGGCGATCGCGAGTATCGCCGCCGTGCCGGTGAGCAGCAGGGTCGGCCAGGCGTACTCGGCGATGAGCTGGCTGACCGGCTGCCGGTAGACGTAGCTGGTGCCCAGATTGCCGGTGAAGATGCCCACGAGGTAGTCCCAGAACTGCACAACCAGCGGCTTGTCGAGGCCGTACTCGGCGCGCAGCAACTCCATCTGCTCCGGGCTCATCTGGCGTTCGCGGGCGATCTTCTGCACCGGGTCGCCGGGCAGGATCCTGAAGGCGAAGAAGCCCAGCAGCACGACCATCAGCAGGCTGATGAGCGCCCCGCCGACCTTGCGCAGCAGGTATCCGCCGAAGGACTGCCCCGGTGGGGGTGCGTCGATGTCCTCCCGCCCGTCGGCCGACTGCGGGTCGGCTGCCTCGGTCTCTGCGTTCACTGACACGTCAGTCTCCTGCCTTCCACACGCTGCTGCACACGTGCGCAGCGCAGTCATGGTGCTCATGGTGACCGGAGCCCGGTCCCGAGGCGGGGCGCACGCCGGTGCAGCCCACCGCCTCGGGCACGGGGTGTCCAGTCACCGGATCAGCCGGCCACCTGGTCAGGCGCGGTCCTCGGACTTGCGGCGGCGCAGCGCCAGCGGGATGCCGATGGCGCCGGCGAGCACAGCGATGCCGATGCCCACCCACGCGATCGCGGAGAGTCCTCCCCCGCTGTCACCGGCGTCGGCCTCAGCGGCCGGTTCGGCGGACAGGAAGCCCCAATAACCGGACTGGTTGCCGATGACGCCGCCGTCGGTGGGCTGGGTGGTGAAGCCAGTAAACCGGTCCGAGCGGAAGGCCTCGAGCTGGCTGGGGTACCACAGGGTGATCTGCGCGACGTCGTCATAGTGCTGCTGCAGGGCCTGGTGGACGTACTCGATGCGCTTGGACTCGTCGAGCTCGGCGTGCTGCTTGGCGTACAGTTCGTCGAACTTCTCGCTGCAGTAGCCGTCCTGGGAGGTCGGGCCGTTGCCCTCCGCGTCCGGGCGGGAAGCGCAGGTGTTGATCGAGAGCTGGAACTCCGGGTCCGGGGTGACCGACCAGCCGGTGATGTACAAGTCGAAGTCACCGACGAGAGAGCGGTCGGCGATCGTGTCCGAGTCGCTCGATTCGACCTTGAGCTCGACGCCGATGTCCTTCATCCACGGGGTGAGGAACTCGCCGATTGTCTGCTCGGTCGGCGCTTGCGCATCGGTGAGCAGACGCAGCGACAGCTTCTCGCCGTCCTTCTCGCGGATGCCGTCGGAGCCTTCGGTCCAGCCGGCCTCGTCAAGCAGCTTCTTCGCCGCCTCCGGGTCCGAGGAGACGATCTTGTCCGACTTCGGCAGGTGCCATTTCTCAAACGATTCGGGCACGAAGCTCGTCGCCTCGGTCGCGTAGTCCTGCATCACCTGCTCGCGCAGCGTGTTCATGTCGATGCCCAGGCGCAGCGCCCGGCGGACCTTGAGGTCCTGCAGCGCCTCTGCGCCGGTGCCGTAGGCCTCGCCTTCGGGGGTCTCGAAGCCGGAGTTGATGCCGAGGGCGGTGAAGCGACGGGATTTGCCGATGTTCGTCTCGACATTGTCAGCGCCCTCGAGCGCCTTGAGCTGCTCGGGGCTGAGGCCGGTGACGAAGTCGACGTCGCCGGCCCGCAGGGCCTGGACCTGGGCGTCGCTGTTGGTGTAGTAGACGTACTGGATCGTGTCGATCTTCGGCGCCCCGCGCCAGAAGTTCGGGTTGGCCTTGAGCGTGATCGACTGGTTGGCCTCGTAGCTCTCCAGCGTGAACGGGCCGGAGCCGACGACCTCGGTGTCATTGTCGTCGCCTGCCGGGTCGTCCTTTTCGGACCAGATGTGCTCGGGCACGATCGGGATTTCCCCACCCGGATTGGGGGCCTGGGGCTCCTTGAGTGTGATCGTCACTGTGTGGTCGTCGGTGGCTTCGACGGAGTCGAAGTTCTGCACCAGCGAGCCGTTCGCCGCGCCCATCGCGGGGTCTTCCATCATCTGGGTGAAGGTGTAGATGACGTCGTCGGCGGTGATCGGCTCGTCGTCAGACCACTTCATGCCCTCGCGGATCTTGTACGTCCACTCCTTGCCGTCGTCGCTTGTGTCCCACGACTCGGCCATCCCCTCGGTGGGGCCGAAATCCGTGGAGTCGTACTGCACGAGGCTCTCGTAGACGTAGCGGTTGATCGCAGTGGGTGTGAGGTAGATCGAGGTGAAGGGATTGAAGCTGTCGACCTGGCCCGAGGTGGCGATGCGCATCGTCGACTCATCGGCTGGGGCCTGCTCGGTCGAGGCGCTCGCTGGCGCAGTGAGACTGGTGGCGGTCAGCGCTGTGAGTGCCAGCGCCATAGTGCCGGCGGCACAGCGCCGGAAAGTGTGTGAGAGCATGTCGTCCTTCCAGGTCGTTCACCCCGCCGGCAGCGCTCCTTCGCGACATACCCGCGCTGGATGGCCTGAGGCAGCCGGGGATTCACCGCCTCCTCGGTTAAGCCGTCACTGTAACCTATATCTCATTCATCACCAGTTCAAGCGCATTTTGCGGCGTGGGAGCATCTGTATATCCCCCGCGCTTCCCGCGCCCGCGGCAGTGGCTGCGTTCCATCGTCACTCCAGGTCAGCGGTGGCGTTGGGCAAGCTGGTGAGGGACGCCTCGGGAGCGGTGAGATCGACGGCTGAGTGGGCATGACAAAAGCCCTGCAGACCGGTAGTGCACCGGCCCACAGGGCTTGTCGAGAGTGGAGATGGCGGGAATCGAACCCGCGTCCGTCGGCAAGTTATCGGGACTTCTCCGGGCGCAGTTCGTGAGAACGTCTCTTAGGTCCTGGCCCTCGCACGAACACGGTGGCCAACGAACGGAGTTGAGTGAGTGTTCCGCTGACATCCCCAACATATGCCAGCGGCAGTGGCTTCCTAGCTGATGCCAGAAACTAGAGCGGAAGCGACTCTAGACTGACAGAATCGCAGCTCGCTGAAATCAGGCAGCGAGGGCGAATTCGGTGCGGTCGTTAGACTTAGCACTTATTTTTTTGCAGAGAACGTTAACGAGATGACTCTACATTCTCGGCCCGCTTCTCCCGACGCATTGAACGACGTCGAAACCGATCATCCCCATATTCACTTTCCAAACAACCCGCTGGCGGGTCCGCCCGGGGCGGCTGTCCGTCAACGGCAGACCGTGAGTCTATCAGCTCAACACACGCCCCCCAAGTCTATTCCCGGGTCTCACCGACCGCGGGTCGCTGAGATGCCGCACGGCGTCGCCACGATGACACTGCCACGCAGAAACCGACACGATGACACTGCCACGCAGAAACCGACACGATGACACTGCCCCGCATACACCTCCGCGATGACGCTGCCACGATGGCACCGGCAGTCAGGGCACCGGTTCGACTCCCGCCTCTGCTCGCGGTGCCGATGACCGCAGGTCACACTGTTATCCACACGTCAGCCGGCTGTCCACAACCCCCATAGAAAACTGTGGAAACCCAGCCGATTCCCGGCGGGGCAAGTCTTTGCGGCACCTGCACCTCACCTCGGCACTGGCCACTATCACAGCCCACGCGATCATGCATCGCCGCTGATCAGCGGCTTGCACGGTGAAGGGCTACGCTGACCTGGAATCAGTCCGGACTTGATCATGCACAGCATTTCAACCGTTATCCACACATATCCCCAGACAGTGTGGACAATGTGCCTGCAACCCACACCCAACCACAGGCTAAACGCGGGCGAAAGCACTGTGGATGGCCCGCCTCGGGAACGGGATGATGAGAGGTCACAACGAGATGTGAACAGCGCGGCGGAACCGCTTCCGCTTCCGCTGGATCAGGCCTGACGGCGCAGCGACATCGCGCGCTGGGCCTCGCGCTCATCCTGCTTGCGACGCAGCGTCTCGCGTTTGTCCCAGTCCTTCTTTCCGCGCGCGACCGCGATTTCGACCTTCGCCCGCGAACCGTCGAAGTACAGCTCCAGCGGAACGAGGGTGCGTCCGGATTCCTTGAGCTTGTGCGAGATCTTGAGGATCTCGTCCTTGTGCAGCAGCATCTTGCGCCTGCGGCGGGCCGAATGATTCGTCCACGTGCCCTGCAGATACTCGGGGATGTGGACATTCTCCAACCACGCCTCACCCTGGAAGATGAGCCCAAAGCCGTCGGTCAACGAGGCGCGTCCCTCGCGCAGCGACTTGACCTCGGTGCCGGTGAGGACGAGCCCGGCCTCATAGATGTCCTCGATGTGGTACTCGTATCGGGCGCGGCGGTTCTTGGCGATCGTCTTCCTGCCCTGTTCCTTGGCCATGCTCCTCCTCTCCTCTCTTGGACGCACGCGTGCGCGCACGAAGGCACCATTGTACCGGATGGCGCACAGGGTCCTGTGCTCACAGTGAGCACCGTTCCCGAGGCGGTGACTGGTGTGCGAGCCAGCTGCCGGTTGCGAGCGCGCTGCCGTGTGCGAGCGCGTTGCCGTGTTCGAGTGTTCGGCCTGGTGAGCCCGCGATGTCAGTGCCTCATGCTGTCATGGCGACAGTGGTGGAGATGCACGACGGAACCGGATCGGCAGAGGGGCGATGGACATGACGGGGAAGGCGATCATCGTAGCGGCTCCCCGTGCGTCAGCGATTGGCGTTGTCCCTGGTCACCCTGCGTTGTCCGTGCCTGGTGGTGTGATGGAGACACTTAATCGACCAGCGAAGGGAGGCGACGGCGATGACGGCGACAGCTGAGGCTCGCGTGCCGGCGCCTGCTGGGGCGTACCGGACTCGGTTCTGCGCGTTCGAGCAGTCCCTCAGCGCTCTCGAGCGGGCACAGCTGCAGGGGTATGAGGAGATGTTCGGCGTCGTGCTCGAACGCGTCCGCGCCGACAGCCGTGACAACATCGACACGCAGGTCGATGCGCTGCACTCTCTTGCCGGTGCCGACTCGGTTGAGACTGCGGTTGAACCGCAACCAGCAGGCGGAGTTTCCGATGCAGCGCGCGCAGAGGCGCTCACCTGGCTGCGTGATCGCATCGGCAAACCGACGCTGGCCGCTCTTGCCCACGCCCTCGATGTCACGTCGAACACCGCGTGGTCACGGGTGACCGGCGCTGCCACTGCGTTCATCGGGCTCCCGAAGCTCACCGCACAGGTGCGTGGGGGCGTGCTGAGCTTCGATCGATTCGTCTTCGCCGCCGGGCAGGCAGCATCAGTCGACCCGGCCCTCCTCGGTCAGCTGGATACGCTGCTGGCCACGATTACGGCCACGAAGAAGAGCGTGTACTTCTCGGAGGTCAAGGCCGCGATTGCCGCGCTGGTCACGCGCGCCGAGCATGCCCAGCAGATCCGTGAGCGCCGGCGGGTCGAGGCGTTCTACGACCAGCACGGCCGCGGCACACTCATCGCCCAGGGCCCGTCCCATGAGATCGCGCTGCTTCACGCGCGGCTCGAGGGCATGGCCCGATGTGTGGTCCGCGGATACACCGCCGGGTTCGACCTGCCGGAGAACCATGTCTTCGCCGATACTCGTTCCTTCGAGCAGCTGAAGTACGACTTCCTCATCGGCGCGACGATCGGCGGCGACGTCAACACGCTTGACCTCGCTCAGCAGGCGCTGGCCAGGCGGCAGGAATCCTCCGGCCACACGGCTTCACCACTTGATCCATTGGCGGACGATCTCGCCGACCTGCTCAGCGACACGCCCATCTCATGTCCCGCCAGCGGCCAGTGGCTCGAGCGCCAGGCCAAGATCACCATCACCGTCCCGGCCATGGCACTCTCTGAGAGCCCGGCCGCCGATGAACTTCCCGGCTCGGTCGACGGCAGCCCCATCAGCCCCGACGTCGCTCGCCAGCTGGTCGGCTCGGGCGGAGACACGATCTACCGTCTGCTCACCGACCCAGCCACCGGCGAAGTCCTCGACCATGTCGCGACGACGTACACGATCGGTGCGCGCATGCGGCATGCACTCGTGGCACGCTGGCGACACTGCACCGCCCCCGGCTGCGACCGGCCAGCGGCGAAAGCTGAGCTCGACCACATCGAGCCCTTCAATCATCGGCACCCTACCCGCGGCGGTCCGACGACCATGGAGAACCTGCACCCGCTGTGCAAACAGCACCATCAGCTCAAGACGCAGGGAGTGTTCAGACTCAGACGCGAGCCCCGAACAGGGGTGCTGACGTGGACGCTGCCGGGAGGCACGACAGCAAGGACCCATCCGCCGGGGTCTGTGCTGCACCGCCGGCATGCCGAACTCATCGCCAGTACCGCGCCCGGCAGCGCCCAGTCCCAGCCTGGTTCCCCAGCCTCACACGACGACGTGAACGACGGGCTCTTCTCAGCTGAAGAGGAACACCCGTCATGAGAACCTCGCCGCCCTCACCCCTGCAGTTGCACCTGCACACCGGCACAGTCGGTGTCAGCCATGGTCGCAGCTGTATAGGACAGGGGCTGAGCGATTGTTGTCTGATAACCGCACAGTGAAACACGCGGCCCCTTCGGGTGTGGCTGGGCCGGCTGCCGGCTCGGCCACACCCGGTGGCCGGATCAGCTGATCCAGGGCATCGGGTTGACGTACGAGCCGTTCTGCATGATCTCGAAGTGCAGGTGGCAGCCGGTTGAGGCACCCGTCGTGCCGGAGGAGGCGATGACCTGCCCCTGCTTGACCCGTGTGCCGGACCGCACCTTGAGACTGGAGTTGTGGCTGTAGGTCGAGGCGATCTTGGAGCCCTTCATCTTGCCGTGGGAGATCACGACCCGGTTGCCGTAGCCACCGGCCCATCCGGCTGAGACGACGACACCATCACCGGCTGCGCGCACCGGCGAGCCGCAACCCATGCCGAAGTCGGTGCCGGTATGCAGTTTGCGCCGCTTGGAGATCGGGTGGATGCGGTAGCCGAACGGTGAGGTGGTCGGGTATCCCTGCGCTGGGTTGATGAGGTCGCCGTTGCCGGTGGGCAGGCCCTTCTTCTCCTGCTCCTTCTCCCACTCCTCGACTTCCTTGGCAAGCCGGTCCTGCTCTGCCTGCTGCTCTTCAAGCTGCCGCTCAGCCTCGTCACGACTGTCTTCGATGCGCTTGGAAGCCTCATCCTTCGTGGTGATGAGCGAGTCCAGGTCGTCGCGCTTCTGCTTCGCGTCGCGTTCTGCAGCTTCCTTGCGCAGCACCACCTTCGCAGCTTCTTCCTTCAGGTCTGCGATCTCCTCGGTGACTGCATCGAGGCGGTCCTTGTTGTTCATGTTGAGCGAACGCTGCTCCGACAGCTGAGTGATGCTGCGCTGCTGCGCACGCACTGCCGAGTCGACGCGCGTCGCTCCCGAAGCTCCGTTCTGCTTACTCGCCATCTGCAGCAGCATCGCCACATCTGAAGTGACTCCGGAGTTCTGGTACGCCTGGCGGGCGATCTTCGTCACCGATTTCTGCTTCTTGTCCAGGTCGGCTTCGCCCCTGTTGATGTCATCCTGCAGGCTCGACTGGGCGTTCTCGGCAGACGTCAGACGGGCGCCGAGTTCTTCGTCTTCACGCTGTGCGTCCTCGAGTTCTTCCTGCGCCTGGCCGAGAGCTTCCTCAGCCCCGGGCATCTCCTCTTCGGCCGCTTCCTTCTCTGCGATGGTGCGGGCGAGGTCATTGTCGAGGTCGCGGAACTCCTTCTGCAGTTCCTCGACGCGCTTGTCGATCCGGTTCTTCTGCTCTTTGGGATTCGCCACTGCCGAGGTCACGGGCATCAGCAGCGTGAGGAACATGGCGATTGCTGCCAGCAGCAGCGCGGGAAGGATCCGTCCGTTCGTCTTCAGCATCTGTTCCCACTCAGACCTTCATGTACCGGCGCAGCGTCACGAGCGAGGACAGTCCAGCCATGAGCACGCCCACCAGCACCAGGAACGGTGCGATGAGAGCGACGTCGGCGACTGAGACCAGGTCGAAGCTCGCCAATTGCGATTGTAACCAACCAGCGACGCCGAAGTGCACGATCACAGCCAATCCCAAGGCTGCCATCAGGGATCCGATCGCCGCAGCGATGACTCCTTCGAGCACGAACGGCAGCTGGATGAACATGTTCGAAGCGCCGACCAGTCGCATGATGCCGGTCTCTCTGCGTCTGGAGAACGCTGAGAGCCGGATCGTCGTAGCGATCAGGAGGACAGCGCACAGCAGCATGATCCCAGCGATGCCGATCGCGATCGCTGTCATGACGTTCATGACGGAGAACAGCCGATCGAGCAGCTGGTTTTGGTCGACGACTTCCTCAACACCGGGCGTGGCGGAGAAGTACTCGTTGATGATCTCGTACTGCTCAGCATCAGCGAGCTTGACTCGATACGACTCCTGCATCTGGTCTTCGGGGATGGAGCCCTCTAAAGAGGTGCCCTCGAACTGCTCCTGGAAGAGCTTGTAGGCCATCGCCTTGTCCTCGAAGATGACATCTTCGACATACGGGCTCAGGTCAGCGCCTTCGAGGGCCGTCTCGATCTGCTGCTTCTGCTCGGCCGTCGCCTCACCGGTCGCGCAGGTCGGTGCCTCGGAATCCGGCGGGCACAGGAAGATCGCCACCTGCACACGGTCGTACCAGTAATCCTTCATACCCGAAATCTGCATCTGCAGCAGTGCGGCCGCACCGACGAAGAGCAAGGAGACGAACGTGACGAGGATGACCGAGACAACCATCGACATGTTCCGGCGCAGGCCGTTCCACGTCTCGGAGAGGATGAAGGAGAACCTCATGCGCTCACCCCGTAGCTGCCGTGCTCGTCGTCACGGACGATCCGGCCGTTGCTCAGCTCGATGACGCGGCGATTCATCCGGTTGACGATGTCGCCGTCGTGGGTGGCCATGAGCACGGTGGTGCCGGCGCGGTTGATGCGCTGCAGGACTTCCATGATCTCGTCGCCGGTGATCGGGTCGAGGTTGCCGGTCGGCTCGTCGGCGAGGAGGATCGCCGGCTTGTTGACGACTGCACGGGCGATGGCCACGCGCTGCTGCTCGCCGCCGGAGAGTTCGTGCGGATAGCGTTTGTGCTTGCCCTCCAATCCGACGGTTTCAAGCACATCGGGCACCAAAGTCGAGATCGCTGCCCTGGTCTTGCCGATGACGTGGAGGGTGAAGGCGACGTTGTCGAAAACGGTCTTGTTCGGCAGCAGCCGGAAATCCTGAAACACGGTGCCGATATTGCGGCGCAGGTACGGCACCCGCCATGAGGGCATCTTGACCACGGACTTCCCGGCCACCCGGATCCGGCCGGCGGTGGGCACCTCTTCGCGCAGCACCAGGCGGATGACGGTCGATTTTCCCGAGCCCGAAGCGCCGACGAGGAAGACGAATTCACCGGCCTCAGCGGTGAAGGAGATGTCGTTCAGGGCTGGCTGAGCCTTGGAATCGTAGACTTTGGTGACCGATTCGAAGGTGATCAAATGAGGTTCGCAATCGCAGAGGGACAGTGGCAATCGCTCCCACTGTACGAACTTCCATCGGCCAATGCGCGCACTTCATCTGGCGAGTCGCTCACGGTTCGGTGTGAGATCGCCTGCGGATACCGGTCAGATCAGGCGAGCTCCGCCTCGGCTTCGGCGGCTTTCTGCTGCTCCTTGCGCCAGCGGATGCCAGCTTCGAGGAACGCGTCGATGTCGCCGTCGAAGACCGCCGGCGGATTGGACTCCTCGTGCCCGGTGCGCAGGTCCTTGACCATCTGGTACGGGTGGGTGACGTACGAACGCATCTGATCGCCCCAGCTGGCTTTGATGTCACCGGCGAGGTTCTTCTTCTCCCGCTCCTCCTCCTCGTGCTTGAGCTGCAGCAGACGGGACTGCAGGACACGCATCGCAGCAGCCCGGTTCTGGATCTGGGACTTCTCGTTCTGCATGCTCACCACGGTGCCAGTCGGCACGTGGGTGATGCGCACCGCCGAGTCGGTCGTATTGACCGACTGGCCGCCGGGGCCTGAAGAACGGTAGACGTCGATGCGCAGGTCGTTCTCGTCGATGTCGATGTGGTCGGTCGCCTCGATGAGCGGGATGACTTCGACTGCGGCGAACGAGGTGTGGCGGCGGGCGTTCGAGTCGAACGGGCTGATGCGCACGAGCCGGTGCGTGCCGGCCTCGACCGAGAGCGTGCCGTAGGCGTACGGGGCGTTGATCTGGATGGTCGCCGACTTCACGCCGGCACCTTCCGCATACGAGGTGTCGAGTTCCTGGACGCTGTAGTCCTTGCTCTCGGCCCAGCGGATGTACATGCGGGTCAGGGTCTGGGCGAAGTCGGTGGCATCGTCGCCGCCGGCGCCGGAGCGGACGGTGATGACCGCGGCGCGCTCGTCGTATTCACCCGAGAGCAGCGTGGCGATCTCCAGGGAGTCGAGTTCGCGGCGCAGCTTGCCGATCTCGTCTTCGGCTTCGGCAAGGGTGTCGGCGTCGTCTTCGTCCTCGGCCATCGAGACGAGCAGCTCGACGTCCTCGATGCGGGAGTCGAACTTCTCGAGTTTCTCCAAGTGCCCTTGCCGGTGGGACAGCTTCGAGGTCACCTGCTGTGCCTCATCCGGGTTGTCCCACAGGTCCGGTGCCGCCGCAGCCTCGGTCAGCTCTGCGACCTCGGAGCGCAGCTGGTCGATGTCGGAGACATCGCGGATCGAGGCGTAGGTCTGTTTGAGGGCAGCGATCTCGGAAGAAAAGTCAATGGCCATAGTGCTCCCTAGCGTAGTGCATGATGCCTGCGGCCCGACTCGCGACGTTTGCGGCTCAGTCGCGGACGAAGGCGAAGCGCTCCGGCAAAGCGATGCCTTCGACCAGTGCTGCGGCGACCGCCTCGCCGGTGGCCGGGGCGAGCCTGGCGCCGTGGCCGGAGCAGGCGGAGACGATGGTGATGTCTTCGGCGGTGTCTACGGCCGAACTGCCGTTCGACATCTGCGTCGAAGTGGAGTGCGTCGCAGAGTTCAGCGCAGGGCGCCGAGGGCACGCAGCTGATCAGACGGCCGCGGGACCGGAAGACCGGCGACGAGTGCATCGGGGTCACCGAAGACGCGGGCCTCCGCGGCGCGGCCGATGCGCTCATCGAGTTCATCGGGGGTGAGGCGGCCATCAGCGGCGGCATCGCGGAGGGTGTCGATGACCGCCTCGCGCTTGGCGTGCCCGATCCGGATTCCGGCGACCGGATCTTCATTGTGACTCATGGATCCATCCTGCCACGTCGGCACAGGTGCCGAGACGGTGACAGCGGACGATACAGGTTATGCGTTCTTTCCACAGTTTGTGCGCAACCTCTTGAAAGGCTGGGAGACACCCGATAATTTGAATCACACTCTTATATGACTTGCGGCACATGAAAGGCCCCTCGAACAGCGAAGGTACCCCAGATGAACGCAGCTGAGATCATTGCCGCAGAGGTGCGCGAGGAGATCCGCAGACGCGGCATCGACCCGCGCACCGAACCGGCTCCGACCCGAGAGCTCGTCGTGCAGGCCGTCCACGACTACGACGAGCGGACGCTGGCAGGCTCCCTTCCTCTGCTTACCGACGTCGAACAGACCTGCCGGGAGATCTTCGACCAGGTCTCGGGCTTCGGGCCGTTGCAGCAGTACCTCGACGACGCTGAGGTCGAAGAGATCTGGCTGAATTCGCCGAGCGAGATCTTCGTGAGCCGGCACGGCGTCAGCGAGCTGACCACCACCGTGCTGAGCGCCGCCGATGTCGACGAACTCATCGAGCGGATGCTGCGCACCACCGGTCGGCGGGTCGATCTCTCCAGCCCCTTCGTCGACGCCTCGCTGCCCGACGGTTCGCGGCTGCACGTCGTACTGCCGGACATCACCCGCAAACATCCGGCGATCAACATCCGCAAGTTCATCACCCGCACCCGCAATCTCGGCGACCTCGTCGCGCTCGGGACCCTAACCTCGGCGGCGGCGCAGTTCCTCTCCATTGCCGTGGCCGCCGGCGCCAATGTGCTGGTCTCCGGTGCCACCCAGGCGGGCAAGACGACGATGCTCAACGCGCTCACCGGCGCGATCCCGGTCCGCGACCGGGTGGTGACGTGCGAGGAGGTCTTCGAACTCTCAGTTCCCTCCCGGGACTGGGTGCCGATGCAGTGCCGGCAGGCGTCCCTGGAGGGCACCGGCGAGGTGACGCTGCGCACCCTTGTCAAGGAGGCGCTGCGGATGCGGCCTGATCGCGTCATCGTCGGCGAGGTGCGCGAGGCCGAGAGCTTCGACCTGCTCGTGGCGATGAACTCAGGGTTGCCGTCGATGGGCTCGATCCACGCGAACTCCGCGCGGGCCGCAGTGACGAAGCTGTGCACGCTGCCGCTTCTGGCGGGCCCGAACATCGGCTCGACGTTCGTCACCCCGACCGTGGCCAGCTGCGTCGACCTCGTCGTCCACATGCGCCTCGACCGCAGCGGACAGCGCCGCGTCGAGGAGATCGTCGCAGTTCCCGGCGGCATCGAAGGTGAGGTCATCGAACTCGAAACCGTCTTCACCTCCACCGCGGACCGGCGGCTGGTGCGCGGGCGCGGCTACACCCACCTCGGCGAGCGGTTCGCGCAGCTCGGTCACGACATCCACACCGTGCTCGAAGCGGCGTGATCGACAATGACGACGTCGCTGAGTGGAGCGCTGTGCGGGCTGGGTATCGGGATCGGACTGTTCCTCATCTGGTGGTCGTGCTGGGAGTCCCCGCCACGGCAGACCGAGCCGCCGCGCTTCATCCGTGACACCCAGGACATGCTCACCACCGCTGGCCTGCCCCGGCTTCGCCCCTACCACCTCGTGCTCGGCGGGCTGGGCGCCGCCGGGATCGTGTTCCTCTTCGCCTATGCGGTCACGAACGCCATCGCGATCGCCGGTTGTTTCGCCTTCTTCGCTGCACTCGTGCCGTCCTACGCGGTGCGGCACCGGGCGCGCTCGCGGACTGTCGCCCGCCGGGCGCTGTGGCCGGAGGCGATCGACCACCTCAACTCCGGCGTGCGTGCCGGTCTCGCCCTGCCCGAGGCGCTCGGCGGTCTCGCCCAGCGCGGGCCCGAGCCGCTGCGTCCGCTGTTCGCGGTCTTCGCTGAGGAGTACCGGGCGACCGGATCGTTCTCCATGGCGCTCACCGCCTTCAAGTCCGCCTGCGCCGACCCGGTCGCCGACCGGATCGTCGCCGCACTGGCCGTCACCCGCGAAGTCGGCGGCACCGATCTGGGCACGATGCTCAAGACGCTCAGCCAGTTCCTGCGCGATGACTCCCGCACCCGTTCGGAGATGCAGGCACGGCAGAGCTGGACGGTCACCGGCGCCCGGCTCGCGGTCGCCGCCCCCTGGGTGGTGCTCGCCCTGCTGGCCACCCGGCCGGAGACTGCCCAGGCATACAACTCGGCTACAGGCTCGCTGCTGCTGCTCGCCGGCCTCGCAGTCTCACTGGTCGCCTACAGCGCCATGAAGCGCATCGGCCGGCTGCCCTCTGAACCGCGAGTGCTGCGATGAGGACGGTGCGCCATGCCCTTTGAGATTCCCTTCGGCCCGTTCGGATCGGCGCGCATCGACCCGACCCATCCTGCTGTCATCATCACTACCGGGCTGGTGCTCGGGCTATCGCTCGCGTTCTTCGTCACCAGCTGGCCGGTCTTCAACCGCATCACCCTCGCTGACCGCATCGCCCCATATCTGCGCGATCAGCCGCGGATCGCCGCCCTGTTCGCCGAGACCGAACCCGCCGATGCCGGCGTGCGCGGGATTCTCACCTCCTGGCTCAACCGCGCAGGATCGTGGCTGACCTCCCGCCTGACGACCAACGCCGGGATCACCGCACGTCTCGACCGCCTCGGGCCCGGGGAGACGATCGAACGGTTCCGGGCGCAGCAGCTGCTGCTCATCACCGGCGGGTTCGGCGCCGGTGCGCTGCTGGCGGCGTTCGTGTCGGTCAGCCGGGGGCCGCACCCATTCATCATCCTCGGCTGCCTCATCTTCGGGGCCGTCGCCGGGCATCTGTTCAACGACTGGTGGCTCTCATACCGAGTGCGGCAGCGTGAGACACGCATTCTGGCGGAGTTCCCGACGATCGCCGAACTGCTGGCCCTGTCCATCACCGCAGGTGAGGGGACAGTCGATGCGCTCGACCGCGCCTGCCGCGCAACGGAGGGCGAACTGAGCCGGGAGCTCGCCTACACGCTCGCTGAGGCCCGCACCGGCACCCCTCTCGTTGAGGCGCTCGACCACCTCGGCAAGCGCACCGGCATCCAGTCGATCGCGCAGTTCGTCGACGGGATGGCCGTCGCGATCGCCCGCGGCACTCCGCTGTCCGAGGTGCTGCGCGCCCAGGCCACGGACGTCCGCGACGAGGGCCGCCGTCAGCTCATGGAGCTCAGCGGCAAGAAGGAAGTCGGAATGCTCGTTCCGGTCGTCGTCTTCGTGCTGCCCATCACCGTCCTGTTCGCGATCTTCCCCTCATTGGCGGTGTTGAACCTGTCCTACTGACCTGCTGTCCTGGCCGCCTGACCTGCCGTCCTGGCCGAGCGACTGCCGCGGCATCTGATACCGGCCGCCTGCCGGCGGCACACCGAAAGGAGAAACCATGACCACCCCGACTCGCACCCCGTGCACACCCCCACCTGGCCAAGCGCCCACCGGCCGGTGGACCTGCTGGCACCTGCTTGTCGTCGCCTTCGTGATCGACCCCTTCGCCTACCTGCCCGGGCGCGCCGAGCGCGGCCGCCGGGAGACCAGCCCGGATCGTGGCGACGTGCCCGGCTGGGTGCTCATCACGATGATGACCGCCGGACTCGTTGTGGCCCTGTGGGCGCTGGCCGGGGATGCCTTCACGTCGATGTTCGAAGACTCGATGTCGAAGGTGCGCGGTTCAGGCGGGTGAGCGTGACCCGCACAGCTGAGAGCCGCCCGGGCGTCTCTCGCAGCAGCCGCCGCAGACGCGGTCTCGGCAGCGACGCCGGTGTCGCCGTCGCCGAGTTCGTCATGGTCGCTGCCCTGCTGAGCCTGGTGTTCCTCGCCGTGATCCAGCTGGGCTTGGCGATGCATGTGCGCAACACCGTCATCGACTCCGCAGTCGCCGGGGCCCGGCTCGCCTCCCTGCCTGATGCCGCGCCGCGAGAAGGTGCCGAGCTGACGCAGCAGCTCATCAGCGAGACGGTCAGCAGCCGCTACGCCGAGCGCATCGACGTCGACTACAGCACCCACGGCGGAGAGGACATCGTCACCGTCACCGTCACCACGCCCGTCCCGGTCATCGGGCTACTGGGGCCCACCGGCACCTGGCAGCTCAGCGGCCGCGCCCTCGTTGAGGACATCGACGGATGAGGCGGCCGGTGACGCCGGGTCTGCGCCGGCAGCTGAGCGATGATGAGGGAACCGCGCCGATCGAGTTCATCTTCGCCTCAGTCGTGCTGCTGATCCCGCTCATCTACCTCCTCCTCACCCTCGGGCACCTGCAGGCCGGGTCCTACGCGACGAACACAACGGCGATCAACGCTGCTCGCGTGGCAGCCGAACACCCCGACAGCGCGCAGGCCCGGGCTGAGGCGCTGGCACAGCTGCACTTCGCTGATTTCGGTGTCGAGGACGCCACCTATGATGTGACCTTCCGCTGCTCGGACTCGTGCACCGAAGCCGGGGACATCGTCACCGCACACGTCCGCGCGCGCATCCCGGTCCCCGGTGTGCCGGCGATCTTCGGCCCGCAGCGCACCCCGCACCTGACGGTCACTGCGGAGCACTCCGACGTCATCTACCCGCACCGCGCGGCAGGCGGGCAGCCATGAACGCCGGCACCCGGAAGCGTCGGATACTGAGACTCGGCGACGATGACGGGTCGATCACGCCGCTGGCGATCGGGTTCACCGCGATCGGCCTGACGCTCATCTTCCTCGCCGTTGTCATCAGCGACATCTACCTCGCCCAGCGCAAGCTCTACGCGCTGGCGGATTCAGCTGCGCTCAGCGCCGCTGACAGCTTCCAGCCCTCCTATCAGGGCTCGGGACCGCGGATCGAGTTCTCCGACGCCGAGGTGCAGGCCCGCGCCCACGACTACCTGCGGCAGGTGCCGCGCGCTGAGAGGTTCCAGCGGGTGGGCGTGCGCGGCCGAGCGGTCGATGATTCGACTGTCGAGGTGACGATCACGACGCGGTTCCGGCCGGTGGCGCTCTCACCGTTCGTCCCGGACGGGGTGCCGCTCGAGGCTGCAGCCACCTCCCGTGGCGGTCTGCGTCTTGACCGGTGAGCCGCCGCCGAGGCGGAGCCGGCTGTGGACAGCTGATCGGGCTGGCGCGCGCACGCGTGTGGACGCTGCCGGTCGTCCACAGCATGCGCGGCATGCTGACCGGCAGGGTGCCGTTGTTCCTACCGTGCTGTCATGCCGAGTGGAATCGTCTACGTCATCGCCGAGTTCTCGCTGCACAGTGCGCGCGTGGTCGCCGCTGGGCGGCCGACGGCCGAATCGGTGCTCGATGCGTTCCTCGATGACTTCCTGCCGCGCATCGGGCTGGGCCACCTGACCGGTCAGCCGCGCGTCGTGCCCTGCGGGGCCGAGCCGCCGCCGGTGCTCACCGACCCGTGGCGCACCTGGGCGCAGGCAGCGGCAGCCACCTTGGTCATCTTCGATGATGAGCCCGCCTGCGACGATGCGATCGCCGCACCTCCGCCTGGCCCGGTTGCCGACCGGCTCGCTCCCGTCGCTGTGCTGCCGGCCGAACGCACCGGCATCATCGAGTACCTCAGCGGCCCGGACGCCGGTTTCGCGCACCCGCTGCCGATCGGAGCGTGGACGATGGGACGAACGCCTGCGGCCGATATCGCTGTGGCCGACCCGTACCTTTCGAGGGAGCTGCTCACCTTGCGCAACGCCCCCTCGGGCATCCAGGTGAGCGAATCGGGCGGTATGCGCAGCATCCCGCTGGCGGCGACTGCCGCCGTGACCGCCTTCGGCAGCACCGCTGCCCGCCTCATTCCACCGCAGACGCTCCCGCACACCGGTCAGCCGACCACCGCGGCACCTGTCGGCTGGCCGCGGATCGCCACCGTCGCCCGGCCGCGTGCGCCCTCGTGGCTGATGTACACAGCTCCGATTGCGATCGGCATCGCCCTAGCAGTCTTCACACAGATGTGGATGTTCCTGCTTTTCAGCATCTCCGGTCCGGTCACCGCCGGGATCATGTACCTCACCGGGCGGAGCCGCTACCGGCGCGACGTGCTGCGCGCCTGCCGGGACTATCGGGCAGCGGTGCGGGACTGTCTGCACCGACTGGCCGAGTCCAATCAGCAGGCACTCGATGCCGCCCACCGGCGCAGACTCACCGGCGGGGAGACGACGATCGGACTGGGGCCCGCGCTGCTGCCCGGCGGTGTCCGGGACATTCCCATCACGGCGCAGGAGACCACAGGCTCGGCGACGGAGGATCCGCTTGCTCTGGCAGAACGCCGGTATCTCGACCAGCACCTGTCGGCGGGTGCGCAGTTCGGGCAGCGGCACTACTCGGCGGCTGACACGGTGCCGATTATCATCGACTTCACGCTCCAGCGCCTGCAGGTCGAGGGCCCGCTGGTGCAGGTCGCTGCGGTGCTGCGGGCGGTGCTCTCCCAGCTCACCAGCCGGAGTCTGGCAGTCCATCTGACGGCTGCGCAGCTGCTGGCCGTCTGCCCTGAACTGGCGGCACTGCCCCTGACGGCACGCGGCGGGGAGGGAGTCGTCGAGGTGGCAGGCCGGCCAGCGGCCGATGCTCAGCAGCACGTGGAGGTACACATCGGGCCGGGCGGCGACCGGGGCCGCGGCGTCGAGACGTGGCTGCTGCGTGTGAGCGACGACGGCGCAGCACGCCTCCAGCTCCCGGCAGGGGCCCCCGAAGATCTCCCCCGTCCGCTCACCGGCGAGATCGAACCGACGCGGATGCGTCCCGAGCGGTTCCTCGCCCTCAACCGGGCGTGGCAGCCGCCCCTGCCTGACTGGCAGCAGGAGTGCACTCTCGGCGAGCTGCTCGATGGGCAGGAGCGGCCCGGTGGAGCTGCTGATGCCGCCGGTGACCGGTCGGCGGTGCCGCTCGGGCGCGGGCCGGGCGGGGCTGCGATCATCGATCTGTTCACCTCCGGGCCTCATGCGCTGCTGGCCGGCACGACAGGCAGCGGCAAGTCGGTGCTGCTCCAGACATGGATCGCATCGCTGGCGGCCCGATTCAGCAGCGCCGAGCTGCGATTCGTACTCATCGACTTCAAAGGCGGGGCGGCCTTCACCCCGTTCTCCGCGTTCGCTCACACCGATGCGGTGGTGAGCAACCTCGACCCGGCGGCCGGGATGCGCACGCTGCGTAACCTCGGCGCTGAGATCCTGCGCCGGGAGCGGCTGCTCGCCGAGCACGGCGCGGCCGACATCGAAGCGTTCAACTCAGGCGCCGGCAGACGGACGCCGGAGCAGCCTCTGCCGCGCCTGGTCGTCATCATCGATGAGTTCCATGCGCTCATCACCGAGCATCCGGCCGGCACTGAGGTGCTCGAGTCGCTGACTGCGGTGGGCCGGTCGCTGGGCATCCACGTTGTCCTCGCGACCCAGCGCCCGGCCGGGATCGTCACCCCGCGGATGAAAGCCAATATCAATCTGCGCATCGCGCTGCGGGTGCGCGATGGCGTCGATTCGCGTGAGGTCATCGAGTGTGAGGACGCGGCCGGCATCCCACCTGAGCAACCGGGCCTCGGGTTCCTCAGTGACGGCGGTGCGCCAGTCCCGTTTCGCGCGGCGACCATCGACATCACCGCTGACGAGGCGGGGGCACAGACGGGTGCGGCGGGTGCCGGTAGCGAGGAGGCTGAGCACTGCGAGGTGCAGTGGACGCGCCTGGGCGACGGGCCGTCAGCGTCGCGAGGTGTGGCGTCCGGCTGTGTACGGCTGCGGTTAGTGCCACCGCCGCAGCCGCCGGCCCTGACCGTCAGCGCACTTGCCGACGCCTCACAAGAGGCCGCACAACGCTTGCCTGCCCCGCATAGGGTCATCCCGCCGCCGCTGCCGGTCCGCGCGGCAGGTGACGGAGATCCCGCGCTGCTGGGGATCCTCGACTTTCCCGATGACGGGGTCTCAGAGCCGTGGCGATACGACCCTGGCCGTGACGGGTCCGTCGTCATCACCGGAGGCAGCGGTGCAGGAGCGACGAGTGCGCTGCTGCGGTGCGGGCAGGCGGCTTTAGCGCACGGGAAGTCGGTGATCATGCTGTCGTCCCCATCGCTCAGTGCCTCCGCTGTGGCCGGTTCGGCGTTCGTGACGTTCAGCCACGATCACCCGTGGACGCTGGAGTATCTGCTCGCGCTCTTCGACCTCGGCACCCTCAGCCCAGGCGATGTCTGCCTGTGCATCGACGACTACGAGGCACTGACAGCCCGGCATGAGACGTCGCGACGCTTGGACAGGCTCGCGCAGCTGCTGACGGCCGGAGGGACAGCAGCGCCGATGTTCGTCGTAGTGGCAGGTCGCCGGTTCCTTCACTCGCCGATCGCTGCACGGGCTTCCACCCGGATCGTCTTCCCGACCAATGATGCCCAGGACTCGCTCCATTACGGACTGCCTGCCGGGCGCTTTGCTGGTGTGTGGCCGCCCGGCCGTGCCGTCGTGCTCGGGCCGGCGGCGCGCAGCCAACCCGCGCCGGCGAACGCGCGAGAGGGCGTGGCCGTTCAGCTCGTGGAGCCTGAGATCGACCCAGCGGTCGGCGGAAAGATGGACGAAGCTGATCAGAGTGGCCGGATGGGCCGCGCAGACCGGGCAGACCGGGCAGGCCGGGCAGACCGGGTGGGCCGGGTGGGCCGGGTGGGCCGGGTGGGCCGGGTGAACCAGGTCGGTGCGGCCGGGCCGGGTGGATGCGACATCGGAGGGTTCCAGCGCAACGCGACCGGAGCAGTGTCATTCAGGCTCGGGCAGGGACCGCTCGGTGAGAACATCATCTGGGCCCCAGATGTCGACGGACCTGTGCTCACCCTCCGCGGCCCGGCAGAACTCTGCCAGCCGCTGCTGTCGGGCCTCGCGCAACCACCGGCCGACGGTCAGTCTCCGGAGGTCATGGCGCTCATCGACGCGCACGACGCAGACCCGACTGCCGCCGCACTCGCCGCCTCGGCGCAGTACTGCGCGATCAGCTATCCGCTGACCGCCCAGCTGCCCTATAGCTCTCCGCTGTGTGCCGTGACGAAGACGGGGCCGCAGTTGCTGCTCGGGCTGCGGCAGCCGACTGAGCTGGCAGCGCTGGGAATGCGGGATCTGCCGCTGCCACCGGCAGGCTGGGCATGGTTCGTCTCCGGGTCACTCGCCCTGCCCGTCGACGTCCGGTCTGCTGCCGGTCACGGCAGTGAGATCGTCTCGTAGGTGTAGAGCACCTCGGCGACCCCTGCGGAGATGAGCCCGTCCATAAGCTCGGAGACGACCGGCATCTCGTCGGTGACCTCGACGACGACCTCGGTGTCGGTCGACAGGCGGGCCAGCAGTGCACCGGTGTCCTCAAGACCTGCCTGGAAGCCAGGATCATTGCGGTCGACGGTGAACTCAGCGGCGTTCTCACCGCGGTTGGCGAGACCGATCTTGCCGTCATACGCGGCTCCGAGGGTGAGTTCGGTTGCGCCGTCCTCGTGCGGGTAGGAAACCGCGAACGCCGAGACCTCGCCGTCTCGGCGCATAAGCGCAGCACCGTAGGCGCCGGTCGGTTCGGAGAGGAACCGGCGGTTGACCTCGCCGATCGACATCTCAGCCGCCGGGTCGGCGGCATTGACGCCGGCATACCAGGCCGCGAACGCCCGGGTGAGCGCCACTGAACCGGTGGCGGTGACCTCGAAGTCCTCCAGCCGGTCAGCGCCCAGCCCACCGAGGGCCGATGGCTTGACCGTGATGACCCGCGTGGTGAACAGCAGACCGGCACCCTGGCTTCTGGCAGCGGCAGCGCCGACAGAACCGACGGCCACCCGCCCACGCAGCGGCAGGTCGATCAGCTCCGTGCCAGCCACCGCCTCGCGGGCGGCTTCCAGCAGAGCCGCACCGACACCTCGGCGACGTTCGGGCTCGGCGACCTCGACATGCGCCCACGCACGGTGCGGGTGGGCTGGCGAGGCGGCGATTGCAGCAGCTCCGATGAGCACCTCGGCCCCGGGAGCCTCATCGTCAAGCGAAGCAACGACGCAGCGGGACAGCGGGGACTCGGAGTCGGCGCGGAAGAGGCTGCGCGCGGCATACTCAGCAGGGTTCGCGGCGTCGTGGAAGACGTCGTTGAGTCGCAGGTCGTCACCGTCGGTGAAGGGACGGATGTGCACGGGCGCGTTCCTTTCCTCAGTTCCGGCAGGCGGCGAGCCCCGCTGATAATCTCAGACCATGAGCGACTCACACATCAGCGATCCTACCGCCGCAGCTACGCAGGCAGCCACCGTCCTCAACGACGCCGCCGGCATCGACCACCACGACATCGCCCTCGTCCTGGGCTCGGGCTGGGGTGAGGCCGCCGAGCTCATCGGTGAGACCATCTCCGAGGTGCCGGCCGCCGAGGTGCCCGGCTTCCACTCCCCCGTCGTCGCCGGCCACGGCGGCACCCTGCGCACTCTGCGCATCAACGGCCCCGGCTCCGGTGCTGAGGCCAAGCATGCGCTCGTGCTCGGAGCCCGCACCCACTTCTACGAAGACCGCGGCGTGCGTGCAGTCGCCCACGGTGTGCGGACCGCAGCTGCCGCCGGCTGCCAAACGCTCGTGCTCACCAACGGCTGCGGCGGACTCAACCCCGAATGGGGCCCCGGCACCCCGGTGCTCATCTCCGATCACATCAACCTCACCGCCGCCTCCCCGCTGGAGGGCGCGACGTTCGTCGACCTGACCGACCTGTACTCCTCGCGGCTGCGTGAGCTCGCCCGCTCGATCGACAGTGACCTGCCCGAGGGTGTGTACGCCCAGTTCCGCGGACCCCACTATGAGACTCCGGCCGAGGTGAGGATGGCCGGTGCGCTCGGCGCCGACCTCGTCGGCATGTCGACCGCACTCGAGGCGATCGCCGCCCGTGAAGCCGGGCTTGAGATCCTCGGCATCTCGCTTGTCACCAACCTCGCCGCCGGGATCAGCGACGAACCGCTCGACCACTCCGAGGTCATCGCCGCCGGCAAGGCCGCGGGCCCGCGGATCTCGCGGCTGCTCGCCGAGATCGTCGGCGCGATCGCCCAGGAGGACTGATGAGCACCGCCCAGCCTCCGCAGCCCGCCGAGCCTGTGCAGCCGGCCGAGCCTCCACAGCCGGCCCCGCCTCCGCAGCCGCCTGCGCCAACGGTGTTCACTGAGGGCTTCGACGCCGATATCGTCGAGTCCTGGATCGCCGATGACCCCGATGAGCAGACCCGCACGGAGCTGACCTCACTGCTGGAGGCCGCCATCGGGTCGGACGGCGCAGCCGGCGATGCCGCCGCGGTCGCCGAGCTTGAGAACCGGTTCGCCGCTCCCCTGTCCTTCGGCACCGCCGGTCTGCGCGGGGCGCTCGGGGGCGGGCCGAACCGGATGAACCGAGCGGTCGTCATCCGCGCAGCTGCTGGGCTCGCTGGGTTCCTGTGCGAGACTCTCGGTGAGGGGTTCCGGGTCGTCATCGGCTGCGATGCCCGCTACGGCTCAGCCGATTTCGCCCGCGACACCGCTGCCGTCGTCACAGCTGCCGGCGGGAAGGCACTGCTGCTGCCGGACAAGCTGCCGACACCCGTGCTCGCCTTCGCTCTCGGCCACCTCAACGCCGATGCCGGGGTCATGGTGACCGCCAGCCACAATCCGCCGCAGGACAACGGATACAAGGTCTACCTCGGCGCCCGCCCCCTGCAGACGGTGCTTCAGCGGCAGGGAGATTCAACCGCTGCTGCCGCCGCCGAGGCGGGGGCCGGTGCGCAGATCGTCCCGCCCTTCGATGACCTCATCGCCGCCCATATCGCCGGGATCGCCACAGTCGCTGGCACCCCGCGTGCCGAGTCCGGGTGGGAGACGGTCGGTGAGCAGATCGTAGAGGACTATCTCTCCTCGATCGATGCGCTCGGCCAGCGGCTGGGTGCGGTGCGCACTGCACCGCTGCGGATCGTCATCACGAGCCTGCACGGGGTCGGTGGGGCGACGATGCGCGCGGCACTCGAACGCGCGGGTTTCGATGATGTCCATGCGGTGGCCGCGCAGGAGCAGCCGGACCCGGACTTCCCGACGGTGACCTTCCCCAACCCCGAGGAGGACGGCGCCCTCGATGCCGCGATCGCGCTGGCCGATGAGGTCGGTGCCGATCTCATCATCGCCAACGACCCGGATGCCGATCGCATGTCAGCGGCGATTCCGGTGCGCCCAGCTGCGGGCGCTTCGGTCGGCCCGGCTGCGGGCGCTTCGGCTGGCGCTGCTGGAGGAGCTGCTGTCGGCACGGCGGGAGGTGCCAGCGGCTGGCGGCAGCTGACCGGTGACGAGGTGGGCCTGCTGCTCGGCGAGCACATCGCCGCCCGCAGCCCCCAGAACGCGGTGCTGGCCAATTCGATCGTATCTTCCCGCGCGCTGGCTGCGGCTGCGAAGTTCCATGGGCTTGAGCATGCGGCCACACTCACCGGCTTCAAGTGGATCTCCCGGGTCCCGGATGTGGCGTTCGGCTATGAGGAGGCGCTGGGCTACTGCGTCGACCCGCAGGTCGTGCGCGACAAGGACGGCATCTCAGCCGGTGTCGTGTTCGCCTCCCTGGTCTCGGCGCTGGCCGAGCAGGGCCGCAGCGTCGATGATGAGCTCGAGCGCATCCGCACGCGTGACGGAGCATTCGTCACCCAGCCGCTGACGTTCCGGCTGACCGACACCTCGCTCATCGGCGAGGCGATGGCCCGGCTGCGCGCCGCGGCTCCTGCGCAGCTGGCTGGCCATGACGTCACCGAGGTGGCCGACCTGGCGGAGGGATCAGCGCAGCTGCCGCCGACCGACGGGATGATGCTGCTGACGGCCGCCGGTGACCGGGTCATCATCCGCCCGTCGGGTACCGAGCCGAAACTCAAGTGCTATCTCGAAGCGGTCGGGGAGCTGACGCAGATCGAGGCAGCCCGGGCACGTCTGGAGCAGATGCGGGCGGATCTGACGCTGTTCTTCGGGCTCTGACTCGGGTAGGCGGCCCACCAACAGCTCGGACACCCCGCCCACCAGCAGCTCGGCCACCCCGCCCACCGGCGCAGCACCACCTCACGCGAACGCGCCCGGGAGTCTTCCCCGGGCGCGTCCGGCATTCTCGACGCAGTGCGTGCGATCAGTCCCGGCGATCAGCTCTCGAAGCCGTCGAGCACGGCAGCCGATCCCGAGAGTCCGAGGCGGGAGGCACCGGCGTCGATCATCTGCTGGGCGGCAGCGGCGTCGCGGATGCCGCCGGAGGCCTTGACGCCGAGGCGGTCACCGACGGTCTCGCGCATGAGCTTGACGGCGTGCGCCGAAGCGCCGCCTGCCGGGTGGAAGCCTGTCGAGGTCTTGACGAAGTGGGCACCTGCGGCTTCGGCGGCCTCGCAGGCGGCGACGATCTGGGCGTCGTCGAGCGCGGCGGATTCGATGATGACCTTGACGATCGCCTCGCTGCCGATGGCACGGCCCGATTCGGCACAGGCGCTGACGACCTCGCGGATCTCCGCCTCGACACCGCGAAAGTCACCGGCCAAAGCGAGCCCGAGGTTGATGACCATGTCGACCTCGGCTGCCCCCTGGCGGACCGACAGCGCTGCCTCGGCGGCCTTGACCTCACCGTGGTGGGCACCGGAGGGGAAGCCGCAGACAGTGGCGACGACGAGGTCGCCGGTGTTCATCAGCGGCAGCATGTTCGGTGACACGCACACGGCGAGCACACCGAGCTCCTGGGCTTCGGCGACGAGGGCCGCGACATCCGCGGCGGTGCTCTGCGGCTTGAGCAGGGTGTGATCGATCATGCGGGCGACGTCGGTGCGTGCGGTCATCGCATCTCCTTCAGGTTCGGTGTCTCGTAGGTTTCGAGGCTCGTAGCGGATGTCAGGGTGGTTCGGGTTCAGACTGACGCGGTGGTGTCTCAGGTCTGTGCGGTGCTGCGTCAGGTCTGTGTGGTGGTGTTCCAGGTCTGGGCGCTGATGTCCTAGGTCTATGCGCTGGTATTCCGGGCAGCGGTGGCTCAGGCGGTGATGCGGTCGATGACGATCGAGCCGGCGGCCGCCTCGGCGTCGGCGCCTTCGGCAGCCGGGGTGATCTCGACCGCCTCGGCCAGGGCTTCCTGTGCGCGGGCGAAGAGCGCCGGGTTGTCGGCGTGCAGGGTCATGAGCGGCTGGCCCGCGGTGACGGCCTCACCGGGCTTGGCGTGCAGTTCGATGCCGGCTCCACGCGAGAGTTCGTCACCCTGCTTGGCACGTCCGGCGCCCAGGCGCCAGGAGGCGACGCCGACGGACAGCGCATCGAGGCCGGTGAGCACGCCGGCAGACTCGGCGCGCACCACCTCGGTCTCGGCAGCCTGCGGCAGCGCGGCCTCCGGGTCTCCGCCCTGAGCGCGGATCATCTGGCTCCACTTGTCCATCGCCCGGCCGTCGGCCAGGGCTGCGCGGACGTCGGCATCGGGTCGGCCGGCCATGCGCAGCATCTCCTCAGCCAGGGCGACGGTGAGCTCGACGACGTCGGCCGGTCCCCCGCCGGCGAGCACCTCAACGGATTCACGGACTTCCAGCGCATTTCCAACGGTGCGCCCGAGCGGGGTCGACATGTCGGTCAGCAGCGCGGTGCAGTCGACGCCGGCTGCGGTGCCGAGACGGACCATCGTCTCGGCCAGCGCGCGGGCGGAGGCTTCGTCCTTCATGAACGCTCCGGAGCCGACCTTGACGTCGAGGACGAGTGCGGAGGTGCCCTCAGCGATCTTCTTCGACATGATCGAGGAGGCGATCAGCGGCAGGCAGTCGACGGTGGCGGTGATGTCGCGCAGCGCGTAGAGCTTCTTGTCCGCCGGAGCGAGGCCGGAGCCGGCGGCGCAGATGACGGCGCCGAGGTCCTCGAGCTGGGCCAGCAGCGTCTCGTTGCTCATGTCGGCCTGCCAACCGGGGATCGATTCGAGCTTGTCCAGCGTGCCGCCGGTGTGGCCGAGGCCGCGGCCGGAGAGCTGCGGGACGGCGACATCGAACACGGCGACGAGCGGTGCCAGCGGCAGAGTGATCTTGTCCCCGACACCGCCGGTGGAGTGCTTGTCGACAGTGGGCTTGGACAGCGACTCGAAGCTCATCCGCTCACCGGAGTCGATCATCGCCTGCGTCCAGCGAGCGGTCTCCGCATCGCTCATGCCGCGCAGGAAGATCGCCATCGCCAGGGCCGACATCTGCTCATCGGCGACGATGCCGCGAGTGTAGGCGTCGATGATCCAGGCGATCTGGTCATCGGACAGTGTGCCGCCGTCGCGTTTGGTGCGGATGACGTCAACGGCGTCGAAGGCTTCGGTGGTGGTCTTCGCAGTCATGGGGCGTCCTTTCGCGAGGTGGTGTCGAGGTGGTCCGGGCCGAACGCCTCGGGCAGGACTTCTGCCAGCGGCCGCGTGCCTGAGGGCATGTCGAGGACGAGGTCGGGTCCGCCGAACTCGTAGAGCAGCTGGCGGCAGCGTCCGCACGGCACCAGCTTGTCACGGTTCGCGTCGACGCAGGCAAATGCGACCAGCCGTCCCCCGCCGGTGCGGGCGAGCTCGCTCACAAGTCCGCATTCGGCGCATAGGCCGAGGCCGTAGGAGGCGTTCTCGACGTTGCAGCCGGTGACGATCCGGCCGTCGTCGACGAGTGCGGCGGCACCGACCGGGTAGCCGGAATACGGTGCGTAGGCTCGCTCCATCGCCGCGGTCGCGGCGTCATGCAGCTGCTGCCACACCTCGGGGTCGAACTCGCGCATCTGCTGCCTCCTTCCCTGCCGGCGCAGGTCTACTGGGTGGAGTACGGCTTGCCTTCGGCAGCCGGCGGGCGGACCCGGCCGACGAATCCGGCCACGGCCAGGATCGTGACGATGTAGGGCAGCATGAGCAGCAGCTCGCTGGGCACCGGCGTGCCGATCGCCGAGAGCGTGTTGCCGAGGTTCTTGGAGAACCCGAACAGCAGTGCTGCCGCCAGCGCGCCGACAGGATTCCATTTGCCGAGGATCATCGCGGCCAGGGCGATGTAACCCTGCCCGGCTGACATCTCCTTGCCGAAGGCCAGGCCGGAGCCGATCGTGAAGAACGCCCCGCCTAAGCCTGCGATCGCACCGGCGAAGATCGTGTTGGCAACCCGGTTGAGGTTGACGTTGATGCCGACGGTGTCAGCGGCTTTCGGATGCTCGCCGATCGCACGCATCCGCAGGCCCCAGCGGGAGCGGAACACGAAGATCTGCAACAGGATCACCGTGATGTACATGAGGTAGACGAGGATGTTCTGGTTGAACAGCACCTTGCCGAGCACCGGGATATCCGACAGCAGCGGGATCGGCAGGTTCGGCAGCTGCTGGCGGGAGTTCCACTTCTCGGCATTGGCGGTGAGCACCGTGGAGAACAGGAAGCTGGTCACGCCGATGACGAGCACGTTGAGCACCACACCGATGATGATCTGGTCGACCCAGTAGCGCACCGCGAAGAACGTGAGCACAACGGCGACGAGCGCACCGGCGACCGGGGCTGCGATGAGGCCGGCGTACGGGCTGGAGAACAGCGAGGCGACGACAGCGGCGAGGAACGCACCGGCAAGCAGCTGGCCTTCGATGGCGATGTTGATGATGCCTGAGCGCTCACCGACGAGACCGCACATCGAGCCGAAGATCAACGGCACTGACAGGGCCAGCGAGCCGGCCAGCAGTGCGGTGATCGGGATGCGGCCGGTGTCGCCGCCGGCCCAGTTGAGGAAGCTGAGGACGAAGACGATGCCGAAGGACACCATCACCCAGGCGGGGATACGGCGCCGGTTCGCCGCCTCGAAGGTGGCGTAGGCTGCCAATGCCAGCAGGACCACGCCGAGGACGATGCCGGTGAGCTTCGTCGGGACCGTCACCTCGGGGATGGCGAAGAAGTCACCGGAGGAGGCGAAGGCGAAGGTCGTGCGCTTGCCGGCGGCGGCCAGCAGACCGAAGAACAGCAGCGCGAGCACGGCGAGGACGCCGAAGATGATGGGGAACTTCCAGGCGATCGGCGCCCGGACATCTGTTGCGGAGTGGTCGAGGCTCTCAGCAGCCGCGGTGGCCTTCTTGGCGTTCATCGCGTCTCCTTTGCAAGGGGTGCCGGCAGGCGGAAGATCGTGCGCACCAGCGGAGGTGCGGCGATGAGCAGCACGATGACCGACTGGACGACGAGGACGATGTCGATCGGGGTGCCGGTTTGGGACTGCATGAGGTAGCCGCCGGCGCGGAAGGCGCCGAACAGCAGACCGGCGAGCAGGGTGCCCAGCGGCCGGGACCGGCCGAGCAGTGCGACGGTGATGGCGTCGAAGCCGAGCGTGCCGGCGATGCCGCCGGTGAGCTTGGCCTCGGTGCCGAGGATGAGCGAGGCTCCGGCAAGTCCTGACAGGGCGCCGGCGGTGACCATGACGAGCAGGGTGACCCGGCCGACGGAGATGCCGGCGGTGCGGGCGGCGTTCGGGTTCTCGCCGACGGCGCGGAATTCGAAGCCGAGGGTGGAGCGCTCCAGCAGCCACCAGACGAACAGTACGGCCAGCAGCGCCACGATGAAGCCGAAGTGCAGGCGGAAGGGGTCCGGCAGCAGTTGCGGGAGGAAGGCGGACTCGTCGATGTTGCGGGTGGCCGGGTTGGCCGAGGTGGTCTGCTTGAACCAGCTCTGTTTGAGCAGATAGGCCAGCAGGTAGCCGGCGATCATGTTGAGCATGATCGTGACGATGACCTCGTTGGCGCCGGTGCGGGCCTTGAGGAAGCCGGCGATACCGCCCCAGCAGGCACCGGCGACGGCCCCCATGAGGAGAGCGAAGAGGAAGTGGATGACCGGCGGCAGGCCGATCGCGTAGCCGAAGTAGCCGCCGAGGATCGCGCCGAGGATGAGCTGGCCCTGGGCACCGATGTTGAACAGACCGGACCGGAAGGCCAGGGCGATGCCGAGGCCGGCGAGGATGAGCGGGGTGGCGTTGACCATCGTCTCGGTCAGCGGGCGGACCGCGCGCACGAAGCTGGAGGCCTGCCAGTCGATGAACGCGCCGCGGAAGAGCGCCAGGTAGGCCTCGCTGACGGTGCGGAAGACCGTGACGAAGAAGTCGGTCGGGCGGGCGAAGAAGTAGCCGAGGGTGGCCTGCACCTCGCGGTTGGCTGCGGCGATGAGGACGCCGCCGAGGATGAGAGCGATGACGACCGAGAGCACCGAGACCATCGTCGAGGACGACAGAATGCGGCGGATGATCGTGCCCTGGGTCGAATCCGGGCCGCCGGCCGCGGTCGAACCGCCGTTGCCGGAGCCGCCTGACGAACCGCCGGAGCCGGGGCCGTCGGGGGTTGCGGGGCTCTTCGGGCCGCTGGGGCCGGTGGCGGTGTCCGTGCCGGTGGCTGCCGCAGTGGGCTGGTCCGTCATCAGAGCTCCTCCTTCGCTGCTGCAGACACGGCGGTGGCACCTGAGCCGTCGCGGTAGCGGGCCAGGGCTTCGTCGGCAGGCACGCCCGCCATCATGAGGCCGAGCACGTCGCGCGGGGTGTCACCGGGGACGATGCCGATGATCGTGCCGCGGTACATGACCGCGATCCGGTCGGCGAGGTTGAGGGCTTCATCGAGCTCGGTGGAGACGATGATGCAGGGGGTGCCGGCGTCGCGTTCGGCGATGATGCGCTTGTGCACGAACTCGATCGAACCGACGTCGAGGCCGCGGGTCGGCTGGCTGGCGATGAGCAGGCTGAGCTTGCGGCCGAGTTCACGGGAGAGCACGACCTTCTGCGCGTTGCCGCCGGACAGGGTCGAGATCGGGTCGTCGATCGAGGTGAGCCGGATGTCGAACTCCTCGACCTTCTCAGCGGCCTTCTCGCGGATGACCGCAGGCCGCAGCGCCAGGCCCTTGGCGTAGGGTTCGCGGTCGTACTGGTCGAGGATCATGTTCTCGCGGATGGAGAAGCCGGCGATGACGCCGTCGGTGGAACGGTCCTCGGGCACAAACCCGATCCCGGCGTCGAGGCGCTTCTTCACTGACTTGCCCAGCAGCGACGTACCCTCGAGGGTGATGGAGCCGGCGTGCGGCTCGTCGAGGCCGATGATCGTCTCGGCGACCTCGGTCTGGCCGTTGCCCTGCACACCTGCGATGACGAAGATCTCACCGCGGGCGACGGAGAAGGAGATGTTGTCGACGGTCACGGTGCCGTTCTTCGACAGCACGGTCAGGTCCTTGACGACGAAGGACTCCTCACCGGGGTCGGCAGGGGTCTTCTCGGTGGCGAGCTTGACGTCGCGGCCGACCATGAGGCTGGCGAGTTCCTGTTCCGAGGACGTCGGCTCCGCCTCGCCGACGACCGCCCCGCGGCGGATGACGGTGATCTGGTCGGCAACAGCCCGGACTTCGCGCAGCTTGTGGGTGATGAACACGATCGAGGTGCCCTCAGCCTTGAGCTGGCGCATGATCTCGATGAGCTCGTCGGTCTCCTGCGGGGTCAGCACCGCGGTCGGCTCATCGAGGATGAGGACCTCGGCATCGCGGGAGAGCGCCTTGATGATCTCAACGCGCTGCTGGGCGCCGACCGGCAGGTCCTCGATGACGGCATCGGGGTCGATGTCGAAGCCGAAGCGGGCGGAGATCTCGCGGACCTTCTCGCGCGCCTGACCGAGGTCGAGCAGCCCGAGGCCCTTCGTCGGCTCATAGCCCAGAGCAACGGATTCGGCGACGGTGAAGACGGGCACGAGCATGAAGTGCTGATGCACCATGCCGATGCCGGCGGCGACCGCATCGCCGGGGCCGGTGAAGCGGCGTTCGGTGCCGTCGATGAGGATCTGCCCGTCGTCGGGGGCATAGAGGCCGTAGAGGACGTTCATGAGCGTCGACTTGCCGGCCCCGTTCTCACCGAGCAGGGCGTGGATCTCGCCGGGTTCGATGACGAGGTTGATGTCATCGTTGGCAACGAGGGATCCGAACACCTTGGTGATCCCGCGGAGCTCGAGTTTCACGTGGACTCTCCTTTATTCCGCAGCCGAGGCGGTGCTCACCGTAAGCGTGTGCGCTGGCGCGCGCACGCGGTCAGGCGAGCACCGCCTCGGGCGTGGGAAGGAACTTACTGCTGCGGGGTCGAGGGCGACTCGACGGTGATCTCGCCGTCGATGATCTGCTGCTTGAGATCTTCGACTTCCTTCTTCAGGCCGTCATCGACCTGGTCCTCGAAGTCGTGGTACGGGGCCAGTCCGACGCCCTCGTTCTCCAGCGTGCCAACGTAGGGCTTGGCGTCCCAGTTGCCGTCCTTGGCTGCCTCGACGGTGTCATAGACGGCCGTCGAGATCTCCTTCATCACCGAGGTGAGCATGATGTCCTTGTACTCGGCAGCCGACTCGTAGCCGTCGGAGTCGACCCAGATGACCTTGGTGCCATCAGACTTCGATGCGGCCGAGGCGGCGCCGAGGCCGACCGGTCCGGCGACCGGCATGATGATGTCAGCGCCCTGCGAGATGAACTGCTCGGTCAGCGCCTGTCCCTGTCCCTGGTTCTCGAAGTCACCAGAGAACGAGCCCTCCTGCTTCTCCTTGTCCCAGCCGAGGAGCTGGACATCTTCGCCCTTGTCCTCGTTGTACTTGTCGACGCCGTCAGCGAAGCCGTCCATGAAGATCGACACCGACGGGATCTGCATGCCGCCGAAGGTGGCGACCTTGCCCGATTCGCTCATGCCCGCAGCCAGGTAGCCGGCGAGGTAGGAGGCCTCAGCAGTGTTGAACACCAGCGGCTTGGCGTTCTCGAGTTCGACCGGGTTGCCGTCGCCATCGGAGAAGGTGGAGTCGATGAGCGCGAAGTTCATATCAGAGTTGGCCTCAGCGGCCTCCTGCAGTGCGTCTTCGAGGAGGAAGCCGACGCCGAAGGTCAGGTCACAGCCCTGCTGGACCATATTGTCGACATTGGGGCCGAAATCGGAGTCGTCAGCGGACTCGGCAAGGGCCTCTTCGATGCCGAAGTCCTCCTTGGCCTTGTCGAGGCCCTCGCGGCCGGACTGGTTGAAGGACTTGTCGTCCCAGCCGCCGGAATCGGAGACCATGCATGCCTTGAAGTCGCTTGCCTCTCCCCCGCCGTTGGAGGATTCCTCCGGAGCCTCACCACAGGCCGACAGCAGCAGTGCAGACGCTGCCGCGAAGGCGGTGGCCGGAACCATGATCGATTTCTTCACAGGATGTCTCCCAGTCTCGTGTGTTCTGAAAACAGGTGAACCTGGCCGTTTGGTGAGAACGGTCTGCACCTATCATGGGTCATTTTTGCACACTTTCATGCTTTCAGAGCGGGTGTCGGGCAGACGTTGCCCAGCCGTGACCTGCGCCGACGTCCGGCGTCGGCGCTTCGGGTGTGTCAGTCCTGGAACACCGGATGCGCAATCCTGCCATAACGGGCGTTCTGCCCTGTCTGCGGCGTCGCGGTGAGGCTAGTGTGCGACAAGACCAGTTCCACAAGACCAGTTCCACTCACCCCGTCGTGCAGCTTCGGCTGCCTGTTCGAAAGGCCTGCTGATGACCGCTTCACCCCGTACCCGGCGCGCGGCCTCTCCCCCGTCTGGGGAGGCGACGCGCAGACTCTCGGCCATCGAGTCGATCGTGCGGGCCAACCAGCGTCAGCTCATCAGTCTGCGCTTGGCGACCGCCCGGTTCCTGCGCCGCGAGCGGTTGAGCGTGACGGACTTCCACGTCCTCCAGCTCATCTCGATGTCCGCAGCTGAAGCGCGCCCGGCCCGGCCTCAGGAGATCTGCCGCGAGCTCGGCATCTCCGCTTCGACGCTGACGTCGATCACCGAGCGTCTGGCTGCGGCCGGCTTCGTCGACCGGCAGCGGCAGGCATCCGACCGGCGACGCACCGCACTGCGGCCCACTGAGGCGGCCGCCGCCCTGTTGCAGCGGCATCACCGGCTGCTCACCCGCTCCTACGCCGAGGTGCTCGCCGCCCGGTCCGGGGCGGCACTCGCCGCCTGCATCGAGGTTGTCGATGCCCTCGACGCCGGCAACGCCCGCTGCGCGGCCGCACTCAGCGGCAACGGCAATGGGGCATAGATTCCAGTGCTCCGGGCCACGCGTACCATGGGGCCGTGGCACATCTACTCGGCGCGGAAGCGATCGCACTCGAATATCCGACCCGCACAGTCTTCGATTCCGTCACCCTCGGCATCGACGCCGGTGACCGGATCGGCATCGTCGGCCGCAACGGCGACGGAAAGTCCAGCCTCATGGGCATGCTCGCTGGCACCATCACTCCGGATGCCGGGCGGGTGACCCGTCGCGGCGGCACCCGCCTGGGAGTCCTCGACCAGACCGACGATCTCGACGTCTCGGCAACGGTGCAGACCTCCATCGTCGGCGACGCGCCCGAACACGAATGGGCATCAGATCCGCAGATCCGCGATGTGCTCGCCGGGCTGACCGGCGACATCGACTTCCAGGCGAGGGTCGACGCGCTCTCCGGCGGGCAGCGCCGCCGGGTGGCGCTGGCGAAGCTGCTGGTGGGCGACTGGGACATCCTCGCTCTCGACGAACCGACCAACCACCTCGATGTCGAGGGGATCGCGTGGCTGGCCGAGCACCTCAAGCGGCGCTGGCCGGCTGGGTCCGGGGCGCTGCTCGTCATCACCCACGACCGATGGTTCCTCGACGAGGTGTGCACGACGACGTGGGAGGTCCACGATGGGATCGTCGAGCCGTTCGACGGCGGGTACGCCGCCTACGTCCTCCAACGTGTCGAACGCGACCGGCAGGCTGCCGCGGCCGAGGCGAAGCGGCAGAATCTCATGCGCAAGGAGCTCGCCTGGCTGCGCCGCGGGGCACCGGCCCGGACGTCGAAGCCGAAGTTCCGCATCGATGCGGCCAATGCGCTCATCGCCGATGTGCCGCCGGTGCGCAACCCGATCGAACTCACCCACTTAGCGACCGCCCGGCTGGGCAAGGACGTCATCGATGTCGAGGATGCCTCGGTGTCCTTCGGCGAACGCGAGATCCTGCGCGGTGTCACGTGGCGGATCGGCCCCGGTGAGCGGACCGGGATCCTCGGTGCCAACGGGGCCGGCAAGTCGACGCTGCTCGGGCTCATCGCCGGCAGCGTCGAGCCGAGCGCCGGCCGCATCAAGCGCGGGAAGACGGTGAAGCTCGCCGTGCTCGATCAGCAGTTCTCCCAGTTGGCTGAGATCGAAGGCGAGCGGGTGCGCGAGGTGCTCGGCAGGCAGAAGAGCTCGGTCGAAGTTGAGGGCAAGGAGCTCACACCTGCGCAGCTGCTCGAACGCCTCGGGTTCTCGAATGCTCACCTGTCCGCCCGGGTCGGGGATCTCTCCGGTGGGCAGCGCCGGCGCCTGCAGCTGCTGCTCGTGCTGCTCGATGAGCCGAATGTCATGATCCTCGACGAACCGACCAATGACCTCGATGTCGACATGCTCGCCGCGATGGAGGACCTGCTCGACTCGTGGCCGGGCACCCTGCTCGTCGTCTCCCACGACCGGTACCTGCTTGAGCGCGTGACCGACCAGCAGTACGCGATCATCGACCGCCGGCTCCGCCACGTCCCCGGCGGGGTCGATGAATACCTCAAGCTGCAGCGTCAGGCCGGTCCGGCTGGGGCTGCCCGCTCCCGAGGAAGCGGGCATGCAGGTGCCGACGGCGGAGGTGGCGACGGAGGCGGTGGCGACGGGGTCGGGGCGGATGGCGCCGACGGGCCGACCGGCCTCACCGGTGCCGAGCGGCGGGCAGCGGAGAAGGAGCTGGCCTCACTCGAGCGGCGCATGGACAAGCTCAGTCAGCAGATCAGCCGGGTGCATGAGCGCATCGCTGATCACGACCAGACGGATTTCGAGGGGCTGCAGTCCTTTACGAGTGAGCTGCGGGAGCTGGAAACGCAATCGTCCGAACTCGAAGACCGGTGGCTGGAGCTTTCGGAAGAACTGGGCTGACCGAACGCTCAGCTCTTGCTTTCGGGGCACGGTCGATGCAGCAGCCGCCGTGCTGCCGGGTGGCCTCGCCGCAGTCAGGATGCGTGCGCCGGCTGCCCATCTTCATGTGTCGCCGCAGCCTGACGGACGTTCACGGCGCCGATGAAGCCGAGGACGAGGAACACCGTCGCCGTCAGCACCGCCCACCGAGTTGCGTCGGCGAATCCGGTCGCGAGCGCGTCGACGACACCAGAGGCGTGCTCACCGAACTGACTGGCCGATCCTTCGGCCCGCAGCTGGCTGATAGTGCCCCGGCTGGCTGGCGTGCCTCGGCAAGCGCATCACCGGCCTGCCCGCCAGCAGGTGGGTGTGGGTGGCCGAGAGCTGGGTGAACTCCCCTGCGGGGAAGTCGTTGGCTTTGGTGAACTCGCGGTAATACAGGCCGGAGGCGCGCCCGAGGACGAGGTAGGCGGTTGCGGCCCTGAACAGGGCAGTCATGGGTATCCCCTCTCTGGTGCTCCTGGTGCGGGTACGGGAGTGTTCGATTCCATTCCACCAGGATGGCCGACGCTTGGGATCGTGCGGGAGGTCGAATCCGGCAGCAACCGAACGGTTGATTCTCAGCCGCAGGCGTACAGCGGTGCTGCCGGTCACGAGGCGGGCGAGCGCTCAGGCGCAGGTGCTCAGCCGCTCACCAGGCGGGCGCCACCGGCCGGTGCGGTGGTGCGCACCACGTCGCGGACTCCGCGAGTGGCTTCGAGCAGCACGGTGAGGTCGAGGGCATGCGTCGAGTCGGCGACGAGGAACCCGACCGTCGGTCCCGAGCCGGAGACGAGCGCGGCGAGGGCTCCTGCCTGCCGCCCGGATTCCATGACATCGGCGATGCCGGGCAGCAGCTCGATCGCCGCGTCGGTCATGTCGTTGTGCAGCACTCCGGCCAGAGCGTGCGGGTCACCTGCGGTCAGTGCGGTCACGACGTCATCGGGATCACGCAGGGTGTCATCGCTCGCCGTCGAAGTCTCGCAGCGCAGCTCATCGAGGGTGCGGTACACCTCGGGTGTGGACAGGGACGCCACCGAGGTGGCGAGCACCCAGTGGAATGTACCGGACCCGGCGACGGGCACGAGTTCGTCGCCGCGGCCGGTGCCGATCGCGGTGCCGCCGGTGAGCGCAAACGGCACATCGGCGCCGAGTTCGCCGGCGATCCTGGCGAGCAGCTCTGCGTCATCGCAGCCGATGAGCTCGGCGTAGGCGACCAGCGCCGCGGCCGCGTCGGCTGACCCGCCGCCCATCCCGCCGGCGACCGGAACCTGTTTGTCGATCGTGATGGCGACCGGGATGTGCGTCTGGGTCGCCTCGGACAGTGCCGCGACGGCCTGGACGGCGAGGTTGCGGTTGTCAAGCGGGACGGTCGTGTCCGCTCGGGGGCCGGTGAGCGTCACCGCGGTCTCGGTCGCCGGGGTCAGCGTGATCGTCTCGGCCAGGTCGAGTGACTGGAAGACACTGACCAGATCGTGGTAGCCGTCTGTGCGCTGCGGGCCGACGGAGAGGAAGACGTTGATCTTGCCGTAGGCGCGCGCGGTGACCGAACGGGCGCCGAGCTGGGAGACTTCTGCGTTCATGCCCGGTCCTCCTCCCCCGTTCCCGAAGCGGTGGGTGTCGTTCCCGAGGCGGTGGGTACCGTTCCCGAGGCGGTGGGTACCGTTTCCGAGGCGGTGGTTGCCGTTTCCGAGGCAGTGGGCGCCTGTGCGCTGGTCGTCTCCGCCGCCTCGGCGATGGCGATGAAGTCGGTGATCGTCAGCGTCTCTCCACGTGCCCGCGGGTCGACGCCGGCTGCGGTGAGGATCTCCTCGGCGCGGGCGGGGGAGCCGGCCCAACCGGACAGGGCTGAGCGCAGGGTCTTGCGGCGCTGGGCGAAGGCGGCGTCGATGCAGGAGAACACCGCCTGCTTCTCAGCGGTGTAGGGGTGTGCGTGCCGGGTGATGCGCACGAGCCCGGAGTCGATGTTGGGGGCTGGCCAGAAGACGTTCTTGCCGATCGTGCCGGCCCGGGTGACGGTGCCGTACCACTGGGCCTTGACGCTGGGCACCCCGTAGGTGCGCGAGCCGGGGCCGGCGGCGAGCCGGTCGGCGACTTCGGCTTGGACCATGACGAGGGCCGTGTCGATGGTGGGGAAGGTGGCGAGGAAGTGCAGCAGCACCGGCACGGCGACGTTGTACGGCAGGTTCGCCACGAGTGCCTGCGGGCCAGGTGCCGCGCTCCCGGCGGCATCAGGCAGGTCGGTGATGCGCAGTGCGTCAGCGGTGACGAGGGCGAAGGCGGAATCGGTACCGTGGTGGGTTTCGATCGTGGCCGGCAACAGGCCGGCGAGCACCGGGTCGACTTCGACGGCAGTGACGGCGTGGCCGGCTTCGAACAGCGCGAGGGTCAGCGAGCCGAGCCCGGGGCCGATCTCGACGACCCGGCAGTTCTCGTCCAGCTCGGCAGCAGAGACGATCATCCGCACCGTGTTGGGGTCGATGACGAAGTTCTGCCCGCGCTGCTTGGTGGGGCGCAGGCCGATTTCGGCGGCGAGTGCCCGGATGTCGCGGGCACTGAGGAGGTTCGTCACGGTTCTTACCCTAAACGACTCAGTGGCGCTGTCCACCACAACGGAGCCGGCCACCCGATAGGGTGGCATCTATGGATCCGCAGACGCTGGCTGCCGTGCTCGACCCCGAGGTGTACCGCCTGCTCGATGAGCTGGAGTACTCACGTGCCGATGAGCTCGCCCTTGCTGAGCGGCTGCGCCGGCAGGGGTTGAGTCCTGAGGCCGCGACTGCGGTGCTCGCCCAAGCCGAGCTGCGGCAGGAGGCGGAGGCGAAGTTCGGGCCGTTCGCGGCCGATATGCTCTTCACCCGCCCTGGCCTGGAGCAGGCGACCCGTCTGCCGGTTGCGGCCCATCATGCCGCCCGGATGACCGCCGGGGGTGCCCAGGTCATCGCCGATCTCGGCTGCGGGATCGGCGCCGATGCGCTGGCCTTCGCAGGTCTCGGCGCCAGCGTTGAGGCTGTCGATGCCGATGAGGTGACGGCGGCGATCGCGGCGTTCAACCTGCGGCACCTCGACACCGTCACCGTCTCCCACGCCCGCGCTGAGGATTACGATCTCTCCCGTACCGATGCGCTCTGGCTCGACCCTGCACGGCGGGACACCGCCTCGGGCAAGGCCAGCGGCGCCTCTCGCCTGAGCGATCCCGAGGCATTCTCGCCGTCGCTGTCGTGGGCGTTCAAGGCCGCCGCCGAGGTGGCAGGTGCCGGGATCAAACTCGGGCCGGCGTTGGATCATGGCCTGGTTCCTCCCGGCTGGGAGGCGCAGTGGGTTTCGCATGACGGTGATGTGGTCGAGGTGGCGCTGTATCACGGCGCGGTGTGCCAGCGGCCGGGCCGCAGCGCTCTGATCATGCGCAACGGCGGGACGCTGGCCGTCCACGAATCCGAGGTGCCGACAGACGATGAGACCGGCATCGGCGATCTCGGCGCGTACCTCTTCGAACCCGATGGCGCGATCGTGCGCGCCGGTCTCGTGCGCGCGCTCTGCGCGCCTCTGAATGTGCGGCGGATCTCCGCCCCGATCGCCTACCTGACCGGGGACAGGCTGCCTGCTGGAGCGCCCGCCCGGGCGGTGCGGGCCTGGCGGATCGCTGATGTGCTGCCGGCCGGCATCAAGCCGCTGCGCCGGGCGCTCATCGAACGCGGCATCAACCGGGTCGTCATCAAGAAGCGCGGGGCTGATATCGCACCCGACCAGGTGCGCCGCCAGCTCAAGCTGCCCAAGGGCGGTCAGTCCGCCACTCTGTTCTTCACCCGGGTCGGTGAGCAGCATGCGGTGCTGCTGGCCGATCACGTCGAGCTGGGTTCCGCAGCCGAGCCGTGACCTGCCCGCCGCAGCCGAGCCGTGACCTGCCCGCCGCAGCCGAGCCGTGACGTGCCCGCCGAACCGCCGCCGCCTGCGCCCCGTGCTCCGCATCCCCCGTCCCCTGATCACCCGTCCCTGACCAGTTCTGTCATCCAGCGAGAGGAATCCGATGTCCCGCGCCGATCACCTCATCACCGTCGACCAGCTTGCTGCTGAGCGCATGTCCTCCTCGCCGCCGGTGCTGCTCGATGTCCGTTGGAGCCTGCAGCAGCCCGATGGCTCCGGCGCGTTCGCCGCCGGCCACATCCCCGGTGCTCTCTACGTCTCCCTCGATGACGATCTGGCCGGGTCCAGCGACGACGCCCGCGAGGGCCGCCACCCGCTGCCGAGCCCGAGCCGGTTCGAGCAGACCGTCCGTTCGTGGGGGATCGAGGCCGCCACCCCGATCGTCGTCTACGACGCAGGCCCCGGCCTGGGTGCCGCCCGCGCCTGGTGGCTGCTGCGCTGGGCAGGTGTCGGCAATGTGCGCCTGCTCGACGGCGGCTATGCCGCGTGGACGCAGGCCGAACGCGAGGTCGAGGCCGGGTCTGCTGAGAGCGCCGCCGCCGAGGTGCCGGCCTCGGCCTTCGAGATCCGGCCCGGTCAGCTGCCGGTCACCGATGCCGATGGGATCGCCGAGCTGGCGGACACGGGCACGGTCATCGACGCGCGTGCGCCTGAGCGCTATGCCGGTGAGTCCGAGCCGATGGACTCACGTGCCGGGCATATTCCCGGTGCCCTGTCGGCTCCTGCGCCCGGGAACCTCTCTGATGGGATGTTCCTCGAAGCCGACGGACTCAAGCAGCGCTTCGCCGCCCTCGGCATCGATGTCGAGGCCGGCAGCGGCACCGGCGAGGGCGGTCAGGCGCCGGTGGGCGTGTACTGCGGTTCGGGTGTGACGGCGTGTCACAATGCGCTGGCGCTGGCGACGCTGGGCATCGATTCGGTGCTCTACGCACCGAGCTGGTCGGGCTGGTCATCGGATGCCCACCGGCCGGCCGCCACCGGGTTCGAGAAGCCCGTCGACAGCTGAGCACCGCACCGGATCAGATGAGCTGCTGCAGCTTCGCGCGCGGCGCTGCCGCTGCCCTTCGCTCAGCCTGCTGGGACTCGGTTCCGCTCAGTGGGTTCAGCCCTGGTTCAGCCCTGCGGGTTCAGCCTATGGTGCGGTTGCCTCCCATACGACACGCCATTTGGCTGCGAGCGTGTCGATGTTCTCATGCGCGTTGAGGCCGCTGGGCTGCGGGACGACCCACAGCTGGGTGCCTGCCGGCCATCCGTCGATGAGGGTGGTGGCCTGCCGGCCGAGCACGGCTTTCGGCTGCCGGAATGCGGCGCGGAAGGCGGTGATCCCGGCGATCGCTGCCGCCTGCGGGCGCAGCGTCTGGATGCGGGTCACAAGTGCAGCTGCGCCGTCGCGCAGTTCGTCTGGCCTGAGCTCATCGGCGCGCGCGGTGGCTCGGCCGACGATATTCGTGATCCCGATGCCGCGGGTGATGAGGTGGCGTTCATCGGCGAGACCGAGTCCGCGTGACGCATCGATGAGGTGATCGGTCAGGCCCGCCCGGTGCAGGGAGGGCCAGAACCGGTTTCCCGGCCGGGCAAAGGGAGCGTTGACCGCTGCCGTCCACAGGCCGGGATTGATGCCGATGATGAGCAGCCGCAGCGGCGGGTCGCCGAGACCGGGCAGCACGTCTTCGACCGAGTCCGGGTTGTCAGTGGCGAAGGCCGGCAGGTCGTCCTTCGTCGGCTTGCGACCGCCCAACGGTGACCGGCGCCGTGACGATGACGCCGGCTGCGTCGCCTGCGGATCTGGCCGGCTCACTGCGGGCTGGCATCCGGGCGGCGAGTCTGGCACTGGGTGCTGCCGGTCGGCCGGGTGGTGCGGGGCTGCCATGATGCCGTCACTTCCGTTCGCGGATTCGGGGCTCGCCTGCCCAGATCAGGCAGATCCTGAGGATTGGCTCCACTGTAGTCTCCGGCACCCGGTGTCTCAACGGTTCGTGCAGGTCAGCGCCGCTATCAGCTGACCGTGTGGGTGCCGGTGCGCTCAGCTGCAGTCCGGCGGTTCGGCTCCCTCGATCTGCACCGGCAGGGAGCCGGTGGCCTCAAGATCACCTGACAGATAGCTTGCGACAGCTGCCATGCCCGGCTGCCAGTCGTCGTAGATCGCCAGCTGAGTGCCGGAGTCGAAGCCGTCCAGCTCCCACGGTCCGGACAGGGCGACGGCGATGTCGGCTGTCGTCGAGTTCCGTGCCGTTGCCTGTTTGACGGTCTCGGATCCCAACAGCGGACCCGGCACCAGCGCGACCGTGGTCTCAGCGCTGTCGGTGACCTTCAGCCCGGCTTCCTCCGCGGCCTCGGTGAAGGCTTTGACACCCAGGTCGGAGCCGGTGACCGAGACCTCGTCGACGGGATCGGCGAAGCGGCATTCGCCTGTCATGACGGTCAGTGCGGCATCGGCAAGCTGCTGGCGCAGTTCATTCTCGCCCGGCACGGACTCCTCACCGCTCTGGTCAGCAGCGGTCTGGTCAGCACCGGTCTGGCCGGCAACCGCAGTCTGCCACAGCTGGGCGGCCACCACTCGGGTGGCCGACTCCTTGAGGTCCTCGCGTTTCAGGGTGCCGTCTTCAAGCGCGGTGCGCACCGCCTCGGCGGCAGCAGCGCTGTCCGGGGGCAGGAGCGCGAGATCGGCTCCGGCGGCAAGCGCCCTGACAGTCTCCTGGCCGGGGCTGCCGGCCGTGACCGCACCCATATTCAGGGCGTCGGTGACGATGAGGCCCTCGAAGCCGACGTCCTCACGCAGCGCCTGGTAGGCCTTCGGGTTGAGCGAGGCCGGCAGCGTCTCATCATCAGGCAGGGCGATGTGGCCGACCATCATCGAGGTCGCGACACCGGCCTCAGCGGCATCGGCGAAGGGCACGAAGTCGCGGTCGGCGAGCTCGTCGAGGGACTTCTCCGACACCGGGAGCGTCTCGTGGGAGTCCTCGGTCAGCGCCCCGTGGCCGGGGAAGTGCTTGAGTGAGGAGATGATCCCCGCCTCGTCGTAACCGGTGACTGCGGCCTCGACCACGGACGAAACGCGCTGCGGGTCGTCACCGGCAGATCGCACGCTGATGGCGGGGTCGTCCTTGCCGACGGTGACGTCGGCGACGGGGGCGAAGTCGGTGGTGAAGCCGAGTTCGATGAGATCACGGCCCTGCAGAGCAGTGATCTGGCTGGTCAGCGCCGGATCGTCGGCCGCACCGTGGGCCATGAGCGGCGGCAGTTCGACGGCCGCGCTTCCAGCACGGGTGACCGGACCGCCCTCCTGGTCGACGCCGATCATCGTCTGCCAGCCGCGCTCACCGGCAGCTGTGCGGAACTCCTCGGTCATCGTCCCGACCGTCTGCCGGTCGACGTCCTGCGGGAGGTTATAGGGCATGACGATGACGCCGGCGAGCTGGTGATCGCGGATGAGCTTGGCTCCGGCGGCGGCATCGGTGCCGTCATAGGAGCCCATGATGACCGCCCCGGCCAGCGCCGTGTCATCCATCTCGGCGACGATGCCCGTCGCCTCGTCAGTGAAGTCGGCAGGCCGGGCGTCAGGCTGCGCACTCGTCGTCGGCACGTTCGCCGCCGGGGTCTCAGCAGCCACAGGGCTGCTCTGCTCCCGGGATCCTTCAGTTTGCTCACGGCTGCAGCCGGTGAGCGTGAGGGCGCCGGCGAGCAGTCCGGCGAGGACGATCGAAGAGGTGCGAGCCATGAGGCCATCGTAACGGGCTCGGCGCGGCCACCGCCTCGGGGAACGGATAGGCAGGAAATGACACGGGTTCTGTAGGATTTGCGCATGGTGGATTTCGCGCGCTCTCAACGGTCGACCCTCGGCGTCGAATGGGAACTCGGGCTTGTCGATGCGGCCTCGCTCGACCTCGTGCCGCGTGCCGGCGAGGTGCTCGCTGCCGTCGAGGAGCGCGCCGCGCTGCGCGGGCGGATCGTCGGGGAGATGCTGACGAACACCGTCGAGGCGGTCACCGGCGTGCACCGCACCGTCGCTCAGGCCAGTGCGGATCTGGTCGAGACGATCGGGCAGCTGCACGAGATCACCGAGCCGCTGGGCATTCGGATGCTCTCAGCCGGCACCCACCCATTCGCGCGCTGGAAGGACCAGCAGGTCACCGAGGCCGAACGTTACGCCGAGCTCATCAACCGCACCCAATGGTGGGGCCGGCACATGCTCATCTTCGGCCTGCACACGCATGTCGGGATCGACGACCGGGACAAGGTGCTGCCGATCCTGAGCGCACTGCTGGCCTATGTGCCGCATCTGCAGGCGGTGAGTGCGTCTTCACCGTTCTGGTCCGGGCAGGACACGAGCTACGCCTCGAACCGGGCGATGATGTTCCAGCAGCTGCCGACGGCCGGGCTGCCGTACCAGTTCGATGCGTGGGCTGATTACGAGGCGTATACGCACGACATGTTCACCACCGGTGTCATCGATGAGATCAATGAGATCCGCTGGGACATCCGGCCAGCGCCCAGGTGGGGCACGATCGAGGTGCGGGTCTGCGATGCGCTGCCGAGCCTGCGCGAGGTCGCCGCCGTCACCGCGTTCGTCCAGTGCCTCGTCGATGACTTCTCCGCCCGCCTCGATGCCGGTGAGACGCTGCCGACGATGCCGGATTGGTTCCATGTGGAGAACAAGTGGCGGGCGGCGCGCTATGCGATGGAGGCGATCATCATCGAAAACGCCGCCGCCGATGAGCGGCTCGTCACCGATGTCATCGCCGCTGAGGTCGCGCGCCTGCAGCCGGTGGCTGAGCGGCTCGGCTGCGTCGACGAGCTGGCTGACATGCTGCGCTTCGCTGAGACCGGGGCGAGTTATCAGCGTCAGCGCGCGGAGTTCTCCCGCACCGGCGAGCTGACCGCTGTGGCCCGGCAGCTGGCTGAGGAATTCGACACCGGGGTGCTCGGCAGGCTCTGATCGCGGGTTCGGGTCGCCGCTGCCGAGGCGGTCGCCGGCGGGGTTCCGGTCGCCTGGTGCGCGCCGTGTTTCAGGCGTTGAGCACCGCGCGCAGCTGCGGCCAGGCGGCCGCGAAGCCCGGGTGCAGCGGATAGTCGGTGACCTCGTCAAGGGGCACCCAGCGCAGGTCGAGGCTTTCGATATCGGCGATGAAGGCCTCTAGCGGCTCGGTGGCCTCAGCGATGACGGTCGTATACGACCAGCCGTCCTTGTCGACGACATGCGTGTCGAGGATCCGGATTCCGGTGCCGTCAAGCGCGGGCACACCGGCTTCTTCATGGCATTCGCGGATCGCCCCGGCGGTCGGGGTCTCATCGGCGTCGATCGCCCCACCGGGGATCCCCCACGTGTCACCGTGGGCTGACCACGGCACCCGGTGCTGCAGCAGCACGCCGCGTTCACGGTCGTGGATGAGCAGGCCGGCGGCGCCGAACTTGCCCCAGAAGCGTCCCTGCGGGGTTTCGATCCAGCCGTCGCCGGAGCGGCGGCGGGCCCGCAGCTCTTCGATCGGCGGCATGGACCGGCGCGCCTCGGCTGGAGTCGGGCCCGTGTCCGGTCCCGGGGATCCGCTGCGGTCAGGGCCGGATGTAGACATCGCGCACCTCCAGAGATGAGAACACCGCGAAGTCCTCTGGTGAGGGCGGCAGTCCGCGGGTGACGAGCTCGGCGCCGAGGGCGGCGACCATCGCACCGTTGTCGGTGCACAGCTTCAGCGGCGGGATCCGCAGGGTGACGCCGCGCTCAGCGCAGCGTTCGGCCAAGGTCTTGCGCAGCCGTCGGTTCGCGGCCACTCCCCCGCCGAGCATGACGTGGTCGATGCCGTAATCCTCACACGCGAGCAGCGTCTTGGTCACGAGCACGTCGACGACGGCTGTCTCGAAGGATGCGGTGACATCGGCTAAGCGCAGGTCGGTCAGCTGCCGGCTGGTCTCCGGGCTGCCGGCGGCGCGTGCGGCCTCGTAGGCGGTGACGAACCGCAGGGCGGCGGTCTTGAGCCCGGAGAAGGAGAAGGAGTAGCGGCGCTGAGGGTCGCGGAGGTCCTTTGCGGTGGAGAGTCCGCGCGGGAACTTCACGCTGGCCGGGTCACCCGGCTGGCCGGTGCCGTCGAGGATGCCGGCGGCGGCTTTCGAGATGTTCGGCCCGCCCGGATAGCTCAGGCCCAGCAGCCGGGCGGTTTTGTCGAAGGCCTCACCGGCGGCGTCGTCGATGGTGGCGCCGAGCAGTTCGATGTCGTCGACGAGGTCGCCGATGCGCAGGATCTCGGTGTGCCCGCCGGAGACGAGCAGGGCGATCGACGGGGTCACCGGGCCCGAGGCGGTGGCTGGCTGGCCGTTGTCCGCCGTTTCCGAGGCGGCGGCAGTTCCGGAGGCGGTGGCTGGCTGCTGCAGGTCGTCGGCGACAAGGTCAACGGCGATGTGGGCGGCTAAGTGGTTGATGCCGTACAGGGGCAGCCCGGTGGCCGCGGCCAGGCCTTTGGCGGCGGCGACGCCGACCATGAGCGCTCCGGAGAGCCCGGGGCCTGCGGTCACAGCGATCGCGTCGATGTCATCGAGGGTGACACCGGCGTCGGTGAGGGCTTCGTCGATGGTCGGGCCGATGGCGTGGACGTGGGCACGGGAGGCGACTTCGGGCACGACACCGCCGAAGCGCACATGCTCGTCCATCGAGGAGGCGACGGTGTTCGTCAGCAGGGTGCGCCCGCGCACGATCCCGACACCGGTCTCGTCGCAGGAGGATTCGATGCCGAGGACGAGCGGGCTATCAGCAGCGCTCATCGGCTCGCCTCAGCGGCATTTGCGCGGGCCTCGCTTGAAAGGGCTGCGAAGGTCTCAGCGAGGAAGTCAGGGTTGCGCTGGCTGTCCATCGGGTGACCGAGCTGTGCGGCCAGCAGTTCGAGGTGGGAGGGCCACAGTCCTTCGACCTGGCTGTCGATCGAATCGGCGACAGCGGTGTCGTCGGGGTGCGGTCGGGTGACGATGACCTCGGTGGAGTTCTCGTCGTCCTCGGCGGGCCGGAGGCTGAAGCCGGTGAGCCCGAAGTCGGCGAAGTCGAGCATGACATCGGATTCTTCGGCGCAGTGGATGATCTCGGCGGTGAAGGTCTCGCCGTCGCCGGCGTCGAAGGTCAGTGTGTCGCCTGCCCGCGTGTACGGCGCGAACCACGCACCGCAGGCAGCAGGGTCTGCGATCTGTGCCCACACCTCGGCGGCGGTCACCGGCAGCGTCGTGCGGATGTCGAGGTCGACGCCATCTTCCCAGGACACGAGTGAGAAGCGCAGGACAGGCGATGATGTCATGGCATCAGGCTACCAATTCCGGGCCGCGCCGTTGGGTCGGTTGGGGATTGTCACAGCAGTGCGCGCATGAGCACGGCGTCGGCGTCGCGGTAGTAGCCGGGCCGGCGGTCGAGTTCTACGAATCCGTCGGCGGCGTACATCGCCTGGGCGGCGGCGTTGTCGGCGCGGACGTCGAGGTGGACGGCTTCGACGCCGTGGGCGCGGGCGTGGTCGAGCAGCGCGTCGAGCAGCCGGCGGCCGACCCCCTGCCGGCGTGCGTCCGGGTGGGAGGCGATCGTGAGGATGTCGGCCTGCGGGCCGGAAACGCTCAGACCGGCGAAGCCGAGGAGCCCTGGGCTCGCGGCGTTGCCGGCGGCAGCGGCGTCGAGGACGATGAAGTGCCGGCCCGGAGCTGCCAGCTCCGACCAGAAGTAGGCCTCTGACCAGGCATCGGCGCCGAAGATCGCGGCATCGAGGGCGGCGATCGGTGCGATATCGAACCAACGCATCCGCCGGATCACCGCGGCGTCGGCAACTGCGGCGGGATCGGCTTCCGCGGCCGCGGCGTGTGCAGCGGGGTCAGCTCCTGCGGCGTGTGCAGCGGGGTCAGCTCCTGCGGTGGGGTCGTCGTTCATCGCAGGCTCGTCTCACGGCGGGCGGCCGGGGCGGCGTCGGGGGCGCGCAGATACAGCGGAGTCGTCGGCCACAGCTCACCGCCTGCTGCCAGGATCCGGTGGGCGGCGATCGCGAGGTCGGCAGCAGCCGGAGGTGCCGTGTCGAGGATCGGGACGGCCACCTCGGGCACGGCGAGCAGCTCAGGATAGAGCACGAACCCGCCCCCGATGCCCGCTGGTACCGACTCTCCTGCCGTCTCGGTCAGGTGGGCTGCCAGATCGGCCGGTGCTGACACCTCGGGCCCGGTAGCGATGACAGGCACACCGTGCTCATCAGCACCGCTGAAGCGGGTCCAGTAGACCTCTTTGCGCCGTGCATCGGTGGCGGTGAGCAGCGGGGCTGCGGGGTCGAGGCTGCGGTAGGCGCGCACGGCGAGCGCGAGGTGGCTGGGCACGCCGGCAGCGGTGATGCCGGCGCCGAGGCTGTAGCCGATCGCGGTGGCGATGCCGGCGCGCAGGCCGGTGAAGGGGCCGGGCCCGATCCCGGTGACGACGAGTTCAGGGGCCGGCTGGCCGTCGGTGAGGTCGCGGACGGCCGGGCCGGTGAGCTCGGCATGCTTGCCGCCAGCGGCCGCACCCCACTCGGCGAGCACCCTCTCGCCGTCGGTCAGTGCCGCGGTGGCCGTGGCCGAGGTGTCGATGGCGAGGATGATCATGTGGGCTCCTGCTCTGCGTAGGCGGCGGCGATGGCGCTGATGCGCGCCTGCCAGCTCGGCCCGGTCGGGATGAGCCGGATGGTGCGGGTCTCGTCCTCCTCAGCCTCGGTGAGGTCGACGGGGCCGGGTGAGCCGTCGCCGAGGAGGTCGGCGACGTCCAGGGGCCCGGTGTCAGGAGCGGTGGCAGGGGCGTCGCTGGTGGGGTCTCCACTGCTGGTGGGATCGGCATCGGGTGCCGCCTCTGGGTCCTCGCCGGCGCGGGTGATGACGATCTCCAGACGGTCCTCGGCGAGCCCTTCGGCAAGTCCGCGGCCCCATTCGATGACGGTGACGGCTTCGTCATGCCCGTATTCGAGGTCGAGGTCAGAGAACTCGGCGGCGTCGCCGAGGCGGTACGCGTCGACGTGCACCAGCGGCGGCCGGTCTGGGCGCGGGTTCGCATGCGCGCGGGCGATGACGAACGTCGGTGAGGACACCCGGCCGGTCACCCCGAGTGCGGTGGCGAGGAACTGCGTCAGCGCCGTCTTGCCGGCGCCCAGGTTGCCGGTGAGGATGATGACGTCACCGGCGCGCAGCCGGCTGGCCAGCAGTGAGGCGAAGCGCTCCATGTCCTCGCGGTCGCCGATGGCAAGGTGCGTCTGGTCGGTCACCGGCCGCCGCCTCGGGTGTGGTCAGCAGCTGGGTGTGCTCCGTTCGCAGCCTCGCCGGCCGCGGCCTCGCCGGGCGCGCCGACGGCGATGCGGTCGACGCGGGGGCTGATGCAGGTGACGATCTCGTAGTTGATCGTCTCGCACCAGGCAGCCCATTCCTCGGCGCTCGGGCCGGTGGTGCCGTCGCCGATGACGACGACCTCATCGCCGATCGCCACCTCGCCACCGGTCTCAGCCGGGCCGATGTCGAGGACCATTTGGTCCATCGCAATGCGCCCGACGATCGGGTAGCGGCGGCCGCGGACGGTGACCTCACCGCGGTTGCCGGCGATGCGCGGCAGCCCGTCACCGTAGCCGCCGGCGACGAGCGCGAAGCGGGTGTCGTGAGCAGCGCGGTACGTCAGCCCGTACGAGGCACCCTGACCTGCGGGGACATCCTTGACGTTGAGGACGCGGGAGGTGAGCGTCATGACCGGGGTGAGGCCGAGCTGCGCGGCGGTTCTGTTCTCGAATGGGCTGAGGCCGTAGAGGATGACGCCGGCACGCACGTGGCTGCCGGGCACCGGGTCGAGCGAGAGCGCGGCCGGCGAGTTGGCCAAGGTCACTCTGAGGTCGTCTGCGCGCAGGTCGGACGGCAGCTCGGCCTGCAGGCGACCGTAGAGGCTGTCGAAGCGGTGCAGCTGGTCGGCCGTCGCCGGATCGCCGGGGATGTCGGCGTTGGCGAAATGGGTCATGATGCCGGTCACCCGCACCGGCGCCGAGGTGGGCGGTCCGGCGGTTCCGATAGTTCCGGTGGCGGCCGTCCCGGCGGTTCGGGCAGTTCCGGCGGTGGCCGTCCCGATGGTGGGCGTCCCGGTCGTTGCCTGCGCACCGGCGGCGATGCTGGACTCGGCGGCAAGCGCGCGCAGTCGTTCGAGGACAGTGTCGAGCTGGGACAGGGAGAGGCCGTTGCGGCCCAGCCCCGTGTCGAGTTTGAGATGCACGTCCTGAGAGCGGCCGGTCGCCCGGCCTGCGGCGATGGCGGCCTCGAGGGCTTCGGGGGTGGAGATGCCCAATTCGATCCCGGCGCGTGTGCAAACAGTGAGGTCGGCAGCCGGGTCGAAGAGCCAGCACAGGATCCGAGCCCCGGAATCCGGGCCGAGCAGCTGGGACAGGGCCACCGCCTCGGGCACGGTCGCCACGGCGAAGTCCCGCAGTCCGGCGGCATACAGCGCAGGGGCGACGATGTCGGTGGAGTGGCCGTAGGCGTCGGCCTTGACGACGGCCATGAGCTGGGCGGGAGCGACGCGCGCGGCAACGGTGCGGGCGTTGTCGATGAGTGCCGCGGTGTCGATGCGGGCGCTCACGACCGATCCGGTCGCTGCCTGCGCCGCTGCTGCCATGGGCTGTCTCCTTCGTTGTCGGTGGGTGGTGCCGCCGTGGTACGGGCCGGCCGCACGTGGCCGTCGTGCCGCTGCCGGGCGCGTGTCTCAGATCTGGTCGAGCACGGCGAGGACGTCGGCTTCGAGGGCGGCCGGCAGGTGCGAGGCGTGAGTTGCGTGCGCGCCTGCGCGCGCGTGCATGAGCACTGCCAGCCCGGCCAGGTCGGCCAGATCGATGTCGGTTCCGGCGGTGGTGGCCAGCAGCGCTCCCAGGATACCGGTGAGCACGTCGCCGGTGCCGGCGGTGGCCAGCGTGGCGGGCCCGGGTTCTGGCGCGACGACGGTGCCATCGGGCCGGGCGATGATCGTCCGGTTGCCCTTGAGCAGCACGATCGCCTCAATCACTTGGGCGGCGCGCACGGCGTGAGTGACCGGTTCGGCTTCGACCTCGGACCGGGTGGGGGCGCCGGTGCCGAGGCGGGCGAGCAGGTCTGAGAGCTCGCCGGCGTGCGGGGTGAGGATACAGCTGGTCTCCAGCGGCCGGGTGAGCAGCGCCAGGCCGCCGGCGTCGATGACGAGCGGGACGTGCTGGGATTCCGCGGCGGTGATCGCCTGCTGCATCGCCAGCCGGTCCGGAGCACCCGGCCCGATCGCCCACGCCTGCACGCGCCCGGCGTCGGTAACGACCTCCGGGTAGGTCTGCAGGACGGTCTCGGTCACCTCGGCCGGAGCCAGGAGCCGGAGCATGCCCACACCGGTGGCGACCGCCGCCGAGGCGGTGAGCACACCGGCACCCGGGAAGCGGGCGGAGCCGGCGACGAGCCCGAGGACGCCGCGGGAGTACTTGTGGTCGCCTGCCTGCGGGCGCGGCCAAAAGGTGGCGAGATCGCTGTCGTCGGGCACGTGGACGGCCGGGACATGGGCTGACATGTCGAGGCCGATGTCGACCATCGTGACCTCGCCTGCTGCATCGGCACCGCCGGGCAGCAGGAGACCGGCTTTGTCAGCACCGAAGGTGACGGTGTGGGTGGCGCGCACGTGGGTGGGCCCGCAGGCCCCGGTCGAGGCATCAACGCCGGTGGGCACGTCGACGGCGACGACGAACTGGCCGGAGGTGGCGCTTCCCTGCCAGCCGCGGATGAGGGCTGCGAGGTCTTCGGGCAGGCCGGGCTTGGCACCAGTGCCGAGCCCTCCGTCGATGACGAGGTCGGCTCCGCGCAGCAGGCCGGAGATCTCCGCCGAATTCTCCGCGTTGAAGGCCTCGGTCTGCCCACCGGATGAGGTGAAGGCGGCGGCACCAGCCTCATGCATCTTCCCGAAGACGTCGACAGCGGTGACGTGGGCGCCGCGGCCTGCGAGGTTCGCGCCGGCGTAGAGGGCGTCTCCACCGTTGTTGCCGGCACCGACGAGCATGACGACGCGGCTGCCGGAGATCTGCCCGCGCTTACTCAAGAGGCGCCGGCACACGGAAGCGAGCCCAGCAGCGGCGGTGCGCATGAGCGCCTCCCCGCGGCCTGCAGCCAGCAGCGGTGCCTCGGCCTCACGGACGGCGGCAGCGGTGTACCCGAGCCTCATGACAGGTTCCCCTCGGTCTCAGCCTCCTCCACCTCGGGAACGGCAGCCCCAGCATCACCGGCAGCTGCAGCGGCGCCCGGCCAGGCGGGTGCTGCGGCGGCATGCTGGTGAAGCCTGCCGGCGGCGAGCGCGGCGAGGAAGCGGGCGTGGTCGGCAAGTCCCTCATCGGTGTGACGGGCGCGCGGTGAGTGGTTCGAATCCTGCTGCTCGGCCACCGTGCCCGGAAGTGCTGCGCCGAGGTGGCCGTAGGTGCCCGGCACCTGCTGGAGGATGCGCGAGAAGTCCTCCGAGCCCGGTTTCGGCACCGTGACGAGGTGCGTGCGGCTCGGGCCGAACACCTCGGCGGCGGTGTCGAGGTAGAACGCGGTCTCGGCCTCATCGTTGATGACTGGCGGCAGCACCGACCGGTAGTCGACGTCTGCCTCCAAGCCGTGGGCGGACACAAGGGTGGACACGAGGTTCGGCAGCTCAGCTTCGGTGCGGGCGGTGGTGGCCTCGGAGAAGCAGCGGATCCCGACGGTGAGTTCGGCAGTGTCGGGGATGACGTTGGGTGCGGTGCCGGCGTGGAACTGGCCGACGGTGATGATGACCGGATCGAAGGCGTCGAAGCGGCGGGTCGCATACTCCTGCAGCTGGCCCACCAGCATCGCACCGGCCTGGATCGGGTCGCGGCCGGTGTGCGGGCGGGAGGCATGACCGCCCTTGCCGCGCACGGTGATGTTCATGATCGAGAACGCCGACATGTACGAGCCCGGCCGACAGTACAGGTTGCCGAGCTCCTGATCAGCGGAGACGTGCACACCGAAGGCGGCGATGACCGGCACTCCGGCGGCGTCGAGGACCCCTTCGCGCAGCATGTGACCGGCACCGTCGTACCCCTCCTCGCCGGGCTGGAACATGAAGATGACGTCGCCTGCCAGCTCGTCGCGGACGGCGTGGAGCAGCCGCAGCGCCCCGTACAGGCCGGTGGTGTGCAGGTCGTGGCCGCAGGCGTGCATCGCGCCGTTGGTGGAGGCGAAGTCGAAGCCGGTCGCCTCGGTCACCGGCAGGGCGTCCATGTCTCCGCGCAGCAGCACCGCCACCGGGTTCTCAGGGTCGCGCTTCCCGCCGCGCAGCACGACGGTCAGCGAGGCCAGCGACTGCCCATAGGTGACCTCGACGTCGAGGCCATCGAGACCAGCTGCGACCCGGGCCTGGGTCTTGGGCAGGTCGAGGCCGAGTTCGGGTTCGCGATGCAGATCGCGGCGCAGGCGCTGGAGTTCGGGCAGGAGGGCAGCCGCTGCGGCGGCGCTGATGACTGTCATACTCCCAGCCTAACCCCGCGGCACCCTCAATCCGGAAGCGATGTCAGTGCCTCCCGATAGCCTGAACGCGACGAAACCAGCAGCCGCCCGACGGCTGCACCCTCACGAGGAGGTGAGTGGAATGGACCCCGATGACGACCCGCAGCTGGCCGTCGAGGTGCCGGCGAGCCCTGTGTCGCTGCTGGCCGATCATGTGGCCGCCTACAACCGGCAGCTGGGCCGCTATGAGGCCGTGCAGATGTACGGGCTGGCACAGCTGGCCTTCGCGGTGCTCAACATCGACGACCGGCTCGCAGCATTGCCGCTGCAGCATCGGCCGGCCGATCCACCGGATACAGGCGGGCCACCCGGCCCCTGGGTGGTGGACACCGGCTCCGCGATGGGTTCCGGCCCCGCGGTGGGTTCCGGCCCCGAGGCGGTGGCGCGGGCACCGGCGTTCGATCCCGCGCGCATGGTCGGGTTCGTACCCGAGATGCCCGGGGTGACCGCGCCCGAGGCGGTGCTCCCCTCCCCTGGGGATGTCGCCGCGGGCCTGCGGCAGGTGCGTTTCAGCGGCTCGCTCATGTCGTGGTTCTGCGCCAACGACCGGGCTGAGAACGCCATCCGCGTCGTGGTCTCGACGATGCACGACTGCTCGCTGCAGAAGGCCTACACCCTGGTCTCGCGGGCGCTCGTAGCCTTCGTCGGCCTGCCGCGGCTGACGGCACTCGTCCTGCGCGGACAGGTGCCCTTCGAGCGGCTGGACTACACCGCGCGCAAGAGCAGCGACCTCACGCTGGCACAGCTGGAGGAGATGGACGCGTCGGTCACTGCGATCCCGGCGCACCGGCCGATGCGCGAGGTGCGCCGGCATGTCGATATGGAACTGGCGACGATCGTGCCAGAGGACGAGGCCGCTGAGCAGATCCACGAGCAGCGGGCGGTGCTCTTCGAAGCACTGCCTGATGGCAGCGCGACGCTGACGCTGCGCGGGCCGCTGGCTCCGCTGACGGCGCTGTACAAGCGCACGCTCGCCTGCGCTCGCGGGGTTGTGCGGCAGCAGCTCGATGCCTTCGGGCTGAGCTCTGATGAGCAGCGGACTGGAGCTGCCGGCATGCAGTCGGGTGGTGCGCGCGACGCGGCGACCCAGCTGTTGGAGGAGCGCACGATCCCGCAGGTGATGTTCGACATGCTCACTGGCATGGCACCGTCCACCCGTGTTCGTGTCTCTGGCGGGGAAGCTGCTGAGCAGCTCGTCGAGGTGTCGTGCCCGACGAGTGCTGAGTGGCTGCGCCGGCAGGCGACGGTGAATGTCACGGTGCCGGTGATCACGCTGCTGGGCACTGCTGATCTGCCGGGCACCGTGGAGGGGCAGCATCCGATTCCAGCGCTGACGGCCCGGCAGTTCGCTGCCGAGTCCTCGACGCTTTACCGGCTGCTGACGGACCCGCTGACCGGTGAGGTCCTCGACGAGCCGGCCAAGAAGTACACGGTGCCGCGGGCGGTGCGCACAACAGTGCAGGCGGCATGGGCGTGGTGCACGGCACCGGGCTGCAGCCGTCGGGCCTCGACCTCGGAGACCGATCACATCGTGTCGTTCAACCACCGTGACCCGTCTGCTGGCGGGCTGACGCAGGCGGGCAACATGCAGCCGCTGTGCAAAACCCATCACGACCTCAAGACGCGCGGACATCTGCGTGTGTTCAAGGGCGAGGATGGTGTGCTGCGGTGGACGATGATGTTCGGGCTCACCGGGCATACACGTAAGCCCCGCAATCCGGTGGAGCAACGGCAGGCGCGGATCATCGGCGAGGCACTGCCTGAACCGATGCGCGCTCTGCTGCGCGACGACGCCGCACCCGGTTCGCACTGGGCGACCAGCCCACCGGCCGAAGCCGAGCGGGCAGCCTGCGCGCAGACAGTGACCTCACCAGCCGAGCCTGATGCGATGTATCTCGATACGGCCGCCGAGCTGGCCCAGCACTATCTGGGCCTGACACGGGCCGACGAACTCAGCGATGCCGCCCGGCGGGAAGCACTGCGGGAGGAAACGCAGGGAGAGGGAACGCAGGACGACGGCCTCCCATGGAAGAACCCCGGGGACTCGTCTGGCGACGACGCTCCTCCGTTCTGACCGGTCGGCCGCGTCAGCTTAGTGCTGTCGCTTCTCCTCGCCCTGCCGCTGATTTTCAGCCTGTCGCTGCTTTTCAGCTTTCCGCTGCTTCCCCCGCGCTTCCAACGCGGCGAGCGCCTCCGGGCTGCCCGGCAGCAGCGGGGGCGGTTGATCGACAGGCGGTGACAGCGGTGCGCCTGACCCTTCGACGATGACGTAGGTCATCGTCACCCGGGCATCATGAGTGATCGACAGATGGATGGTCTCCCCGCCGATCTTCCGGAAATGCTCGAGCACCGGCCCGGAGAGCCGGAACGACGGCGCACCCGAATGGGCAGAGACGACCTCGGCGTGCTGCCATTCGATGATGCCCGGATACTGCATCGCCTTGACGAGCGCTTCTTTCGCAGAGAACCTCGCGGCCAGCGACTCCGGTGTGCGCAGCTTGCCGTTGCGCTTGAGCTGCTCGGCAGGAGTCAGCAGCCGGTCGAGCAGCTCCGGCACCCGCTCGATGTGCTCAGCGAACCGCGGCACATCGGCGATGTCGAGACCGATTCCGATGATCCCCATACCCGTCTGCCTGTCTTACTCGACGGTGACGGACTTGGCGAGGTTGCGCGGTTGATCGACGTCGAGGCCCTTCATCGTCGCCAGTTCCATAGCGAAGAACTGCAGCGGAATCGTCGTCAGCAGCGGCGCGAGCAGCGTCGGAGTCTGCGGGACGTAGAACACTTCGGAGGCGTATTCCTTCACAGCCTCGTCGCCCTCTTCGGCGATGACGATCGTGTTCGCACCGCGGGCACGGACCTCCTGGATGTTGGAGATGACCTTCGCGTGCAGCGAATCGCGTCCTTCCCTGCTCGGCACGACGATGAAGACGAGCTGACCGTCCTCGATGAGGGCGATCGGCCCGTGCTTGAGCTCGCCGGCAGCGAAGCCCTCCGCGTGGATGTAGGCGAGCTCCTTGAGCTTGAGCGCGCCTTCGAGCGCAACCGGGTAGCCGACATGCCGGCCGAGGAACAGCACCGACTGGGTGTCCTGCACGCTGCGGGCAAGACTTTCGACCTGCCCCTTGAGCTCAAGGACCTTTTCGATCTTCTCCGGGATCTGCTGCAGCTCATCGAGGATGACGCGCACCTCATCGGTGAACTTGTTCCCACGCAGCTGCGCCAGGTACAGACCCAGCAGGTAGCAGGCGACGATCTGGGACAGGAACGCCTTCGTCGAGGCGACAGCCACTTCGGGACCGGCGTGCGTGTAGAGCGCTGCGTCGGATTCGCGCGGGATCGTCGAGCCGTAGGTGTTGCAGATCGCGACGACCTTCGCGCCCTGCTGGCGGGCGTGGCGCACCGCCATGATCGTGTCCATCGTCTCGCCGGACTGAGACACGGCGACCACGAGGGTCTTCTCGTTGACGACCGGGTCGCGGTAGCGGAACTCGTGGGCGAGTTCGACCTCAACGGGGATGCGGCACCAGTGCTCGATCGTGTATTTGGCGACCTGGCCGGCGTAGGCGGCGGTACCGCAGGCGATGACGATCATCTTGTCGATCGACTTGAGGATCGTCTCATCGACGTGGATCTCGTCAAGCGTCAGCTTGCCGTCAGCGTCCATCCGGCCGAGCAGCGTGTCGGCCACGGCCTGCGGCTGGTCGTGGATCTCCTTGTCCATGAAGGAGGCGAAGCCGCCCTTCTCGGCAGCGGCGGTGTCCCAGTCGACGTTGAAGCTCGTGCCCTCGACCGGGTTGCCCCCGGCGTCGATGATGTCGACCGAGTCCGGAGTGATCGTGACGATCTCGTCCTGGCCGATCTCAACAGCCTTGCGGGTGTGGTCGATGAACGCGGCGACGTCGGAGCCGAGGAAGTTCTCGCCCTCCCCGAGCCCGATGACCAGCGGCGAGTTGCGGCGGGCGGCCACGACGGTGCCCGGCTGATCAGCGTGGACGGCCAGCAGCGTGAAGGCGCCTTCGAGCTCGCCGGCGGTCAGGCGCATCGCTTCGGTCAGGTCCTTGGTCTTGGCGTAGTTCTTCGCCAGCTGGTGGCCGGCGACCTCGGTGTCGGTCTCGGAGAGGAACTCAACGCCATCGGCCTGCAGCTCGGCCTTAAGGGAGGCGAAGTTCTCGATGATGCCGTTGTGGATCACCGCCAGCTGGCCGCCATCGGCCAGGTGCGGGTGCGCGTTGTCGTCGGTCGGCCCGCCGTGTGTGGCCCACCGGGTGTGGCCGATGCCGGTCATCGCTGCCGGCAGCGGGTGAGCTTCGAGCTCGTCGGTCAGCGCCGAGAGCTTGCCGGCCTTCTTCGCGCTGGCGACCTGACCCCCGTCGGTGACGAGCGCGACGCCGGCTGAGTCGTAGCCGCGGTATTCGAGTCGCTTGAGGCCGCCGAGCACTACGTCAAGGGCGCTGTGGCCTGCTGCTTCGGGGGTTGACGATGAAACGTATCCAACAATTCCGCACATAGATTTCAGTCTAAACCCGCCGACGCCCAGCACCTGCACGTTCGCGCCCGCCCGGCGCGTAACATCTGCGACTCGGCGTCGGCTGGTCGCTCCCGTTCCCGAGGCGGTGGTTGCGCTCAGCTGAGTGCGTCGCCGACCTCGCTGGCTGCCCGCCGGCCGCTGCGGATTGCCCCGTCCATGTAGCCGTTCCATTCGGCTGCGGTTTCCGCTCCGGCCCAATGCACAGGGCCGACGGGCCGGCGCAGCTCCTCACCGACGTGCGTCCACAGCCCCGCTCCGAGCCGGCCGCCGTAGCAACCGCGCGTGAACGGCTCAGCACTCCAGTCACGCTGCAGCACTTCGAGCGGCTTCCGCGCATAGTCACCGAAGAAGTCGGTTAAGCACTCAAGCACTCGCGCAGTGCGCTCATCCTCCGAAAGACCAGCGAAGGCCTTCGCGTGGTGACCCTCGACGAAGGCTACGAGGATCCCGGACTCCTCGCCGGGAACGCAGTTGTCGTAGACGAGGGCTACATCGTGATCAAGGCTGAGCACCGTGCCGCGCAGGCCTGCATCGCGCCAGAACGGCCTGGCATACCGGAGCTGGAACTTGATGACGTTTCCGCCGGGCATCTGGGAGGTGAGAACGTCGCGGTTCGGCGGCATCGGCGGGTTGTACCGCAGCCGTCCTGCCAACGTCGGCGGCAGCGTCACGATAGCCCGGCGAGCGCGCACATCATTCGTGGCGGTGTGCACTGTGACGCCGTCGTCGCCGTATGTCAGTCCTGTGACCTCAGTGCTGAGGTGCACACGTTTCCCAAGCCGACTCGCCAGACGCTCGGAGATCTGGTGAGTGCCGCCGAGCACGCGCGCCTCCTGCGCCCCGCCGATCGTCGCCATCATGCGATGCAGCCCACCGCCAGCGGCAAGGTAGAAGAGACAGTGCAACGCGGAATACTCCTCGGATTCGGCTGCGAAGATCGTTGCCAGAAGCACGTCGAGCACGTTTCGAACTTCAGGCGTCGGGACGTTCTCCGCCAGCCATTGCTGCGTTGTCATGCGGTCCAGTTCCATGGCTTTGTCCGACAGCCAAGGCCGCTCGATGTCGATACCAGCGCAGGTGCGGTCAATCATGTCCACGGTGGACTGGAACTCAACGGCCAGTTCGTCGGTCAGTCCGACCGCGTCGTCGTCGCTGGAGTGGATCTGCCCACCGATCGCCAAGAGCGTCTTGCCTTCGTCGTAGACCGTGAACGTCTCCAAACCGAGGTCGTCGATCAGCTCCAGCACGGCGTCCTGAGTCGGCCCGACCCACTGCCCGCCGAGCTCGATCGAGAGCCCATCTGAGAATGTTCCGTTCTCGTTTCGGCCGGCGACCCGGTTTCGGGCTTCGAGCACGATGACGTCGTATCCAGCCTCCACGAGCTGTGTCGCCGCGGTGAGGCCGGAAAGCCCAGCGCCAATAACCACCACGTCGTGGTCCGGCGCGCCGTTCTGCGTCTTCATAATCTCTGTCTCCGATCTTTGAGATGCCCATTGCATTTGCCCTGAGCGAAAGTCCTGGGGAGGCCCTGAGCGAAAGTCCTGGGGAGGCCCTGAGCGAAAGTCCTGGGGAGGCCCTGAGCGAAAGTCCTGGGGAGGCCCTGAGCGAAAGTCCTGGGGAGGTGTCTCAGCTGCACAGGTCTTCGGGAGGGAGACCCAGGCTCTCTCCAATTGCTTTTGCCAGTTGACGTCGCAGAGCCTCGCGGTCGCGGTACTGGACGAGACCATGCGCGTTGAGGCCATCCGCCACCGCAATGATGTGCCACGCGGTGGCGTCCGGATCTCTGCATTCAACGTCACCGGCATCGACGGCAACTTCGATCAGCTGTTGGATGAATGCTTGCCACGCGTCCATATGCGCACGCACTTCTGCGGCGATGGGCGATACCCGTAGGCCGTGACTCCACGCGTCGAGCCAGAGTGCTGAGGCCCCTTCGCGGCCCGCTCTCGTGAGCAGCTCGGTCAGCAGCCGCAGCCGGATGCGCGTGCTCGTCTCTGCCTCCACCACCTCGCGAAAATCTTCCAGCTCGGCGGTCAGCACGCGACCGACGGTTTCGGCCCGCAGAACATCCATCGAATCCACGTAGTGGGCGATGAGCCCCGGCACCACACCCATCCGCTGGGCCAGCGAGCGCACCGTGACCGCAGCAAGACCGTCAGACACCGCAATGGCGTCCGCAGCCTCACGCATCTCGACGCGACGCTGCTCAGCAGACTTCCGCACTCTCGGCCCCGCCATTTCTTGACACCGTCCTGTCCGTTGCCTAGGTTGTGACACACGCCATATTGGTCACCTGACCAATATGACTGCTCCCGCTTGACGCGTCAACCCGACGACCACTGTTCACACCGACGTCGAAGCTGGTGCAACGAAGCACCGCACTCGAGAGGAACCCTCCGCATGACACCTGAGAGCACCGCCATCCAAAGCCCGACACTGCGCCGCTCGCTCGGCATTCCGACTCTTGTCATGTTCGGCCTTTCGTACATGGTGCCGATGACGGTCTTCACCACATACGGCATCGTCAACGAGATCACCCAGGGCCATTTGCCGCTTGCCTATGCGGTCACCTTGAGCGCCATGTTCTTCACCGCGGTCAGCTATGCAGTGCTCAGTCGCGAAGTGCCTGCCGCTGGCGCCGCCTATGACTATGCGCGCGCTGGTTTCGGCGGCCATATCGGCTTCATGACAGGCTGGGTCATCATGGTCGACTACATCCTCCTGCCGATGCTCAACTACCTGCTCATCGGCCTCTACCTCCACGAACAGCTCCCCGCCGTCCCCGCCTGGGTGTTCTCAATGGCTGCCCTCCTCCTCGTCCTCATCCTCAACATCGTCGGCATCAACGCCGTCAAGCACGCCAATGTCGTGCTCGTGTCGCTGCAGGTGCTCTTCTTCATCATCTTCGCCGTCATGGCAGTGCGGTCCTTCGACGCGAACGTCAGCCTTCTCGATCCGTTCATCAGCGGGGATATCGACGCTTCTCTCATCATGGCGGGCGCGGCGATCCTGTGCCTGTCCTTCCTCGGGTTCGACGCAGTCTCGACGATGTCGGAGGAGGCCAAGGAGCCACGGCGAACAGTGCCCGTCGCCGTCATCCTCACGACTCTGGCAGGCGGAGGGATCTTCATCGCCATCTCCTGGCTGGCACACATGGCCCATCCGAACTTCATCAACGGAGAGGGCGCCGATACCGCAGCCCTCGCCATGCTCATGCACATCGGCGGAAACCTGCTCGTCGCACTCTTCCTAGCCGCGTATGTCACTGGCGCCCTCGGCTCAGCCCTCGCCTCGCAGGCAAGCGTCTCACGGATCCTCTACAGCATGGGCCGCGACGGCGTGCTGCCGCGTCGCATCTTCGGTGTCCTGAGCGAGCGGTTCCGAACTCCAGTCGGAGCGATTCTCGTCGTCGCTGTCATTTCAGTCTCAGCAGTCTTCGCCAGCGTCGATTTCGTCGCCTCCATCGTGAGCTTCGGCGCGCTCACTGCCTTCACCGTCGTCAACCTGGCCGTCGTCTCGATCTTCCTCGTGCAGAAACATCGCCGAGAAGCGCCGTCGATTCTTCTCTACGGTCTCGTGCCAGTCATCGGTTTCGGCTTGACGTTGTGGCTGTGGACGAGCCTTTCAGGTTCAACCCTGTTCTTCGGCTTGCTCTGGGTCGCACTCGGCGTCGGATACCTGGCCGTCCTCACCCGCGGGTTCCGCGAGCCGCCCCCCTCCCTCAACCTGCGGGAGTAACCGCTTCAGCCAGGCCGACGGCCCCGTTCTCGAATCGGTAGCCGGGGCCTGTGCTCAGGCTTCGGGAGTGTGGCCGGACGCGATTCCCGGGGCGGCGCCGAGGAGGTCGGGCAGCTCGCCGATCGAATCGAGGATGTGCACCCCGGGTACCACGCGCAGCTCTTCGCCATCACCGTTGTC
>NZ_JALXKS010000070.1 GCF_025144725.1 Brevibacterium sp. p3-SID960 | reverse complement strand
GCGGTGTGGGCTCGATGCTGATTGTAGTCGTGGAGGAACGTCTCGTAGGCGGCTTCCCGCTCGGCTTCACTGGAGTAGGGCCTGGCGTAGGCCCATTCGACCATCAGGGTCCGGTTGAACCGCTCGGCTTTCCCGTTCGTCTGCGGCCGGCGAGGTCTGGTGCGCTTATGCTTGATGTCTGGGCCGAGAGCTTGTCTGAAGTCGCCGGACCGGTAGCAGGACCCGTTGTCGGTCATCACCGCCTCCACGGTGACGCCGATGGTGTCGAAGAAGGCGTTCGCCCGGTTCCAGAAGCCGGCGGCGGTGTGTTTCTTCTCGTCGTCGAGGATCTCGGAGTACACCAGCCGGGAGTGGTCATCGACGGCGTGGTGCAGGTACCGATACCCGCGTGATGGGGACGCCTTCGCGCGGGCCGCCTTGGTGCGGGCCGACTGCGCCCGCAGGTCCTGGACTGAACCGCGGCCGTGAGCCCGCCAGCCGCCGCCGTCGGGGATCCGGCCCAGCTTCTTGACGTCGACGTGGACCAGCTGCCCGGGAGCATCGACCTCGTAGCGGTGCGGTTGTGGTCGCCGCACCGGCAGCCCGGTGGCCTGATCGATGCACTCCAGCTTCGGCATCCGGTAGCGGGCCAGCACCCGTCCCACCGTCGACCGCGGGATGCCCAGGTGGTAGCCGATGCGGTGCGGACCCCACCGCTTGGTGAACCGCATGGCGATGATCCGCCGTTCGGTGCGCTGCGCCAGCCGGTGCGGGCTGCGGTGCGGACGGCTGGAGCGATCCTGCAGCCCGGCCCCGGATCGGTGGCGGCGCACCCAGCGGGACACGGTGGCCGGGGAGACCTGGAACCGTTCGGCCACGCGGCGCTGGGACCAGCCGGCCTCAACAACCAGGGCGACCATCCGGCGCCTACCCTCGACGGTCATCGGTGCATTACGGTGAGTCATGGAAGACCTCCGGTTCGAGTGAGTGTGGTTACCCACTTCGATATCGGAGGTCTTCTTTCACCTCAAATCCCGATCACAACCTCCCGAGGAAGTACA
>NZ_JALXKS010000007.1 GCF_025144725.1 Brevibacterium sp. p3-SID960 | reverse complement strand
GCCGAGCCTGACATTCTTCGGACAGTCTGCCAGTGACCCATTCGGCACTGCCAGCAGCCCCCGCTGCCTCTTACAAGCGAACCCCCATGTTCGATCCCACGCTGGTGACCGGAATCGGTGCGATCCTCGCCGTCGTCTTCATCACCGGCATCATCGGTTTCATCATGTTCCGCCGCGCCTATCGCGTCGCCGCACCCAATGAGGCACTCGTCATCACCGGCCGCGCACCCACCCGCAGCAAGGGCGGGGACGTCGACCTCGAAAGCGGCACGCGCGTAGTGGTCGGCGGTCGCGCGATCGAGGCGGAGGAGCTGTCCTGATCTGAGGTCACCGAGTCGGTGACGCGCGGGGTGAGCAGCGAATCATCGCCGCCCGCTGAAGAGAGCTGTGTCAGCCGACCTGGTCGAGCGCAGTCTCCAGCTGCGCTGCCGCCGCGTCGACATCAGCCCACTTGTCAAGGCCGAACAAGCCGATGCGGAAAGTCTGGAAGTCCTCCGGCTCGTCGACCATGAGCGGGACCCCGCCGGCCACCTGCACGCCTGCCTGAGCAAACGCGGCCACCTCCTCGGCGGCGGGTCGCTTGGCCTGCACGACGACGACTGTCGGAGACTGCCAGCCCTCTGCAGCGACTGAGGAGTAGCCGCGGGAGCTGAAGAGCTGACGGACTCTGTCGCCGAGTTCGACCTGGCGCTCACGCAGCTGCGGCAGCCCGAATTCGACGGCCTCCTGCATGAGGGTGAGGTTATGGGTGATCGAGTCGGTCGGCATCGTGGCGTGGTAGCCGTGTTTGCCGGCGGCGTAGCCCTCGCAGATCGTCATCCACTTCTTCAGGTCGAGCGCGAAGCTGGAGCTCGTGGTGCCCTCGATCGCGGTGCGGGCGCGCTCACTGAGCATGATGTAGCCGGCGCACGGAGTACCACTCCAGCCCTTCTGCGGGGCCGAGAGCAGAATGTCGACGCCGATGTCGTCCATATCGACCCACAGCGGGCCGGAGGCGACGCAGTCGAGGACGAACAGGCCGCCCACCTCGTGTACGGCGTCTGCGATCTGGCGCATGTAGTCATCGCTGAGCAGCACGCCCGAGGCGGTCTCGACGTGCGGGGCGAGAACGAGCTCGGTGCGCTGGCGGCGGATGGTCTCGACGACCTCGTCGATGGGGGGAGGAGCGAATCCTGCGTCGACATCGCCGCCGGCCGGGCGGGCCTTGAGCACCTCGTGTTCGGCCGGGATCTGGCCGGTGTCGAGGATCTGCGACCAGCGGTAGGAGAACTGGCCGTTGCGCACGATGAGGCAGCGCTTGCCGCCGGCGAACTGGCGGGCGACCGATTCCATTCCGTAGGAGCCGCCGCCGGGGACGAGCACCGCGGTCTTGGCGTTGTAGGTGCTGCGCAGGATCGACAGCGTCTCCTCCATGACGGAGACGAAGCGGGCGGACATGTGGTTGAGGGAGCGGTCTGTGAAGACGACGGAGTACTCCAGTAGGCCGCCGGGATCAATATCGCTGTGTGGAAGTTTCATACCATGATCTTAGCCCCGCACGCGCATTCGTGAGATCCGGGTCACACAGTGTAAGGACAGGGCGCCGCCCAGCGCAGTGAGGCTGGGCGGCGCCGGGGCGGGGATGCGATTGTGGTGGCAGGTATTCGAGGGTGATCAGGGCCCGCTCCTGCGGGTGAGGCTCAGACTGCGGCGGCGACCGCGGTCTTGATGCGCTCGAAGTCGACGGTACCCGGACATGAGGTGGCGACAACGGAGCTGTGTGGGATGAGCGCGACGTGCGGGTCAAGTCCGTAATCGCGGCAGATGCGCGCACACAGTGCGATCGAGGTGTTGTAGGTGAACTCGTCGGGGGCACGGTTCTGGTCTGCGGAGTGCTCGATGCCGATGCTGCGCTGGTTCATGCCGAAGCTGCCGGCATGCCAGGCGGTGTCGCCTTCGCTCACGTACTGATGCAGGGCTCCTTCGCCGATGCCGTAGTGGGCGCTGACCTGGGAGGCGGGGTCCTTGAAGGTGGCATCCGCGGCGGCGAGGGTGCCGACGATGTAGTGGATGACGATCCGGTCGATGCCGGAGCCTCCACGACCCTGGTTGAAGTTCGGGCTGCCGATCCAGATGGGTTCTGCCATAACTCAGCCCTCCAATCCGCGGCCGAGCGCGCAGCCGAGGCGGTTAGCCGGATTCGAGGCCTCACCACCATCGGCGTCGGAGGTGCGGAAGCCGGCGGCTTCGGTCATGGGCCAGTTTTCGGCAGCGTGGCCGGGCGCGGCACTGAGCAGTACTGCGGATCCGAGAACTGCTGCGCCGGATGCGAACAATGAGCGGCGGGATATCGTATTCGTGTCCATGCACACGACGTTAGAGACGTCGAGATTGCCCTACAATCCCGCGTTGGTGCTACGACGATCGTTGTATCTACGGCGTTTCTGACGGTTTAACCTGGGCGACTGACCATCCAGTCAGCTCGCATGGCTGTCAATAGAGGGAAGGAATTCAGTCGCATTATCCATTCGATCCGACGCTGGCCGGAAATCGACCCGTCTCCGGCTGTCCGATTCGTTTTGCACAAGAGACTTCCAGCGAAAGTTGCGTGCCCATCTGGAACTCGAAGAAGGCAAGCGAAAGAGTCGTTCGCAGCGACCGCGCCCACTATCGATCCCGATAAGTACCCGTACAAAGTCCCGAGCAACCGTAACTCGACGTCGAAGCAGCTGGAACGAGTAATGATGTTTCAAAGGGAACACCTCATGTACCCTCCAGTAGAGCATTAAACACCCTGATCGGGGTCCGGTCGAGGACGTATGCATCGGAGACTACAACCTGTGACAGACCCCTTCCTCGGAGCTCAGTCACGGCCCGTCGTACTTCGGGATTCCAATGCACGTCCTCGTGACGTGGGCGTCTCTGCCAGTGGGGCAAAGGGCGAGACGACGGGCGGGGCGGCGACCGAGTCCGCCGGCCAGGAGCAAGACGCCGCGCGCGAGGCGGTGCGCGCATGACGAAGCAGATCCGGTTCAACGCGTTCGATATGAACTGCGTCGCCCACCAGTCACCCGGCCTGTGGCGGTATCCGGGCGACCGAGCATGGCAGTACAAGGATCTCGAGTACTGGCAGGACCTGGCCCGGATCGCCGAGCGCGGACTTTTCGACGCGATCTTCATCGCGGACGTGCTGGGGACCTACGACGTGTTCGGCGGCAATGACCTCGCCGCGATCCGCCAGGGCGCCCAGGTGCCGGTCAACGACCCCGTCCAGCTCGCGGCAATCGGGGCGGCCGTCACGGAGCACGTGGGCTTCGGGATCACGGCCGGCACCGCGTTCGAGCATCCCGTGCCGTTCGCGCGCCGACTCTCCACCCTCGACCACCTCACGAAGGGGCGCGTGGGCTGGAACATCGTGACCGGCTACCTGCCGTCCGCCGCCCGCAACTTCGGACAGGCGGACCAGCTGGCGCACGACGCCCGCTACGACCACGCGGATGAGTACCTCGAGGTGATCTACAAGCTGCTCGAGGGATCATGGGAGGACGACGCGGTCGTCCGCGACACCGCCACAGGCGTGTTCGCGATCCCGGAGAAGGTACACCACATCGGACACCACGGGACGCACTTCGACGTCCCCGGCATCCACCTGTCCGAGCCCTCGCCGCAGCGCACCCCGGTCGTGTTCCAGGCGGGTGCCTCTCCGCGCGGAGTCGCGTTCGCCGCTCAGAACGCGGAGGCCATCTTCATCGGCGGTCCCACGCGCGATGCGGCGAAGAGCACGGTCGCGCGGATCCGGAAGGCGCTGGTCGAGGCGGGCCGCGACCCGTACGACGCGAAGATCTACCTGCTGAGCTCCATCATCACGGACGAGACGGCCGCCGGCGCTCGCGCGAAGTACGAGGACCTCCTCTCGTACGCGAGCGTCGAGGGCACGCAGGTGTTCTTCTCCGGGTGGCTGGGCGTCGACCTGTCGACCTACGACCTCGACGAGCCGCTGGGGAACGTGCAGTCGAACGCGATCCAATCCGCGCTCGAGGCGTTCCAGGGCGAGAACGCGGACGGGCGGACGTGGACCGTGCGCGACATCGTCAAACTGGGCGGCGTGGGCGGACAGGGCCAGAACTTCATCGGCTCGCCGGCGGAGATCACGGACACCCTCACGGACATCGTCGAGTACACGGACGTCGACGGCTTCAACCTGGCCTATGCGACGACGCCGGGGACCTTCGAGGACGTGGCCGACCTCGTCGTACCGGAGTTGCAGCGCCGGGGCGTCTACCAGGAGGAGTACACACCCGGCACGCTGCGCCACAAGCTCTTCGGCGCAGGCGATCGGCTGCCGGACCACCACCGCGGCGCCCAGTACCGGGTGGGCGGACCACTCTCGACGATCGACGATCACACCGACACGGGGAGGCCGATTCCCGCGGTGATCTGATCCCGACCGCTCGTGCTCGCCCGGCTCGACTGGCTCGCTCCGGCCCGGCGAGCGCGAGCGACCACCGCGCACATCGCCTCCGGGCGCACACGGTCGTCGCCTGCGGAGGGACGCGCCGCGACCCGCCGCCTCCCTACCGTCGAGGCATGCCCCCTCTCGCACGCACCCACCTCTCCGCGACCCTCTGGTACCACCCGCACCCGCACGGCGAGATGGAGGAGCAGGTGCTCAAGGGGTTCGCTGGCCTCGTGCTGGTCGACGACGAGGACAGTGCCGCGACCGGGCTGCCGCACGAGTACGGTGTCGACGACGTGCCGCTCGTCCTCCAGCACAAGCTCCGCGACCGCGACGGTCGCATCATCCGCACGGAGGGCGACAACGCGCTGGGCACGGTGGGGCGCACGCTGCTGGCCGACGGCCTCGCGGGGGCGGAGTTCGCGGTGACGACCACGGAGGTCCGCCTGCGCCTGCTCAACGGCAGCGCCGCCCGGTTCCTGGACCTGCGCTTCGCCGATGACCGGCCGTTCCTGCTGGTGGGGACCGATGGTGGTCTGCTGGAGTCACCGGGCGAGCGCGCCGAGGTCGTGGTCCGGTTCGCGGCCGGCGGCTGGGTGATGCGGAGCTGTGGGAGGTGACGACCCCGGACGTCTTCCCGCACAACGTCCACGTCCACGATGTGCAGTTCCGCATCCTCGACGTCGACGGTGGGGACCCGCCGGTGTGGCTGCGGGGCTGGAAGGACACGGTTCCTCTCCACCCGGGGAGACCCGTGCGACTCCTCATGCGGTTCGAGGACTGCGCGAGCGCGAGCGTGCCGTACATGGTGCACTGCCATCTGCTGCAGCACGAGGACTCCGGGATGATGGGCCAATTCCTCGTGACGGAGGACGGGACGGGATCGGAGACGATCACCGCTCCGCCGGATCCGGGCGGTCACGCCTCTCACTGAAGACGACACTAACAGATTACATGCGCACCCATCAGTTGCGCAGTCGGTAAACTCTCAGTTACGCTCTGCCCATGCCAGTAGCAGACTGGCTGGAAGAAACCTTGTAAGGAGGGTGCGATGAATGCTGCAGAGATCTCAGCAGGCGACACCGCGTGGGTGCTCGCCAGTGCAGCGCTCGTGCTGTTGATGACGCTGGGCCTGTCGTTCTTCTACGGCGGGATGGTGCGTGCCAAGAGCGTGCTGAACATGGTGATGATGTCCGTCGTGACGATGGGGATCGTGGGCGTCCTCTGGGTGCTGTTCGGGTTCTCCATGGTGTTCGGCGAATCGTTCGGCGGCCTGGTGGGCAACCCTCTGGACTTCGCGGGCCTCTCCGCCCTCATGGGACCGGACGCCGTCGTGGGCACCGTGCCGGCCCTCGCCTTCGTGGGCTTCCAAGCGGCGTTCGCGATCATCGCGGTCGCGCTGGTCAGTGGTGCGGTCGCGGACCGCATGAAGTTCTCCGCATGGGTCGCCTTCGCAGCCGCGTGGGCCGTCCTCGTGTACTTCCCGGCGGCCCACTGGGTCTTCGCCGGTGACGGCGTCGTCTCCGAGAACGGCGGATTCATCGTGAACGCCCTGGGTGCGGTCGACTTCGCCGGCGGCACCGCGATCCACATCAACGCGGGTGCGGCCGCCCTCGTCCTCGCCGTCATCCTGGGACCGCGGATCGGCCTGGGCTCGACGCCCATGCGTCCCCACAACCTCCCCCTCGTCATGCTGGGCGCCGGCCTCCTCTGGTTCGGCTGGTTCGGGTTCAACTCCGGCTCGGCACTGGCCGCAGACCCCGTCGCAGCCCACGCCTGGGTCACGACCCTCGCGGCGCCGGCCGCCGGTATGCTCGCGTGGCTGATCGTCGAAAGGATCCGCGACGGACGCCCCACCTCCCTGGGTGCGGCCTCGGGCATCGTCGCCGGACTCGTGGGCATCACGCCCGCGGCCGCCGCGGTCAGCCCCATGGGCGCCCTGGCGATCGGTGCCCTGTCCGGCGTGGGCTCGGCCCTGGCGATCGGACTGAAGAACAAGCTGGGCTACGACGACTCCCTCGACGTCGTGGGTGTCCACCTGGTCGCGGGTCTCATCGGCACCCTGGCGATCGGCTTCCTCGCGGACCCGGCCGCGCCCGCCGAGGCGCGGGGCCTGCTGTACGGCGGCGGGTTCGAACTGCTGGCCATCGAGGCGGTGAGCTCGCTGGCGGTGCTGATCTACAGCCTCGTCATGACGACGATCATCGCCCTGATCCTCAAGGCGCTCATGGGCGGACTGCGGGTGAGCGCGCGAGAAGAGTCGTCCGGCATCGACGTGGCCGCCCACGCGGAGTCCGGATACGACTACTCGCAGACTCCGCTCACCGCACGCGGCGTCACCCGCAGCGTCGTGATCCCGGCACCGGCACCCGCACAGGAGGTGAACTGACATGCGGCTCATCACTGCAATCCTGCAGCCCGGAACACTGGAGGGCGTCCAGATAGCGCTGGCGCAGCACGGCATCAACGGCATGACCGTGAGCGACTGCACGGGCTACGGCCGGCAGGCCGGTCACACGGAGGTCTACCGCGGATCCGAGGTCACGATCGACTTCATCGGCAAGATGCGGCTGGAGATCCTCGTGACGGACGCGGAGGCCGGCCCCGTCATCGACGTCATCGCCCAGTCCGCGCGGACGGGCGAGGTGGGCGACGGCAAGATCTGGTCGACTCCGGTCGAGGAGGTCATCCGGATCCGCACCGGCGACCGCGGCGACGCCGCGCTGTAGCGGACATCGGCTCAGGGGACGACATCCGGACGTGTGGGTCAGTCGACGCCGTGCGGGTCCGAGGGGCGCTCCTCGGAGACGTTGACGGACAGGAAGCGCACGGGAGCCTGCACGATGCGGGCGGGGCCATGGATGCCCTCCGCGTCGAAGAGGATCCCGTCCCCCGTCTCCATGCGGAACGTCGTCTCCTGATGCCGATAGTCCATCTCGCCCTCGACGACGTAGACGAACTCCGACCCCATGTGCTGGAACAGGGGGAACGGCTGGCTCTCCTCCGTGAGGGTGACGAGCAGGGACTCGAAGAGGCCGTGGTGTCGGATGACCTGGCCCAGCAGCTGATAGCGGTGCCCCAGGTTGCTGGCGCGCCGCACGGTCTCCGGCGCCTGGCCGGCCTTCGAGAAGACGACCTGCGTCTCATAGTCCGCAGCGCGGAACAGGCTGGTGACCGGGATGTCCAGCGCCTTCGCCAGGGCATCGACGGTCGCCAGACTGGCCGACGTCTGCGCATTCTCGATCTTCGACAGCATCTGCCGACTCACACCCACTCGGCTCGCCAGCTCCGACAGCGTGAAGCCGCGGGCATGCCGCATCTGCCGGGTCGTCTCCGCGATCGACTGCTCGAGGGACTTGGGCGGCGGCGACATCGGCCGCCCGCCCTCGACCTGCGGGCTCAGCTCGTGCCCGGGCGGCTCGTTGTTCTCAACCACAGTTCCACACCTTCAGAAGACTCCGGGCCGCACGGGCCCACGGTTCGCACTCGGTCCAACCCACCCCGGATCCGATTCCTCCCTCGGAACGGATCTCGTAGTGAGATCGCGGGACCGGTCACGACGGGCGTCCACTGATTCTAGACGGCTCCACCCGCACGATCGGTGCACCCCGCAGGCCTCCAGGCCATTTACGACACCGTGCTGCAGCGCAATCAGGGCGAGCCCGAGTTCCACCAGGCCGTCCGTGAGGTCTTCGAGTCGCTCGAGACGCTGCGCGGTCGTCATCCCGAATACGAGGCGCACGGAATCCTGATGCGCCTGTGCGAGCCGGAGCGCCAGCTGATCTTCCGCGTGCCGTGGGTCGACGACGAGGGGACGGTCCGCATCAACCGCGGGTTCCGCGTCGAGTACAACTCCGCACTGGGCCCCTACAAGGGCGGCCTGCGCTTCCACCCGTCGGTCAACCTGGGCATCGTCAGGTTCCTGGGCTTCGAGCAGATCTTCAAGAACTCGCTGACCGGCCTGCCGATCGGCGGCGGCAAGGGCGGGTCGGACTTCGACCCGCACGGTCGCTCGGACGGCGAGATCATGCGCTTCTGCCAGTCGTTCATGACGGAGCTGCACCGCCACATCGGCGAGTACACCGATGTCCCCGCCGGCGACATCGGTGTGGGCTCGCGCGAGATCGGCTACCTGTTCGGCCAGTACAAGCGCCTCACCAACAGGTATGAGGCCGGCGTCCTCACGGGCAAGGGCCTCGACTGGGGCGGCTCTCTGGTCCGCACGGAGGCGACCGGCTACGGCGCGGCCATCTTCGCGAACGAGATGCTGCGGGCGCGCGAGGCGTCCTTCGACGGTCGTCGAGTGGGCGTGTCCGGCTCCGGGAACGTCGCGATCTACGCGATCGAGAAGACGCAGCAGTTGGGCGGCATCCCGATCACGGCCTCGGACTCCAGCGGCTACGTGGTCGACGAGCAGGGTATCGACCTCGATCTGCTGCGCCAGATCAAGGAGGTCGAGCGCGGCCGCATCCACGAGTACGCGGAGCGCCGCGGCGGCGGTGCCCGCTTCGTGAAGGACGGCAGCGTGTGGGATGTCCCCGTCGACATCGCGCTGCCCAGCGCCACGCAGAACGAGCTGGACGAGAAGGACGCGAAGACCCTCGCCTCGAACGGCGTCAAGGTCGTCGCCGAGGGCTGGCCTGCAGGGCGCGCTGACGGTGGGTCAGGGTTCGCCTGCGGAAAGGCCTACGCTGGCGGACTCATGTGTCGAAGTCGATCTCGATGCGGAATACGTCGGCCCTCAGCCACGAGACCGTGAGCTCCACCGGCTGGTGGTCTCGTGCTGCGGCATCTGTCCGTGAGCGGATCGAGATGACCGGCGGTCGGCCGCTCAGCCCGAGGTGCTCGGCGACCTCGGGCGGTGCGGGATCGATGGCCACGCCGAACCATCCGCGAACCGGTCGGAGCCCGTAGTGATCATCCAGGGTCTCGTACAGCGAGGCGAACGGGTCGAGAACCTGGGGCAGGTCCGGCACCAGCTGCGTGTCGAAGAAGGACTCGGCGAAGCCGACCAGCTCGTTGTCGATGTACCGGTCACGCGAGAGCGCCAGCACCTGCCGCCTCGGTCCCATCCTCATTCGCCGGCGCACCTCGGGCGACGGAGTCTCGAGTCGCCATTCTGTGGTCCGGACGTCAGGTGTGAGTCCCGCATTGCGGACGCTCTGGCTCCATGACGGCGGATGGCAGCGGCTGATCGTGTAGTCGACCCGACGGGAGACGTACGTGCCGCTGCCCTGCCGTCGCCGCACCAGGTAGCGCCTCTCCAATTCCGCCAACGCCGCCCGCGCGGTCAGTCGGCTGACACCGAGCTGACCGGCGAGCGCGTCTTCCGACGGAAGCCGGGTACCGACCGGGTGATCTGCGATCTGCTCGGCGAGAGCGTCTGCCGCGGCCAAATACACCGGGACCCGAGGTGAGGGCTGCTTCGACGTCACGTGGTTGATGGAACTGATCATATCGCAGGCGTCGGAACGGGAGATGCGGTGCGCTGGGGACGGTTGACAGCGCCGTCGGGCACCTCGCCGGCAAGCGCCTGCAGGATAGCCTTGGCAGCATGTTCCTCAATCGCGAGCCTCGCGGAGGCCACAGCGGACCCGAGGTGCGGAGTAAAGAGAGTGCGGTCCTGCATCGCCCGGAGCTCCTCTGGCACGTCCCGAGGTCGGTCCGGGCGCGAGAGGTCCTCGAACTCGAACACGTCCGAGGCGAATCCGCCGAGGTGTCCGCGACGTAGCAGCTCAGCCACGGCGACCTCGTCCACTACGGAGCCGCGACCGACGTTGACGAGCAGTGACCCCGGACGCATGGATTCCAGTCGGGGCCGGTCGAGCAGGTGCAGGGTGTTCACATCTAGCGGTGCGCAGACCACTACTGCATCGGTGCGCGCCAGCAGCTCCGACAGCTCCACACGCTCCATCTGCAGATCTTCCTCACCGGACACCGGCGAGGGATCGCAGTAGAGCAGATTCGCCTCGAACCCGCTGAGCAGTCGCGCCACTGCCCGGCCGAGCCTTCCCGCGCCCACGAGGCCGATTGTCGAGCCCACGAGCGTGCTTCCATAGAGCGTCGGTCGCCATCCTGCGAGGCGGGCCCGCACCGCGCGGTCTCCTACCGCGATGTTGCGCGCGAGTCCGATGAGCAGACCGACGGCGAGCTCAGCCGTGGGTTCGGTGAGGAGGTCCTCTACCCGCGTCAGCCAGATCCCGCGCTCGGTGCACGCGTCGGCATCGATGTTGTCGTGGCCCTTGAGAGCGCCGGCGACCACCTGCAGGCGCGGACAGGCGTCGAGGAACTCCGCGGTGATTCGATCCGGCATGAACGCCATGAGGGCGTCCGCGTCCGCTGCCCTTCGTCGCAGCTCCGAGGCGGGCAGGCTGCTGTCGCTCTGGTTCGCGATCACCTCGCAGGTGTCAGTGAGCATCTGAAGGATCAGGGGATGCACCCGGTGGGTGAGGACCACCACCGGGCGGTGGCGGGTCTCCGTCATATGCGCATCCATCGGATGTTTGTCTGTCATTGGAACCTCTTCCGCAACGCTCCGCCGAGGGCGTCGACCAGGGTGACTGTGGCTAGGATGACGAGCAGGATTGCGGCGACCTCGTCGTACTGGAGGGTGCGGAGGGCAGCGATCAGTTCGAAACCGATACCGCCGGCTCCGACGACGCCCACGACCACCGAGGCCCGGAAGTTGAGCTCCCAGCGGTAAACGGTCGTGTCAGCCATTTGCGGCAGAACCTGCGGCAGGATGCCGTGCAGGATCACCTGCGCCGGGCCGGCACCAGTCGCGCGGGCGGCCTCGACAGGCGCGTGATCGGCATGCTCGATCGCCTCGGCGAAGAACTTGCCCACCATCCCCGCGGAGTGGATCCCCAGCGCCAGCGCTCCGGGCAGAGCGCCGAAGCCGACGGCCGCCACGAAGACGATGGCCAGGATCAGCTCCGGCACGGAGCGCAGCACGTTGAGGATGAGCCGGGCGACCCAGTAGACAGCCGGATGCGGCGCGGTGTTGCGCGCACCGCACAATGCCAGCGGAACGGAGAGCAGCACCGCCAGTGCGGTGGCGGCGATGCTCATCGTCATCGAGTCCCACAGCGGGCCCCACCAGCTGTTGAGGTTGGTGAAGTCCGGGACCCACATCTCGCTCAGCAGGTCGGCGATGTCCGTCAGTCCGGTGATCATGCGGGCGCCGTCGAGCATCCCGACGACCCACGAGCTCACCAGCACGGTGACGAGGACGAGTCCGGTGACAGCGACCGAGCGCCTCCAGCCGGACCGTGCCTTGTCGGAGATCCGCAGGTAGTCCTGCTCTCGCCGCTCGTCCACCAGGCCGACGGTGCTCGCGCTTTCCGTGCTGGTGCTCACTGGTAGTCCTCAAGGTCGATGTCGAGCAGAGGTGCGAGCTCGCGCACCGCGTCATAGTCCGCGTCGGTGACCTCTTCGAACCCGGCGGCGTCGAACGGTTCGAGCACCGCCGGGTCCTCGAGGTCCAGGAACGTTCTCCGCAGCTTCTCCTTCAGGTCTTCGGGGAGGTCTGACTGCATGGTCCACGGATAGTTGGCGTAAGGCTCGGACTCCTGGACCTTGACGACCGTCGTGGGGTCGATGAGTCCCTCTTCGGCCATGCGCTCATAGATGGGCAGGCTCATGCCCCCCGCATCCGCATTGCCGTTCTGGACCGTCAGGGCCACCGCATCGTGAGAGTCGACGTGCTGCTCTTCATAATCGCCGTGGTCAACTCGCAGGTCCGCGCCTTCGGCGAGCATGGCCTTGGGGATCAGATGGCTCGACGTGCTCGCCTGGTCGCCCCACGCGACAGTCTTGCCGGCGACATCGTCGAGGGATTCGATTCCGGACTCGCTGTTGGCGATGAAGACCGACTGGTAGGTGGGGTCCTCGCCCTCGACTTCCTGCAGTGCGGCGAAGGGTTCAATGTCGGCCTTCTCCTGCGCGAGGACGTATGACAGCGGGCCGAAGTAGCCGAGTTCGAGGCGGCCGCGGGCCATCGCCTCGATCATCGAGGAGTAGTCGGTCGTCACCACGAGCTCGACCTCCAGCCCCAGCTGCTCCTCGAGGTGACTCTTGAGTGGTTCATTGTTCTTGATGATCTCCGAGGCATTCTCATCGGGAAGCAGCGCAACCCGAAGGGTTTCGGGGGCGGCGCTTGCCTCGGAGGCGGCAGTGCAGCCGGAGAGGAGAAGGGCAGAAGCCGTCAGGGCTGCTGTTGCGGCTGCGGTGAGGCGGGGGCGTCCAAGCACGGTGATTCACTCCTGTTTCAGTTGATCGAGGGCGATCGGGTGGGTCGATTTTCAGGTGACGGGTGGGTGCGGAGACTGGGGTCAGGGAGGCTCGATCACGAGTCGGTCGTCGACGGGACGGGAGGCATCCTGAGCCTGCGGCTCGTCGCGTGCGTCTTCGTAGATCACGCGGAGGTCATCGTCGTCGACTTCGTCTGCGGGACCGTCGTAAACGATCCGGCCATGGGCGAGGCCGACGATGCGGTCGGCGTGCTCGAGCGCGAGGTCGACCTGATGAAGGCTGGCGACGAGAGTGATGCCGCTCTCCTGGCAGACGCGGCGCAGCAGCTCCATGACGCGACGTGCGGTAGCGGGATCGAGGCTGGCCACGGGTTCATCGGCAAGGATCAGATCCGGTTGCTGGGCGAGTGCGCGGGCGATCCCCACACGCTGCTGCATGCCGCCGCTGAGGTTGTCGACTCGGGTGAGGGCCTTGTCCAGCAGTCCGACACGGTCGAGCGCCTCCAGGGCGATGCGCTCGTCGGCGCGGCCGAACGGCAGGAGGCTGCGCCAGAAGCTGTAATATCCGACCCGGCCGAGCAGCACATTCCGCAGCGCTGTGTAACGCGGGATGAGCTGGTGGTGCTGGAACACCATCCCGGTGCGCCGGCGATGCCGTCGAAGGTCGCCGCGCGTTTCGAGCGACGGCACGCCGTCCGCTCGCACGCCTCCCGTGCTCGGCTTCACGAGCAAATTCATGCACCGCAGCAGCGTGGACTTGCCAGCTCCCGACGGGCCGAGGAGCACGGTCACTCTCCCGGCCTCGATCGAGAGGTCCGTGGGTCCCAAAGCCTGCACGCCGCCCTTATAGGTCTTACTGACGTCGACGAGTTCGATCATGTCAAGTCCTCTATATGACTCCTGGTTGCCTCCGCAAAGGTATAGAGGATTTGTGAACTCCAAGGGGGGTGCTGGACAACGGTGTGTGAATCAAGGACGAACAGGGCATTCTTGTGGGCAGCCGTTCATGAGGCGTCCACATGAGGGTCAAGACCGGATGGAAGGCTGTCTGGCCATGACATCCTTCACCTCGGACCGCCCAGTCTCCGATCTCGTGATCGGCCACGCCACAGCAGTGCTGCCCAACGGGGTGATCGACGACGCCCGGGTGGTCGTCCGCAGCGGTCGAATCGCTCACGTCGGGCCGCATCCACGTGGCACTGCCTGTGACCTGGATGCTCGCGGCGCACACGTGCTGCCCGGGCTCGTCGACGTCCACAGCGATGTGCTGTCGCGAGATATCCGTCCACGGCCCGGTGTCGTTCTCGATCCCTCCTTCGCGGTTGCGTCTGCGGGTGCCCGGCTTCGTGCGGCAGGCATCACTACCGCGTTCCACGGCCTGGCCTTCCAGGAACGGTCGATCGTGGGAAGACCGATCGATTCTCCCGCAGCGTCCGAACTCTCGGGAGCACTCCGTCGCACTGACGACACTCAAGTCGATCATCAGGTTCTGCACCGGCTCGATGTGCGCTGCGAATACGGACTTGCGCTGCTCACGAAGGAGTTGGAGTCATCGGAATCGGCACCTCAGGACGAGATGTGTGCACTGCATCCACAGGGGCCGAACGATGGTGATTCGTGTCTTCCGGGTGGACGAGTGCCCGTCGTGTCGCACGAAGACCACACGCCGGGGCAGGGACAGTTCGCCGACCCAGCGAAAATGCAGAAGTGGCTGGTTGACAGCGATCGAATGAGTGACGACGACGCTGCTGATCATGTGGAATGGTGGCGCAGCAGTCGTGACGAGCGCCTTGCTGTGCGTGACCGTACTCTGTCGTGGTTGGAGGGCTTGGTCCGGGCAGGTTCCATTCGACTTTTCGCCCACGACCTCGCGACACCGGAGGAGGTGTCGGCGGCTGCCGACCGTGGCTGTAGTGTGGCGGAGTTCCCGACAACAGTCGCGGCTGCCCGTGCGGCCCGGGATCACGGGATGCTCATCGTCGCGGGGGCACCGAACATCGTCCGGGGAAGATCTCACACCGGCAACGTACCGGCATCCGAACTCGCATCTGCGGGCCTGATCGACGCGTTGGCTAGCGACTACATCCCCACATCGATGCTTCCGGGCGCACTGCGACTAGTGCGTGATGGAATTGCAACGCTTCCCCAGGCGGTGCGGCTCGTGACTTCCGGTGCAGCCGCCTGTGTGGGTCTTGACGACCGTGGCTCTCTGACCGAAGGACATCGAGCCGACCTGATCCTCGCCGACCTCACCAAGAGGTGGCCCTCCACTCTCTCCCTCACAAGAGGAGTTCTTATTGGTGGGCGACCAAGATGAGAGGATCAGCTGATCTCTGAGGTGGAGCAAGCTCACCCGCAGGGAAAGAGTGGGGGAGGGTGCAAAACGCGAGACGAGTCGTTCCATGTTGCTGTCTCATAGGGGGCTGTTCTGCGTCGGCCTACCGACCAACCTGCGCGTAACGCCGCACTCATTCAGACGAACTGCACGATGTTGCCGTTCATCAGAAACCACCGTATCTGCAACACGGTCTTCTGCGACGGCCGCGACGTTGTGGCTTCGTTCGCTTGGTGGCGGGGTTTTTGCAGCGCTCCGTGGCGGTCTTGTTGCCGCGATCACGCAGGACTGGCTGCGGGCAGGTGTCGCGGTCTGAACCGAGATGGGTGCGCCCGGTCGGGGCCGTTTGGATCGCTGCCGCTACGTCAGAGTCCGAAGGCTCCGCCGCTGACGAGGATCACGATGCCGAGGCCGATGAGAACGATGGGGAAGAGGATGTGCTCCCAGCGTTCGAGCACTTCGGCGATCGGGGGGCGGGTGGCGACGAACTTCGCCAGGACTACCAGGACCGCGACGAGCGCGAGGAAGACGATGCAGTAGGCGACCACTGCGAGAGGTTCCACGCTGAGGAAGACAGGGGTGTAGACGCCGATGTTGTCGCCGCCGTTGGCAAGGGTGACGCCTGCGACTGTCCACACGCCGACCTTCTTGCCGGCAACCTTGGCCTCGTCGTCATCGTCGTCATCGTCTCCGCGCCAGGCCTGCCATGCGGCCCAGAGGCCGAGGCCCAGAGGGATGAGACCGAAGTACGGGATGGCTGCCGAGGGCAGGAATGCTCCGGCACCGATGGTCACCAGGACCGCGGCACCGAGGATGCCGGCGAACCCGAGGTACTGCCCGGCCAGAATACGGGCGGTAGTGCCGCGCTGGCCTGCCCCTCGAGCGAAGAAGAGGGAGAGCACGATGATGTCGTCGATGTTGGTCGCTACGAACAGGCCCATCGCCTGCAAGACCGAGGTGAGGATCATGCGCCCTCCCCAGCTGCGTCGCATCCGGGAAGCGAGCAGGCGGGATCGATGCACGGGGCGTCTTCGTCCACTGCCAGGGTGGCATCGACCAGTGCCGTCAGCGCCTGCGCCAGGTGCGAATCGGCGATCACATATCGTGTCCGACGACCCTCGGGCTCGGAGACGACGATCCCGCAATCGCGCAGGCATGCCAGGTGGTTGGACACGTTCGGGCGTGTCAGGTCCAGATCTCGGGCCAGTTCCGCCGGGTAAGCGGGATGGTCGAGCAGGGTCAAGATGATCCGGGATCGAGTGGGGTCGGCCAGTGCACGACCCAGGCGGTTCATCACGTCGAGACGCGAAGCAATAGTCAGCATGGACTGAACTATACAGCAGGCACTGAACACTCGGTCACAGGCGTCAGCCCAGATCGCATGCCCGTAAGGGGAACCCCCACCGGACACACCGAGCTCCGACCTGGAAGTGCGGTCACCCGCCGAAGGAGACGTTCCGTAAGACCCGTCCGATGAACTGTCCGGTGGCGGGGCCTTATGTGACACACTGGTGGACATGTCCCCGTTGAAGGTTGGCTATGCCCGTGTCTCCACCGACGAACAGGACCTCACCGCACAGCGGGACGGTCTCGCCGCCCTTGGTGTCGAGTCCAAGCGCATCTATGTCGACCACGGGCTCACCGGCCGCAATGCCGACCGGGACGGGTTGCGGCAGGCGCTGGCAGCGTGTCGTGACGGTGACACCTTTGTGGTCACCAAGCTGGATCGGCTGGCACGGTCTGTGCGTGATGCCCATCAGATCGCTGATGACCTCGCGGCACGGGAAGTGAAGCTGAGCATCGCCGGGTCGGTGTACGATCCGACCGACCCGATGGGCAAACTGTTGTTCAATGTGCTGGCGATGGTCGCCGAGTTCGAAGCCGACCTTATCCGCGCCCGAACTCGGGAGGGCATGAAGGTTGCCAGAAGCAAGGGCCGGCTGCGCGGGAAGTCTCCAAAGCTCAATCCCCGCCAGGAGGCTCACCTCGTCCAGCTGCACGCCGCCAACGAGCACACCATCGGCGAGCTAGCCGAGCTGTTCAGCGTGGGCCGCTCCACGGTCTACCGCGCGCTCGAACGCGCCAGGCGCAGCCGCGAGAATGCCGTGCAGTAGGTATGTGATGGACGCTCAGCAGCGGTGGCGGATTCTTCGGCTCCACGTCGAGGACGACGTACCGCTGGCGCGCCTCGCCCGCGAGACCAGCGTCGGGCTGCGCACTTTGGAGCGCTGGCACGCCCGCTACCGCGCCGACGGCTACGCCGGACTGGAGAGGAAGCCACGCACGGACGCAGGCACTCATCGCCTCTCCGGCGAGGTCATCCGCGTAATTGAGGGCCTCGCGCTGACCAAGCCTCGGCCCACGATTGCCACGATCCATCGCAAGGTCACCGCAATCTGCGAGAGCCGGGGATGGCCGGTCCCGTCCTACGCGGTGGTATGGGGCATCGTGCGCGCTCTGGATCCCGGCATGGTCACCCTCGCCCTGGAAGGTGCGACGTCCTACCGCAACAAGCACGAGCTGGTGCTACGTCGGCAGGCGGCCTGCCCCAACGCGATGTGGCAGGCCGATCACACCATGCTCGACATTCTGGTGGTCGGCACCGACGGCAAGCCTGCGCGACCGTGGCTCACGACCATCCTCGATGACTACTCCCGGGCGATCTGCGGTTATACCGTCTTCCTGGGTGCACCCTCGGCGATGAACACCGCGCTGGCGTTACGGCAGGCGATCTGGCACAAGACCGATCCGGCCTGGCCGATGTGCGGTCTGCCGGACCTGCTCTACGTCGATCATGGCACTGATTTCATCAGCGGTCAGCTCGCCCATACTGCCCTCGACCTCCATATCCGACTGATCCACTCCACGGTTGCCCGCCCTCAAGGTCGCGGCAAGATCGAGCGCTTCTTCGGCACCGTCAACACCGAGCTACTCTCTGGGCTGCCGGGATACTTGGCCCCGGGACAGCCAAGGCCGATGCCGCAACTGTCGTTGGCAGAACTCGACTCCGCCGTCGAGGGCTTCGTGTCCACCTACAACGACCGCACACACAGCGAGCTGGGTATCTCCCCGCGCGGCGCGTGGATCGCCGAGGGCTGGCTGCCACGCCTGCCGGACAGCCTGAGAGCTCTCGACGGGCTGCTGCTGACGGTGGTTAAAACTCGCGTCGTACACCGCGATGGCATCCGCTTCCAGGGACTGCGCTACGTCTCCCCGACGCTGGCCGGCTACGTGGGGCGGTCGGTCGTGATCCGCTATGACCCGCGCGACATCACCGAGATCCGCGTCTTCGACCACGACGAGTTCGTCTGTAAAGCCGTCAACCAGGAGCATCACGACGCGAAGGTCAGCCTGAAAGAGATCCAAGCTGCGCGTAACGCCCGCCGCCGGGCGCTACGGGCCAGCATCAATGAACGCATCGCCACCGTACCAACGCACACCGCTGAGAAGCTGCCGGCGACTCGGGAGCCTTCGCCAAAGCCAGCGCTGAAGGTCTACAAGGAGGACTGATGTGAGCCAGCGCTTCATCGTGACCAAGGAGCACCGCCGCTTCACCGAGTTCGCCGACGCCGTACGCCGCGGGCAGACTATCGGCCTGTGTTTCGGACCGGCAGGGGTCGGCAAGACGCTCTCTGCCCGCCGCTATGCACACTACGAAAAAGCACACGCGCTACTGACTTACTGGGGGCCGCGCGCCGACAGCGACGCCAAGATCTACGCTGCCCTGGCCAGGAGCCGCACCGTGTTCTATACCCCCAGCGTGCTGACTACTCCGCGGAACCTGAAGGACGAGCTCAACCAGGCCATCACTCGCACAAACATCTGCATCGAGCAGCACCTCGAGCCACCCGGTCACGACGCGCACACGCGGGGCTGGCGGCACGGCAAGAACTACGTGGAGTTGATCATCGTCGATGAAGCCGAACGACTCCGACCCGCCGCACTGGAACTGCTGCGCGATCGCTACGATCGCGACGACATCGCCCTGATCCTGATCGGCATGCCTGGGCTAGAGAAGCAGTTCAGCCACTACCCCCAGTTCTACAGCCGGGTCGGCTTCGCCCACCAATACCGTCCCCTGGGCCAGGACGAGCTGCTGTTCGTTCTGCAAAGACATTGGCGCTCCCTCGGCAAGTCCCTCGACCCCGAGGACTTCACCGATGCCCAAGCCATCGCCGCCATCGCTCGTGTCACCCGCGGCAACTTCCGGCTGCTTGAACGCCTCTTCCCCCAAATTCAGCGCGTACTCAGGATCAACGAACTCGACACCATCACCAACGACGTCATCGAAGCCGCCCAGAGCACTCTGGTCATCGGAGTCACCTAACCCGCCACTGAGTCTATGAAGAACCCCGCCGTTTAGCGCACAAAGTCACAGCGACGTGCTGCCACCGACCTCATCTGTCGCAAAACCCCGTCTCACATCCCAGATGCCGCTGGCTATGAGTTCTGCGACGAACCGGAGTCTCGTACAGTGGCAGCAACGACGGTGCGGGAGGTGCAATCGGTGACAGGCACAGTATTCGGCTACGCGCGGGTGTCCTCACGCGCCCAGAATCTTGACTCCCAAAGCGCCCAGCTCGAAGCTGCCGGCTGCCAGCGCATCTTCAGCGACATCATCACCGGCGCTTCCCGCGTTCGGCCAGGAATGGATGACCTTCTCTCCCATCTGCGCCCCGGTGACGAACTTGTCGCCACGAAGCTCGATCGTCTCGGCCGCTCCATTGTCGGCATCCACGAGCTGTTAGCCGACCTCGCCGACCGAGGTGTCACGGTGCGCACTCTCGATGGCCTGACCACCGACCCCAGCCAGCCCGGCGGGAAGATTCTCGTCGCCGTCATGGCGGCAGTTGCCGAAGTCGAACGCGATCTCATCCGCGAACGCACCCGCCGCGGATTAGAAGCCGCCCGGTCCCGCGGGCGCACCGGTGGCAGACCGCAAGCACTGACCACCTCTCAGCAGCGCAGCATCGTCGCACTCATCGAATCCGGCCAATCGAGCCCGACCACTGCCGCCGAAGATTTCGGCGTCTCGCGCGCGACGGTCTACCGCGTCCTCAGACGGCTGCGGAACAAGGTGGACTCAGACACCTAGCCAGGCGTCCCGGCAGCGCTACCGGCCACAGTCGCGTATTATTGCTGGCGTCCAGACGGTCCGGCGGCTGGACGCCGCTCATCCTCAGCGACGACGGAGACGAGGGCATCGACTACGACGAGGACTGATGGCGAAAGCCGTCATTTGCCCTTAATGACTCGCCGGCACGCTTCAGCGACCTGCTCAGAGGTCTGAGGGCCTCCCGTCTGCTCGTGGATGCGCTCCTGGATACGGCGCAGACGCTCGGCTCGTTCCTCGCGTTCTGTGGCGTTTTCAGCAGTGTCGTCGCTCATACGGCTAAGCTTACCGGCAGAAACTGCCCCCATCGAGAGTGCTCTCGGTGGGGGCAGATGGCATCGTCATTAGGTCAGGCAGGTGCCGTCTCCTGGCTCTTCAGCATGGTGATCGCGGCGGCCACCAGCTTGTCGGCAGCGCGCACTTCTTACCGCCCGTGCTAGATGTGTTTCCGTGCCGGAACTCCACGCGCGCAAACCGACTCACCCCTGTCGCCCCGCACACATACGGGGCATGAACACCATCAACCGCGTCCCCGCCGGAGTGCCTGCCGGTGGACAGTTCTCCGAAGGCCACAAGGCCGAAGCCGCAACCACGACCCTTGTCCAGCCTTCCAGACCTCAAACTCCGATGTGGCATGACCAGCCTCTGTTCGCCCAGCAGCACGAACTGCGCAAGCGGTGTCACGAAAAGCTCAACGTCGATGCTGCCCGAGCTCTGGAGCGCGTCCACCCTGAAGCCGCCTTCCTCACCCTATCCCGTGATGACGACGATGACGACGGCGTGCGCATCCACTCCATCCGGGATGACCAGAATCGCGAGGTCGATTCGCCGACACTCGATGCTCTGCACAGCTGGTCGGCTCGCAGCGACCAGCACCCCGAGGTCGATCCGGAGCTGCTCACCTGCTTCGAAAACATCGAATCTGGCACCCGGTGGAGTTTCGCCGACGACCGCTACTTCTACAACGAAGATGTCTCCGACGAAACGTCGGTCACTGCCCTGGATGTCGACCTCAAGTAAGCGCGGCGTGATGGGATCACGCCTGCCGCCTACCCCACCGTGCCGGGTGCGCCGCTGCATGAGCAGGTCACCACTGCCGGCGGGCGCTCCTGGCGGCCCTGCCGCAGCGTCGACGATGACAACCCCGGCTACGACCGGACCCGGGTCGAGGTGCTGACCGAGAAGCCTGGCCCTCGCACGATCGTCTACATCGGCGACGACCCGGATGCCCAGAGGGCGGTTGCCTACGCCGAGTCCGAGGCTCGACGGGATGGAGAGCTGGAGTGAACCCCCTCAGCCGAGTTCCTGCTGGCGTGCCGGCCGGCGGCCAGTTCGCCGAAGGGCAGCGTGCCGAAGCCGAGAGCACGTCGTTGACCGACCGGCGAAGCAAGCTGCCGAGCAATATCAGCGGCTTTGCCCACGACCCGCACACCTCATTCAGCATCGGCGGCCCCCGACCCCGCCACGGTCGCCCACATGGAGGCCCAAGTCCTCGCTGAGCGCGCCGCCGACCTTGCCCGGAGAGAGCTGGGAACCGTTCTCACGCAGCGCTACCCTGCGCGCAGCCGCAGAGAAGCATCAGTGCTGCCAGGCGATCCATCCGGGCACAGTGCCTCACACCCCTCCAGTGAGACCATCGCCTGACACGAGGAGACACCATGAGCGCGCGACTGCCCACTGACAAGCTCGATCTTTCACGCCTGCGCGCCGATGTCGAACTGTGCCGCCGGTTGACCGGCACAGTGTATGCCGACACCGCGCCAGGCTATTACCCGGCCATGAACCGGATCTTCGCAGCAGTGGAGGCACTCGTCGACGAGCACCGAGCTGAGACCGACGCCCATGCCTGATCTCCCGCTGCGGGTGGTCGGCCCGCGCTGGATGGCCGCCGACCTCGGCGGAATCCACGACTACGGAACCGACGTACCGGAAGCACCCTGTGCCTTCTGGTGCTCGGGTGCGCATCTGGCTCGACTGCAAGCCTCCGGCTTCCCCATTCGCTTCTCCACCCCTGGCGGGATGGTGCCGGTGGCGGCGCTGCCCGCTGCACTGCGCGGCCGGCGCATCATCAATGGCACTGCCGATCAGCTCAGCCACGTCGCCTCAGTTCTGAAGCTGCCGGTCTGGGTCAAGCCCAACGATCTCAAGCTGCCGCAGCTGCCGGCGGTGCGGGCTGGCAACCGTGATGAGCTGGCACTGGCTGCACGAACGTTCAGCGCAGGCGGTCGCGATGAGCTCATGCTGGCTGTCTCCGAGTCCCTTGAGATAGGCGTCGAGGTCCGGCACGTTGTGCTCGACGCTCAGGTACGGTGCTCCGACGTCTACGCCGACGGTGCCGGGCGGTTCGGTCGTGAGGCTGCCCGCGCGCATCCGACACCCCGCCCGGCCGTCTGTGCGGCCGAGGCCGCTATCGCAGCCTGGCAGCACAGTGGATATGCCATGCCACGGGCTTACGTCATCGACACCGCGCTCACTCCCGCCGGCTGGATCGTCCTCGAGACCAACCCGGTTGCCTCCTCCGGATGGTTCTCATGGACACCACCGCCGGTGCTTGCCGAAGCCATCCGAGTCGGCCAGAACGACGACCCGGTCTTCGACTGGAGTGACCCGGCCGACTTCCTCATCGCGCACCCACTCTTCGGCAGGCGATCCGCTGATTGATACGGCCGCACACGTCATCTGCAAGCACACACGACTGCAAGGAGATACGGTGTCAGACATCGATCGCCCTACATGCCACCGGCTGGCCGAAGCCGCCGCAGAAGCCCTCATCGACAGGCACGAAATCGGTCTCATCGACGGAGAAACCGCCCTGGACGCATTCGCCTGGTCTCTTGGCGGTGGTCAGCTCAATTACGAGACAGCGCTTGTCGACTTTGTCGAAGAGCTCATCAGCACCGCTGAGCTGACCGTGCAGCCAGGGAGGAAGACGATGAGTGAGGACACCCCACGCTATCGCTTGACCTTCGAGGCTCACGAACCTGGGCGTGGCAGGGGCTCGCATGAGGTCACTGTAACCGCGCCCGATAAATCAACCGGCCAAGCGCGCGCTGCGCGCATCTTGCGCGATGTGAACGGGGCGACCGGCTCTATGGTCTGGACGCTGATCAGGATTGAGGAAACCACAGAGTAGAGGCTGCGCTGCGGCGATCCCACACCCCCATGACACAACGGAGGAGACCCCCATGTCAGGCAATGGACTTCTCATCCTGATCTACATGTTCTCGATCTATGTGCTGGCCTTCACCGGCATCACCATCGTCTCCGCTGCCGCCGGCAGCAAGGTCTGGATGTGCGGCAAGTGCGACCTCTCCTGGGCGAGAGATGACTACTGCTTTGCTCACACTCGGTCACGCTGGCATCAGCTCACCTGCCACCCAGGCGATGCTGGATGGCAGATCGCCGCTGTATGGCACGGGTGGGATCGCAGCGATCCTGCGGAACGGGCCAACTCCGACCGTCTGCGGCCAGTTCGTCTACCGGCTTCGATCCAGCTCATCGACCGCATGTCCTTCTTGCCGATCATCGGCTTCGCCATCCGCGTTGCCGCTGCACTCCGCGGCAGGCGCGCCCGATCCAAGCGTGATGACGCACTCCGCCGCAGGCAGTAAGGAACCTCAACAGAGCACATCGTGTCTCTGCGGCAGCACTGCCTGCGATCCGCACGGCCTAGATGTCCTCACACACCACTGGTGAAGCGCAGAAACCGACCACAGGGAGCCGCCATGACCACCGCTATCGCCACCGCTGATTTCGACACCGACTCATTCACCGTCCTGGCCACCATCTCAACCGGGTCGCTCGATACTCGCCGCATCGGCGTTGCATTCACCCCGGCCGGCTGGATCGCCCTCCGCGCCGAGGAGTACACCGACTTCGACGAGGACCTCGGTGACGACATCACCGGCGTCGAGTACTTCGCTGAGTCCGAGCCGGGCGACTACATGCGCGCTGTCGTCAGCGCGCGTGATGTTGCCGCCACCCATGGGGTTTGAGTGCAATGACACGCCGGCCAATCACCGCCCTGGCCGATGACCAACTCAGACGCGACCTCATCCGAGCCACCTCCGCGCTGGAGGACGCACCCGCTGCCACGGTGCTTGGCGATAACACTGAGCTGATCAGCCGAACCGACTTAGTCTGCCGGCTTGGCATCGAATCGGGTCTCAGGATCCTCAGCTGGCCCTCCCGACCGCAGGCGATCCCGTGCACCGAACGGGAAGACACCGAGTAGCTATGAGCACCAGATTCTTCACGTCCGACCTTCATCTCGGCCACGATTTCGTCGCCCGGACCCGCGGGTTCGACTCAGCTGATGAGCACGATGCAGCCATCCTCGACGCCTGGGCATCGACAGTCGGTGCCCGCGATCAAGTGTGGGTGCTTGGTGACCTGGCGATGAGCAACCATCGCCGGGCCATCGAGCAGATAGCGAAGCTGCCTGGAACCAAGCACCTCATCGCCGGCAACCACGACGCCTGCCACCCGATGCACCGGCGCGCCCATACTCGTCAGCGAGAGTACTTCGCAGCCTTCGAGTCGGTGCAGACGATGGCGACGATGAAGATCGCCGACCAGAAGGTGCTGCTCAGCCACTTCCCCTACACCGGCGACCATGCCGGCACCAACGATCGCTACCCGCATGTACGCCTGCGCGACGAGGGCTATCCGCTGCTGTGCGGCCATGTCCACGACGAATGGGCAATCCAGGAAGCACAGTTCAACGTCGGCGTGGACGTCGCTGAGGCATTCGCCCCGTTCGCCGAGCCCGCAATCGCCGCATGGCTGAAGGAGAGGACATGATGAACCGCAACTACAATGTGAGTGCCACCGCCTACGACACACCCGAGATCGTCGAGCTGCGCAAAGAGTTCGTCTCAGCACAGCAGGCGATGAGGGAATCGCAGCGGCAGTGGGCTGACCTGCTCGATGAGAAGAGCTCACGCTACACCAGCCTGGTCACAGCTCAGCGGCCGGAGTACCCGACTGCTAAGCAGATCGACGGTCTGGCGCGTATCGCCGCCTGGGTGCACAACGATACGCCCTACGGCAACACCCACGGACACCCCACTGACGAGAACAAGGCGGCCGGCCGCAGGCTGCCTGCAGGCGTCCGCTACTCCGCAGAGTGTCACCGCATCAACATCATGGCGAACGCACCGTTCATGACGGACAGCGCCTGCCGGATGTGGTCGCTGACGGATGAGGAGAAGGCATCCATGCGAGACATCCTGCACAGCCACAGCCTGCACATCGTCGACGAGTGGGCACATGACGACGGCATCGCCTTGATCGTCGCCTCTGCGAAGAACTCAGGGGGCAATCTGTGAGCACGAAGATCTACGACGCCTACCGACTGCCGGCTGGCACCGACCCATTTGCGCTGCCGCAGACGCTCAATGCGTACTTGCGCCCGATTCGCCTGCACCTGGAGGCCCAGCAGCTCGTCGATGAGGCGCTGCGCCTGATCGACGACTTCTCGATCCACCGCGACGTGAGCCTGATGCCCACGAGCGTGCTCGCCGCGAAGCAGGACCACAGTCTCTACAATCCGACGCGGCCGATGCTGGCAGCCGAGCGGATCCTGGCTGACCGTGAAGCCGAACGCAACCCCTCCGAGATCGGCCATGATGAGCATCGAGTCGAGGCCACAGTGCTCACGGACGGAGAGCGGATCTACATCAAGTTCTTTGTCGACCACCCGGAATTGCGGGCCGGTGTGAGCAGCCTCGCCGAGGAGCTGGGCTGGGAAGACTTCCACTACCAGAACCAGGCCGATCGTCCCGATGAGGTCAGCGACGACGAATGGGCCACGCGAGGGCAGGTGTGGAGCCGGATGCTCGGCACCGACACTTTCAGCGAGAGGGGCCTGAACTACAGCCTGCGCACCGGTTACAGGACGACGCGGTCGCTTTTCCAGTGCTCGGCCCAGGATGCGTTCGATGACTGTGTGACCGCCTCGAAGCAGCAGCGGCTGCAGCGGATGGTGCTCGGCGATGCCGTGAGGCTTTGGCGAGCCGAGGCCGATGACGACGAGCTGGACATCAGTGCGATGTTCGCAGCCTACGACCGTTTCGGAGCGGGCCTGAAGCAGCTGTCCGGCGAAAGCGAGTGGAAGGCCTGCCTGGCGCGGATGCGTGAGTTCACACCCGCCGAGCTCGTCCGCACGAATGAGGGGCCGGTCTATAGCCACGACCTCTCAGCGGCCGAACTGCGAAGCCTGGCTTCCACACTGCTGTGAGACCGTCACGACTTATCTGCGGGACGGCACCGCGCCCGGTCCGCGTGGCCAGGATGCTGACCCAGGGGTGAGAAACGCCAACAGGGGCCACACTCGATGTGCGGCCCCTGTTGAGATTCCCGAGACGATCACTTCCTCGCTGCAGTCTCCGCCATGGGTTTCCAGCCCCGGCAGTTGGTCGTGGAGGCGGCGGGAGTCGAACCCGCGTCCGAATGCGACTGTCTGACGGTTCTCCGGGCGCAGTCGGGATAGAAGCTGCCGGGTCTGCTTCCGACGAGCAGTGCTTCCCGGCCGTCCTGCCGTCAGCACCAGGTGGTGCCCTGGTCACAGCTGAGGCAGGAGGTCAGCTGCGACCCTGCCGGCAAGTGGACTGATGGACACCCTGCTGGCCTTGCCGGCGCTACCGGTGCAGGGTGCCCAGCTCAGGCCGCGAGGCCGAAAGCGGAGCGATGCAGTGTGGCATCTGAAGGGTGCTCGGTGGTGGATTAGCGAGGCGACCAGAGCGCACCTCGGCCCGCTGTCGAAAGACAGCATCGCACCCGTCGAAACCGTGACGCCCCCGTGAGAGATCAGTGGTCGAGAGTGCTGGTCACTATTCGATTGTGACTTGTATGTGTGCGGCAGATCCCCTGAATGGATCGCCCGCACACATACCGGGCATGAACGCAATCAACCGCATCCCTGCAGGAGTGCCCTCAGGCGGCCAGTTCGCCGAAGGGCGCAAGAGCGAAGCCGAGGGCCAGACACTGGCAGCCACCCCGGCCGAGGTCGAGCTCGACGACGGTGGCTTCGCCTGGCTCGCAGGCGAAGATCAGGTCTATGACGGCATCGAGGTCTGCCGCACCGATGACGGTCAGCTCGTGTGCACCCCGTATCTGAACGACAACCTGACGACCATGCACTTAAGCGATGAATTCGCTGATGCCAGCGATGAGGACAAGGAGCAGTACCTCGAAGAGCGCAGCCAGGTCATCGCCGATCACTACCGCTCAGCCTACGATGCCGAGATCAGCACCGACGACGGGCGCGGCCCGCACCGCATCGGCTTCCGCCCAGTGACCTTCGCCGACGCGCATGTCACCGAGGCAGAGATCGGCTCGAAGGTCTGGGATGAGTCGACAGTCCGCGACTACAACGCCCGGTCGTTCACGTCGTGGCGCTCCAGCGTCGATCACGATCTCGGCCAGGCGCTGGCCGACTACGACCGCAAGCCGTTGCCGCCGCAACCGCTGACCATCTCACCGCAGCGGCGCGAGGCCATCCGCGATCAGGTCCACGAAGCACTCGTCGACACGGCCGAACCGCATCCAGACGGCCCCGAGCTGACGAGTATCGACGACATCGACCCGGAATCGCGGCAGCGCATCGACGCGCGGCTCGATTCCTTCCTTGACGATCATTCCGGCGACATCGCCTATCTCGGTGAGCAGACCGATTATCAGATGACAGGCCGGACCACTGCTGCCGATGTTGCCCTGGCCTTCACCGGTGATGGCACTGGGCCAGGCTTCAAGGACGGCACCGACGGACTGTGCTCACAGGTGGCCGCCCGGCGACTCGACCGCAGTGCCGCTACCGGCAGCCGGCTGCGCTATGAGCCGGGCCGCGGCTACGTCTGGGGTGCTGGCAGCAGCTGATGAGTGCCGTCGTTCCCCCAAAGCCCGACCATCCTCCGCTGGTCGGTGCCGACCCGTTCGCAGATGCCGGACAGGGCCTGCCGCTGCGGGTGCAGCGCCAGCTGGCCGCCGAGCTTCCAGCAGCCGAGGTCGGCGTCGAAGTGCTGGCCGGGGTGCTGCGGTTCCTGCGCTTTGAAGCCGATGACCTGCTGATGATGAGCCGGACCCCGCTGCTGGCTGTCATCGTCGCACCCGGCAGGCAGCAGGTGACTGCCGCCGGTCTGCGTGAGCAGCTGGCCCTCCGTGGGATCGATGAGGCTGCCATCGAACAGGTTGCCGCCTCTGTACCCAGCCGCCGCTGGGGTCCGGTGGCAGGGATAGTGAGCCTGCCGGACCTGTTCACCGCTGACGGTCCAGTGCTGGATCCGGCGGTCTTTCACCGGGCGCTGCGCCTATCGCGCCGTTCTGGGGTGCCGGTCATCAGCATCGGGACGCAGACCGAGACCCGCGCGTGCCTCGGGCACCTCAACCCGGTCTGTCTCGTCAGCTGATGAGCGGCTCTGTCTGGTCGAACAACGATGTCGGCGCGCTGCGTGAGAGCGTGTTGAGCGCGCTGACGGCCACTGCACCGTAGTCAGGACGCAGATGGCCGTAGCGGTCGACGGTGGTCTTGATGGACTCATGTCCCAGCCGGCGCTGGACGAGCAGTAGGTCCAGGCCCTGCTGGATGCACCAGGAGGCGTGGGTGTGCCGCAGGTCGTGGGGTGTGATGCCGGGCAGGCCGGCTTTTTCGCGCGCCGGATCCCAGTAGCGCTCCCTAAAGCGGGAGTTGATGACGTAGTTGCCTTCGACGGTGGGAAACAGAATGTCCGATGAGCTGGCGCATCGACCCATTGCATTGCGTGCGGCGGTCGCTGCCGGTGCCGGCAGGGAGACCATGCGGCGTCCGGCCTTCGACTTCGGCGGGCCGACACGGCGCTTGGCCCCCGCACCGACGCGGGCTTTGTTGACGCTGACGTGGAGGTCACCTGCGACCTGCTGGATGTCGGAGGCGCGCAGGGCTTCCATCTCGCCATAGCGCAGACCTGTCCAGGCCATGAAGGTCACCATGTCGCGGTAGTGCTGGTGGAAACAGGACACGAAGTGCTTGACCTCGCTGACGGTTAGGAACCGCTCATCGCCTTTCGGCACCGACGGCAGCCGGATGCCTGCTGCGGGGCTCATATCGATCAGCTTGTCGCGCACGGCCATCGACAGAGCTGGGGAGACGACGCCCATGATGTTGTGGACGGTCTTGGCTGCCAGCCCGGACTGAGCCCAGGTCTGGACGGCTTCATCGAGGTCGGCGGGTCTGAGCTCGGCGATGGGCTGGTAGCCGATCACCGGGTCGATGTGCCGGGCCAGGAGGGATCGGTACTTCGACTTCGTATCCTCGGTCCCGCGTGAGGTCGAAATCCAGCGGGCGGCGACTTCGGTCAGGGTCGCGCCTTCTCGTTTGGTCTGGGCGAACTGCAAGGTGGCCTTCTGGCGGTCGCCGCCAGATGCCTCGATGAGGTGTTTGAATCCTCGGGCATCGGATTCGCTTTCGAAGGTCGCAGTCTGCCGCCTGCCGGATTCGTACCACCTGACGCGGTAGCGGATGCGGCCGCCCTTCATCGGTCTCAGATCAATTGTCGCCATGCCTGAAACTATGCCGGCAAGGGGTCCAAAAGTCGGTTCTGTGGACCTGCTGGGAACATCTGTGGACCTATCGGTGGCCCCGTGGAAACGTTTTCCCTGGTCAGAGACCTGTTATTCGGTGGAGGTAAGGGGACTCGAACCCCTAACCCTCTGCTTGCAAAGCAGATGCGCTACCAATTGCGCCATACCCCCGAGGGTGGGTCTATTCTACACCTGGTCAGTGTAGGACGACCACTGTTCGTGTTGCCGGCGGCGGTTGCCCCGGAACACCGCCAGCACTCCTGCAAGAGCAGAGAGGACGCCGGTCAGCGTCAACCACTTCTTCACGTCATCTCCCGATGTCCGTTTCGAATGATTGCGTGGGCCTAAGAGGACTTGAACCTCTGACCTCTTCGTTATCAGCGAAGCGCTCTAACCGCCTGAGCTATAGGCCCGTGTGGGATGACCCGAGGAACCAATATACACACTGCCCCCGGCCAGTGCAAAATCGGCTTCTCACCTGCATTGCAGAGGCCGGCACGGCGCTGCCTGCGCCGCACCGGCCCGTACGGAGAATGACTGCCGATCAGTCGTCGGTGAGCTTGAGGTGGAAGCCGCCGACGAGCGTCGATCCGATGTTGTACAGGATCGCGAACAGCGTCGACAGTGCGGTCATCAGCACCATGTTCACCAGGGCGAGGATGATGGCGAACGACAGCACGCGCCAGAGCGTGAACATGCCGATGACCTTGTCGGCACCCTCGGTGCCGGCCAGCTCGGTCAACGTCGACTGGATGCCGCTGAGCGTGCCGGTGGCCTGCAGCACGAGCCACAGGACGAGAGCTGCGATGACGGTGGCGATGCCGATCGCCAGCGACAGCAGCAACGACATCTTCGCGACCGACCACGGGTCCACGGTGGCAACAGTGAGCCGCACCGTGCGCGGGCCCTTCTTCTTCGTCTTGCCGCTCATCCGCACCGGTCCTGCCGAGGCGCGCACGGAGCCGTCAGCCGTGGCGGCCTGCTCCTCCCGGACGCCGGCGATGCGCGCGGTGCCCGAGGGCCCGGAGCCCGATGCTTCCGCACTGCGGGGGCCCGATCCGGTTGTCTGGTTCGGTCCTGAACCCACTGCCGAGGCGGCTGTCCCGCTGGGATTGCTGCCCGCCTCGGTGCCGGGGCCGGCCTTGAGCCGGGTGGTGCCCGCCTTGACGCTGCGCGGTTTGCCCGCCCCGCTGCCGGGGTGCTTGCCGCTGGAGACGGCGGTGCTCGTCGTCGTCTTCGCCGTGCCCGAGGCGGAGGTCTCGGAGTTGCCGTTGCCGCTGGCAGACAGGCGGGTCGAGCCGGATGAGGCCCGGATCACCTTGGCGGGTTTCTGTTCGCTGTCAGTCATGCTTGTCCTTCATCCTCGCGCGCCATCTCTGCGGCTTCGGCTGCCGCCTCGGCCTCAGCATCGACCGGGGTTTCGGCTTCGTCCTCGACGACCTTCTCCGGGCCCCGGGTGACGGCGATGATGCGATCGTTCTTTCCCGGTTTCGCAAATACTACTCCCATAGTATTGCGTCCCTTGGCGGGCACCTCGTCGATCGAGGACCGGACCACCTTACCGCGCTCCATGACGACGAGCACTTCCTCACCATCGGAGACGATGAGCCCGCCGACCAGATCGCCGCGCTGTTCGGTGATCTTGGCGACCTTGATGCCGAAGCCGCCGCGGCCCTGCAGCCGGTACTCCTCGATCGGGGTGCGCTTGGCGAATCCGGCTTCGGTGACGACGAAGACGTAGCTGTCCGGAGTCATGACATCCATCGTCAGCAATTGGTCGTCGTCCTTGAACTTCATGCCGGTGACACCCGAGGTGGCACGGCCGATCGGCCGGATCGACTCATCGCTGGCCTTGAACCGGATCGACATGCCCTTCCGCGAGACGAGCAGCAGATCGTCCTCAGGTGAGACGAGGCGAGCGGAGACGAGCTCATCGGGCACACCGGGGGTGATCTCGCGCAGGTTGATCGCGATGACCCCGCCGGTGCGGTTGGAGTCGTACTCGACCAGCCGGGTCTTCTTCACCAGGCCGGACTTCGTTGCCAGTGCGAGGTATTCGGCTTCGTCGTAGTCGCGGATCGACAGCACCTGGGCGATCGTCTCATCCGGTTGCAGCGCCAGCAGGTTCGCCACGTGCTGGCCCTTGGCGTCACGGGATCCCTCGGGCAGCTCATAGGCCTTCGCACGGTAGACCCGGCCGGTGTTGGTGAAGAACAGCAGCCAGTTGTGCGTCGAGGTGACGAAGAAGTGGTCGACGACGTCATCACCGCGCAGCCGCGCACCGGTGATGCCCTTGCCGCCGCGATGCTGGGCGCGGTAGAGCGCCGACTGGGTGCGCTTGGCGTACCCGCCGCGGGTGATCGTGACGACGACCTCCTCCTCGGGGATGAGGTCCTCCATCGAGACATCGCCGTCGAAGCCGGCGAGGATTCGGGTGCGGCGGTCATCGCCGTAGCGGTCGACGATGTCCTGCAGCTCCTCGGAGACGATCTCGCGCTGCCGGGCCGGGGTGTCGAGGATGTGGTGGTATTCCTTGATGAGCTCCTCGATCTTCTTGGCCTCTTCTTCGATCTTGAGGCGTTCGAGGGCGGCCAGACGACGCAGCTGCAGATCGAGGATCGCGTTCGCCTGGATCTCGTCGACATCGAGCAGCTCCATCAATCCGCTGCGCGCCTCGTCGGAGGACGGTGAGCGGCGGATGAGCGCGATGACCTCGTCGAGGGCGTTGAGGGCCTTGAGGTAGCCACGGAGGATGTGGGCGCGCTCCTCAGCCTTCTTCAGGCGGAACTTCGTGCGCCGGACGATGACGTCGATCTGGTGCTTGACCCACAGCCGCAGGAACGCGTCGATCGACAGGGTGCGAGGCACATTGTCGACCAGGGCGAGCATGTTCGCTGAGAAGTTCTCCTGCAGCGAGGTGTGCTTGTACAGGTTGTTGAGCACGACCTTGGCCACGGCGTCACGCTTGAGCACGATGACCAACCGCTGGCCGACACGGCCTGAGGACTCATCGCGCAGGTCGGCGATGCCGGCGACCTTGCCGTCCTTGACGTAGGAGGCGATCTTGGTGGCCAGCGAGTCGGGATTGACGAGGTAGGGCAGCTCCGTGACGACGAGGCAGGTCCGTCCCTGGATCTCCTCGACCTCGACGACGGCGCGCTGAGTGATCGACCCGCGCCCGGTGCGGTAGGCGTCCTCGATGCCCTTGCGGCCGAGGATCGTGGCGCCGTTGGGGAAGTCGGGGCCCTGCACGATGCCGAGGATCGCCTCCAGGGCTTCGTCCTTCTCCGCCTCGGGGTTGGCCAGCAGCCATTGGGCGGCTTTGGCGACCTCCCGCAGATTGTGCGGCGGGATGTTCGTCGCCATGCCCACGGCGATGCCGGCCGAGCCGTTGACGAGCAGGTTGGGGAACCGGGCGGGCAGGTAGACCGGCTCGGTGTTGCGCCCGTCGTAGTTGTCCTGGAAGTCGACGGTGTCCTCTTCGATGTCGCGGACCATCTCCATGGCCAGCGGCGCCATCCGGCACTCGGTGTATCGCGGGGCTGCGGCACCATCGTCGCCGGCGGAGCCGAAGTTGCCCTGACCGGCGATGAGCGGGTAGCGCATCGCCCACGGCTGCACGAGGCGTACGAGCGCATCGTAGATCGCCGTGTCGCCGTGCGGGTGGTAGTGGCCCATGACGTCGCCGACGACGCGCGAGCACTTGTTGAAGGAGCGGTCCGGCCGGTAGCCGCCGTCGTACATCGCGTAGAGCACGCGGCGGTGGACGGGCTTGAGGCCGTCGCGCACATCCGGCAGCGCACGCCCGACGATGACGCTCATCGCGTAGTCGAGGTAGGAGCGCTGCATCTCCAGATTGAGGTCGACCTTCTCGACGCGGGCGGCGACGGGGGTGCCGGTCTCCGAGGAGATCACGGGGCCGTCCTCGGGCTGCTGGTCGCCTGGCTGGGTGTTGTCAGTGTCATCGGCCACGGGGCTGTTTACCTCTTGTATTCATCAGTCGTGTGCAGAAACTCTTCAATGGCATCCGGCCTGCTGCCCCGCTCCCGAGGCGGTGGGAGTCTGGGATGCCGGCGGCAGGCCGGGCCGGTGGATCAGATGTCGAGGAACCGGACGTCCTTGGCGTTCTCCTGGATGAACTGGCGGCGGGATTCGACATCCTCACCCATGAGCACGGCGAAGATCTCATCGGCCTTCATCGCGTCATCGAGGGTGACCTGCTTGAGCAGCCGGTAGTCCGGGTTCATCGTCGTGTCCCACAGTTCGCTGTAGTTCATCTCGCCCAGACCCTTGTAGCGCTGGATCGCCTGATCCTTCGGCAGCCGCTTGCCCGAGGCGCGGCCGTCGGTGAGCAGGGCATCGCGCTCCCGGTCGGAGTAGGCGTATTCGTGTTCGGCGTTCGACCACTTGATCCGGTACAGCGGCGGGGTCGCAAGGTACACGTAGCCGTGCTCCACCAAGGGGCGCATGTAGCGGAAGATGAGCGTCAGCAGCAGCGTGGCGATGTGCTGGCCGTCGACATCGGCGTCGGCCATCAGCACGATCTTGTGATAGCGCAGCTTGTCGAGGTCGAACTCCTCGCCGATCCCGGTGCCGAAGGCGGTGATGAGCGACTGCACCTCCTGGTTGCCCAGGGCGCGGTCGAGGCGGGCCTTCTCGACGTTGAGGATCTTGCCGCGGATCGGCAGGATCGCCTGGTGGATCGCGTCGCGACCCTGCAGCGCCGACCCGCCGGCGGAGTCGCCCTCGACGATGAAGATCTCCGAGACCGTCGGATCCTTCGACTGGCAGTCGCGCAGTTTGCCGGGCATGCCGGAGGATTCGAGCAGGCCTTTGCGGCGGGTGGCCTCACGGGCCTTGCGAGCGGCCATCCGGGCCTGCGAGGCCTGGATCGCCTTGCGCACGACCTCCTTGGCCTGTGCCGGGTTCGATTCGAGCCAGTGGCCGAGCTCATCGCGGACGATGCGCTGGACGAAGGTCTTGGCTTCGGAGTTGCCCAGCTTCGTCTTCGTCTGGCCTTCGAACTGCGGTTCGCCCAGCTTGACGGACACGACGGCGGTGAGTCCCTCGCGCACATCGTCGCCGGTGAGGTTCGCGTCCTTCTCCCGCAGCAGCTTCTGCTCGCGAGCGTAGGCGTTGATGAGGCTGGTCAGCGCGGTGCGGAAGCCCTCCTCATGGGTGCCGCCCTCATGCGTGTTGATGGTGTTGGCGTAGGTGTGGACGGATTCGGCGTAGGAGCTCGTCCACTGCATGGCGACCTCGAGCGCGATCTGCTGCTCGGTGTCCTCGGCTTCGAAGGCGATGACGTCGTCGTGAACTGTTTCGGTCTTCTTCGTCGCCGTCAGGTGCTCGACGTAGTCGAGCAGCCCGTTGGCGTACAGGTAGGTGACGCTGCGCGGTTTGACCTCGGCAGTGTCCTCGGCTTCGAGCTGGACGTCGTCATCGTCGATCTCCTCAGACCGCTCATCGGTCAGCGAGATCTTCAGGCCCTTGTTGAGGAAGGCCATCTGCTGGAACCGCGAGCGCAGCACCTCGAAGGTGAATTCGGTGGTGTCGAAGATCTCCGCATCCGGCCAGAAGGTGATGATGGTGCCGGTCCTGTCGGTCTCCTCGCCCTTGGTGACCTCACCGGTGGGCACGCCGCGGCGGTAATCCTGCCGCCACACATGGCCGTCGCGGTGGACCTCGGCGTCGAGACGTTCGGACAGGGCATTGACGACAGAGGAGCCCACCCCGTGCAGACCGCCGGAGACAGCGTACCCGCCGCCGCCGAACTTGCCGCCGGCATGCAGGATCGTCAGCACGACCTGCAGCGTGGGTATGCCCTCGGTCGGGTGCATGGCCACCGGGATGCCGCGGCCGTTGTCGGTGACCTGAACGGAGCCGTCAGCGCGGATGACGACCTCGATGTGGTCGCAGTATCCGGCGAGCGCCTCGTCGACGGAGTTGTCGACGATCTCGTAGACAAGGTGATGCAGGCCGCGCTCGGAGGTGGAGCCGATGTACATGCCGGGCCGTTTGCGAACCGCTTCGAGTCCCTCGAGAACGGTGATATCACCGGCATCGTATTCCCGGTTCTCCTCAGTAGCCATGTGTCTCCTTGTCACAGTTGAACAACCCTGCCCATTCTACCTGCTCGCGCGGCAAGATCATGCCCTGCGCGGCCCGCAATCGGCCTTTTTCCATGTTTTCAGCCCAGCAAACGTACTCCGACTCGTCTCAAGGGCTCTCAACGGCTCTCAACGCGGTCTGCGGACTCGCGCTTCCGGTTCAGGCCAGCACCTGGAGTCAGGTCAGCACCTGGAGATAGTGCCACACACCCCAGGCGCTCAAGGCGGTGAATCCGGCCATCGTGAGGAACATGAGCACGATCCACACACCGGCCGGCACGCGAGTGGCGCGGGCGAGGATTGCGGCATCGGACTGGCCGCGATCGCCGCGGGCGTGGGCTGCGAGCAGGTTGCCGAATGCCTTCCACGCCCCGAGCAGCAGGAAGAGCCCGGCGCCGAGTGCGGCATAGGAGGCGATGACCGGCGGTGCCCAGAACACCAGGAACCCGGCGAGCGCGGCGGTCAGTGCGGTGACGGCCACAGCGAGGAACCCGCGCATGAAGACGAGCGAGACGACGAGCAGCACGGCCGCGGCCGCCAGGGCTGGGGCCGGATAGCCGAACAGGGCGGCGAAGATGAGCAGCGAGCCGATGAGTGCCGGTGCCGGGTAGCCCCAGAAGGTCATCCACGGCGCGGAGGTGCCGGTGCCGCGGGAGAGCGCGAGCCCAGATTGGTCGGGTGCGATGCGGATCGCCAGTGATCTGCGGCCGAGCATGAGTCCGGCGAAGCCGTGCCCGAGTTCGTGGACGATGGTGACGATGAGGCCGGTGAGCCGCCACATGGCGCGGGGCACGACGAGCATGGCGGCGATGATCGCGCCGATGAGCAGGAAGACGATGGTGCCGTGCGCAGGCGGGGTGTGGGCTGTCAGCCGCTCGAGCAGCTCGCCGGTGCGCATCTGGGCAAGGAGGATGGTGACAGGCATAGCGCTGTGGAGTCTATCCGTAGGTGTCTCGAGGACCCCGACCTCTGACTGAGCGTCTGCCGTGTTTCCACGACCGCTGCACCGGTCCGATGATCTCGATGTCGTCGATGATGCGGCGGCCGAGTTCGCGCTCGAACCGATCGAGCAGCTGGCTGCGCAGGATCGTCAGCTGGGTCGCCCACGTCGTCGAGGAGGCGCGGATGACGAGCACCGGCGGATCGAACTTCTCCGGAGTGCAGTGGGCGGCGACGTTCTTGCCGACGAGCTCCGGCCAGCGGCCGAGCACTGCCCCGACGTCGAGGTTGTTCGTCCAGCCCTGGGTCTTCACCAGCGCTGTGAGGCTCGAATCCAGTGGCTGCGGATCGCGCGGGTCCGGCCGGGCGGAGGTGTAGGCGATCTCCGCTCGCCGTAATCCGGCCAGGCTGCGGCGCGGTCCGTGCGACGGCGGCCGGAACGCGGAGTCAGCCATCCGCCTGATCCGGTCGAGGGCCTCCAGGCTGGCGACGGGCACGAGGTGCTCAGGACTGCTCATCGGCTGACGCCCCGGCGACGTGTTCGGGCAGGTCGACGATGCGCCCGCTGAGATTGTCCGGAATGTCACCGGCGACCGCGGCGGTGATGAGCACCTGTTCGGCCCCGTCGATCCGCTCGGCGAGCCGGCTGCGGCGATCGGCGTCGAGTTCGGCGAAGACGTCATCGAGCACGAGCACCGGCTGTTCGTCCGGTGCCCCGTCTTCACCGCTGAGCAGCTCCCAGCCGGCCAGCTGCAGGGCCAGGGCCAGTGACCAGGACTCCCCGTGTGAGGCGTACCCTTTGGCCGGCACTCCCCCGATGCGCAGTTCGACGTCATCGCGCTGAGCCCCGACGAGGGTGAGCCCGCGCTCGATCTCGACCCGGCGCCGCTGCGTGAGCCCGGCGACGACGGCCTCGGCGGCGGTGCGGGCATCGTGGATGCCGCGGTAGTCGAGACGGGACACGTAGTCGAGGTCGACCTGCTGGCGGGCATCCGCGGCACCGGAGGCGATGTGGGCGAAGGCGGCAGTGACCGGCGCACGCAGCTCTGCGAGCAGCTGCCGGCGGCCGAGCACGAGCTGAGCGTTGGCCTCGGCGAATGCCTCATCCCAGATGTCGAGCGTGGCCTCCAGGCCAGGATCCCGGTTCGAGCGCAGGCTCTTGAGCAGCGCGTTGCGCTGGCGCAGGGCCCGCTGGTGATCGGCAATGACTCCGGCGAAGCGCGGCTGGCGGGCGATGAGCAGGTCATCGAGGTACTGCCGGCGCTCGGCCGGATCGCCCTTGACAAGGGCGAGGTTCTCAGGGGCGAAGACGACAGCGTGGACGAGGCCGAGGACATCGCGGGCGCGCACCGGCGAGCGGTTGATGCGGGCAAGGTTTGCACCCTTGGATCTGATCGTCACCTCGAGGGTGACCTGGCGGGCGCCGCGGTGGGCGAGTGCGGAGATCGTCGCCTGTTCGGCCCCGGTGCGCACGAGCGGCTGGTCGCCGGCCACGCGGTGGGAACGCAGTGCGGCGAGGTAGCCGATCGATTCGACGAGATTCGTCTTCCCCCAGCCGTTGGGCGCAACGAAGGTCGTCACACCCGGCTGCAGATCAAGGCTGAGCTGCGGATAGGAGCGGAAGTCGCGGAGAAGAAGTCTCGAAACCCACATCAGAACCGCATGACCGGCATGAGCAGGTAGCGGTAGGAGGTGTCGAGTTCGCTGTCGGCTTCGTCCTGGCCGGAGATCACGACCGGCTTCTTCGGCTCGGTCATGGAGAACCGAACGTAGGGCTTGTCGATGGCGGCCAGGCCCTCGGCGATGAAGTGCGGGTTGAAGCCGGTGGAGATGTCCTCACCGCTGATGTCGACCGGCAGCGATTCGCTGGCCTGGGCGTCGTCGCCGGCGCCGGCGCGCAGGGTGAGCGCACCGTCGGCGAACTCGAACTTGATCGGCGTGTTGCGCTCGGCGACAAGGCTGACGCGGCGCACGGCCTCACGCAGCGTGGCGGTTGCACACACGGCGGTGATGGCGACGTCCTTGGGGAACAGCGAGCGGACCTTCGGGTAGTCGCCCTCGACGAGCAGCGAGGTCGTGACCCTGCCGTTGGCGGAGAAGGCGAGCATCTCCTTGCCCCCGGATTCCGCCAGCGCGATCTCGACGTCCCCGCCCATCGCCTTCGCGGCGTCGGAGAGGGTCCGGCCCCTGACGAGGGCAGTGGCTGAGAAGTCCGGGCGGCGCGGGTTCCAGGTGAATTCGCGCACGGCCAGGCGGTAGCGGTCGGTGGCCAGCAGGGTGATCGTCTCGCCTTCGATCTCGACCCGGACCGAGGTGAGGATCGGCAGCGTGTCGTCCTTGGAGGTGGCGATGGTGGCCTGGGAGACAGCGTGCTGGAAGTCGCTGGAGGCGACCATGCCCGACGTCGCGGGAATCTCCGGCAGGGCCGGGTACTCCTCGACGGGCATCGTCATGAGCGCGAAGCGGGACGAACCGCAGGTCAGCGACACCTTGTTGTCCTGCTGTTCGAGGATCACCGGCTGGTTGGGCAGCGCCTTGGCGATCTCGGCCAGCAGCCGGCCGGAGACGAGAACCGTGCCGGCGGATTCGACCTCAGCGGCGATCTCAGCACGTGAGGAGACCTCGTAGTCGAAGACGGCCAGCTGCACCGAGCCGCTGGCATCGGCGGTGATGAGGATACCGGTGAGAACGGGAACCGCAGGACGCTGTGGGAGGCTCTTGGTCGCCCAGGTGACAGCCTCGGCCAGGACGTCGCGATCGACTTTGAACTTCACGGGCTGCGCTGCGTCGGTGTTCACGATTCTCCTGCGGTATCGAGGGTGCTGGCCGGTGTGGTGAATGGGCTTCTGCCGTGCCCTGGAGGCGGACACGACAGCGCACTGAAACTTTACACCGGGCTATCGGCGTGGGCAATTGCATGGACGCCGAAATCGTGGTTGACCTGGAGCTTTGTCAGTGCTCCGATCACAAGCACCATGTCACGCGGCAACGAGGATGTCACGTCTCTATCGGGTCACCTGGCTGCTGGGTCGTTCGCTTGTGCACAGTCCGCCGAGCAATGAGCGGTGCGCTCGGGAAACTTGATGGATGAATAGGCAGTCGTGTCAGTAGCGTCTGTGGATCCTGTGTAATCACATCGGTGTCATCGAGCATCCACGCCCTGAGTGCCCGATTCACTCCGGTGGATGAGCTGTTGACGAACCCTGTACGTCGCTCCACACCCGGTAGATCACACCGATATGCTTCCACACGCGTCCACCGACAGACCGGCACCATACACCGCTCGAACCCCGTTGTGAACCCCTTTGCACACAGAGTTTTCCACAACTGTGAAGATGAAATTCGGTGTCGTTTCACAGCCGGTGCTGCTGTTTGATCCGGTTTGTCAGCTCGGTGACCTGCGTATAGAGATTGCGCCGTTCGGCCATCTGCGTGCGGATCTTCTTGTTCGCATGCATGACCGTCGTGTGGTCACGGCCGCCGAACTCCTGGCCGATCTTCGGCAGCGACAGATCGGTGAGCTCACGGCACAGATACATGGCGATCTGCCGGGCAGTCGTCAGCGTCCGCGACCTGCTTGAACCGCACAGATCCTCGAGCGTGAGCCCGAAGTATGCTGCGGTCTGTCCCATGATGTCGGTCGCGGTGATCTCCGGGGTGTCCTCATGGGTGATGTAGTCCTTGAGCACCGTCTCGGCCAGGGACATGTCGATCTCCTGGTCGTTGAGATTGGCAAAAGCTGTCAGCCGCACGAGCGCTCCTTCGAGCTCGCGGATGTTCGAGGACACGCGTGAGGCGATGTACTCCAGGACGTTGTCAGGGACCTGCAGCCCCTCGGCGATCGACTTGTTGCGCAGAATCGCGAACCGGGTCTCGAGATCCGGCGGCTGCACATCGGTCAGCAGCCCCCACTCGAAGCGCGAGCGCAGCCGCTCCTCGAAGCCCTTGAGCATCTTCGGCGGCTGGTCGGAGGTGATGACGACCTGTTTGTGCTCATTGTGCAGGGCATTGAAGGTATGGAAGAACTCCTCGACGGTGGCGTCCTTGCCCTGCAGGAACTGGATGTCATCGATCATGAGGATGTCGACTTCGCGATAGCGGCGCTGGAACTTCGGCCGCAGCGAACCGGAGGTCGAGGAGCCGATGGTGTTGATGAAGTCATTGACGAACTCCTCGCTGGAGACGTACTTGACCCGGATGTTGGGATACAGCTGCGCGGCATAGTGCCCGATCGCGTGCAGCAGGTGGGTCTTGCCCAGTCCCGAATCGCCGTAGATGAACAGCGGGTTGTAGGCCTTGGCCGGGGATTCGGCCACGGCGAAGGCGGCAGCGTGAGCGAAGCGGTTCGAGGAGCCGATGACGAAGGTGTCGAAGGTATACCTCTCATTCAGCTGGCTGACGCCGCCGGCATGATCCTCCGGTGCCGGCGTGAGGACTTCCTCGATCGCGGCATCCTCGATCTCGGCCGTCGTCGGCGCTGGGGTCCCCGCGGCCGAGGCGGTGGATGCGCTGTCAGCCGGAGCAGCTGTGGCAGTCGGCGCCGCGGGCGTGGCAGCGGGAGGCTCGACCGGGCTGTCGACGGGGCTCTCGCGGGTGGCCAGCGGCGGATCGAGGTCAGGTTCGATCGCAATGGCGAAGCTGACCTCGTGACCGAGGACGGAGGAGAACTCGGCCGCGAGCGGCTCGCGCAGGTTGCGCTCGAGCGTCGAACGGGTGAGGTCGTCGCGGACTGAGAGGACCACAAGGTTGTCCCCGACCATGGCCTTGGGCACCGCCAGCTGCAGGAAGCCCTTCTGCTGGGCGGTGATCGTCGGGTTGTTCAGCAGATTCGCCAGCACCGTGTGCCAGGTGGTCAACAGGTGTTCGGTGTCCGTGTTCTCGGGCATGGACACTCCCTCCTCAGCTGTGGATAACAAGGGGACATCACTTCCACATAGTTTTCCACAGACGGTGGAAAAAAACGACAGAGGTGCGGAAAGCATCCACATCGGTGGAGAAACGTGTGGAAAATACATCGTTGTGAGTTGTGGACGTGCTTGTTCATGGCACGATGTGGATTCAGGTTGACCGCAGTGCGACGCCGGAATGTCCCATTCGTCACCCGGTGCAGCCGAGTTTGACCCTGCCCGTCTGGCACTCGTAAACTTGGGTGTCCTGTGTTGCGGGCCCACTTGAGTTGTGATGAGCGAACTTCCCCGTTTGGCCACTCGGCGCAGGAGCGTCACCACCGGCTGCGCTCGCAAGAGGTGAGACCAGCTGCGTGCGAACCGCCCGCATTCCTGCGGCGGCTGAAAGCAACAACAGATAGACGGAGACACTCGTGAGCAAGCACACTTTCCAGCCCAACAACCGCAAGCGCTCGAAGAAGCACGGCTTCCGCCTGCGCATGCGCACCCGCGCCGGCCGCGCCGTTCTGGCTGCCCGCCGCCGCAAGGGACGCAAGGCCCTCTCGGCCTGAGTGCCGCAGTCGACGACCCGTTCGCACCCACACTCCTGCGCACGCGCAGATTCGGGTGCGGAGATCTGAGGATCCGGTGCTCCCTGCGGTGAACCGTATGCGACTGCCCGATGAGTTTCGGTCGGTCTTCCGTGCGGGCACCAAAGCCGGATCCCGCCAGCTGGTCGTCTACTGCCTGCGGAATTCCGACGACGCCCACGCTCCACGCGTGGGTTTCGTCGTTTCCAAGGCAGTGGGCAACGCTGTGGTTCGCAATCGAGTCAAGCGCCGGCTCCGGGAGCTGATGCGCCCGCGTCTCCACCACCTCGATGAGGGAACACTGCTCGTCCTCCGAGCCCTGCCGGCTGCGGCCGAAGCGGACTTCGCCGCGCTTGAGCGCGCCTTGACCAAGGGGATGGACAGACTCGGACTGACGAAACGGACAGACGAGGCGCAGTCGCGATGAAGCACTCAGCTGAGCACACCCGCTCCTCTCTGCCGCCAGCACCTGAGGGAACCGGGGCGCGGATCCTGTACTTCCTGCGCATCGCCCCGCGGATGCCGTTCGTATGGTTCATGCGGCTGTACCGGCTGATGATCTCGCCGCTGTACGGACAGGTGTGCCGCTACTACCCCAGCTGCTCGAAGTACGCACTCGACGCCTTCGAGGTCGAGGGAGCCGTACGGGGAACGGTCATGACGGTCTGGCGCGTGCTGCGCTGCAACCCCTTCTCCCCCGGCGGAATCGACTACGTCGCCGGCTCTGTTCTGGAGCAGCAGTCGGAGCTGCTGAACAAGGGAGCAGCCGCCGGACGGCAGCGGCACCGCAGCCGATCAGGCGATTGAGGGTCGGCGCCACAATAGTGGCACAATATACGAGATACAGAACCAGCAGACCGTGCATCGGCCGCGGTCGAGGAGAGAATGAATGAACTGGATTGACAGTGTTCTATGGCCACTGAAGTGGGTCATAGCCTGGATTCTGACAATCTTCCACCAGATCTTCGAGATGCTCGGCATGCCCTCGGACAGTGGGTGGACCTGGGTGCTGTCGATTGCGTGCATGACGATGGTCGTTCGCGCGGTCCTCATTCCTCTCTTCGTCTATCAGATCAAGTCCCAGCGCAAGATGCAGCTGCTGCAGCCGGATGTGCAGCGCCTGCAGGCGAAGTACAAGGGCAAGAAGGACCAGTTCTCCCGCCAGGCCATGGCTGAAGAGCAGATGGCCTTGTTCAAGAAGCACGGCACCAACCCGTGGGCTTCCTGCCTGCCGTTGCTGGCACAACTGCCGATCTTCTTCTCGCTGTACCGCGTCATCTTCAACATGCCGATGGTCGCCCGAGGCGAAACCGACCCGATCGGCGGACTGACTCAGTCACTGGCTCAGGAGGCCGAGCGCGCGACCATCTTCGGTGTGCAGCTGTCCGAGACGTTCCTCACCGGTGACATCTCAGTCAAGATCCTCACCGCGATCCTCATCATCATCATGGGCGCGACCCAGTTCATCACGCAGAAGCAGATGATGAGCAAGAACATGTCGGAAGCTGCCATGAACAACCCGTTCATGCAACAGCAGAAGATGCTGCTCTACATCATGCCCGTGGTCTTCGCCGTCGGCGGTGTGTACTTCCCGCTCGGCGTGCTCATCTACTGGCTCGTGTCGAACACCTGGACGATGGTTCAGCAGTTCATCGTCATCCGCAACATGCCGGCTCCCGGCTCGCGCGCCGAAAAGGAGCTCATGGAGCGCCGCGCCCGTAAGGGCAAATCCCCGTTACCGGGCTCGAAGCCGATCAGCGAGGAACCCGAGAACCCCCAGCCTGCTGGAGGCCAGCGCAAGCAGCCGGTCGGCAAGGCACGCCAGAAGAAGAAGAGGAAGAGGTAGAGCCGACGCATGTCTGAAGACTCGATGGTCAACACCGCCGACCAACGCAGCACCACGGATGCCGATCAGCCCGTTGCTACCGACAACGCCGTCGACAGTGCCGACGGACAGGTCGAAGAGACCAAGCCGACCCGTGCGGAGCTGCTTGAAGAAGAAGGCGAGATCGCAGCCGACTACCTTGAGGAGCTGCTCGATATCGCCGATATCGATGGTGACATCGACATCGATGTCGCCGACAGCCGCGCAGAGGTCGCCATCGTCTGCGAAGACGCTGACAGCAACCTGTCGACGCTGGTCGGCACGCAGGGCCGTACGCTCTCAGCACTGCAGGAACTCACCCGACTCGCTGTGCAGACGGCGACCGGTCAGCGTTCATGGCTGATGCTCGACATCGACGGCTACCGCGACCAACGCAAGGAAGACGTTCGGGAGATCGCGCGGAAGGGCATTGAGAAGGTCAAGGAGTCCGGTGACTCCTTCGAATGCCAGCCGATGAATTCCTTCGAGCGCAAGGTCGTGCACGACGAAGTCGCCAAGGCCGGGCTGTACTCCGAGTCCGCCGGCGAAGGCGATCGCCGCCGTGTCGTCATCCAGTCAGCCTGAGCAGCCGCGCTGATGGACAGCACCCACTCCCCCACTGGCAACCCGAGGGAACGTGCGGGCATCGAGTCCGAACCCGAGGCGGCGGCCGAGATCTTCGGTGCGCGCATCGATCTCGCACGTCGCTTCGCCGACCACCTGGCGACCACCGGAGTCGAGTGGGGCCTGCTCGGGCCCAGAGAGCTGCCTCGGCTGTGGAGCCGGCATATCCTCAACTGTGCGGTGATGGCCGAGCTCCTCGACGACACCGACGTCGTGGGTGATATCGGCTCTGGCGCCGGGCTGCCGGGCATTGCTCTGGCTATTGCCCGACCGAAGACCCGCGTTGTGCTCGTTGAGGCGATGGAGCGGCGTGTCGAGTGGCTGCAGATGGTTGCTGCTGACCTGCAGCTTGAGAGCGTCAGGATCGTGCGTGCTCGCGTCGAGGAGCTCGTCGACGAGGAGATCTTCACCGTCGCGACGGCACGAGCCGTGAAGTCGCTGCCGGTTCTCATCGAATGGTGTACACCGGTGCTAGGCCCGGACGGCCGACTGCTTGCGATCAAGGGTCAGTCCTACGAGACCGAGATCAAGAAGGCAGCCAAGCACATCAAGCGCTATCGCCTCTCACCGCCGAAGGTGCATACCCTTGGCGCTGAGTCCCTCGAGGTCCCAACCACGGTACTTGAGCTGCGGCGCCGCTGACAGTCTGCAGTTCTATTAGTATTCGATTAACTCCGTCGAGGCCTGCAGACAGCTTGCAACGGGGGGCTCCGCTGCGTTTCACGTGAAACATCGGCGGGAGAGTGACGCGCGCGCACTCGTGACAAATCACCGGCGATACTCCTCTCTCACACGGGGACTTGAGTGGTTCGCGTCGGCTGATGTCCCCTCTGTTGGGTAGACTAAGAGACGGTTTGCGAGCCAGTCGGCTCTTGTTGATGAACGGAGTTCAGTATGCCCATCATGGATGAGTCGACTCCGTTGGGTGCTCAGATTGCGCGGGACCATCGCCGTGCCGAGCGCCTCGCGGCGACGACATTTCCAGCACCCGATTCGACACGGATCTTCACCGTCGCCAATCAGAAAGGCGGGGTGGGCAAGACCACCACTGCGGTGAATATCGCCGCCGCACTCGCTGCCCAGGGCCTGAAGGTTCTGGTGATCGATATCGACCCCCAGGGCAATGCGAGCACCGCGTTGGGCATCGAGCACTCTACAGAGGTCAACAGCATCTATGATGTCCTGATTGAGGACCTCCCGGTGTCCGAAGCCGTAGCCCAGTGCCCTGATATCGAGACCCTCACCTGTGTCCCCGCCACAATCGACCTCGCAGGAGCTGAGATCGAGCTCGTCTCGCTGGTCGCACGTGAGCAGCGTCTTGCTCGTGCTCTGCGCGCCTATTTAAAGGAACGCGAGGATGCAGGCGAACGGGTCGACTACGTGATCATCGACTGTCCCCCGTCACTGGGCTTGCTGACCGTCAACGCTTTTGTAGCAGCAAACGAAGTGCTTATTCCAATTCAGTGCGAATACTACGCACTCGAAGGCTTGAGCCAGCTGCTGAAGAATATCCAGCTGATTCAGAAGCACCTGAACCCAGCTCTGGAGGTTTCGACCATTCTCCTGACGATGTTCGACGGCCGCACGAACCTCAGCCGGCAGGTTGCTGACGATGTACGGGCTCACTTTCCCAACCAAGTCCTCGAGGTGACGATCCCCCGATCGGTCCGCATCTCCGAGGCTCCGAGTTACGGTCAAACTGTCATCACATACGAACCATCATCATCCGGCGCGCTTTCGTATCGCGAAGCAGCTGAGGAAATCGCACATCGAGGAGCAGCAGATCATGGCTGAGCGCAAACGTGGATTGGGCCGGGGACTTGGAGCTCTCATTCCCGACGTCGTAACAGAGGACCGCCCGGTAGACGTCTTCTTCGGTCAGCAGGCTGAAGCAGATTCCGACGTTTCACGTGAAACACCCCGTTCAAAGGATCCGGCGGAGGGTATGCGGAAGGCGCGTGCTGCGAAGCGCACGAACACGAAGCCCACGAAAAAGACGTCCTCCTCCCCTGCTGCGAAGAAATCCGGCGCTGTTGGCGAGAAGAAGGCTGAGGAATCCGGATCGAATACGGCTCCACGGAGCAGGGCCCGTAGTGCATCGCAGAAGTCTGTACCGGAGTCAACAACTTCCGTTCATCACGATGTTTCACGTGAAACAGACCTACAGGAGGTTCCTGGCACGGCATTTGGTCTGATCCCTCTGGAGCAGATCAGTCCGAACCCGCGGCAGCCGCGTCAGGTTTTCGATGAGGATGCGCTCGACGAGTTGGTGCACTCGATCCGTGAAGTCGGTGTTCTTCAGCCCGTGGTCGTGCGTCTTGTCGACGAGAAGAAGCCCGCGTATGAGCTCATCATGGGCGAGCGGCGATTCCGGGCGTCTGAGCTGGCCGGTGTCAGCACGATCCCGGCGATCATCAGAGCGGTTGAAGACACCGACCTGCTGCGTGACGCCTTGCTTGAGAATCTCCACCGATCGGATCTGAATCCACTTGAAGAGGCTGCAGCCTATGAGCAGCTGTTGAACGACTTTCAGTGTACGCAGGAAGAACTCTCCGAACGGATCGGGCGTTCCCGCCCTCAGATCTCGAATACACTCCGGTTGCTCAGGCTCCCGCCGCTTGTGCAGCGCCGTGTGGCTGCTGGTGTGATTTCACAGGGCCATGCCCGCGCGATCCTCGGTGTTGAGGATCCTGCGAACATGGAAGTTCTCGCTCAGCGCATTGTGGCTGAAGGTCTGTCGGTCCGGGCAACAGAGGAAGCTGTCGTACTGCTGAACCGAGGGGAGAAGCCTCGTGTTTCACGTGAAACACAACAGCTTACCCCTGAGCTGGCGCAAATCGCGGACCGTGTGGGGGATAAGCTTGATACTCGCGTGAGTATCGTCATGGGAAAGCGCAAGGGCAAGATCAGCGTGGAGTTTGCGAACCAGGATGATCTCAAGCGGATCCTTACTGCGCTTGGAATCGAAGACGAGTCGTAACTTCCGTATGTTTGCTACCGTCAAAGGCCCCGGCGTGTGCCGGTGCCTTTCGGTTTCACGTGAAACACGTGTTGACGTGCCGCAATCGGGCGGGTCAAGGGATCGTTGCCTGCACGACCTGATCCAGGCTGACAGCTGAGCAGACTGTGACTCACTGATAAGACTCGGATTGACTGTGCGCGGCTTTATCGATGGGTGGGGACGCGCAGCGAATTGGAGGGAGGCCCGCAAAGACGGTTACGCGCCCGTCGGCTGATGTTTCACGTGAAACGGGATGGATTGGTGATCGACTGAATATTCAGTGCACCGGTCTCGGGATCGGACTCACGCGCCAGATAGAGTCGTTGGAGGGCCGCGGCAATACCGTCGGCAATCCGATCGCGGATGAGGTCATCAGCGAGCATCTCGCGGTCACGATCATGGCTCACGTAACCCGCAACGACGTGCACTTTCGGGCTGCGCACGGCGGCAAGACTCTGCCACGTACGGGCGTGCGTGCGGCAGTTGAGGAAGTCGGTTCGGGCGTTGACCTCTTTCTGCACGAGCTCGGCCAACCGCTTGCCGACGGGGGAGTAGACCTCGTCGTCATCGGCGCGGCCGAAGTAGAAGGTTGCTACTCCATTAGCGGAATCCGAAAGAGACGAGTCCTGCGTGATCGTGACGACAGCCGAGGCTTCGAGTTCGTCTGCAAGTGTCTGATGTGCATCGGGGGAGCTGACGAGAACAGTTGCGGCACCAAGGGCACTGAGACGACCGTCGAGGCGACGAGCGATGTCAACCGAGTATTCTTCCTCCAATCGCCGCTGTTCAGCGGTGTAGGGCGTCGCCTTGAAGTCGCGAGCAGACGTGGCAGCTTCGATGACGATAACGCGTCCGACAAGGGACGGTCCCGAGGAAGTGACGCGAGCGTGTTCCCGCAGCGCATAGAGGTTGCCGGTGCTGTGATTTCGGCTGATCGAGTCAAGCCCGGAAATGGTATTCGGGCCCACCACACCATCAGTTCGCAGACCGAGTCCGCTCTGGATCTCTCGCACAGCCTCATCGGTCTCCGCAGCGAACACGCTGTCGATCCGGTCTGTGTAGACGCCCAGCTTGGACAAGCGCTTCTGCAGTGTCCCAACGTCGTCTCCGACCAGTGGTCGGACTGGGTCGAAGCGTAGTACTCGATCGCCGAGACGGTAGCGGGCCAGTTCGATCTGCTCGAATGTCTCAGGGCCCAGGACACCGTCGGTGGTGATCCCGCGGCTCTGCTGGAACGCGAGAATAGCCAATTCGAGCTGATGATCGAATTCAGGAGATGACACATCGCCGACCTTGATTCCCAGGCGGTCCAGCTGTGCCTTGGTCGCCAGCAGGACGTTGCTGGAGTCGCCCCGTGTGAGGGTGGGGTAGGCAGATTGTGAGGTCATATCGTCTCGCTGGGCTCGGTGCGTCGGGATTGTCGGAGTTTGTGGTGATGTGCCTAACGGCCACTGGCGCCTGTCGATACTACAACAGGCGCCAGTGTGTTAGCTGATAGGTGAATCAGCCGAGGAATTCCTCGAGCTGTTGGATCAGCATCGGCTTCGGCTGGGCACCGATGATCGTTTTTGCAACCTGGCCGTCCTTGAAGACGTACAGGGCCGGGATCGAGGTGATGCCGTAGGTCGAGGCCGTCTGCATGTTCTCGTCGGTGTTGACCTTGACGACCTTGAGCTTTTCGGCGTTCTCCTCACCGATTTCGTCGACGATGGGGGAGACCATGCGGCACGGCCCGCACCACGGGGCCCAGAAGTCGACGAGAACGGGCTTATCTGCCTGGAGGACCTCGGCTTCAAAATTTGCGTCGGTGACATCTGCTGCAGTCATTGCTGCTCCTAACTTGATTGGCCGGCTGGTCGGTCGGCCGGGGTTGAACGACTGATCTGATTGGACTGTCGAGGTCGTCGGGTGACGACGTCAGCGGTTGGACAGGTAGTGCTCGGCATCGATGGCAGCCGCGCAGCCGGAGCCGGCTGCGGTGATCGCCTGACGGTAGACCGGGTCGATGAGGTCACCGGCAGCGAAGACTCCTTCGACATTCGTCAGCGAAGCGCGTCCATCGACCTTGAGGTAGCCATCGGGGCGCAGTTCGAGCTGATCGGCGAAGAGCTCGGTTCGCGGATCCGATCCGATAGCGACGAACAAACCGGTGACATCGAGCAGAGACTCCTCACCGGTGACGATGTTGCGCACCGTGACGCCGGTCAGAGCGTCATCGCCGTGGATCTGTGAAACTTCCGAATCGAGGACGAACTCGATCTTCGGATCGGCTTTCGCACGGTCCTGCATAGCCTGTGAAGCGCGCAACTCCTGGCGGCGGTGGATGACCGAGACCTTGGAAGCGAACTTCGTCAGGAAGGTCGCCTCCTCCATAGCCGAGTCTCCGCCGCCGACGACGGCGATGTGCTTGTCCTTGAAGAAGAAGCCGTCACAGGTGGCGCACCAGCTGACACCGTGGCCGGAGAGCTTGTCCTCGTTGGGCAGCCCGAGCTTTCGGTAGGCTGAGCCGGTGGCGAGGATGACGGCCTCGGCGGTGTAGCTCTCACCGAGCGCGGTGGTGATCATGTGCGCACCCGGCTGCAGGACGAGTTCCTGCACATCGTCGTAGATGACGGTTGCGCCGAAGCGCTCTGCCTGCTGGCGCATGTTCTCCATGAGCTCAGGGCCCTGGATCCCGGCAGGAAATCCGGGGAAGTTCTCAACATCCGTCGTATTCATCAACTCGCCGCCAGCGGTGACGGAACCGGCGATGACGATCGGTTCCAGGCTGGCTCGAGCTGCATACACCGCAGCGGTGTAGCCTGCTGGACCCGATCCGACGATGACGAGTCGCTGAGCTGTCATAAAGCCTCCTTGTAGGCATGTCTCCGCTAGAGCGAACACTGGGGTACGGCGGGTTTATTCCACCCTATGTCCCCGTGCACTCACTGGGCAGTCCGTGCGGGCACCCAGCCGGAGGAGGCGCGGGCTCAGGTCAGTCCGACGTGGGTGACGTAGGCGCGATATCCGCCATCGGCTGAGCCGAGCTCGGTGAACCAGATGATGACGACAGATCCCTCGGCGCCGTCATCGAGGTCGACGGTGGTCTTTCCGTCCTCCGTCGTTCCCTTGCCGACGACCGTGGCATCCTCCGGGTCGTCGGAATCGCCGATCCGGACCTCGAAGTCGCTTCCCTCTCGATCGGAGGTCAGCTCGACCTGGGAGACGCCGGCTGACTCTTCGAGTTCGAGGGCCAGACCGACACCCGATTTGAGGTTGCCGAACTTCGAAGAGTTGTACCGGTCGGTTCGCCACGCCGAATCATCGTCATCCAGGACGTTCGATGCCGCGTCATCGTTCTCTGTGTCATCGCCTTCAGGATCGAGGGCGGATACATCGGCGACCACCGGTGTCGGGCCCTGTGGCTCCTCCGTCGGAGGCTGCTCTTCAGTCGGCTCGGTTTCAGCAGTCGGCTCCTCTGCGGTGGGCTCATCATCGCCCTGCGTGCCGACGATGACCCCAACGACGAGCGCGGCGACGACCAGCAGCGCCAGGACACCGATGAGAATCGGGACCAGGGGCCGAGACGGCTTGTCAGCAGGTGCATCGTCCCCAGCGGGCGGCAGGGGACGCGCCCCACCGCCGCCTGCAGCCGGCTTTGTGCCGGCGCCGTTCTGCGGCGTGCGCGGGCTGTCTGCAGCCGGCGCAGGAGTGGCGGGCCGGCGGCTGGCTTCGCGTTCGGTCGTACTGGATTGTGCGGTGTCTGCGGCGAGATCGGCACCCAGCCCTGCGGTCGGTGCTGCTGCGGACTTCCGGCGGGACTGCTCCTGAGCGCGCGCCCGCTCCTCAGCCTCCTGCTGCAGGCGGCGCTCGCGCTCGTATTCGGCGCGCTGCCGTTCGAGCTCTTCCTCGCGGGTGGTGAACATGCCGCCGAGGAACCATGAACCGTCGTCTTCGTCCTCATCGGCCTCAGCGTCGTCAACGGCTTCCTGGTCGGTGCTGATGACCTGAGTATCGTCGGCGCTGAGCTCATCGTCGCTGGCGAACATGCGCGAAGGATCAGCGATGCGCTGGGTTTCGTTCGCATCGGCCTCGGCATCGGCGTACTGCTCATAGGAGGCGAATGTGTCCTCGGGCTGCCACTCGTCGGTTTCGGCGGAGGCGAGCTCCTCGGAGGAGATCGGGAAGACGGCCGCCTGCCGCATCTGCATCCGGTCGTCATAGGGTGTCTCGCTGTCGGCGAGCCGGCCGGCAGCCAGGCCCGAGGCGCCGGGCCGGGTGAGGCCGATGCGGGCGAGGGCAGCGCGCAACTGGGCGGGGGTCGCCCGCTTCTCGGGCGCTGGGGCACCTGCCGCTGCAGGCGGCGTGACCGGCCGCGGCGGGGTGAGAGCTGCCGTCTGCGAAACGGAGGCCGGGTCGGTCTTGGTCGTCGGCCGGGCTGAAGAGGCGCCGGTGGCCGCCTCGGTGCCGGAGAACTCCTCGTCCTCGGTGCGGCGCAGCTCATCGCCGCCCGGGCGCGGTCTGCCCGGCGAGAGCTGGCGCAGCTGGTGGACGTCCCATTCGTCGAGGAACCGGACGACCTCGCTGGCCGAGCGGGGCCCGGGCTCGATCTTCATGACGACGCCGGAGACGAACTCCTCTAGACCGCTGGGCACTCCGTCGACGAGCTCGGAGACGCGCACAAAGCGGTTGTTGCGCCGCTGGGCCACCGGCAGCCCGGCGCGCGGCTCATCGCCGGGCCAGTGACCGGTGAGGGCGGCATAGAAGATGTTCATGAGCGCGAGTGCGTCCTCGCGCTTCTTCGCTGTTGTCGGCATCGCCTCGAGATCGAGGCCGTAGGCGGCGTGAGCGACAGCGGCGTCGATGGCAACACCGGTGACGGTGGCGTCGAGATTGTCCTTCAGCCCCACGCATTCGGGACCGAGGCAGAGGTGGTAGAGCCCACGGGCGCTGGCGTGGGCCAGCGCGGTGGCGAGCTCGCCGACGAAGGCGCGTGCCGCCTCGGGAGCCAGCGGCCCAGTGCGCAGAATGGCCGGCAGGGGAGTGGCGACGGAGCGTTCGAAGACGACGAAGTCGATGCCGTCGGCGCGTCCGACGTCGAGGACTGTGGGGATCCGCGGATCGGTCAGCAACGCCGAGCGGCGGGCGGCATCGAGCAGGTCACCGGAGGTCTCCGATGGCGCGACATAGAGGGTGACGGCCATGTCGAGGATGGCGTCGAGAGCGATGCAGACCGTGCCGCTGTCGGGGTGGTCGGCGAACCAGGGGCGGACGATGTCGGAGACCACGTAGCGCTCGGCGACAACTGTTCCGCGTTCGATGCCGATCACCAGACCCCCTTGTGAATGCGCCGCACGGATGAGCTGTGCAGGGCGAATAGTCCTTCGCTGCTCAGTCTAGCGCTTCAACTTCCGCCGGACAGTCTCGGCAAGGCTGCGCAGCTCGCTCACACGCAGCATCCAGCACACGACCAGATAGACCGCAAGCATGACCGGCCCGACCCACGCGATGGTGATGAATGCGGTGGTCCGGGTATCCCAGGCATCGGTGCCGAGCGCGCGGACGATGAACACGCCGACGATGCCGGCGAGTGCGCCGGCGATGATGAACTTCAGGTGGGCCAGCAGGATCCGCCTGCTCCCGAGGTGGTGCAGGCGGCGGCGCAGCAGCCAGGCGCTGATGAGGCAGGCGAGACCGTATCCCAAGCTCATCGACAGGCCGATGCCGGCGACGATGTAGTGCTTGGGCAGCAGCAGCCCGGAGGCGATGACCCCAGCGGAGGTGAGGGCGACCTGCGGGACCTGCACCCAGAACGGGGTGCGGGCGTCCTCATAGGCATAGAACACCCGCTGCAGCAGATAGTTGGCCGAGAACGGCACGAGTCCGAGGATCATCGCTGCGATCACGACGCTGAGCGAGACGGCCTGCTCGACCGAGCCTCGGGCGAGCACCATCGCCGTCTGCGCGCCGAGTGTCATGAAGGCGACAGTGGCGAAGACGTTGACGAAGCCGACGAGCCGGACGCCGAGGCCTAAGGAGGCGCGCACCGCCTCGGTGTCGCGATCGGCAGCCGAGGTGCTCATCGAGGTGAACAGCGCTGTCGCCAGCGACACAGCGATGAGCGAATGGGGGAGCATGAAGATGAGGTAGCTGTACGTGTAGGCGGCATTCGACGGGCTCGGGCCGCCGTCGGCGCTCGCCGAGGCCAGCGAGGCGACCTGGGAGATGACGATGAACCCGAGCTGGCCGATGAGCACCGCACCGAAGGTCCAGGAGGCGACCTTGCCGGCGGTGCCCAGGCCCACACCGCGGAAGCCGAAGGTCGGGGTGAACCGGAAGCCGATGCGGCGCAGCGGCCAGATGAGTACGAGCGCCTGGCAGACGACCCCGAGTGTGGCAGAGCCGGCGAGCACGGCGATCTTGGTGACGTCCCACGTGGCGATGGCGTGCTCACCATACTCGCCGGTGCCGAAGAGCGCGATGAAGATGCCCAGCCCGGCGATGGAGACGAAGTTGTTGATGACCGGCGCCCACATGTAGGGCCCGAACGAGGAATGAGCGTTGAGCACCTGCCCGAGCATCGTGTACAGGCCGTAGAAGAAGATCTGCGGCAGGCACCAGAACGCGAACGCGACCGCCAGGGCGGTCTGCTCGCTGCTCCAGGTCGACGAGGAGTACACGCGCACGAGCAGGGGAGCGGCGGCCGTGGCGAGCACGGTGACGCCGAACAGGATGAGGATCGCCAGAGTCAGCAGCCGGTTGGTGAAGTCCCTCCCGCCGTCGGGCCGCCGGGTGGCGCGCACGATCTGGGGGACGAGGACCGCATTGAGGATGCCGCCGGCGAGCAGCATGTACAGGTTGTTCGGCACCTTGTTCGCCACGTCGAAGGCGTCAGCGACCCCGCCGTAGGTGACGCCGATCGCCAAGGCGAGCATGCCGGCTTTGACGAATCCGAGCACCCGCGACACGAGAGTGCCGGCGGTCATGAGCGCTGAGGACTTCGCCAGCGAGCTCAGCTTCGCACCCCCGCCCGGCGCCTCGGCGGTGGCTTCGGCTTCCGGGTGCCCGGCCGTCTCCGGAGTCACAGCGCCGGCTGCGGTGCTGCTGGCACCGTCGGACGCGTGCGCGTCAGCGGCGCGGTCCGGTGCGGTCTCGGAGGGGTCGGTGGAGGACAATGCGGCTCCTTGCCGGTCTCAGGGGCGTGGGCGCGTCGGTCGCGCGCGGGGATCGAATCAGCCCGGGTCGTTCTCGTGCGCTCGCGCGACGGCGGCGTCCAGCTGGCTCTTGGGAATCTTACGCCGTCCGCGGGAGACAGACGAATACAGGCCGATGAGCAGCACGATGACGAGACCGGCCCCGATCACCGCCGCCCCGATGTTCTCCCAGTCGGTGCGCACGCGCACCGTCAGCGAGGTCGTCTCCGGCAGCACGAAGTGCCCGGCAGCCGCCGCCGGGCCCGGACCGGTTTCCGTCGTGGCTGTGGAATCGCTGTCGCCGGGCGGGGTGGCGGCGACGAGTTCGATGCGGGTCTGCACATCGGCATTGGCCAATCCTTCGACGGGGACCTCGACGCGGGCCTGCTCACCGGGGCTGACGATGACCGGTTCGGACACCTGCGTGCGCAGCTGCGGGGTCGCAGGCACCACCCGGACCATGACATGGGCGGACTCGGCGGTCGTATTGTCGATGCGCACCGGGATCGTCGTCTTCTCACCGGTCACCAGCAGCACGGCCGAGCCCTCCTCGGGCCTGACCCCGTCGATGAGCGAGCCGACCTCATCGGCGGCCGCGTCAACGCAGGAGGAGAAGCCGCCGTCATTGGCCGTCTCTCCCCAGGCCGTCGACGTGCACGTCAGGGCGGCCCGGCTCAGCCGGGTGGCCACCGCCTCAGGGTTCTCGAAGGCGGTCGACGCCTCAGTGCCAGTGGCTTGCACCTCGCCGAGGCGGTTCAGACCGGCGGCCCGATCCCCGGCTTCGCGGGTGGGTTCGGTCAGCGGGGCGCGCTGGACGGGTTCGGATTCGCTCAGGTCCTCCAGGCTCTGCAGGTCGATCCACGGTGCTGCCGCGGTCTGCCTGATCGCCTCGGCCCAGTGCGGGTCAGCGGCCCGGCGGGGGAGGGTGATGAGCAGGCTGCGCGGGTCGTACGGCCGCTCGGTGGTGATCGCCGAGCTTTCGGCGATGAGTTCGCTGAGCCCGAGCACACGCGTGTCGTCGTGGCCGGCGAGCTCGGCGGCCTCCGACAGGCCGGTGTCGACGGCCAGGGAGTTGAGCCCATGCTGGTCCTCGCCGACTGGCAGGGTGGAGGGCGCTGATGAGGTGTAGCTGCGCACACTCGGCTGCTGGATGTCGGAGACGAGCATCGTCTTCGTCCCGGCCTGTGCGGCGCGTTCGGCGAAGTCCGGGGTGAGGCTGCCGGATGCCGGCCAGGCGATGTCGGTGCGGGCCTCGGGCAGTGCGGCGCGCAGGTCATCGGCGGCGGCTTCGGCAGCGCGGGCGAGCGCCGGCTCATCGGCGGCGGCCAGCGCGGTGAGATCGGCATCAGCGTAGGGCAGGGCGATGACGGTGCGCTGTTCGGCGGCGGCGATGAAGGAGGTGTACCACTCATTCAGCTGCGGGTAGTGGTCGGCCTGCGGGCTCGGCGCAGGCGCAGTCTGCTCACCGCCGGTGTCCTCACCGGGGCCAGTGGTCTCCTCACCGTCGTCGCCCGCGGGGGTCTCGGTGGCATCAGCGGGCGTCTCGTCTGCCGGTGCTGCGCCCGGTTCGGCCGGATCAGCGCCCTTTTCAGTACTCTCCTCAGTGCCCTCTTCGGTGCCTTCGTCAGCGGGATCGCCGGCTCCGTCGTCTGGACCGGCCGCTCGGCGGTCGACGCCGAGCACGTCCTCGATGCTGCCGATGAGCCGCGGGTCGACGGCGACTGCCACCTCGTCAGCGGCAGTGACGGCGGCCAATGCCGAGGTGAGCTCCCCCTCGGGACCGGCGGCCTGCTCGAGCGTGTCGGCTGCGACCTGCCCATTGGGATCGAAGCCCGGCAGCGTGACCGGGACGAGGAACGTCACCTTGCTCGGCAGCAGCTGCGGATCGGGATACCAGGTCGTGAAGGCGGTGCGGGTCAGTGACAGCGACGGCTGCGCGCTGGCTGCTGCCGCGCCGCTGCTGAGCTCGACGGCCAGCCCGTAGGATCCCCACGAGGTCAGCGGCTGGCTGCGCGGCAGCCCGAGCGTCTCGGCATCGGCGGTGAGAGCGAACGCCGCCTCGCTCTTGGGCGCGACTGACTCCGGCAGTGTCTCGATGTCCATCCCCGGGGCGTCGTCGGTGTCCTCGGCGCCACCGGCGGTGTCCTGCTGGGCGGCCGCCGAGGCGGTGTCGCCGAGCTGCCGGTAGCGCACCGGCTGGTCCTTCCACCCGTTGATCGCATCGCGGGAGTCGAGCACCCGGCGGCTGATGCGGAAGTCCAGGCGCGGCTCGGGGATCTCCACGGCACTGGAGTTGATGATCCGGCCCTTGATCGTCAGCGTGCCCTCGGCTGTGACGACCGGGCTGATCTCGTCGAAAGCCAGCTCCACTCCGGCTGCGGCGGTGTCGCTGTCACCGGGCAGTTCAGCGGTTTCCTCGTCCGTACCGTCCCCGGGTGCTGCCGGGACGGGGGAGGGGAAGGCCGGCTGGGTGGGGGCGGCCGTCGCCGAGGCGGTGGGCAGCACTCCGGTGCCCAGCAGCACCGCGATGAGGGTGCAGATAGCAGACAGCGCCGCACAGCGGCGCAGGTGGGGCAGGCGGCGGGCGGAGATCACGTCGACTGGATGACGGAGCGATAGTACGGCAGCACGGAGCGGGCAGCGGCGACGATGCGCCGCTCATTGGCGAACGACAGGTGCTCCGGCAGCGCATCGAGCGGGATCCAGGCGGCATCGACGGCCTCCTGATCCGGGTCGTTCGCGACGGTGAGGTAGCCGCCGGTGGCGCGCAGCAGGAAATGGTGGACGAGCTTGTGGATGCGGTAGCCGCCGACGGAGAACCAGTAGTCGACGCTGCCGAGGGCGGTGACGACATCACCGTGCACGCCGGTCTCCTCAGCGACCTCGCGGCGGGCCGCCTGGGCGGGTGTCTCGCCGAGTTCCAGGTGACCCTTCGGCAGACACCATTCGAGCCTGCCGGCCCGGTTGATGCGTGCAATGATCGCCACCTCGAAGGTGGGCGAATCGAAATCGACCATGACGCCGCCCGCGGAGACCTCCTCCACGGTGTTCGAACGCGCCGGCATGACCCCCGGCTTCGGCAATGGTCGAGGCATAGCTTCTACTGTATATCCGCAACCTGACGATAACCTTATGCTGAACCGACCCCCTCGAATGGAGATCACGTGTCCCTGGCCGACGCCCATGCACGCCTGCTCACCGCCCTTGATGCGCACGAGCACATCCTCGGCCCCCTGGGTGAGATGTTCTCCGCTGCCGGCCGGGAGCTCGCCCTCGTCGGCGGTTCGGTGCGCGACGGGCTGCTCGGCCGGCCGATGCCCGATCTCGACTTCACAACCGATGCCGACCCGGATGCGATCCTGGCGATCGTGAATCCGTGGGCTGATGCGGTGTGGGAGATCGGCCGGGCGTTCGGCACCATCGGCCTGCTCAAGGACGAGCTGCAGATCGAGATCACCACCTACCGCGCCGAGGCCTATGACCCGGATTCTCGCAAGCCGGCGGTGGCCTTCGGCGACAACCTCGACGACGACCTCGTCCGCCGGGACTTCACGATCGGGGCGATGGCCGTCCGGCTGCCCGAGCGCGTCTTCGTCGACCCCTTCGGCGGGCTCGCCGACCTGACGAACGGGCTCGTGCGCACACCGGGCAAGGCCGTCGACAGCTTCTCCGATGACCCGCTGCGCATGATGCGCGCCGCCCGCTTCGTCTCCCAGCTCGGCTTCGGCGTCGACCCTGAGGTGCGTGAGGCGATGACCCAGATGGCTGAGCGCATCGACATCATCTCCGCTGAGCGCGTCCGCGACGAACTCGTCAAGCTCATCTGCGGGATCCGGCCGCGGGCCGGCATCGAACTGCTCGTCGAGACCGGGATCGCCGCGCGGATCCTGCCCGAGGTCACCGACATGCAGCTCGAACGCGACGAGCATCACCGGCACAAGGACGTCTACCAGCACAGCCTTACCGTCCTCGACCAGGCCGTCGACCTCGAGGCTGTCTACGCCGCCCGCCAGGCCGCGGCCGCCGCCGAGAAGGCTGCCGCAGAGAAGGCCGCCGAGCAGGCAGAGTCCACGACGCCGGACACCGTGCCCGAGGCGGAGGGCGCCGGGGCACAGGACGCGCCTGCCGGGCCGGTGACCGCGGTCGCCGAGGACCCCCAGCGCATCGCCGTGCCCGATTTCATCGTCCGGTTCGCTGCCCTCATGCACGACATCGGCAAGCCCTCGACCCGCCGGTTCACCCCCGACGGGGCGGTGACCTTCTATCACCACGATGTCGTCGGGGCGAAGATGACGCGCAAGCGGATGAAGGCGCTGCGCTTCGACAAGGCCACGACGAAGGCGGTCAGCCGGCTCGTCGAACTGCACCTGCGCTTCTACGGCTACGGCGACGCCGGCTGGACCGACTCCGCAGTCCGCCGCTACGTCACCGATGCCGGCGGGCTGCTCACCCGCCTGCACATCCTCACCCGCTCCGATGTCACCACCCGCAACCGGCGCAAGGCCGAGCGCCTCGCCCACGCCTACGACGACCTCGAGCACCGGATCGAGAAGCTGGCTGAGCGCGAGAAGCTCGATGCCGTGCGCCCGGACCTCGACGGCCGGCAGATCATGGACATCCTCGGCATCAGCCCCGGTCCGGCGGTCGGGCAGGCCTATCAGTTCCTGCTGGCCCAGCGGATGGAGCACGGTCCGCTCGGTGCGCAGCGCGCCGAGGAGGTGCTGCGCCGGTGGTGGGCCGAGCAGGACGGCGGCTCCCAGCAGCCGCAGTGATCCAGCCCCGGCGGAGCGGGGCAGTGATCCGGCCCCGGCGGAGCGGGGCAGTGAGCTGTCACACGCGGCTGCGCTGTGACCCGGTTCACCCAGGTGTCACAGGCGCCTGTTACCTTGAGACCAATGAATGGGATAGGCCGTGAGGAGGCACCATGACGACCGTGACCGAACAGTACCGGGCGGCGCGCGACCGGCTGCTGGAGCTGCGCCTGGACTACGCGCAGGCGAAGGACGAATTCCAGTGGCCGCGCTTCGAGCACTTCAACTTCGGCCTCGACTGGTTCGATGCCATCGCTGAGAACAACGACAAGCCCGCCCTGTGGATCTGCGAGCAGGACGGCACCGAGAACGTCTACAGCTTCTCTCAGCTCTCCCGCCGGTCCAACCAGGTCGCCAACATGCTGCGCGCTGCCGGCGTCACCCGCGGCAGCCACGTCATGGTGATGCTCGGCAACCAGGTCGAGCTGTGGGAGTCGATGCTCGCCGGGATCAAGCTCGGCGCCGTGCTGCTGCCGACGACCACCCAGCTGGGCCCCATCGACCTGACCGACCGCGCCGAACGCGGAGAAGCCTCCTTCGTCATCGCCGGTGCCGCCGATGCCGCGAAGTTCGACGAGGTCGACGTCGACCTCACCCGGATCGTCGTCGGCGCCGAGCCGGCCCGCGAGAACGACTTGGCCTACACCTCGGCCCAGGACTTCCCCGAGACCTTCGAACCCGACGGCCCGACCCCGGCCGATGACCTGCTGCTGCTGTACTTCACCTCGGGCACGACTTCGAAGGCGAAGATGGTCGCCCACACCCACGTCTCCTACCCGGTCGGCCACCTGTCGACGATGTACTGGATGGGCCTCGAGCCCGGCGACATCCATCTCAACGTCGCCTCACCCGGCTGGGCCAAGCACGCCTGGTCGAACATCTTCACCCCGTGGATCGCCGAAGCCTGTGTGTTCCTGTACAACTACACCCGCTTCGATGCGACGGCGATGATGGAGACAATGGGCCGGGTCGGCGTGACGAGCTTCTGCGCTCCGCCGACGGTGTGGCGGATGCTCATCCAGGCCGACCTGTCCCAGCTGACGAACCCGCCGGTCAAGGCGCTCGGCGCTGGTGAGCCGCTCAATCCCGAGGTCATCGACCGGGTCAAGAAGCACTGGAACGTCGGCATCCGCGACGGCTTCGGCCAGACCGAGACGACCCTGCAGATCGGCAACCCGCCCGGGGAGCCGATCGTCTACGGCTCGATGGGCAAGCCGCTGCCCGGCTACGACGTCATCCTGCGCGACCCGGCGACCGGGGAGATCGGCGATGAAGGGGAGATCTGCCTGCAGCTCGACCCGCGTCCGGCCGGCCTGACCCAGGGCTACTGGGGTGATGAGGCCAAGACCGCCGAGGCGTTCGCCGACGGTGTCTACCACACCGGTGACGTCGCCAGCCGCGACGCCAAGGGCTACATCACCTATGTGGGCCGCGCCGATGACGTATTCAAGGCCAGCGACTACCGGCTCTCGCCCTTCGAGCTCGAAAGCGTGCTCATCGAACATGAAGCCGTCGCCGAAGCCGCCGTCGTTCCCTCACCGGACCCGCTGCGCCTGGCCGTGCCGAAGGCCTACGTCGTGCTCACCGCCGGTTGGCGACCCGATGCCGATACCGCCAAGGACATCCTGCGCTTCTGCCGCGAGAACCTCGCCCCCTACAAGCGGATCCGGCGCATCGAATTCACCGAGCTGCCGAAGACGATCTCGGGCAAGATCCGCCGCGTCGAGCTGCGCGCCCGCGAACGCGAACTCCACCCGTTCGAGGGCGGAACAACGGTCGAGCACCAAGAGTGGGCTGACACCGACTTCCCCGACCTCAAGGGCTGAGGAACCCGCTGTCAGCTGAGCATCCCTGCCCAGCTCACGTGTGATTGCTCACGTCCCAGCGCACCGACCAGACGACCCATGGTGTGGCCGGTGCGCCGGGTTGTGCGCTAAAATTGCAGGTCACATCCAGTGCGGTTCGGTCAAGCACGTGGATGCGGGTTGCCTGCGCTGTGACCGGCGCCAGGTGATCTTCATCGACTTCCAATCTTTGTATGTTTGGCTGAATCGACACACCGCACACTCACTCTTGGGGGATCTGTGGCCAAATCCGCACCGAAGGCACGCCGAAGCGCGGGCGGGAACGTGAACAAGGGCCTGCTGAACTATCCGCGCCAGGGCGTGACCGGCTGGACTCGCTGGCTGCCTTCGCTGCAGCTCATCGGCGTCGGCATCCTCACCGCCTGCGTCGTCATCATCGGCCTCTTCAGCATCGGCTATGCCGTCACCGACGTCCCCGAACCGAACAAGGAAGCCGCCGGGCAGACCTCGACGGTCTACTACGACGACGGCGAGACAGTGCTCGGCTCCTTCAAGACCGAGGACCGCAAGAACGTCACGATCGACAAGATCTCAACCCCCATGCAGCAGGCGGCCATCGCCGCTGAGGACAACAGCTTCTACGAGAACCGCGGCATCTCCATCAAGGGCCTGTCGCGAGCGGTCATCGGCGTGGCCACCGACAACTACTCCGGCGGCGGTTCGACGATCACCCAGCAGTACGTTAAGAACTTCTACCTCACCAATGAGCGCACCCTCGACCGCAAGGTCAGGGAGATGTTCATCGCGCTCAAGATCGACCAGGAGCTGTCGAAGGACGAGATCCTCGCCAACTACCTCAACACCATCTACCTCGGCCGCCAGTCGTATGGCATCGAGGTCGCGTCGAAGAAGTACTTCGACAAGCCGGCCAGCGAGCTCGACGTGGCCGAAAGCGCGCTGCTGGCTGCGATGATCCAGCGTCCGGGCCTGGCGGACCCGGCTGAGGACCCCGGCAAGTACGAGGACCGCTTCAAGTACGTGCTGGGCAACATGGCCGAACTCGGCTACATCACCGAGGACGAAGCTGCCAGCACCGAGATGCCCGAGGTCCGGGCCGCGCAGACCGACAACCAGTTCGCCGGCCCCAACGGCTATCTCCTCGATGAGGTGCGCAAGGAGCTCAAGCGCAACGGCATCGAGGACGAGGTCATCGACCGCGGCGGACTCGAGATCACCACCACCTTCTCGAAGAAGAAGATGGACGCTGCGATCGAGGCCGTCGAGGACCTGCCGAAGCTCAAGGAGGGCATGCACGTCGGACTCGTGTCGATGGACCCGGAGACCGGCGGCATCGTGGCGATGTACGGCGGCAAGGACTTCCTCGAGCGGCAGCACAGCGCAGCCACCGAGGACATCACACAGGCCGGTTCGACGTTCAAGCCGTTCACGCTGGTGGCCGGCCTGGAGAACGGCTACCGCCTGACCGACTACCTGAGCGGCACCTCGGGCACCCCGATGAACTATGAGGGCACCCGCTGGAGTCCGAAGAACTACGGCGGCGCCAGCTACGGTCCGGTCAGCCTGCTCAAGGCGACCCAGAGCTCCGTCAACACCGCATATGCGCAGCTCAACATCGAGGTCGGCCCGGAGAAGACGGTCGACGTCGCCGCGCGGGCCGGCCTGCCGAAGAACACCAAGGGCCTGGAGAAGAACGCCGCGAACGTGCTCGGCACCGCCAGCCCGACGGTCAAGGATATGGCCACGGCCTACAACACGTTCGCCTCCAACGGCATCACCCACACCCCGCACACCGTTAAGACCGCGGTCACGCCGGAGGGTGAGACGCTCTACGAGCCCGACACTGAGGGCAAGCGGAACTTCGACAAGAACGTCATGGCCGAGACCACCTATGCGCTCTCGCGCGTGGTGACCGGCGGGTCGGGCTCGTACGCCTCGACGCTGGGTCGCCCGGCAGCCGGCAAGACCGGCACGTCCCAGGACAACTACTCCGCCTGGTTCGCCGGCTACACCCCGAACCTCACGACCACAGTGTCGATCTTCCGCGATGACGGAGAGGGCAACCCGGTCGAGATCGGCCCCTACGGCGGCCGCGGTTCGATCACCGGTGGTTCGTTCCCGACCCAGACGTGGACGAAGTACATGAAGGACGCGCTCAAGGACGAACCGGTCAAGCAGTTCCCCAAGCGCGGCAAGCTGCCGCAGGTGGAGAAGCCGAAGCCGAAGTCCGGTGTGCCGAATCAGCGTCCGAAGCCCAAGCCGTCGCCGAAGCCGAAGGCCACGCAGGAGGACAAGTCGAACGGCAACAAGCCCAAGGACGAGAAGCCCAAGGATGAGAAGCCCAAGGACGAGGAGACGAAGGACGAGGAGAAGCCGAAGGAGGATCCGAAGCCATCGGATCCGCCGAAGAACGATCCTCCGACGATCGAGCCGCCGAAGCCTCCGACGAAGAAGCCAGAGCCGCCGAAGGACAAGGAGAACGGCAATGGCGGAGACGATAAGGAGGGCCAGGGTCTCGGAGGGGCAGGCTTCATCTTGCCCGGCTTCATCCGCCAGGGAACCGTCAGCGTACTGTGAGGCGCGATAGCCTAGGCGCATGCCAGGTGTGACTCCCCTCAGAGCTGCTGAGCCGCTGCTCGGCGGCAGGCCCGGCGCCCACGCGGCGTCGGGCCCCTCGCCGTTCCGGACGACGGCCGCGCTCATGTGCATGCTGGCCGCCTTCGGCACTGCTGGCATCGGCATCCTGCTGCACGGGGCGTGCATGCCCGGCTACGAACTGCCCGGCGCCTCTGCACGGATGTGCGCCTCGCCGGTTGCCAATGCGCTGACCGGCACCGAATTCCCCGCCGGACCCGGCCGGGCGTCCGGCGCACCTGCCGCACTCGACCCGGTGACCGGCTGGTTCGTCGAACTCGGCTTCATGCTCAGCGCCGGCCTGGGAGCCGGGGACATGATGGCCTTCCTGCTCGTCATCAACACCATCGCTGTGGCCGCGATGGCGCTCGGTGCTGCCGTGCTCATGCGCCGACTCGCCTGGTTGCCGGTCGCCTGCATCTCCCCGGCGATCATCTTCTCCATGGGCCAATCGCTCGACCCCGTCGGTGTGGCCTGCCTCGTGTGGGCGCTCGTCCTGCTCAACCCGACCGTGGCCGGCCCCCAGTCGAACCTCGGGGCCGGAGTGCTCTTCGCCGTCGCCGCACTCATCAACCCGCTCGGCATCCTCGCGCTGCTGACCGTCATCGTCCTGCTGTGGCGCGCCGGGCAGCGCTCCGACCTGCTGTCGATCGGCGGGGCGGCCCTCATCACCGTCGGCCTCGTCCTCGCCATCGACGGGCTCATCTTCTACCGCCTGTCCATGTGGTGGCAGGAGCCGATCGACCGCGGCTCACTCGTCTCCCTGCTCGCCTACGGAGAAGGCGCTGATCCGCAGCTGCTGGCAGGTGTCAGCCTCGCCGCCTGCGCGATCGCCGTCATCGCAGCACTCGCCTTCATCACCCGCCGGCCCCGGCCGAACCTATACGTCGCACTCACGATGGTGCTCGGCCTCGCCGTCGTCACACTGCCCTCAGCGCCGATCACCCACGCGCTGTGGCTGCTGCCCTTCGCCGCACTGGCCATCCGCCGGCTGTGGGTGTTCATCGCCTGGGCGCTGGCCGAGGCGGCACTCGTGATCGCCGTCAACCTCTCCGACATCACCGCCTTCGAAGCCAGTAAGGGACTCTCCCCAGCCTGGCTGCTGATCTTCACCTGCCTCAGGCTGGCAGCCGTCGTCGCCGTCATCACCGCCGCCGCTCTCGAACTCGACCGCAGCCCCCAGCCGGCCCCCGAATCTGAGACGAGCACCGCCTCGGGCCCGGAGGCTGACGCCTCGGGCAGGGAAGCCACCGCCTCGGGCCCGGAGGCAAGCGCCTGAACTGGCGAGGCGGGCGTCAAGGCACTAGACTGAATCAGTCTGTGTCCACTGCGGACCGATTCCGCACCCGGCCAGACGAAACGCATATACCCTCCTGCCATGGACCGACCATGGCCGCTGAGACCAGAGGAGGTGGGTGACACGTGCGTCATTACGAGCTGATGCTCATTCTGGATCCGGAACTCGAAGACCGTTCCGTTGACACCACTGTCGAAAAGCTGCTGAAGGTGGTTCCCGCTGACGGCGGCACCGTCGACAATGTCGATGTGTGGGGCCGTCGCCGCTTCGCCTACGAGATCAACAAGAAGGCCGAAGGCACCTACGTCGTCGTGGATTTCCACGCCAAGCCCGACACGACCAAGGAACTCGACCGCCAGCTCGGCCTCAACGAGACCGTGCTGCGCTCGAAGATCCTGCGTCCCGACGCGAAGTAATCCAGCAGATCCGAGCTCGGACCCGCTGACCCCCACGCTGTAAGGAGCATCATGGCAGGCGACACGATCATCACTGTGGTGGGAAACCTCACCGCCGACCCCGAACTGCGCTACACGCCCAACGGGGCCGCGGTCGCGAACTTCACAGTGGCGTCGACCCCGCGCATGTTCGACCGCAAGACCAACGAATGGAAAGACGGCGAGACTCTGTTCCTGCGCTGCAACGCGTGGCGGGACCTCGCTGAGAACGTCACCGAGACCCTGCAGCGCGGCACCCGCACGATCGTGCAGGGCCGGCTGAAGTCGCGCAGCTTCGAAACGAAGGAAGGCGAACGCCGGACCGTCTTCGAACTCGACGTCGACGAGATCGGCCCGAGCCTGCGCTACGCCACGGCCAACGTGACGAAGAAGGAGTTCTCCGGCGGCGGCTTCTCAGGAGGCGGCCAGGGAGGATTCTCCGGCGGCGGTCAGCAGGGCGGCGGTTGGGGACAGAACCCCGGCGGCGGCTTCGGCGGGCAGCAGGGCGGCCAGGGTCAGTCGAACGACCCGTGGGCCAGCTCGAACCCGCAGACCAACCCCGGCGGAGGCTGGGGCAGCCCGACCTCGGACGAACCACCATTCTGATCGCACACCGGCAGGCGCGTGCCTGCCGCTGATCAACAGATTTTCTGACAGGAGCACATCATGGCAAAGCCGGATCCCCGGAAGCCCATCAAGAAGAAGGCGAACCCGCTGAAGTTCGGCGAGGCAGCCCAGATCGACTACAAGGACACCGCAACCCTGCGCAAGTTCATCTCCGACCGCGGCAAGATCCGCGCTCGTCGCGTGACTGGTGTCAACGTGCAGGAACAGCGCATCATCGCCAAGGCCGTCAAGAACGCCCGCGAGATGGCGCTCCTGCCCTACTCGGGCTCGACCCGATAAGACGAGGGGAGTAGAACAATGGCTACCAAGAAGGTCATCCTCAACCAGGAAGTCGACGGCCTCGGTGCCGCCGGCGACGTCGTCGAGGTCAAGGCCGGTTACGCCCGGAACCTGCTGATCCCGCGCGGCTGGGCCACCACCTGGTCTGCAGGTGCCGAGAAGCAGATCGAGGCGCTGCGCAAGTCCCGCCAGGCACGCCAGCTGGCCGACCGCGACGAAGCACTCGCACTCAAGGAGAAGCTCGAAGGCTCCTCGGCGAAGATCGAGATGAAGGCCGGACAGAACAACCGCCTGTTCGGCGCTGTCACCGCTGCGCTGGTCGCCGACGCGCTGACCGAGGCGCACGGCACCTCCTTCGACCGCCGGCAGATCGCTCTGCCCGGCCACGTCAAGGAGCCCGGCAGCTACACCGCCACCGTGCGCGTCCACGACGAGATCACTGCCAACGCGAAGTTCGACGTCATCGGCAAGCGCTGAGCCCGCTGAACTGTCACTGAGCTGACGCAGCTCGCACAGGCCCCGGAACCTACACGGTTCCGGGGCCCGCGTGCATTTGCGGACCGGTTGGCGGTGGACCGGATCGGCTGGGAGCCGGCCCGGGCTTGACCCTCACGCAGCGTCAGGGCCGAACGTGGTGGTTGTGGACGATACTGAGGGAATGGACGAGCACACCACGGAGCTGACAGTCGGCGCGGCCGCAAAGCTGCTCGACGTCAGCATCCGCACCCTGCACCACTGGGACGCCATCGGGCTGGCGAGCCCGAGCGAACGCACATGGGCCGGCTACCGCATCTACACGGCAGCTGATATGCAGCGGCTGCGCCGCGTGCTCATCTTCCGCGAACTCGGCCTGCCGCTGTCAGAGATCGGCCGGATCCTCGACGATCCGGGCGTCGACCTGGCAACCGAGCTGGCTGAGCAGCGCGCATCGCTCCGAACACGTATCGACCAGCTGCAGAGAGTCGTCTCTGCAGTCGAACGGATGATGGAGACCACCACCATGGGAAAGAAGCTCACAGCAGCCGAGCAGGCTGAGATCCTCGGCCCGAACTGGAACCCCGACTGGGAGGCCGAAGCGGAGCAGCGCTGGGGCCAGACCGACGAATGGGCCCAGTCCGAGGCGATCAAGCAGACCATGACCACCGCCGACTGGCAGCGGGTAAAGGACGACACTGAGGCGTTCGAGGCCGAACTCGCCGTTGCGTTCACGCGCGGAGTCGAGCCCGGCAGCCAGGAGGCGAACATGCTGGCCGAGCGGCACCGCGCCTCGATCGGCCAGTGGTTCGACATGACCATCGAGAAGCAGGTGTGCATCTCGCGCCTCTACCTCAGCGACCCGCGCTTCGCCGCGCACTACGATGAGCGCGCAGACGGCTTAGCCGCCTGGCTCGTCGAGGTGATCGCTGCCGGCGCCTTCGCCCGAGGTGTGGACCCGGAGACTGCCGAATGGCAGTGAGTTCCTGCCTCAGCCGGTGGCCGTGACCGTATAGACGGCCCGGCCATCGGCATCGGTGGTTCTCTCCGCCGATACCCCATCGGATAGGTGTTGGTGGAGCCGGTGGTGACTTCCCTGCCGTCGACGACGATGAAGTGCGCACCGCCCGAGCCCATGCGTGGCGAGCAGCCAGAACTCCTCAGCTCGAGGGTCATCCAGCATCTGCTGATCGGCGGCAAGCCAGCAGAACTGCCGGCTTGCCGCCGAACTCACCCGGGCTGCACCCGCCCGCCCGGGGGAGAGGTGAGGCCGGTGCGTTCGGAGTTGGCGAGCTTCCGGGTGCCCGAGGTGTCAGCCCCCTGTGACGATCTCGCTCTTGTCGTCGCGGTGGAAGAGGACTGCGACGTGGCCGGAGCAGTCCGTCCCGGGCCAGGCCGTCGCCACCAGCGGCCAGTGCGCGGCGATCTTCTCACTGAGCGCGCGGGCGGATTCCGAGGCCGCCTGCTGATCTGCACCGGCAGCTGCTGAGGATCCGCCGCTGTGCGAAGGTGCTGAGCAGGCGGTGCCGAGCACCGCGATCGAGGCGGCAAGGGCGAGAGCGGGCAGTCGTGTCTTCCGGGTGGGGAGTCCGGGCCGAGGTGTCAGAATAGGGACATGACTCACTCGCCCAGCACCTCGGCGGCGGCCGGATCCACCGGACCGACCGCACCGGCGCGCATCGACGACACCTTCGGCGACCTCGAGCGGGCGCGTGCGCTGAGGAAGATGCGCCAGCTGGCGACCGCGCTGCTCGTGCTGGCGGCGTGCATCTTCGTTCTCACCCACGTCTTCACCGACCTGACCGGCGTGTGGGGGTTCGTCGCCCGCGGATCCGAGGCGGCGATGATCGGGGCGATCGCCGACTGGTTCGCGGTCACCGCGCTCTTCCGCCACCCGCTCGGGCTGCCGATCCCGCACACGGCGATCATCCCGCGCAAGAAGGACGTGCTGGGCGAGAGCATGTCGAACTTCGTCGCCGCGAACTTCCTCACCTCCGTCACCGTCGCCGCGAAGATCCGCAACGCCCAGGTGACCGCGCGCATCGGCGGCTGGCTGAAGGAGCCGGGCAACCAGGAGATCGTCGTCACCCGTGCCGGGCAGGGCCTGGAGTATGTGCTCAGGCGCGTCGATGATGATGCGATCGAGGCGCTGACCCGCGAGGTGCTGGTGCCCAAGCTCGTCGATACGCACAAGTCCCCGGTGCTCGGCCGGCTCGTGCAGGAGATCGTGCAGGACGGGGCCCACCACCGGCTCGTCGACCTCGTCGTCGGGGAGGCGTACACGTGGCTGGCGGCCAATCCGCAGGTCATCGACGACGTGGTCGCGCAGAAGGCTCCGGACTGGGTGCCGGCCTTCGTCAACGAAGGGGTCGCGCGCAGGCTGCGCCGCGAAGTCCTCGAATGGATCTCCGATGTGCGCGACAACCGCTACCACAAGGCTCGGCAGGCACTCGACCGGTGGCTGCTCGAACTCGCCGCCAACCTGCGCGAGGACACCTCGATCGCGAAGCGTGCCGAGAACGTCATCGACGACCTGCTGCGCGAAGAGGGCGTCGTCCAGGCCGTCCTCGATGTGTGGGCCTCACTCAAGCGGCTGCTGCGCGGGGCGGTGCTCGACACGTCCGGCGAGGTGCACCAGCGGCTCCGGGCGCTGCTCGACCAGACCGCGACCCGGATGGTCGACGACGCCGAGTTCTCCGGCGCGATCGACGATCGGCTGGCGATCACCGTCGGCGACCTGGTTGAGTCCTTCGGCCCGGAGATCGCCAGCGTCATCTCCGATACGATCGCCGGCTGGGACGCCAAGGAGGCCTCCGAGCGCATCGAGCTCTACGTCGGCAAGGACCTGCAGTACATCCGCATCAACGGCACCGTCATCGGCGCGCTCGTCGGGCTGTTCCTGCACGGGGTCATCCTGCTGCTGCCCTGAGCCTCAGGCTTGGTGCTTGGGGCAGGTTCAGGATGCGGAGCGCCGTCGGCCGGATGCGAAGCGGGCCGGGCTCAGCTGCCAGGGGTTGACGTCCGCAGGGGTGCCCGGCCGACCGGCCAGCTGCGCGGCGATGATCTGCGCGGTGACCGGGGCGAGGATGAGCCCATGCTGACCGTGTCCGGTCGCTACTGACAGACCGTCAGCGTGCGTGCGCCCGATCATCGGCAGGCCGTCGGCACTGCACGGGCGCATACCCGACCAGACCTGAAGCACCTCGCGACCGGCCAGCTGCGGCAGCGCATCGACCGCCGAGCCGATCATCGCCTTGGTCCTCTTCTCGTCGATGTGCTTGTCCTCGCCGACGAGTTCGAGCACACCGGCCAGGCGGACCTTGCTTGAATAGGGCGTGACGACCATCATCTGGCTCTTCAAACCGATCGGCATCGTCGGATCATCCGGGCCGGTGGCCAGATCGATGACGTATCCCTTCGCCGAGGTGAGGGGCAGATTGAGACCGGTGGGCCGAACGAGATGTTTGGTGGCCGATCCTGCCGCGACGATGACATGGTCGGCAGCGACGCGGCCGGCAGCCGTATCGACTCCGCGCACCGCCTCTGCCTTCAGGGCAAGCCGATTCACCCGGGTGCCGAACTGGAACTCCACACCTTCGCGGGCTGCCTGTGCAGCGATGGCGGCGACATAGGCACCGCCATCGCAATAGGAATCACCGGGTGTGAAGATGCCCCCGGAAAATCCCGTCAGCCCCGGCACCCGGGACGAGAGCTGCTCCTGCGTGAGGGCGTCGTATTCCGGCTGCAGCGGATGTGCGCGGAGGCTCTGCTGAGCCAGCGCCAGGTTCTCGGAGTCGGTGAAAACATCGAGCATGCCGCTGTTGACCCAACTGGTGGGCACGCCTTCGTCGACGAGCGCGGCATGACCGGCAGCGCCTGCTGCGCATAGCAGCCGCAGCGTTCGCGTCGCTTTGCGCACACGCCCCGGTGTCGAGGCAGCGAGGAACCGCGGGATCCAGCCGGCGTTCTGCCGGCGGGGCGCCAGACGGAACGGACCCGTCGGGTTGAGCATATTCTGCAGACCGAGCCGCACATTGGCCATTCCGGTGAGGGGGAAGGCGTGGCTGGGGGCGAGCAGACCCGCATTGGCGTGGGAGCAGCCGGCGCCTGCGACTTCTTCACTGTCGACGACGGTGACGTCGAATCCCATCCGGCGCACCGAGAGGGCAGTCGTCACGCCGATCGCGCCTGCTCCGACGATCAGCACTCTGCCGGTCATCGATCGCCTCCATGTGAGTGCGTGCCGGCCGCATCGGACGCCGTTGACTCCTCTGCGAACTCCTGCGGAGAAGTCGCGATGAGGGTGTCCCAGCAGAACTTCAGCCCGAACCATCCGACGAAGGCGACCCAGAGGATGATGAATGCTGGTACAACGTAGAAAGCTGCAACGAGGAGGCTCATGCTGCCACCACCTTTTCGGTCCCTGTTCTCCTGTTCCTGGGGGCGTCGACAAGCGCGTATGTCGCGATGAGGACGATGATGTTGATCGGAAGCCCGATGATCACTGCGTTGATGTCTGCTGGGGTGCCGAGGCCGAAGGTCCAGATCGCGCTGGATACAGCACCGGCGATCATCGCTGCGACGACAGCGACGGGAGCGCGCTGTTTGGTCACGACGACGGCCACGAGCGGCACCACCACCGTCGGGGCCCAGAAGCCGTAGGTGAGCAGCAGAGCATCGACGCTCGATTCGGCGTTGAGTGCGAAGAGCAGCGCGCCGAGGCCGATGCCGAAATTGCTCGCCCGCTCGGTCCAGAGCAGCTGACGGGGCTTGATATTGGGCACCAGGAAGCCTTTGACGATGTCCTTGGAGAAGACCACTGCCGCGGAGTTGAGTAGAGAATCGGCGGTGGACATGATGACGGCGACGAGAGAGGCGGCCACGAGGCCGGCAGCACCGACGGGAAGCAGCTCGGTGACCACAGCCGGGATCGCGTCGTCGGCGGCGATGTTCGGGTACATGACGAACGCGAGGACACCGAGGCTGGCGCTGACGAAGTAGAAGATGAGACCGAAGGCGCCGGCGAATGCGTAGCCTTTGCGTGCTGTCTTCGGGTCGGTGGCGCCGAATGCGCGCTGAACGTAGGGCGGGATGAGAGCCTCGCCGAGCGCGAAGGCGACGAATATCGCGAGGAATTCCCAGAACCCGAAGGCGCTGAAGAGCTCCAGATGCGTGTCTGGGATGCGTGCGACGAAGTCAGAAGGCCCGCCGGCTGTGAAGACCCCGATGAGGAGCGCGACCGGCAGGAATATGCCGAGCATGATGAATTGGATGACATCTGTCTGCACGTCTGCCCACATTCCGCCGGCGGTGGAGTAGAGCAGCACTACCACCATGCCGATGATGATGCCCAGCGTGGGGTCCATGCCGAAGACGACCTTGAAGATCGTACCCAGTGCGAGCGCCTGTGCACCGAGGATGCCGATGGAGACACCCAGGCCGAGGATGCCGACGAGGAGGCGGGCCAGCCGGCCTGAGTGGAGTTCGAAGATGTCGCCGATGGTCTCCGACTTCCGGTAGGCATTGAGCCGGGGCGCGATGAACCAGCCGACGAGCATTGTCTGGAACGGGAAGGCGATGGCGGCGAACATGAACGCGTAGCCGATCTCATAGGACTGGCCGGCTCGGCCCATCGTGGCGCCGCCGCCCAAGAAGGTCGCGGCCATCGTCGCGAACACGACGGGCCAGGTGAGGCGGCGTCCAGCCACAGCGAAATCGTCAGGTGTGCTGATTCGGCGCGCTGTTTGGAATCCGATGAACAGCATCACCAGAAAGTAGACGCCGACCAATATCAGGTCGATGGTCGACAGCTGCATCCGCGTATCTCCTTTGAGGCGGGAGTGGAAAGTCGTTCGCTACTGTCGAACGACCGGTACCATAAGTCCAATACTCTTTTCTGATCTGAGGAAGAGCTGAAACTTATGGTTGATGTGACGCTCAAGCGGCTGGAGTACTTCGCTGTGGTCGCAGAGGAGCTGAATGTCACCAATGCTGCTCGCCGTCTGCACATCTCGCAGCCTGCGCTGAGTCTTCAGCTGAGACTGCTCGAACGGGCGCTCGGGGCGCCGCTCATCACACGGCATGCGCGAGGGGTGTCGCTGACGCCTGCCGGCCGCGAGCTCAGTGGCGAAGCATCCTCTTTGCTGCGGCGCAGCCGTCAGCTTGTGCGGCGCGTGGCGCGCGCCGGCGATGAGGAGGTCGGAACGCTCGCCCTCGGCGTGGGCCCAGTTTCGGGCAGCCGGCTGCTGCCGCTTATCCTGCAGCAGTTCCGCAGCGCCTACCCGACCATTGACGTATCTGTCTTCGAAGGGGACTCACCGACGCTCTACGCTGCCCTGGAGGCCAAGAGCGTCGACCTGGCGCTGACCCGACTGCGGCACGGCACCGCACGCGACGATGAAGGTTCGCCGTTCCGCATCCAAGGTCTGCTCGATGAGCAGCTCATCGTTGCAATGCCCGACTCCCATCCTGTCGCTGAAGCCGAGGAGATCGCGCTCTCCGACCTGGCCCAAAGCACCCTGGTCATGTTCTCCCGTGAGCGCGGCACGCGTTACTTCGACGCGGTGGTCACCGCATGTCGCGACCGAGGCGGCTTCGACCCGTGCGACATCATCGAATGCGATTCCATCGGCGGCCAGCTTGCGCTCATCGGCGGCGGTTACGGCTGTGGTTTCGTCACCGACCTCTCAGCACTCGAATCGGTGCCCGGGGTTCGCTTCAAACGCTGCGTCGACCTCGACGTGCCCGCTCCAACGGTGTTGGTCTCCGACTGCGGCAACGACAATCCCGCCATCGAGATGTTCGGCTGCACCGCCCACGAGGTCAGTGCGACCTTCCGCGCGGAATACGGCTCGCAGATGCCGGGCATGGCGGCACTGGAGAAATCGGCGGCCCGCCGGGACGACTGACCGCGCCTCCTCACCAGCGAAGCCGACAGCCAGATGATTGGCACCGCGAAATTCGCCCCTAGCGGATCGGCGATACTCATACTGATCGCCGCGGCCGCCGCAACCGCTGCCACCACCGCGACGCCGGTCAGACCCAGACGCAGCCAGCGTTCGCCGGCCACCGCCTCGGGCACGGTGCGCACGCCGACCAGCACCGGGCGCAAAATCCGCGGCCCCAGCGGCGTGAGGGCCGGGCCGGGTGCGGATCCCGGTCCGGTCACGAGATCGCCGTATCCCCGGCCATGGCGACGCAGCAGTGACCGGTGATAACGCGGCAGCCGCGGCGCTTGCCCCCGGCATCGTGGTAACTGTGACTGCAGTTCTGCACGAGGTAATCAAGCAGCGTGGAGTCGCAGACCGTGCAGCGTCTTGCGCTCATCGTCCGAATCGCAGACGCAGCCACTTTCGACGAACACGTCGCGCCCTGACCAGGACACAGGGGGCTACGTCGAATTACAAGAATCTGCCCGATCAGGAGTGTGAACCAGCTGGGCATGGCATTGGTCGCTCACGTGGTGGGCTGACGACGAAGATCCACCACGCCGTCGACGGCCGCGGCCGCCCCCTGGCTGTGGTGATCACTGGCGGGCAGCGCCATGACGGAGTGATTCTGCCGCAGGTGCTGGCCGATATTCGAGTTCCGCGGGCTAGTGGTGGTCGTGCTCGCACACGCCCAGACGCGGTTCTGGCTGATCGTGCTTATGGGTCCAGAGGCAACCGCGACTATCTGCGTTTGCGTGGCATTCGGGCGGATCCCGGAGAAGAAGGATCAGATCGCGACTTGGAAGAAGCGCGGTAGCAAAGGTGGACGGCCCCCGGCATTCGATGCCGGAGCCTATCGGAACCGCAACGTGGTGGAGTGTTCGTTTGCCTACGTCAAGCAATGGCGAGGGTTGGCGACGAGATACGACAAGCTCGCGATCACCTATCGAGCGGCCGTCGTGATCAGCGCGATTCTGACATGGCTCTGGCGATAAAGGAGACATGCCCTGGTTCGGGCGCGACTCGATGCCAGGTCGATCCCGTACGTGGATGCCCACGGAGCAGCAAAACTACGGGGCCCTCACCTGCACGGCGAACTCGTAGCACACATTCCTTGATCACAACGATCTCGTCGATGAAATTGTCCAACATCTCACCAGCATGAGCGCTCCAGCCCGCTCGAGCGCTGTTCTATATGCGAAAGAAGTGAAAGTAGTGCTTGCGCGAAGGCATACAAATTTCCGATCATCCGGCCACGCCTGTTACAACAAGCCTTCCAGATCCATTCGGCATTGAGCGGCGCGTCTGACCGCATCGGAAACAAGCCGTACCCACTGTGAAGGCGAGGGCGCGACAGCTTCATGTAATGGTTTTTGACAACCTATAGCATTACCCTTCAGTCTTTGGGTATGAAGACGACCTGGGCATGGCTGGGCGACCATCTCGCCGTCGATTTCGCCAACACGATCAAGGTAGTCGATAACCGCACTATCGAGCTCATTGGCTCCATCGAAGAATTTCACGACTGGCACGAAGCGGAACCTGCTGACTTGCCCACCGTTGACCTGACATCTGAAAGCCTCCGGGACCTGCGTAACCTCCGCGATTGCGCCCTTCGGCTCTTGCGCGCCGCTTGCGACGACAGAACGTTGCCGCAGGCTGACGTTGCCACCATCAACGAGACAATCGAAATCAGCGGCACACTCCGGTTGCTTGGGTCGGCAACTGGAACCTCTCGTTTACAGAGTGCGTCGGAGGGCGGGTTCGACGCGCTTGCCGGGCTTCTTGCTGCTGCTGTGGTCGATCTCCTCGCGCGAGAGGATCTCGCCAACATCGCCGTGTGCTCAGCGCCATCGTGCGGTCAGTTTTTTCATCGTGCCCGGCCGAACCAAGTGTGGTGCAGTCCTGGCTGCGGCAATCGAGCCCGCGTCGACCGTCACCGTCATCGCAGGATGAATGCCACGGGAATGGCCCGGCGGTGAGCGTGATGACGACGATTGATCTCTCGGTAGTGCCAGGATTCGTTCTTGCCGTCATACTCATCCTCATCGCTCCAGGACCAGACCTGGCCTACATGGTCGCAGTTGGTCTCGGAAACGGTCGACGAGCAGCGCTCTCTGCCATCGCGGGCATCTGTTCGGGAATGGGAATCTACGCGCTCATCGTCATAGCGGGATTGGGCATCATAGTCGCCTCGAGTCCCCTCGCTCTCACGGTGATCAAAATATTCGGTGCGGGCTATCTTCTCTGGCTGGCTACCGGAGCAATCCGCTCTGCGCGAACCGCGGCAGGCAATCAGCGCTCTTTGGTTGCTGGTCGTTGGTACCTTCAGGGTCTGTTGGTCAGTCTCACGAACCCGAAACTGCTTTTCTTCTTCCTCGCCCTGTTACCACAGTTCATCGGAGAAGCGTCGAGCCCGACTCTGCAGTTAGCACTGCTAAGCGTGATCGATATTCTCATCGAATTCGTTCTCTACGGCACGGTCGGGCTGTTCGCTGGTTCTTTTCAATCACGGTTTGCGGACAGCGCGAGGGGTGGGAGACTCCTCCACTACATTTCGGCCGGAGTCTATTCAGCACTGGCAGCACTCGTGGTCGTGGATCTGTTTTTGCAATGAGAGTGCTCCTGATCGGGCAGATTCTTGTAATTCGACGTAGCCCCCTGTGTCCTGGTCAGGACGCAACGTGTTCGTCGCGTGCTGGTGAGCACGGTTGATGGTGCCATCGATGGAGACATTCCAATCGATGTCACCGGCAGCATCGGCGTCAGAGAGCGCATGGGCCAGCACTCGGTCCCATGTGCCTTCGGCGGCGTAGCGGCGGCGGCGCTTCCACACTGTCTGCCAGCGCCCGAAGTGCTCACGGGGCAGGTCACGCCAGGCGATGCCAGCACGGTAGCGGTAGACGATTCCTTCGACGATCCGCCGGTTGTTCTCAAACGGTCGGGCTCTCTTACCAGTGTTCGAGGGCAGTAGCGGTTCGATTCGCGCCCACTGCTCTTCGGTGAAGACTTGATGTCGTTGCTGTGTAGTCACCGACCCAGCGTGTCAGCCCAAGAGCCCCACATAAAGGAGACATGCCCTAGCAGCGGCTCCCGGCGCTGTCATCGGTCGTGACGCGTCGCTGCCAGCCGTCGATTCCACCTCGGGAACGGGACCCGATGCTCCGCCGGGCGATGACAGGCGTTAAAGTCAGGTGTCAGAGTCAATGACCATCAGGCTGTGGAACTTCGGCGGAGGAGACCCTCATGGCAGCAGCGGACAGCAAGAAGAAGCGCAAGAAGAAAAAGAAGAAGGGCGGCGGCACCCCGTTCCGCGAATCGCCGTTCTTCAAGCTCGTCTGGATCGTCCCGATCGCACTCGTTGTGCTGGCGATCGCCGGCGTGCTCTCGCGCATGTTCCTGGGCTCGGCCAGCGGCCAGGAGTTCCTCGCCGCGTACCCCGGCCACTCAGAGCTGCCTGCCGGCACCCCGGAGGGCTTCCCGTGGTGGGCGCAGTGGCAGCACTTCTTCAACATCTTCCTCATGGTCCTCATCATCCGCTCCGGCTGGCTCGTGCGCGTACAGCAGAAGCCGGAGGCCTACTGGACGCGGACTGTGAAGAAGCGGAAGAAGGGCGCAGCCGAACCCACGAAGATGAGCATCTACCTGTGGCTGCACCTGAGCCTCGATGTGCTGTGGCTGCTCAACGGCCTCATCTTCGTCATCCTGCTGTTCGCCAGCGGCCACTGGGCGCGCGTCGTGCCGGTGAGCTGGGACATCTTCCCGAACATGATCTCAGCTGGCCTGCAGTACCTGTCGTTCGACTGGCCGCAGGAGATGGCCTGGGTCAACTACAACGCCCTGCAGGTGATGGCCTACTTCGTCACGATCTTCATCGCAGCCCCGCTGGCAGCGATCTCCGGTGTGCGGATGTCGCCGATCTGGCAGAACACCTGGCCGATCTCCAAGGCCTACCCGGCTCCGGTTGCGCGTGCCATCCACCTGCCGGTGATGTTCTACTTCGTGGCCTTCATCTTCATCCATGTGCTGCTCGTCTTCACCACCGGCATGCGGCACAACCTCAACATGATGTTCTCGTGGACCGGTGACAACGCCACGAGCTGGTGGGGCTTCATCATGTTCGCTATCGCGATGATCGTCGTGGCCGTCGGCTGGATCGCCGCCCGCCCGCTGTTCTTGCAGCCGGTCGCGCAGATGTCGGGCAAGGTCACCACGCGCTGAACTCGGCTGGCACAGCCAGCCTCCACAGTCGCCGTCGCCGCGGTGGCCCGGGCGGCCCCCCCCCCCCCCGCCCCCCCCGCGGGCGCCCCCCCTCCGGGAGGTCAAGAGCCGCCGGGTGTCCAGCAGCCTCCAGGTTCCCAGCCTTCAGCCGGTCCGCCGCAGCCCGGTGGGCAGCATCCCGGCGGCTCGCACGCGAGCAGCAGCATGCACCCGAGCGACAGTCCAGCTGGCCAGCAGGGCCCGGGCGGAGCCGGGTACGGAGCGCCGTCGGCACCGCAGTACGGCAGCCAGGCACCTCAACCGGGCCAGGCGCCGCAGTATCCCGGCCACCAGGGGCAGCAGGGTGATCAGGGCCAGCCGCCGCAGTATCCCGGCCAGGCGCCGTACGGCGGCCTAGATCCGTATGCCACCGGGGCTGGTGCCCCGAAGCCGAAGTCGAAGATGCCGCTGATCGGCAAGGTCCTGACATTCGTCGGCGCTGGCATCGTCGCACTCACCATCATCGGCGGCATCATCATGACGATCGCCGGCGCCTCGTCCCTGTCAGCGTTCTCCGATGAGGCGATTCGCGTCAACGGCACTACGAGCCAGTTCTTCGAGGCGGAGTCTGAGTGGCAGGTCTACGCGCCGGAGGACTCCGGCTTCACCAGCTGCACGATCACAGGGCCCACTCCGGTGAGCAAGGGAACGAATCAGACGTCGTCCTACTCCTTCGATGGCAGGACCTACGAGTCGATCGACGGGTTCTCGGTCCGGGAGGCGGGCACCTACTCGATCACATGCAACCAGCCCGATGTCATCATCGCCCCTCCCCTGTCGGCCGGTGGGGTCTTCTCCACCGTCGGCGGCATCCTCATCGCCGTGTTCGGCGGCCTGCTCGGCGTGGGCTTGACGATTCTCGGCGTCATCCTGTGGATCGTCGGCCGGAAGCGAGCACAGCGGGCATGACCGAAGCACCGGTTCGACACGGGCCGGCTGCCGTGTTGCTCAGCTGGTTCGCATTGGCACCGCTGCTTCCCGACACGCTCATCTGAGGCGATCAAGTCCGGGCCGCACGACCTGGGCAGCGGGGCCGCACCACCGGGACAGCGCAAGCGGCGCCCAGCTGCTGAGCTGGGCGCCGCTTCGCATGGTCAGGTGCGAAAGATCGCCTCGCAGGCTGCCGCGTCACCGGCGGCGGTAGAGGAGGATGTCGCGGGAGGCGCGATCGGCCCCGCTCCCGCCCGGCCGGGCGCTGGCTGCCGAGGGCAGAGCCCCGGCGATCCGCACCCGCGGGCGCCTGCCGTGCATGACGGAGACGATGTCGCCGCTCTGCCCGGCGGCGAAGACCCGTGATTCGGCCTGCACGCGCTGCCGCAGCCCATCGATCTGCTGGCGCAGCTCGTGGACGACTGCATGCGCCTGGGTCGCGGCGTCGCGAGCCTCGTCGAGGTCGCGGCGCAGGGCGAGGATCTCCTTGATGCCGGCGAGGTTGATGCCGTCTTCCTTGCTCAGCTTCTGAATCAGCCGCAGCCGCTCGATGTCGCGCGGTGAGTAGCGCCGCCCGGCACCGGCAGTGCGCTTGGGCACCACCAGCCCCATCCGGTCGTACTGCCGCAGCGTCTGCGGGTGCATGCCCGCCAGCTCAGCGGCAACGGAGATGACGTAGACGGCGGCTGTCGCTCCGATGTTCATCGACGCTCACCCGCTCATCTCTCCCGGGCCCGGTCGAGCAGCCCGGCTCGCGGATCCTCACCGCTGGTGGCCTCACGGAAAGCCTCGACCGCTTCCTTGGCCTTGGGTGTCAGGTTCTGCGGAACGGCGATCTCGACGGTCACCAGCAGGTCACCGGTGAGCTTCTTCGTCTCGATGCCCTTCCCGCGCACCCGCAGGGTGCGGCCCGACGGCGTTCCGGCCGGGATCTTCACCCGCACCGGCATCCCACCGAGCGTCGGGACCTCGACCTCGGCGCCGAGGGCGGCCTCGTCGAAGGTCACAGGCAGGGTCATCCGCAGGTTCGCTCCGTCGCGGGTGAACACCGGGTGGGGTTCGACCTGCACGGTGAGGATGACGTCACCGGATTCGCCGCCGTTGGGGCTGACCTTGCCCTTGCCGCGCAGGCGGATCTTCTGCCCGTCCTTGACGCCGACCGGCGTGCGCACGGTCAGCGGCTTGCCGCCGGGCATCGACAGCTTCACGGTTGCACCCTTGGCGGCTTCAGTGAAGGACAGCGTCGTGTTCGCCTTGATGTCCCCGCCCTTGACCGGGCCGGTGGAGAAGCCGCCGCCGTACGGGCTGTCATAGGGGCTGCCGCCGTAGGAGCCGCCGAATCCGCCGAACAGATCAGCGAACTCCGGCGGGATGTCCCCGCCTGCCGAGCCGGCCGGTCCACCACCGGGACTGCGGGTCGTGTAGCGGGTGCGCGTACCCCCGCCGCCGGTGTTGAACAGGCCGGAGAAGATGTCCTCGAACCCGCCGGCACCGCCGGGTCCGCCGGCACCGGCGGAGAACCGGGCACCGCCTCGGCCCATCGCCCGCACCTGGTCGTACTGCTCGCGGGTCTCCTTGTCCGACAGCACCTGGTTGGCCTGCCCGATCTGCTTGAACTTCTCTTCTGCGGCCTTGTCACCGGGGTTGGTGTCCGGATGGTACTTCCGGGCCAGCTTCCGGTAGGCCTTCTTGATCTCCGACTGCGAGGCGTCCTTGGAGACGCCGAGGATCTTGTAGTAGTCCGTGTCGAACCATTCGTTCTGAGGTCCGGAATTCACCTGGCACCTCCTTTCCGGCTCGCGCCGTCATCGTCTGTCGTGTGTGTCTGGATGTCTGTCCCTGTCTGCTGTGCGGCAGCCGCTGCTGCCGGTCTGTCGTACCTCACGCACCGCATACGCAGGCGGTCTGCCTGCCCATCCGGTCCGTGCCCGAGGCGATGGCCGCCTCGGGAACGGAATCCACAGCTCACGCCGCGCTCGGCTCACGCCGGGTGCCGGCTGCGCAGATCAGTCTGCCGGAGCCTGCACGCCGACGCGGGCGGCGCGCAGCACCCGCTCGCCGAGCATGTAGCCCGGCTGCATGACGAGGAACACCGTGGGTGTCTCGACCTCGTCGCTGGGCTGCTGCATGAGCGCTTCGTGGATGTTGGCGTCGAACTCCTCACCGACCTCGCCGTACTGCGTGACGCCGAGCTTGGCGAGCGTGTCGAAGAGCTTCGTCACATGCGTGTCGAAGGGGCCCTCGACGTCGCCGTTCTCACGCGCCAGGCGGACCTCGTCGAGCACCGGGAAGAGCGCCTCGACGACGCTGGCGACACCGGCCTCCTTCGCGCGGTCCTGCTCCCGCTGGGAGCGCATCCGGTAGGCGGCGTATTCGGCGTTGATCCGCTTGAGGTGATCGAGCAGCTCGGCCTCGGTGTCGTTGGCCGGGCTGACGTTCTCAGGATCGAGTGCGCCGTCCTCTGCCTCCGCGCCCGAGGCGGCAGGCGCCTCGGCCTGCGCGGTTCCCTGAGCCTGCTCGGCTCCCTCAGACTGCGCTGCAGCCTCGGCCTGCGCGGCAGCCTCGGCCTGCTCGGTTGCCTGGGCTGCCGGTTCGGTCTCGGCGGCCGGTTCACCGCCGGTGGCGACCTCCGGGCCGTCGCTGTCGAGCTGGCCCTCGGCGGCAGCCGCCTGTGCCTGGTCCTGCGCGTTCGCGCCGGCAGGGCCGGAGCCGGCCTGGGGCTCGCGCACCTGGCCGGTCTCCGGGTCCACCCGACGCTTGTCGGTGAACGAGAAGCCCTGTTCAGGATTCTCGGCGGACATCACTTCTTCTCCTCGTCTTCGTCGACCACTTCGGCGTCGACGACGTCGTCCTCAGTCGCATCGGAACCGGCATCTGCGGTTCCCTCGGCTCCGGCAGCACCCTCGGCACCGCCCTCAGCGCCGCCCTGCTGGTACAGCGCCTCGCCGATCTTCGTCTGAGACTGGCTGAGCTTCTCGACGGCAGTCTTGACCGCGTCGTCGTCCTCGCCCTTGAGCGCTTCCTTCACCGCGTCGACGTCGCCCTGCACCTCGGTCTTGACGTCCTCGGGCAGCTTGTCATCGTTGTCGGTGATGAGCTTCTCAGTCTGGTAGGCGAGGTTCTCAGCCATATTGCGGGTGTCAGCGGCCTCACGGCGCTTCTTGTCCTCATCGGCGTGCTCTTCGGCCTCGCGGACCATCCGATCGATGTCCTCCTGCGGGATCGCCGAGCCGCCGGTGATCGTCATCGACTGCTCCTGGCCGGTGCCCTTGTCCTTGGCGGACACGTGCACGATGCCGTTGGCGTCGATGTCGAAGGACACCTCGATCTGCGGCATGCCGCGCGGCGCCGGGGCGATGCCGGTGAGCTCGAAGGTGCCCAGCGGCTTGTTGTCCCGGGTGAATTCGCGCTCGCCCTGGAAGACCTGGATCGACACGGAGGGCTGGTTGTCCTCGGCGGTGGTGAAGGTCTCGGACTTCTTCGTCGGGATCGGCGTGTTGCGCTCGATGAGCTTCGTCATCACACCGCCCTTGGTCTCCAGTCCGAGGGACAGCGGGGTGACGTCGATGAGCAGCACGTCCTTGCGCTCACCCTTGAGGACACCGGCCTGCACGGCGGCGCCGATCGCGACGACCTCATCGGGGTTGACGCCCTTGTTGGGCTCCTTGCCGCCGGTGAGGTCCTTGACGACCTCGGCCACGGCGGGCATGCGGGTCGAACCGCCGACAAGCACGACGTGGTCGATCTCGTCGACCGAGATGCCGGCATCGGCGATGACGGCCTTGAACGGGGCCTTCGTGCGCTCGAGGAGGTCCTTGGTGAGGTCCTCGAACTTCGCGCGGGTGAGGGTCTCATCCAGGTGGACGGGCCCGTTGTCGCTCATCGACAGGTACTGCAGAGAGATGTTCGTGCTGGTCGCCGAGGACAGTTCCTTCTTCGCCTGCTCCGCGGCCTCCTTGAGGCGCTGGACAGCGGCGGCGTCCTTGGTCAGGTCGACGCCGTAGCCGTTCTTGACCTGGCTGACGAGCCAGTCGACGATCTTCTGATCCCAGTCGTCGCCGCCGAGCTCGTTGTCACCGGAGGTCGCACGGACCTGGATGGTCGAGAAGTCATCATCATCCTTGCCGACTTCGAGCAGGGACACGTCGAAAGTGCCGCCGCCGAGGTCGAAGACGAGGATGAGCTCGTCCTCCTTGCCGCGCTCGAGGCCGTAGGCCAGCGCGGCGGCAGTGGGCTCGTTGATGATGCGCAGGACGTTGAGACCTGCGATCTTGCCGGCGTCCTTGGTGGCCTGGCGCTGCGAGTCGTTGAAGTAGGCCGGGACGGTGATGACGGCGTCGGTGACCTCTTCCTGCAGGTACTCCTCAGCATCGTGCTTGAGCTTCTGCAGGATGCGGGCCGAAATCTCGGGGGCGGTGAGGGTCTTGCCGTCGAGTTCGGTGGTCCAGTCGCTGCCCATGTGGCGCTTGACCGAGGCGACGGTGTTCTTGACGTTAAGCACGGCCTGGCGCTTGGCGATCTCACCGACGAGGGAGTCGCCGTTCTTGCTCACGGCCACGACCGAGGGGGTGGTGCGGCCGCCTTCTGCGTTGGCGATGACCTTGGGGTCGCCGCCTTCAAGCACGGCCACGACCGAGTTGGTGGTGCCGAGGTCGATTCCTACTGCACGAGCCATAATGTTTCTCCTTCTCTTCTGAGTCAGGCCCAGCCCGGCTGACGCCGGTATTGAGCGCATCTGGCTCAAGTCTGGCCACGCTGAATTCGACTGTCAAACCCAGCATCATGAAAGTTGCGTACACCAGACTCAACTTTGCGGGAGGGGAGATTATTCCGCCGGCGGGCAGATTTCTTTCAGCGACCCCCTTCGCGCACTGCGCCATCCCGGCGCGCCAGTCGTTCCAGCCGGTCGCGTGCGCGGGCGAGCCGCTCATCCTCGGTCAGCTCCCACCACGGGGTGCCGCGCTCACCGAGACCCTCTTTGGCCCAGGTGACGCGCTGCCGCAGCACTGCAGTCTGCTCGTCGTTCAGCTGGTGACGGCGGGAGAGCCGCGAGCGGGCAGTGCCGAGCGCACTCAGCAGCGGGGCGGTCAGCGCCTCGGGCAGCACAGGATCCTGGGCTCGCCAACGCCTGCCCTTGACGATGATGTAACGGCCGTCTGCGGTCCGCTCCGGAGTGCTCATGTGCGGCTCCACGCGCTCACGCTGCCCACCTCGGCACTGCCCACCTCGACACTGCCCACCTCAGTACTGCCCACCTCGGCGCCGGGAGGCCGTGGCGCGGCCGGTGCTGGGGCGATCCGGGCGGCCATCAGATGCCTCCCGGCACGGGGGCTGCGAGCGGGAAGAGCCCGACCATGGCGATCGACCACAGGCCATGGACGATGAGCGGGGCGAACCACTGGCCGGTCGATTCGCGGGTCCAGGCTGCCGCGAGCCCGACGACGGGGGCGGCGGCGATGAGGCCGGGGTTGAGTGTCGCGCAGGTGACGAGCGTGTAGATGACGGTCGGGGCGATCCATCGAGCGCGGCCGCGGAACAGGTCGGCCAGGCCGAGGCGGAAGAACACCTCTTCCGACAGCCCCGTGACGACAGCCGCCGCCAGCGTCAGCCCGGCCGCCGAGGTCCCGGCAGTCACAAGGGCGGCGGTGATCCACGGCGCGGTCGCCGGGATGAGGCTGAGGATCCAGCCTCCGAAGAACGACGCGCCCGCCAGCACCGCACCGATAGCCAGCGCCCGCCACCCGGCAGAGGCGGCGGTGAGGCGCGTCGGCGGCCCGGGTGCCGGATCAGCAGGGCGGTGGCGTGCGGCATGCGCACGCGCGAGCAGCATGAGTGCGATCCCGCCGAGTGTCCACACAGCGGCGAGGGCAAGGCTCCACAGCGGCAGTGCCGCGGTGCCGGCAGATGTGCCGAGGCCGAAGGCTTTGCGCAGGATGAGCGCGCCGAGGACAATGGTGACCGTCGCAGGCGCCCAGACAGCAGCACGCGAGGTGAGCACCAGCTGCGACGTCATAGCACCAGTCTAGGAGATAACTGCAATGCGAGTTCTGCTCATCGGCGCCACCGGCTACGTCGCCTCGCGTACGATCCCCGTCCTGCTCGATGCCGGGCACACCGTCACCGCCGCTGCCCGCTCACCCGAGAAGCTCAGGGCGTTCTGGTGGGCAGACCGCGTCACCGCCGCCCGGCTCGACGTCACCGATGACGCATCCGTATCAACGGTGGTGGCTCACAGCGATGCTGATGCCATCGTCTACCTCGTCCACGGGATGGACGGGTCTGACTTCCGCACAGTTGACCGGCAGTCAGCTCAGCGTGTGCGCCGGGCAGCCGATGCCGCAGGCATCAACCGGATCGTCTACCTTTCGGGGATCATCCCGGCTGTCGACAGGGAGCGCCTGTCCGAGCATCTGCTCTCGCGACTCGAGGTCGAACAGGAGCTCTCCCGGGCCACCGCCACCGTCATCACGCTGCGTGCGGCGATGATCATCGGGGCGGGTTCGACGAGCCTGGCACTCGTCCGGCAGCTGGCGACGCGCCTGCCGGTCACGGTGGTGCCGTCGTGGATGCGCCACCTCGTCGAGCCGATCGCCGTCACCGATGTGGCTGCCGCGATCGAGGCGGCGCTGCGGGTCGATCGGCCGACCGGGCAGTTCTCGATCGGCGGCGGGACGGTGATGTCGTACCCCGAGCTCATCGATCTGCTCACTGAGCTCAGCGGGCTCGTCCGCCCGCAGGTGCCCGGCGGCCCGCTGCCCGAGCCGCTCGTGGCGAAGGCTGCGGCAATGCTGACGGATCTGCCGGGATCGACAGTCGAGGCGCTCATCGAATCGCTTCAGGAGGACATGGTCTCCTCCGGCGACAGCTGGCGCAGCGAGCTGTTCGCAGGGGCGCCTGCCCACCAGCCGCTGACACCGCGGGCCGCCCTCGCGCGGGCGTTGGCACAGCCGGATCTCAACCTGCCGGCCGCCGAACGGGATCCGCTTGCGGTGATGCCCGGCGACCGCTGCTGAGCTCCATCAGCGCTGGCTGAGCTCGGCGCGCAGAGCCGCCAGGACAGCAGTCAGCTCCGGACCGGTGAGCGAGCTCAGCGCGATCTCGATGCCGGTCTGCTGCCCGCCGGTCCATTTGCCGGCGAGGTCGTCGACGAGGATGCCGCGCTCAGCGAGTGCGCGCCGCAAACGCCGCGCACCCCCGGCCGGCCGTTCGAGGATCGCCCGCCCGCGCACCTGGGTCAGCGGCAGGCCTGCGGCATCGACCGCCTCGGCAGCGGCTGCCAGCCGCTTGCGCATCCGCAGCATCCGCCTGCGCAGCCCGCCGGAGTCCAGGTAGTCGGCGAGCACTGCCTGGATGAGCGGTGAGGCGGCGGGACCGAGCATCCGGCGGTGGGCGGCGATCGCAGCGCTGAGCGGGCCGGTGGCGATGATGTAGCCGATTCCCAGGCGCGTGCCGAGCAGGGTGGCGAAGGATCCGAGGTGCAGCACCCGGCCGCTGCTGTCGAGGTCGGCGAGAGTCGGCGGCAGGCTGCCGGCGTAGCGGGCTTCGGTGTCGTAGTCGTCTTCGATCAGATGTCCGCCGCACGATTCGGCCCAGCGCAGCAGCTGCACGCGCCGGGTTGCGCTCATCGAATCTCCGTGCGGATGCAGGTGGTTGGGCGTCAGCAGCAGGGCGCGCAGCGGTGCCGGGATCGCAGCGGGGTCGATGCCGTCGGTGTCGACGGGCACATCGACGGTGGGGGTGTTCGCCAGCGCTCGGCGCAGACCGGGAAAGCCCGGGCTCTCGACTCCGAGCGCCGCGGGAGCGAGGACGTTGAGGACGGTGCGCAGCCCGTCGCGGGCGCCGGCGGTCAGCACGATGTCGGCGGGTTCGACCTGCATGCCGCGCACCAGCCGCAGGTGCCCGGCGATCGCCTGGCGCACCGTCTGGGTGCCGCAGCCGTCATCGCTGACGTCGCGGGTGTCGAGTCCGCGACGCCAGGCAGCCCGGAAGTCGGGCTCATGGCGCGGGTCGGGACGCACGCTCACACCCCGGGCATCGATGCGCACCTCCGCCGCGATGCCAGCGGAGTGGTGGGAGGGCACTGTCCGGACCGGCACGGCACGTGCCCCCGGGCGGCGCGCGGCCGAGCCCTGACGGGACCGAGCGCGAGAATCCAGGGCGCGGGCAGCGGAGGGGCGACGCGACGAGGCCGTCTGCAGTGCCGGGTTGACGCGTGTGCCCGAACGGGCGGCGGTGACGAGCTGGCCCTCGGCGATCAGGTGCTCATACGCCGTCTGCACGGTGCCGCGGGCGACACCGAGCTGTGCGGCGAGCACCCGGCTGGAGGGCAGACCGTCGCCCGGGCGCAGACGGCCGGCGGCGATCTCGGCCCGGATGCCGGCGACGATCTGCAGCGGCAGACCGATGCGCGAGCTGCGGTCGAGCCTCACCGTGAGATCCGCGTCATGCGCCATGAGCACCCCTCCCTCACCTGGCCTCGCGGCCATCCGGAACCGCGCACAACTGGACTACAGAATACCCCTGGATCTGGACCATTTCTGCAGTCCAATGCTCGCTAGGCTCACGAATACCCACCGGGCGCTTGGACGTCCGGCTCGCCACGCGCGGGTGCCAGGTGCCCGCCACGACCCAGGAGACTGCATGACTGCCACACTGAACCAGACCACCACCTCCAACAACGCTGAAGACACGCCCACCGCGGGCACTGCCGGCGACGCCGAGCACCAGCGCGCCGCCGACGCCCAGCTGAGCTCCGAACTCGCACGCTCACTGGCCGGCGGCGTCATCATGGACGTCGTCACCCCTGATCAGGCCCGCATCGCCGAAGATGCCGGCGCGGTGGCGGTCATGGCGCTCGAGCGGGTGCCCGCCGATATCCGCGCCCAGGGCGGCATCGCGCGGATGAGCGACCCGGACCTCATCGCCGGGATCCTCGATGCCGTGTCGATTCCGGTCATGGCCAAGGCGCGCATCGGCCACTTCGTCGAAGCGCAGATCCTGCAGTCCCTCGGCGTGCACTACGTCGACGAATCCGAGGTCCTCTCCCCTGCCGACTACGTCAACCACATCGACAAGCGCGCCTTCGAGGTGCCGTTCGTGTGCGGTGCCACCAACCTCGGGGAGGCGCTGCGCCGCATCAACGAAGGTGCCGACATGATCCGTTCGAAGGGTGAGGCCGGCACCGGCGATGTCTCCGAGGCGACCCGCCACATCCGCACGATCAGCGGTGAGATCCGCCGCCTGGCTGCGCTGAACGAAGATGAGCTCTATGTTGCGGCCAAGGAGCTGCAGGCGCCGTTCGACCTCGTGCGCACCGTCGCCCGTAACGGCCGCCTGCCAGTCGTCACCTTCGTCGCCGGGGGCGTGTCCACGCCTGCCGATGCGGCGATGATGATGCAGCTCGGTGCTGAGGGCGTGTTCGTCGGCTCAGGCATCTTCAAGTCCGGCAACCCGGAGGCACGGGCCAAAGCCATCGTCAAGGCCACGGCGAACTACGACAATCCCGAGGTGCTCGCCGAGGTCTCCCGCGGACTCGGTGAGGCGATGGTCGGCCTCAACGTCAGCGATCTGCCGGCCCCACACCGCCTGGCCGAGCGCGGCTGGTAAGTCGCAGCGCAGCTTCACCGGCGCCGCACAGCGGCGTCGTTCAGCCGCCGGTGACGGTCCACAGCGTGGTGGACTCACCGGCGGCTGCTGCGAACCAGCGGCCGGTGGCACTCGGCTCGGCATACTGGCCGACGGCGTGGGCCTCGGCGTGCTCCTCACCGTCCAGGGTGAAGAAGTGCACCGCATCGTTGAGCAGCACCGGGATGAGGCCGAGCTGCGGGAATGCGCCGTTGCCGCCGAATCCGTAGCTGCCTTCGACCGGATCGACCGGGTCGAGGTCTTCGCCTGCCTCCCACAGTGTCGATCCGTCAGCGGCGCTGACGGCCCGCACGCCCGCGTCGAGACCGGGCATGATGACCAGCGGTGCGTCGGTGCCGTCGACGGGTGTGTGGAGGCGGCCGTACTGCTCGTTGAACAGCCCGAATTCGAAGGCGTCTTCTGAGATGTCGGCGTGCCAGGCCTCGCCGTCGAGCAGTGAGCCGAGCACGAGGATCCGGGAAGCGAACAGCTGAGTGCTCGCGCACACAAAGGCACCCTCGGCTGTGGCGACCGGACGGGCGGCACAGTAGTCGACCGGTTCCTCACTGAAGTCGATACCCGCGGCGAGGTCAGGATCGTCAGCAGCGCCGAGCGGCGTGAGCATCCCAGAGCTCTCCGCCAGGTCCATCGGCAGCCTCAGCAGTGCGGTGCGGGTGGTGAACCCAGAGTACGGGTCGTCAGGGTCGGCTGTGCCGAAGGCGTAGACAAGCGTGCCGGGCGCCTTCTGCGGGTAGATGCCGAAGCCGAGGTCCTGCTCGCCGTACTCACTGAGGTCGACGGTGGCATGCTGGCCCGAGGCCAGGTCGAGGCGGGTGAGGAAGCTGCTGTCGCCGTCGCGCCACGGCAGATAGGCGTGCGTGCGATCCGGGGTGATCTGCAGGTTCGCCCCGCCCATGGGCTGCGCATCGGCGGCCGCCTGCACAGCCGGCCACGCCGGCTGGCCGGAGGCCGGATCGAGACCGAGGACCATGGCCTTCTGCTCCTCGCCGGTGCAGCTGCCGCGATCAGCGTCGATCATCCCGTATTCGAGCAGGATGATCCCGTCCTCGCCCAGTGCGCTCGTCCCGGTGGAGGAGGACGAGTAGTAGTCACCCGGTTCGGTGCAGCCGAGATCGACATCGGCAGGCGTATAGGTCCAGGCTTCGCTGCCGTCGCCCCAATCGAGTGCGCGCAGACGGCCGGTCCCGTCGTCGACGATGACGGTCTGGCCGCGGGAGTAGGCGGCCACGCTGTCAGGCTGGTCCATATCGACCTGCGCCTGGTGGCTCCACAGCTCAGCGCCATCGGCGCCGACGGCGACGAGCCTGCCGCCCATGGCGTCGGCGACCAGCGCCCTGTCAGTGTCGTTGTCGGCCAGCAGGCTGGCATAGAAGTCAAGGGTGATCGACTCGCTCAGCTGCGGCGGTTCCGGCGTGCTGGTCGCAGGTGAGCTGCCGGGTGCGTCATCTGCGGCCGTGCATCCGGCGGCCAGTGTGAGAGCGGCGCCTGCGGCGATGAGGGCGAGCGCGGAGCGGGAGAACGGGTGCATGACTGTTCCTTCGCAAGCAGGGACACCGTGATGATCCCCCTGGTGAGCATCCTGTCTTCGCTATGCCAGACGGGCCGAACAACGGTGGTGGCGAAACACGGAGGGCACCCGCCGCCTCGGGTGCGGTGACCGGTGTGTCCGCCACCGCCCGCCGCGGCCAGCGCGGCCGGGCTGCTGACCTGTGATGACGATGAGCAGGCCCACAGCCGGGCCGGGCTGCCGGGCTCGCGGGAGGACAAGGGACATGAAGCGGCGAGCGCAGCCCTTGCCGCACTCGCCGCTCTGACAGAGATCAGGACCGCCTGAGCAGCCGGATGTCAGTACCGCATCAGCGCTGCAACGTTCTCGACCCGGCCGTCGGAGATGATGACGATCGTGCCGGAGTTCTGCAGCGTCGACAGGATCGCGGAATCGACATCGCCGCTGCCCTCTGAGGCAGAGAGCGACGGGTTGATGAACAGCGTATCGACCCGCCCCTCGGCAGCTGCCTCGCGGATGACATCGGTCTGGGTGACGCCGCGGCCGGTGCCCTGCGCATCGGCGAAGCGGGCGTAGGCGGCGTCATCGCGTTCGGCGAAGGCCGGCATGACGACCTCCCATGCATCGGCGTGCAGCTGGCCGGGCGTGCGGTCGTCGGGGTTGCCGGCGACCATCTCGTCAAGCAGCGCCGGGTAGGTGCACACGGGCTTGAACAGCGGCATCGCCTCGGCCACGGCTGCGAGGATCAGCGGCTGGCTGCGGGCTTTGCCAAGCAGCGTTCCGACTCCTTCGCCGACAGCCTTGACGAACTTCTCGACGAAGATCCTCTCGACCTCACCGCCGACGCCGTGGCCGTGGAACATGGCACGGTCCCCACCGACCGAACGGCTCTGCAGCTGCCGTTGCCGCTCATCGGGGTCGACGACGTCGTCCATGCTCTGCGGCACGGTCTCACCGAGGTCGAGTTCGACGATCGAGTCCTTCGTCGCGTCGAACAGGCGCACCTTGTTCCGCGACATCGCCAGAATGTAGAAGGCATGGGACTGAGCGAGCGCCGGGGCGATCGGGCGGACCGTCATCGACTCGCCGACGCTGACGTGCTCGCTCAGCGGCACACCGAGCCGGTAGGTCAGCGTCATGCCCGTGGCTGCGTAGAGGGCCAGCCCGTCAGCCTGATGGCGCCAGAACGGCCCGTCATTGACGAGATCGTTGAGCGGGGCGAGGATCTCCTTGGCTTCCTTCGCCTCGACGCCTGCGTCGGCGAGCTTGCGGCCCGCCTCATCGAGCAGCGACTTGAGCCGGGTGGAGGATTCGCGGGATTGATGATCCGCTCGCGATGTCGGCATCAGGATGGTCACCTTGGGCCCTGCGGCCTCAGCCATCCTCTTGAGATCAGTTGGGTCAACGTAGTCAAATGAACCGAGAGTATGAGTGACATCCATACACAGAGCTTAGCGATGCAGGTCACACTTGTGAACTGGTGCCAGCAGGCGAGACCTCTAGTTTCTGCTCTCAAGGCACGCGTATCCCGCAGATGCGAGCTCCGATACGATGGGCATCCGGCCGGTTGCGCGCCTTTCCGCCGTTGTCGCGGCATCTGCGAGGACGGCCCGATCGCAGCAGACGAGCCGCTAGCTCTCGGCTGAGCGCTGTGTCCTCCGCGCGGCCGAGTCCGCGCTGCTGCCGGTGGCGTGCCCGCACCTGGAAGAACCGCGCAACCGCATAGACCGAACCGATGATCGGGGCGAATTTCGCCGCTTCCTTCCGTCACGTGTCGGTGACAAGCCTACCGCCTGGCCGCCGGGTCACCTTTCGGTGACGAAGCCTTCGTCGACCATCCAGCGCAGCGCCACGTCGACGGGGTCATCACCGTCGACGTCGACCTGCCGGTTGAGCTCCTGCATCTGCTCGGTGGTGAGCTTCTCGGCGATCGGCGCGTAGACCTCTTCGAGCTGCGGGTACTCCTCGAGTGTCTGGGTGAAGAACACGGGGGCTGCGTTGTAGGCGGGGAAGAACTGCCTGTCGTCTTCGAGGACGACGAGGTCCATCGCCTTGATCCGGCCGTCGGTGAGGTAGACGTTGCCGAAGTTGCACTGCCCGGCGGCCGTTGCGGAGTAGATCGGGCCTGCGTCGTAGATGCCGATGTTGTCCTCCGGCGTGCCGCCGGCTTCCCCGCGCGGAATGTCGTAGGCCTCGAGCATCGGGGTGAGCCCGTCGGGCCGGGAGTTGAATTCGGCGGCCACGCAGATCGTGCGGTCCTCCGGTTTAAGATCTGCCAGCTGCGACATCTTCGTCACCCCGCCGAGCTCACCGGGGGCGTCGGGCCGGATCGCCATGCCGTAGGAGTTGTTGAGCTCGGCTGCCGGACCCCAGGTCAGGCCGTTGTCCAGGTCGGCGTCGTGGACGGCCTGCCACTGCTCGTGCGGATCCGCGATGCCCTCTTCCTCATTCAGGTAGGTCAGCCAGGCGGTGCCGGTGTACTCCCACGTCAGGTCCGCCTGCCCGCTCGTCATGAGCTTGCGGGCTGAGACGCTTCCGGGCACGTTCGTGAGGTCCTTGACGCTGAAGCCGGCGGCCTCGGCGGCAAGGACGGAGATCTTGCCGAGGATGACCGCTTCGGTGAAGTTCTTGCTCGTGACCGTGAAGACCTTCCCGTCGGCGGCACCGGGGATCTCCTCGATCGATCCGGGGCTCACCGGCGGGATGTAGGCGGCCGAAGGCTGCAGTCCGCAGGCACCGAGCGCCAGGGTGCTCAGCAGTGCGATCCCGGCGCCGAGGCGGCCGAGCCTCGTGCGTCTGCGGCTGACTGGGGTGGTGGTCGGGTGGGATGTCATGCCAGTCCCTTCGGCCGTACGGCCAGTTCGACGACGCGTCCGGTCCAGTCGACGACGAGGGCGAGCAGGGCGACGAGGATGGCCCCGGCGATGAGCACCCGGGTGAGGTCGAGGGTCACTCCGGTCGTGATGAGCAGGCCGAGTCCGCCGCCGTTGACGAAGGTCGCCAGGGTGGCGGTGCCGACGAGCAGGACGAGTGCGGTGCGGATGCCGGAGAGCATGACGGGCACCGCAAGCGGCAGTTCGACGCGGAAGAGCACGGCGGCGGCGCTCATGCCCATACCGCGGCCGGCTTCGATGAGCTGCCGGTCGACCTGGGTGAGGCCGACCATCGTGTTGCGCAGCACCGGCAGCAGTGCGTAGACGACGAGTGCTGCGATGGCGGCCTGCAGGCCGAAACCGAGCCAGAATCCGAACAGCACGATGATGCCGACAGCCGGGGCGGCCTGGCCGATGTTCGCCACAGCCATGACCGGTCCTGCGGCCCGGCGCAGGGCCGGGCGGGTGAGCAGGATGCCGAGCGGGATCGCCACGGCGAGCACGATGACGGCTGAGACGACGGTGAGCAGCAGGTGCTCCAGCGTCAGCGACCAGACTGCGCCGGGTGCCAGAGTCGAGGATTCGACGTCGGTGAGATCCGTGGTCAGCAGCCACCAGATGAGCACGCCGAAGGCCACGACGATGAGCCCGGCCTGCACGAGCAGGTCGCGGATCTCCCGGCGCTCTCCGGCGGTCAGGGTGCTCATGGCCTGTCCCCGTCTGCGCGATGCGCGCCGGCTGGAGGATCGGCGCGTTCAGTTGTGCCGCGTGCCGTGTCGCGGCCGGCCGCATCGTCACCGGCGCCACCGGCGTCGCTGGGGTCTGCGGCCGGGTCGTCACCGGTGTCTGCGGCCGGGTCTTCGCGCTGTTTGGCTGCGATTGCCTCGTCGGTGTTGCGGCCGGTGCGCCCGTCGTCTGCCGGGATCTCGAACTCCTCGGGCGTGTTCTCCCCGTGCGGGGCCTGGGCGGCGGCGCAGTGGGCTCGGCCGTTGAGCCCGGAGATGACGTCCATGATCGTGTCGACGGTGACGAGGCCGAGCATCTGACGGCGGCGGCCGACGACGATCGCCGAGGACGTCGTCGTCACGAGCATCGAATCGAGCGCATCGTTGAGTGAGGCGCGGTTGTACACCACCGGCAGGTCCTCATTCACCTGAGTCGGCAGGGTGGTGAGGCGTTCGAGCTGGCTGGCGACGAGCCAGTCGACGGGCCGGTCCTGGTCGTCGACGACGACCACATAGTCATCTCCTGCCGCCCGCATCGTCTCCACCGCCTCGGCGACGGGAGTCCCGGCACGCACACGGACCGGATCGGTCAGCTCGACATCGTCGAGGCGGGACAGGGACAGCTGCTTGAGCCCGGCGCCTGCGCCTATGAAGTCCTCGACGAAGGAGTTCGCCGGCTGGGCGAGGATCCGTTCGGGTGAGTCGTACTGGGCGAGGATGCCGCCTTCGCGGAAGATCGCGATCCAGTCACCGAGCTTGACGGCCTCATCGAAGTCGTGGGTGACGCACACGATCGTCTTCTTCAGCTCGGAGTGGATGGCGATGAGCTCATCCTGCAGCCGCTGCCGGGTGATCGGGTCGACCGCACCGAAGGGCTCATCCATGAGCAGCACCGGCGGGTCTGCTGCCAGCGCCCTGGCGACACCGACGCGCTGCTGCTGGCCGCCGGAGAGCTCGCGGGGGAACCGGTCGCGGTAGGCGGCCGGGTCGAGGGAGACGAGTTCGAGCAGCTCGTCGACGCGGGCGCGGATGCGCCTGGCATCCCAGCCGAGCATCTTGGGCACCAGCCCGATGTTCTTGGCCACCGTCATGTGCGGGAACAGCCCGCCTGCCTGGATGACGTAGCCCAGCCGGCGGCGCAGCCTGTCGGCATCGAGGTCGGTGACGTCCTCCCCGTCGATGAGCACCCGGCCGGAAGAGGGTTCGATGAGCCGGTTGATCATCTTCAGCGTCGTCGTCTTCCCGCAACCCGAGGGCCCGCAGAACATCACGATCGAACCGGCCGGGATCTCCAGATTCAGCCCGTCGACAGCCGGTGGCTTGCCGGAGTCGTAACGCTTGGTGATCCCCTCCAGGGTGATCGACACGCCCTGGGTGCCCGAATCGTGCTCGGTGCCGGCCGCCTCGAAAGCGGTGGATGCAGTTCGGTGGTTCTCAGACACGGATACCCCTCGGAATGGTCAGACGGCCGACTGCCACAAGCAGCAGGTCGAGAATGAAGGCGAGGATGATGACGCCGACGACGCCGATGACGACGGATTCGAGCGAGTTCGCCCCGCCGAGGCGGTCGAGGCCGGAGAAGATGAAGGCACCGAGGCCGGGGCCCAGGGAGTAGGCGGCGATGGTCGCGATGCCCATCACCATCTGCCCGGAGACGCGGACACCGGCGAGGATGACCGGCCAGGCCATCGGCAGTTCGACGGTCAGCAGGGTGCGCATGCGGCTCATGCCGATGCCGCGGGCGGATTCGACGACGTCGTCGGGGATGCCGGAGAGCCCGACGATGGCGTTGCGCAGGATCGGCAGGGCGGCGTAGAAGGTCACGACGATCACGGCGGGGATGACGCCGAAGCCGACCGGGGCGATGAGCAGGCCGACGAGTGCGAACGACGGGATCGTCAGGCCGATCGCCGAGATGCTGTTGGCTGCTGCGGTCAGCGCTGAGGAGCGGTAGGACAGCACGGCGATGACGACGGCGATGAGGGTGGCGAGCAGGAGGCTCTGACCCACAAGGCTGAAGTGCTGCCAGGAGGCGAAGAGGATCTGGTCAGAGCGCTGCGTGAAGTACTCCCACACGTGCGTGACTCCCCTCGGCTGCCGTCAGCGGATCGTGCCCTTGACCTGCAATTCTACACGTGCCGGCAGATAACCTCAGGGTGCCTTGCCGGTTGTGGCGTCTGCTGGGGTGGTTGCCGTTCCCGAGGTGGGGGTTGGCGTTGCCAGGATGGGGGTGTCGCGCGTCAGACTTAGTGGCAGGGCCGTTATGTAGGTCCTGAAGGAGATTCAGACATGGGTAGACCACCCTCGATTCCGGCGGA
>NZ_JALXKS010000069.1 GCF_025144725.1 Brevibacterium sp. p3-SID960 | reverse complement strand
GGGTTAATACTCATTTTGTGTGTACAGGATAGGGGTCTTGGCCAGTAGTCCGTAGGGCTTCAGGGGTGTGTACATGCTCTGAAAGCATGTGGGGTGACCGGTTCTAGGAATCAGCCCCGATGTGGTGTATGCGCAAACAAGCTCGTCAAGAACGGTAAGACCACCGCTGGACGGACGCGCTGGCGCTGCAAATCCTGCGGCGCTTCGACAACCCAACACCGGCCGGATATCACCCGGCACGCTGAGTTCCAGGCGTTCTTGTCCTGGCTGTCCGGTCCTGCTGGGATCAACCGGCTCGACGTGAGCGCATCGACGTTTAGACGCCGAACGGCTTGGTGCTGGAACGTCACACCGACCATCGTGCCGACTGGCGAAATCCATCACCAGATCATGCTCGATGGCACCTATTTCAACGGCTGGTGCGTCCTCATCGCTCATACCGGCTGCCATGTCATCGACTGGCAGTGGTGCGACCGGGAAAAGCTTGCCTCCTGGACAGCGCTACTGGCCCGGATCCCGGCACCGGCCTACGCGATCGTCGATGGCAACGGGCCGTTGCGGAAGGCTTTGAAGAACTGCTGGCCGGATACGAAGATCCAACGCTGCTTCTTCCACATCCGTAACGCCGCCCACCGGCATCTGACACGCACACCGAAACTGCCAGCCAACCAGCAACTCCTAGCCCTGTACAAGGCCCTTTCCACCGTGAGCAGCCTGGATGAAGCAGCCGCCTGGACGGCCTCGTTCCTCAGCTGGGAAGCGACCTGGCAGACGTTTCTCAATCACCGCACCTACGCCGGGAAGAACACACCCCGGCCAGCGCACGCGAATCCGAACCAGAAATGGTGGCACACCCACATTCGAACCCGACGCGCACACAAACTGATCACCGGGCTCCTGGCCGACAACGAACTGTTCACCTGGCTAGATCCCGACGCACCGAAACCTGTTGCTGCGACCACGAACCCGTTAGAAGGCGGTCCGAACAAAGCAATCAAGGACTTCCTCAGACACCACCGCGGACTCACCGCCGACCATGCCCGCCGCGGCGTCGACTGGCTGCTCTACCAGCACACCGAACACCCCCGCGACCCCTGGAGCTTCGTCACCGAAGCCCACTGGAACCCGCCCAGAACAAGGCCACAAGCCCCTACCGATGAGCTCATCGGGCCAGCCGCCTACGACACCGCTTTCAGCTACGAAGACGGCATCGGAATCCAACAAGGATG
>NZ_JALXKS010000068.1 GCF_025144725.1 Brevibacterium sp. p3-SID960 | reverse complement strand
ACGGCTGAATTTTGACCCCTTAGCGACGGCTGAATTTTGACCCCCTGTTGTTGTGGTTGTGTTGGTTTCAGTCGTTTTCCGTTAGTAGTTCGCGGCGTGTTTTGGTGCGGTAGGAATCGCCGTCAAGGGGTAGGACTTCGGCGTGGTGGACGAGTCGGTCGATCATGGCTGATGCGACGATGTCATCGCTGAAGATCTCGCCCCACCGGCTGAAGGACAGGTTCGAGGTGATCAGGATCGATCCTTGTTCGTAGCGTGCTGCGACGAGCTGGAAGAACAGGTTCGCGGTCTGGGCGTCGAAGGGCAGGTAGCCGAGCTCATCGATGATGAGCAGCCGGAAGCGGCGTAAGCGTTTGAGTTCTCGTTCGAGTCCGCCTGCGGTGTTATGCGCTGCGGCCAGGCGGTTGGCCCAGCCGGTGGCCGTATCGAAGGCGACTGGGTAGCCGGCGTGGCAGGCTTTGATGCCCAAGCCGATGCCCAGGTGGGTCTTCCCGACTCCTGGCGGGCCGAGCAAGATGACGTTCTCGGCTTTGGCGATGAAGCCACAGGATGCCAGGTGTGCCAGGACATCGCGGCGCAGTCCGGGCTGGTAGTCGGTGTTGAAGTCCTCAAGAGTCTTCACCGCCGGGAAGTGCGCGCCCGCGATCCGTAGCGCGGTGCCGTTGGCTTCCCGGTCGGTGACTTGACGATCTAACACCGCGGCGAGGTACTCCTCGTGTGACCATCCCTGCGCGCGTGCTGTCTCGGCTAGCTCGGCGTAGACCTTGCCGATCGTTGGGGTCTTTAGCGCTTTGACCAGATGTCCCAGGGTCGATTCGATTCGTGTCTGGCTCATGCGACGGCCCCCTTATCAGCGCGCGAACCGGTCGTGAGCCCGAAGACACTGTCATAGACGCTAAGAGATCGTGTCGGGACCTCGACGCCGCGCGGCTCGGCTGCTGGCCGCAGGGGCCTGGTCGAGTACTGGGCGCGTAGCTGCTGGGCTATCTCGACATGCTCGCTATCGGTGATCACCTGGTGACGGTCCCAGCAGCGGAGGTGATCGGCCACCAGGCCCCCTTCGCACCGGACCTGGACTCGTGTGGGCGTGGCAGCGACATCAACAAGGCGTCCGATACAGCGCGGGTCAACGGAATAGTCGTTGCCGTCCAAGCGGACATAGTAATCCCGTGGCAGTCGCACACGCGCCCGTAACCCGGTCACCGGAGCCTGCGGGGGCAGCCGTGTCATCGCAGCCAGATCCGCAGGAAGCTTCTCAACCGGTGCCGCGCCTAAGGACCGGATCGTGCGAGTATTCGCCTTCGAAGTGATCCACTCGCTCATCTGAGAGTTGAAATCTTCCGGGGACCGAAACTTCCGACCCGGCAGGAACGAGGTCTCAAGGTACTGGTTATTGCGCTCAGTCATGCCCTTGAACTCCGGATCCCGCGCCGGTGCGATCACCATCCGTGTAGCTAAAGTGCCAGCGAAGGCTGCCACCGGATCCAACGGTTTGCCCTTCGGAGCGATCGCTGCTTCCCGATCCCAGATCAGTGTCTTGGGCACCGCCCCAACCGCCGCGATCAGCTGCCACATCCCAGCCAGCAGATCCCCGGACTGCCGCGATGGCAGCATCACCGCAGTCAGGAACCGTGAGAACGTCAACGTCATCACCAGCACCGGGAACACCAGCACATTACCCATGCCCGTCGGAATCCTAGGTTCAGGGAACCACAGATCCATCTGAGCCACCTGACCGGGCTCGTGCACCAGCCGATCAGCAGGATCGACCCCGACATACTCGGGGCGGATCACCCGCAACCGATCCTTCAGCACCGTCAACGAATGCGTGAACCCGACCCGTTCAGCAATCACCGTCGCCGGCATCTTGGGATAATCCCGCAGCAGCTTGCGGATCTCAGGCTCATACGCATCGACCACAGACCCGGTCTTCACCCTCCTGTACCGAGGAGGCTCTGCCGAAGCCAACGCCGAACGCACCGTGTTCCGCGCCAATCCCAACCGGCGCGCGATCTCCTTGATCGGAACACCCTCAGCAGTGTGCAACCGGCGTATCTCAGCCCAATTCTCCATCGAAATCATGCCTCCTAGCATGTGCGACAGGGGTCAATTTTCACCCGTCGCCTAGGGGTCAGTATTCACGCGTCGTTGACATG
>NZ_JALXKS010000067.1 GCF_025144725.1 Brevibacterium sp. p3-SID960 | reverse complement strand
ATTGCGGCGGTGTCTTACTCTCCCACACCCTGTCGAGTGCAGTACCATCAGCGCTGGCAGGCTTAGCTTCCGGGTTCGGAATGGGGCCGGGCGTTTCCCTGCCGCTATAGCCGCCGCAAAACCGTGTGTGTTGCTGGTTTTGTAGTGGTTGGAATGTTTGTGGACGCGTAGCGATCGTTGTGTTGTGACACGTTTCGTTGTTGTGTGTCTTGTGTTACCCGACCCGTGACACACCAATTGTGGTGGTTGGGTGAGTGGTGGGCGTATTAGTACCAGTCAGCTGCACACATTGCTGTGCTTCCACGTCTGGCCTATCAACCCCCTGGTCTAGAGGGCGCCTCATAGGGAAATCTCATCTTGAAGCAGGCTTCCCGCTTAGATGCTTTCAGCGGTTATCCTTCCCGAACGTAGCCAACCAGCCATGCACCTGGCGGTACAACTGGCACACCAGAGGTTCGTCCGTCCCGGTCCTCTCGTACTAAGGACAGCCCTTCTCAAATTTCCTACGCACGCAGCGGATAGGGACCGAACTGTCTCACGACGTTCTAAACCCAGCTCGCGTACCGCTTTAATGGGCGAACAGCCCAACCCTTGGGACCGACTCCAGCCCCAGGATGCGACGAGCCGACATCGAGGTGCCAAACCATGCCGTCGATATGGACTCTTGGGCAAGATCAGCCTGTTATCCCCGAGGTACCTTTTATCCGTTGAGCGACCGCGATTCCACAATCCACGGCCGGGTCACTAGTCCCAGCTTTCGCTCCTGCTCGACACGTCCGTCTCACAGTCAAGCTCCCTTGTGCACTTACACTCGACACCTGATTGCCAACCAGGCTGAGGGAACCTTTGGGCGCCTCCGTTACTCTTTGGGAGGCAACCGCCCCAGTTAAACTACCCATCAGGCACTGTCCCTGAACCCGATCAGGGTCCGAAGTTAAGGAATCCACTATGGTCAGAGTGGTATTTCAACAATGACTCCACACACACTGGCGTGCATGCTTCACAGTCTCCCACCTATCCTACACAAACCACACCGAATCCCAATACCAAACTATAGTGAAGGTCTCGGGGTCTTTCCGTCCTGCTGCGCGTAACGAGCATCTTTACTCGTAGTGCAATTTCGCCGAGTTCGCGGTTGAGACAGCAGAGAAGTCGTTGCGCCATTCGTGCAGGTCGGAACTTACCCGACAAGGAATTTCGCTACCTTAGGATGGTTATAGTTACCACCGCCGTTTACTGGGGCTTAAATTCTCCGCTTCGAACCGAAGTTCTAACAGGTCCTCTTAACCTTCCAGCACCGGGCAGGCGTCAGTCCGTATACATCGACTTACGTCTTCGCACGGACCTGTGTTTTTAGTAAACAGTCGCTTCTCTCTGGTCTCTGCGGCCACCACCAGCTCACAACCGCACGGGTCGATCACCAGGATGGCCCCCCTTCTTCCGAAGTTACGGGGGCAATTTGCCGAGTTCCTTAACCACGATTATCTCGATCGCCTCGGTATTCTCTACCAGACCACCTGAGTCGGTTATAGGGTACGGGCGGCTAGAACCTCACGTCGATGCTTTTCTCGGCAGCATAGGATCACCAGATCACCCCACCAGTGTGGGGCGCCCATCAGCTCTCAGCCACATGTCTCCCGGATTTGCCTAAGAGACGGCCTACCACCTTAGACCGCGACAACCATCGCACGGCCTGGCTACCTTCCTGCGTCACACCTGTTAACACGCTTACCTACTACACGATCAGGTCCCACACATCACCTGCTGAACACCCCGAAGGGCGACAGCAGGTTTAACATGGTTAGTCTCACATGCCTCGGTATGGACGGTTCTTCGCCGGTACGGGAATATCAACCCGTTGTCCATCGACTACGCCTGTCGGCCTCGCCTTAGGTCCCGACTTACCCAGGGCGGATTAGCCTAGCCCTGGAACCCTTGGTCATCCGGCGGACGGGTTTCTCACCCGTCTTTCGCTACTCATGCCTGCATTCTCACTCGCATAGCCTCCACCACTGAATCACTTCGCAGCTTCACCGGCCACACGACGCTCCCCTACCCAACACCACAACCCGTTAGGGTTACCGTGATGATGCCATAACTTCGGCGGTGTGCTTAGCCCCGCTACATTGTCGGCGCAGAATCACTTGACCAGTGAGCTATTACGCACTCTTTCAAGGATGGCTGCTTCTAAGCCAACCTCCTGGTTGTCTTCGCAACTCCACATCCTTTCCCACTTAGCACACGCTTAGGGGCCTTAGTTGATGGTCTGGGCTGTTTCCCTCTCGACTACGAAGCTTATCCCCCGCAGTCTCACTGCCACGCTTACACTTCCTGGCATTCGGAGTTTGGTTGACGTCAGTAACCCGGTGGGGCCCATCAGCCATCCAGTAGCTCTACCTCCAGAAAGCAACACGCAACGCTGCACCTAAATGCATTTCGGGGAGAACCAGCTATCACAGAGTTTGATTGGCCTTTCACCCCTAACCACAGGTCATCCCCTCCATTTTCAACTGAAGTGGGTGCGGGCCTCCACGTCGTCTTACCGACGCTTCACCCTGCCCATGGCTAGATCACTCCGCTTCGGGTCTAGGACATGCAACTCACTCGCCCTATTCGGACTCGCTTTCGCTACGGCTACCCCACACGGGTTAACCTCGCTACATGCCACTAACTCGCAGGCTCATTCTTCAAAAGGCACGCCATCACCCCAACAAAGGAGGCTCTGACGGATTGTAAGCACATGGTTTCAGGTACTATTTCACTCCCCTCCCGGGGTACTTTTCACCATTCCCTCACGGTACTATCCGCTATCGGTCACCAGGGAGTATTTAGCCTTACCAGGTGGTCCTGGCAGATTCACACGGGATTACACGAGTCCCGTGCTACTCGGGCACACACTGAGACAGATAGGCACATGTTTCGTCTACGGGACTCTCACCCACTCCGGTCGACCTTCCCAGATCATTCGACTACACACACCAACACCTGCCCGACCCCATGTAGAGGATCACCAGTGGCCCCACAACACCGCACATGCAACACCTACACGCTTGACACACATACGGTTTAGGCTCATCCGCGTTCGCTCGCCACTACTAACGGAATCATGATTATTTTCTCTTCCTGTGGGTACTGAGATGTTTCACTTCCCCACGTTCCCCCCACACACCCTATATATTCAGATGCGGGTCACGACACACAACATGCCGCGGGGTTTCCCCATTCGGACACCCTCGGATCACCGTTCGTTTACCAACTCCCCGAGGCTTATCGCAGGTTACCACGTCCTTCATCGGCTCCTGATGCCAAGGCATCCACCATGCGCTCTTGAACACTCACACACACCACAAAACACGGGCGCGCACGAGTCGGATAACACAAGAAACACAACAAAAACAAAATCACAACAGAAGAAACACACACACAGTGCGTTTCCCCAGATGCTCGCGTCCACTATCCACTTACACAACAACACCCAGACACCCACACCCACCACCAGCAACCACTGGCGCAGCATGCAGGGCCGGAACAATCCAGAAAAACAACCACAACCCACAAGGGCTGCCGGCCTGTTCTCCCAGGACCCAACAACGTGTTTGCCCCACCGAACTCAACTCATCTGAGTCTCGCCGGCAGGAGGTTAATGTGATGTTCCACCCATGAGCAACCACCACAGACGCGATCGTTCTGTGCGTGGCAACACCATACTGTGTTAGCTCCTTAGAAAGGAGGTGATCCAGCCGCACCTTCCGGTACGGCTACCTTGTTACGACTTAGTCCCAATCACCAGTCCCACCTTCGACGGCTCCCCCCACAAGGGTTAGGCCACCGGCTTCGGGTGTTACCGACTTTCGTGACTTGACGGGCGGTGTGTACAAGGCCCGGGAACGTATTCACCGCAGCGTTGCTGATCTGCGATTACTAGCGACTCCGACTTCACGTAGTCGAGTTGCAGACTACGATCCGAACTGAGACCGGCTTTCTGGGATTCGCTCCACCTCACGGTATCGCCACCCTCTGTACCGGCCATTGTAGCATGCGTGAAGCCCAAGACATAAAGGGCATGATGATTTGACGTCATCCCCACCTTCCTCCGAGTTGACCCCGGCAGTCTTCCATGAGTTCCCACCATCACGTGCTGGCAACATAGAACGAGGGTTGCGCTCGTTGCGGGACTTAACCCAACATCTCACGACACGAGCTGACGACAACCATGCACCACCTGTACACCAGTCCGAAGAGGCGACTATCTCTAGCCGTTTCCGGTGTATGTCAAGCCTTGGTAAGGTTCTTCGCGTTGCATCGAATTAATCCGCATGCTCCGCCGCTTGTGCGGGCCCCCGTCAATTCCTTTGAGTTTTAGCCTTGCGGCCGTACTCCCCAGGCGGGGAACTTAATGCGTTAGCTACGGCACGGAATCCGTGGAATGGACCCCACACCTAGTTCCCAACGTTTACGGCATGGACTACCAGGGTATCTAATCCTGTTCGCTCCCCATGCTTTCGCTCCTCAGCGTCAGTTACAGCCCAGAGTCCCGCCTTCGCCACCGGTGTTCCTCCTGATATCTGCGCATTTCACCGCTACACCAGGAATTCCAGACTCCCCTACTGCACTCTAGTCAGCCCGTACCCACTGCACGCGCAACGTTAAGCGTTGCGTTTCCACAGCAGACGTGACCAACCACCTACGAGCTCTTTACGCCCAATAATTCCGGACAACGCTTGTACCCTACGTATTACCGCGGCTGCTGGCACGTAGTTAGCCGGTACTTCTTCTGCAGGTACCGTCACTTTCGCTTCTTCCCTACTGAAAGCGGTTTACAACCCGAAGGCCGTCATCCCGCACGCGGCGTCGCTGCATCAGGGTTCCCCCCATTGTGCAATATTCCCCACTGCTGCCTCCCGTAGGAGTCTGGGCCGTGTCTCAGTCCCAGTGTGGCCGGTCGCCCTCTCAGGCCGGCTACCCGTCGTCGTCTTGGTAGGCCACTACCCCACCAACAAACTGATAGGCCGCGAGTCCATCCCCAACCAGTAAAACCCTTTCCACCACCAGACCATGCGGCCAGTAGTCATATCCGGTATTAGACCCAGTTTCCCAGGCTTATCCCGAAGTCAGGGGCAGGTTACTCACGTGTTACTCACCCGTTCGCCACTCATCCACACCCAGCAAGCTGAGTGCTTCAGCGTTCGACTTGCATGTGTTAAGCACGCCGCCAGCGTTCGTCCTGAGCCAGGATCAAACTCTCCATAAAAAATATGAAAAACAATCCCAGCCGAAATCAAAGAAAAAGACAAGAGACAAACCAAAA
>NZ_JALXKS010000066.1 GCF_025144725.1 Brevibacterium sp. p3-SID960 | reverse complement strand
CCGCGCGACGACGAGAAGCCTGAGGGCGGCAGCACCGCCGCAGGCCGCGCAGCCGAACGCAATGACGCCGGCGACCCCGGCGCTGCTGCCACCGACGCCTACCGCGACGCCAAGCACCACGGCACCACGTCAGAGACCGTCGCCGATGACGAAGTCGATGCCAGCAACGTCGCTGTCATGAGCTCGACCGAAGCCGAGGAGAAGGCCCAGGAGGTGCTGCGCGAGCACGACACCGCCTCCCGCCACCGCGTCGACTCCGAACTCGGACCGTGGCGCTGGCTCATCTTCATCCTCGCCCTCGGCCTCACCGGGTTCCAGCTCTACACCGCCTTCGCCGGCTCCCGCCCGACCCTCATCCAGGGTGCGATCCACGTCGGCGGTGCGATGGGGCTCATCTTCCTGCTCTACCCCCTGCACCGCAGCCTGAGCCTGCGCGAGGACACCAAACCGGCACTGTACTGGGGCTCCCTGGTCCTCGACACGATCCTCGCGTTCGCCGCGATGGGCTGCTCGGCCTACATGATCTTCAACTACGACTACCTCACCGGCGTGCAGGTCCAGATGTTCGGCTACAGCGACTTCGACACGATCGTCGCCCTCGTCGGCATCCTCCTCATCCTCGAAGGCACCCGCCGCTGCGTCGGCCTGCCCATCGTCATCATCGCGACCCTGGCACTGCTGTACTTCTGGCTCGGCAAATACTCGCCGATCCTGCCGTACCACGGCACCACCTGGCAGAACATGGTCCAGCAGACCTGGTACTCCTCGCGGTCGATCTTCGGCATCCCGATCCAGGTGTCCTCGACCTTCGTGTTCCTGTTCCTGCTCTTCGGCGTCGTTCTCGTGCGCACCAACATCGGCGCCTACTTCAACGGCCTGGCCTTCCGCCTGACCGGCAAGTTCGCCGGCGGGCCGGCCAAGGCAGCCGTCGTCGCCTCGGCGATGCAGGGCACCGTCACCGGCTCCTCGGTCGCCAACGCCGTGGCCTCGGGCTCCTTCACCATCCCGATGATGAAGAAGGTCGGCTTCAAGGCGAAGTTCGCCGCCGCGACCGAGGCGACTGCCTCGACCGGCGGGCAGATCATGCCCCCGATCATGGGCGCGGCCGTGTTCATCATGGCCGAGTACACCGGCATCGCCTACTCGACGATCATCCTCGTCGCGATCATCCCGGCGTTCCTGTACTTCGCCGGCGTCATGCTCGCCGTGCACTTCGAAGCCAAGCGCAACCGGATCCACGGCATGCGCAAGGACCAGCTGCCGAGCTGGAAGTACCTGCTCACCCGCATCGACCAGCTGCTGCCGCTGGCCGTCATCATTTACATGCTCATGACCGGCACCACCCCGGCGAAGGCCGCGCTGTGGGGCATCGGCACCGCGCTTGTGCTCAGCTTCCTGCGCGAGTCGACCCGTCTGAGCATCCGCGGCGTCTTCGAGGTCCTCGAATCCGGCGCCCGCGTCGCCCTGCCGGTCATTGCCGCCTGTGCCACCGCCGGCATGGTCGCCGGCATCGTGACCGCCACCGGCCTCGGCGGTCGTCTGGCCGACGGCATCCTCACGGCAGCCGGGGAGAACTTCTTCCTCGTCATGTTCTTCACCATGCTCGCCTGCCTGGTGCTGGGCATGGGACTGCCGACCACCGCGAACTATGTCGTCACCGCAACGGTGGCTGCCCCGATCCTCGTCAGCAACTTCGATGTCCCGATCCTGGCCGCCCACCTGTTCGTGTTCTACTTCGGCCTGCTCGCTGACATCACCCCGCCGGTGTGTCTGGCCGCCTACGCCGCTTCCGGCATCGCCGGATCGAATCCGCTCAAGTCCGGTGTCACCGCCTTCCGCGTGGCGATCGCCGGATTCATCGTGCCCTACGTCTTCGTCACCGCACCTGGCCTGATCTTCCAGACCGACGACACCGTCATGCACTTCCTGCAGGTGTTCATCACCGCACTGCTGGGCATGACGGCGATCTCCGCGGCAACGGCCGGGTACTTCTTCGACCACCTGCACTGGTGGGAGCGGATCGTGCTCATCGCCGCCGGCATCACGATGCTCATCCCGGCTCTGTGGATCTCGCTCATCGGCATCGCCGTCGCCGTGCTCATGGCGATCCTGCAGCGCATGCGCGCCAAGCGCCGCGGTGGTTCGGCGCGACCTGCCGAGACGCCAGCTGCCGCCGGCGCCGAGGCGTAGGCTGGGTCTGCGTGCCGACCGATCGTGTGTGCTCGAACACACGGGCGGTTCAGCAATCATTCACGTGCCCCGCCTAGAATGAACGCAACGACCCCCGGCCCCACAGGCCGGATAGCCACCTACTGTCGAACTGAAGGGACGTCTGTGACCGCGATCAGCCTGGGAATGCCCGCTCCGCCGCCGCCGGTTCTCAACCCCCGGCGCAAGACCCGCCAGATCAAGGTCGGGAAAGTCGGAGTCGGCTCGGATTCCCCGATCAGCGTCCAGTCGATGACGACGACGAAGACCACCGACATCAACGCCACCCTGCAGCAGATCGCTGAGCTCACCGCAGCCGGCTGCGACATCGTGCGCGTGGCCTGCCCTTCGGCCGATGATGCTGAGGCGCTGCCGGCGATCGCACAGAAGAGCCAGATCCCGGTCATCGCCGACATCCACTTCCAGCCCAAGTACGTCTTCGCCGCGATCGACGCCGGATGTGCCGGTGTGCGCGTGAACCCCGGCAACATCCGCAAGTTCGACGACCAGGTCAAGGAGATCTCCAAGGCCGCCGCCGACGCCGGCGTTTCGATCCGCATCGGCGTCAACGCCGGATCGCTGGACAGGCGGATCATGGAGAAGTACGGCAAGGCCACCCCCGAGGCGCTCGTCGAGTCCGCGGTGTGGGAGGCCTCCCTGTTCGAAGAGCACGGGTTCAGCGACTTCAAGATCTCCGTCAAGCACCATGACCCGGTCGTCATGGTCCGTGCCTATGAGCTGCTCGCCGAGGCCGGCGACTGGCCGCTGCACCTCGGCGTCACTGAGGCCGGCCCGGCCTTCCAGGGCACCATCAAGTCCGCCACCGCCTTCGGAGCGCTGCTGAGTCAGGGCATCGGCGACACCATCCGCGTGTCCCTGTCGGCCCCGCCGGTCGAGGAGATCAAGGTCGGCAACCAGATCCTCGAATCTCTCAACCTCAAACCGCGCACCCTCGAGATCGTCTCCTGCCCGTCGTGCGGACGCGCCCAGGTCGACGTCTACGAACTTGCCGACAAGGTCACCGCCGGGCTTGAAGGCCTCGAAGTGCCGCTGCGGGTGGCCGTCATGGGCTGCATCGTCAACGGGCCCGGTGAGGCCCGCGAAGCCGACCTCGGCGTGGCCAGCGGCAACGGCAAGGGACAGATCTTCGTCAAGGGCGAGGTCATCAAGACCGTGCCGGAGGCCAAGATCGTCGAGACCCTCATCGAAGAGGCCATGCGGATCGCCGAGGAGAACGGCGAACCGGCCGGCCCGCCGGAGGTCGTCGTCGGCTGACCGGCACAGCCCTGCGGGGGCTGTCCGGTCGCCCCACCAGGGAAGGACGTGGACGCGTGACACTGGCACCGCTGCGCGCCATGGACACCCAGTGGCTGCGCGACACGATCGCAGCTGATCCCGCCGGCTACGCCTACGCCGCACGACTGCTCGAGCACACCGGCACCGCTGAGATCAACACGCCTGCCGGACGGCTGTGGGGCTGGTTCATCCACGGCCGGCCGGTGAGCGCCTACTACATCGGCGGCACCATCATGCCGATCGCCGCGACCGCCGGCGGGAATGCCGCGGTCGCCCGGATGCTCAATGCCCGCGGCCGCTACATGTGCTCACTCGTCGGCCCCGCCAATGCAGTCCTCGATCTGCATCACCGGCTGACCTGGGGTGTGCCCAGAGTGCTGCGGCCCAAGCAGCCGCTGCTCATCGCCGATCGCGAACCCGGCACCGCCGCTGACCGTCGCGTGCGCCTCGGCCGGCCTGAGGAGATCGACATCGTCTTCGAGGCTGCGGTGCACATGTTCACTGAAGAAGTCGGCTTCTCACCGATCGAAATGGGAAAATCCGGTTACCTCCATCGGGTACGCGGTCTGCTGAGCGCCGGTGAGACCTTCCTCATCACCAGCTGCCGTGGCCCCGACGGCGGGCCGATTCGCCGCTACCCGGCACCGGAGTCGGCCGCGCAGGTGGTGTTCAAGGCCGATGTGGGCATCCGGTCTGCAGCGGTCGCCCAGATCCAGGGCGTGTGGGTGCATCCGGACTTCCGCGGCCGCGGTCTGGCCGCCCCAGCCGTGCTGGCTGCGACCGAACAGGTCAAGGCGACGATGAGCCCGCTGGTGAGCCTGTACGTCAACGCCTTCAACGAACCGGCTCTGAGCACCTACCGGCGTGCCGGCTACCGCCAGACCGGCACCTACGCCACCGTCATCTACTGACCGGAGGATCGGTAGCCGCGCAGCCGGTCGAGTTCGCGGCGATCCTTCTTCGTCGGCCGGCCCAGCCCCTTGTCGCGCCGCGGCGTGAACCCGCGCAGTGCGGGGTCCGGTGCCGGGGTGCGGTCCTCATAGAGCTGCTGGGCCAGTGTCGCCGGCCCGCGTCGGTCGGTGAAGCCGCGGATGACGAGGATCTGCTCGAAGCCGGCCCTGCGCACCCGGACCGTGTCGCCGTTGCGCACCTTCTGCGCAGCCTTCACCCGCTGTCCGCCGACGTGGACGTGCCCGCCCCGGCAGGCGGAGGTGGCTGCCGAGCGGGTCTTGAAGATCCGGGCTGTCCACAGCCACAGGTCGATGCGCTGGCTGCGCTCAGGCGAGAAGTCGGGGCTCATGTCCATCGTCCCCACAGCTTAGCGCCTACGGGGTCGGCTGACCGCCGTTGACATTGAGCGTCTCACCGATGACGTAGCTCGACTCCGGCGAGGTGAGGAACACATACGCCGGTGCCAGTTCGGTCGGCTGCCCGGCCCGGCCGAGGGGAGTGTTCTTGCCGAACTCCGGCAGCGCCTCCTTCGGCTGGCCGTCCGAGACCTGCAACGGTGTCCAGATCGGGCCCGGCGCCACCGCATTCACGCGGATGCCGCGCGGGGCCAGCTGCTGGGCCAGTCCCTTCGTGAAATTGTTGATAGCCGCCTTCGTCGAAGCGTAGTCGAGCAGGTGCGGGGAGGGATTATAGGCCTGCACCGAGGTCGAGTTCACGATCGTCGACCCGGCCGGCATCACCGTGATCGCCTCCTGGGTGATGCGGTAGATCGCGTGGATGTTGGTGGCGAACGTCGTCGTCCACTGCTCATCGGCAAGCTCGCCGAAGTCCTCGACGGCGATCTGCTTGCCGGCGTTGTTCACCAGCGCATTGAGCCCACCGAGGGCCTGCTCGGCATCCGCGACGAGCCGGCGGCAGAAGCTGGCATCGGTCAGATCACCGGGGAACAGGAACGCGCGCTGCCCGGACTCCTCGATCCATCCTTTGATCTCCTGGGCATCGGCCTCCTCATCCGGCAGATACGACAGGGCGACGTCAGCGCCCTCGCGGGCGAACGCGATCGCCACGGCCGCACCGATCCCGGAGTCGGCCCCGGTGATGAGCGCCTTGCGGCCGACGAGCCGACCGGTGCCGCGATAGGACTGCTGCCCGCGATCGGTCTGCGGGCTCAGCGCCTGGTCGAGGCCGGGTTCGGACTGATGCTGCTTCTGCGGGCTGATCTCGGGGAAGCGGGTGACGGGATTGAGGAAAGTCAGCTGGTCGTGGTGCTCTGCTCCATTCATGCCTCGAGCCTAGTCATGGTCAGCCGTCGGGACAATAGTTCGGATGGTTCAACCTGCCTTGCC
>NZ_JALXKS010000065.1 GCF_025144725.1 Brevibacterium sp. p3-SID960 | reverse complement strand
CCCCCATCGACGCGACGCCGGTCCTTCTCTGCTTTCACCCAGGAGCCCAGCGTCTGCTCACCGACTCCGATTTCCCTGGCCACCGCAGCAATAGACCTGCCAGTGTCAATGACAAGACCCGCAGCCTCGACCCGATACTCCTTGAGCATAAGAACGCCGCTGGCGCTTCTGATCTGACATACTGAACATCCTTCCAGCAGGACAGCAAATCCCGCTAACTTAGGTGTCTACTATTCGAGGGTAACCTCACACCGCCCGGCTACACGAAGCGCTGGGCTATCAGACACCAGCAGAAGTCGAAGCCCGATACCCCGAAACCCTCACCAACCATGAACTATCTTTACCAACCATCTAGGAACGAAATCTAGGACGGTTCAAGGTTCATTCGGAATGGCCCACCAGACCCCGACAGAGGCCACAGATGCACTACAAACCAGGAAAGAGCCTCTACCAAACTCGGAGCTTGACAGCCCGTTTTCCTACTCACAAACCCTCGACAATACGAAGCTACCACATTCTAAATATTACCCCAGCACCGCCCAGCTCACCGTCTAATCACTCAGTAATTCCGGGAAGCTTCAAGTAGGCATCCAATTTCCGAAGTCGAAATGATCGCGGGTTCAACCGAAATGAATGCAACACGATTTGCGCACGATCAACAGTACCCATGGACAATATGTAAAGCCTTAAATCACGCATTAGACTTAGTTGCAACCCCGCAATCCATCCGCCATATAGTCTTCCATATACCATATTTCCTAGATCATCATAGACTCCAGACCATCTATCCGGCCGGCTTTCCGAGACCAAGAGCGAGATCCGCCCATTCAACAATAGAAGTAGCACAGTGAACGGATTATCTCCATCTACGGAACTGCGCCCGGATTCAAATCGCACGGCTCCAGACCCAAAGCCGACCATACGCTCAAGAAACGAGAGTTGATAGTCGAAGGTGACCACCCCGGGCTGCAATGTTTCTAACGGGTCAAAATAAATCACGAGCTTTACGTGCGGACATTCCTTCTGGCACACTTCTAGTTTCGTTTCGTGAGAATACACGAAGATTTCCAGGCGATCCCAAGGCTCTCCTTCCCACTGTACTGAGATAGGCAGGGAACCAATACCGCTGCTTGAGATTAGTTCGTTAAGCGCTCGCTTCAAGTGTGCAGCAAGGCTAGCCTCTTGTGTCGTTAAGGCACTTGCGATTGAAACCCAAGGCACTTTGGCTGTCACCGGTACCTCCTCGGCCCACGGTGAACAACATGCACGTTCACATGCCGATGATCTCCTCTTTCGTATTTCGTCAGGTTGGACTGAAACTTGTTGTGCTTCCTATATGCGCTGCGGTATTGGTAGATTCCTCGTTTTCCCCTTCCTATATACCATCGGGCCCGTTTGTTGTGGGTGCGGTTTCTGGTATAGAATTTTCGCGTCCAGATCCTTCCTGCAGCACGCGCAGTCGCCCTGGATGCGCGAATCGAATGCATTCCTGGACCCGCGGCCCTCGCGAATCTGACCACTCTGTATATCCGTACGCCCCACGCCACAGCTCCGACACCAGGTATAAATCCAGCTGCAGTCAATGCAATATCCCACTTATTTTTCCAGGCCCATTTCCCGATTTGTTTTGCGGTCTTCTTCCAGTTCCATCGTTTTCCGTCGAGGTCGGTGTTGTTGATGGGGTCGGTGGGGTAGGCGTAGGGGGTGGGGGATCCTCCTTCTTCGGGGTCTGGGCTGGTGAAGCGTCCGGTGGTGGTGTTGTAGAGGCGTACTCCCATGAGGATGAGGCCGCTTGTGTCGGTGGCGCGTTCTTTGCCTCCGAGCCAGCCGTATGTGACGGGTCCGGTGTCTGGTGTGGTTGTGGTGGTTCCTGGTGTGCCGTATTCGGTGTAGTTTGCCCAGGAGTTGATGCCGCCTGCTGGTGTGTCTCCTTCTGGCAGGTCGATGGTCGCGACGGTGTCGCCACCTGGGTCGGCTACGGTCAGCTGGGTTTTACCGCCGGTTTCGAGGGTGAGGCCGAGGTCTCCTCCGATGGAGGATTCGTAGCGGGTGGTTTGTGCGTCATCTCCGGTTCCGGTGGTGACCCAGCCGGGGTTGTCGCTGCTGTCGCTGTAGTGACGGTTCAGCGTTGTTGAGTTATCACCGGTGGTGCTGGTTTCCTGGCTGCGCCTGCCCTCGGGGTCGAGGGTGAAGGCGGTGCTGGTGTCACCTTGTGTGATCTTTGCCGCCAGGTCATCGGCGAAGTATTCGATGCCGATATCACCATGTTCTAGGTGGGGTGCATCGCCTGCGGGCAGTTTCGTGATGCGGCCGAGCTGATCGTAGGTGTAGTCGCCGGTGATCCGGTCGGCGTCATCATGTGACCAGGTCTTCTTCACCGTCTCCGCATTCTCAGTGCCGCATTCTGGCCCAGCGGCAGTCGTAAGTGCCGTGCGGTTTGAGTTGGCGTCAAACGTGTAGTTGCGGATCACACAAACGGCCGGTGCTGTGGCTGTGACCGGAGGAGTGCCTTCAGTGCTGATCCCGGGATCTGAGGGTTCTTCACTATCACCGGAATCGTCAGTGTCTCCCGGTCCTGTACCCGGGTCGGGTAGTGGACTGGTAGCGCCGGTGCGGTCGATTGTCTGGATCAGACGCCCGGCCGGGTCATAGGTGTACTCAAGGTCACCGGCAGCGTCGTCAGCGTTCGCGCTCCGCCCGTCAGGGGTGCGCATCCTGACTGTCCGGTCAAGTACGTCGGTGTCGATCTGCCAGGACAGCCAGGCCGCGGTCGTGGTGTCGCCACCGTTGGTGACGGTACCGGCATAGGTCAGGCCTGTCATGGTGCCATTGATGTCATAGCTGCTGGTCTGCTCAACACCTCCGGGCATCGTCTGGCGGATCAATTTCCCGCCACTGTCATAGGCGGCAGCGTAGGAGCCGGCCTTGCTGATCGTTTGAGAGGTCAAAAGCCCGCGGCGTTCTTGTTTCCCGTTGGCATCTGTACCGTCATACCCGTAGGTGGTCTCACCGGCAGGAGAGATGGTCTTCGCGACCTGACCGGCACCGGGTTTACCTGCCTGTACATACTCGGTGCGGGTGGTCTCGCCCTGGCTGTTGGTGTACGAGGTTGCCCGCCCCCAGGTATCGAAACCAGTGGCTGTCTCTGCCACAACCGAACCGTTCTCCAGGGCCTGCGTGCCTGTCGCCCGTCCGGTGGACTTGTCATAGACAGTCTTCGTCACCGGCAGTGCGTGCGTATCCACTCCGGTGGTGGTGGTTGCGGTCGTATCAGTGCGGCCATCAGGCAGGTACGTCGTCGTCGTCTCACGGGTAGCCGTACCGTTGGCTTCACGGACCGTGACTGGGTTAAGCCACACATCATAGGCCGTGATCGTCTCACTCACCAGCTCCGGGCCGCTACTGGGTGTGCCACCAGGTGACGCCTGGCATTTCAGCCCGGCCCATTCCGGCCGGTTCCCGCACACTCCGGTGCCATCAGCCGAGTAATACTCGGTCAGCGTCGTGCGTGGATCCTTGCCATCAGACTTCGGCTGCCAGGCCTCGACGACACCGCCACGCTCGTCATACCGGGTTCTCATCACGATGTCACTGTCGTTATTCATAACGGTTGTTCTCGTGGTCGGCACACCGAGTGTCCAGCCGGACGTCGGGCCTGTCACCTCGGCGTCATCGATCGGGTCGTAGCCGTTCTTCGTCCGTGTGATGACGGCAAGATCTTCCGGGATCGCAATCGATGTATCTGAGTGTGCCGCATCTGCTGCTGCAGCTGCAGTGGTCACGGTGGTCGGCAGCAGGTACTTCTGCTTCGCCGCCTCCGGCTGCCCGGCAGGAGCAGGTTTCATACCCCCATTCGGTGCGCCTTCATCGTAATCAGTATGCACGTGCTTACGAGCTGGGACCTTCTGCCCATCGGGCAAGACGACCTCAGCGACCGGTTCGAACACATCAGTGACCACCGTGCCTGCCGGCACGACCGGCACCTCACCGTTCTTCTCTGCCGAATCGGTGTTGTACCGGGTCACAGTCGCGAAATACGACACATCGAACTCAGCGTTAGTTTCTCGTGCCTCTTTGGCTGCCTGCAATCCGGCGGTGTCCCACTGACCGATCGTATTGTATTTCTCGTCATACTGTGTGCGGGTCGGCAGCCAGCCACCAGCACCATACGACACTGTGTTAAGCACATAGCCTGAGGCATCCGTATACGTCAGATCCGCATTCGCCCACAATCCAGAGTCAATTCCGGCAGCACTTCCGCCCTCGGTCGGCTGATCGGCAGCGAAGACAGCGAATCCGTGTGCCGGGGCCGTCTCCTGACCCCACGCGGCGACTCCGTCAGCGGTCATATCCGGCAAACCGGCACCCCCAGCAGTGGGGTCGAGTCCATAGACGAACGATGCCTGTGTTTCCGCTTCACCCTCACCAGAGACCGGATCGCGGGTGACCTTAGTCAAACGCATCCGCTCATCAACTGTGCCGTAGTGGAAGTACCAGGTCTTCTCACCTGCCGGAGTCACACTGCCCAAAGCCGGCCCGATCGCATGTTTCACCGTCGTGTACGTGTAATCGGTGGCCAACCCAGAGCGCGGGTCGGTGACCGTGCGCAAACGCTTGGCCCCGTCATAGCGGTACTCAGCTACAGGGATCGTCACCACCTTCTGCGCTGCAGGATCCCACCCGGTATAGGCGATCTGCTTGACCTGACCGGCGACATCACCGTGCTGCTGATCTGTCGCTGTGGTGGTTTTCGCGTATTCGATCTCCAAAGCACGGCACCCCTTGGCCAACGCACCGGTCGCAGCACACGTCACCCCAGGAGCCGACCCAGCAAGCACTCGCGTGATCTTGCCCTCAGCATCCTTCGTAAACGTCGTCGTCCCCTGCTTGCCCGGTGATGCCACAGACGCAGGTGACCACACCGTATCGGCATCAGCACTCACCTGCACCGGCGTGAAAGTCGTCACCACCCCCTCGTCATCAGTGACGAGCATCTTCGCACCGGTACCAGCCCCCTGGATCGTCAGGGACACCCCCGAGCTCTTGGTGTCATCATCAGCTGGAATATACGCTCCGGGTTCAGACTGGATGCGCCGCTGGGACGGCTGCTGGAAGACCAGCGGCTCACCTTCATCATCAACCAAAGCGATGATGCCTTCTGAACGCGTCGCATCGATCACACTCAGACCAGCCATGCCAGCTTCGTCATCCCCATCGAGGGTCGCATTCCACCCCGGACCAAAGATGCCGCGCACGGTATCGGTCGCACCCGCATACGTCGAATGCGACCTCGAAATCGACAGATCACCGTTATATCCAGGTACGCTCACATCGGTCTCGGAGGTGTTGAACTCCCCCGTCCACAACGCAACCTGGCCCGGACCAGCATCGGCGGTCGGGAAATCCTCCCCGAACGCGTGAGCGATCCGAACCACCTTCACCGGTTGCACAGACCAGGTGCACTGTTTCGACACTCCTGTGAACACGTAGCAGATCTGCACTTCCAAAAGCGCAGGCCTGCGCGGATCAAGTTTCGTACCATCAGCTGCGACCGTGGCCTCCTGTGTGTTCCACAGCTGTGAAACACTCACACCAGCCGCGCCATTGTCCCTAACATTTAAGCTGCTGCCCTCAGTCCAGCCCGAGCGATCATCCTCACCCGAGCCGGCCAACCGCCAGTACACCTTCGCACTCACCGCACTGGCAGCACCCTTCGGCGGAGCTGAAGACTCCAACCGGATCGTCGATGTCGTCGTCGTCCCATCAGCCGGGCCCGTGATACCAGCCGTGCCATACCCAAACGTGTACACACCAGCCCACGCCGAGGTCTTGCCCGTCACATTCAAAGCCCGCGCATCAATCCGGTGCCCACCGATAGCCTTCGAGACCTTCACACTGGCTTTGCCATCCGAGAGAGCAACCGTTGTCCGCTTATGATCAACATCGACTTCAACCCGATTCGGGCCCGCGTTACCCGAACCCGCAGCAGTAACAGTACACGTCACATCCTCTGCCGGTGGGCGGTCATGCCAGCTGCCATTGCCAAACGCGCCAGGACATGAAATCACCGGCTTGCCAGGTGTCGCCTGCGCTGTCTTAAACGCAGTCCAGCCAGACCAGGCACTATTGAGCTTCCCATCCCACGACCGGGTCCTGACCACATACGTGGCATTATCAGACAAATCCGCGTTCAGCCGGCACGAGACCTTCTGCCCCGAAGCCACGAACCCTGATGTACACGACCCGGCATTCGCACCCGAACCAGAATCGCGTTTGACTTCAATATCGAACTTTACGCTCCCACCATCAGGATCCTTGACCACCGACTCAAACGTCGGACGCTTCTCTGCAGTAAACGTCGACGAACCCGACCTGACAGCCCCACGAATCTGCGGCGTCGAGGGCACCCCCGGAGTCCGATTCCACGTCACCACCAGATGCGGCTCAGACCGATTATCCTGCTTATCGGCAACATGATTCGCCGACCGGTACCGCCGCCACGCCGTCGACGCTGACTCATTGCGCGCCCGGATCTGCAGACCATAATTCGCCTGCCTACCCGTCGTCCATGCCTCGACGATCTTCGTGACATTGAAGTCAACCATCCCACCCTTGCACGCTGACGAATACCCCAAAGCCTGCGTATTCGTACCCATCCCATCCGTCGTCGTTGACGGCTGCTTATCCCAGGTGATCTTCGCGGAATCCCAGCCAGAAGTGATCCGCTTCGCCTCAATCACCTGCCCACCCTTACACGTCGAAGAGTAGTAATTGAACATCCGCAGCTTCGCATCAACAACCTTGCCATCCTTCAAGCTGCCGACATCGAACTTCACATACGACCGGTACTTCCGCCCACCCCCGTCATACGTGCCCACCCGCAGCTCCTTCGACGAACGCTGCGAAGTCTTCAGCTTCGAATCAACCCACGTATCCGTCGACACACCAAAAGTCGGATCAATCGTCACCGGATACTGCACACCAGGATCGGACAGAAAACCCGGATCCGGACTCAACACCAGCACCGGACGATCACCATCGAGATCAATCCGCGTCTCAACCTCAGCAATCCGCGTCGGGCCACCCGACACATCATCCTCAGCAGCACCCCACATCAACGGTGTCGGCGCACTCAACACCCGTTGCCCCGACTCAGAACGCACCACAATGCGCCCCTCATCATCAGCAGCCACCTCACCCTCACCGGCATCCAACGGCAAACGCAACTCAACCGGCTCACTCACCTCAGGCCGATCATTGAGCACCAGCGAATGAGAAAACGAATCCTTCAACACCTCAACAACAAGATCCGCATCCACCCCAAACGGATTCTCAACACCCTCATACGTAGCCGTGCTCCCCGACACAACCGGCTCACCCAGCTCAGAATCCCACTCCACACCAAACGTCGATGACTCGCCATCACCAGCATCAACATCAACCGACGCGAAAGCCCCCTCACCCCCATCAGAGACCACAACATCATTCAGCGCCGCCTTCGGCGCATACCCGCCCTCAGTCTCTTCCAACGTGGTATCAACATCGACCCACGCACCCGAGTCATCCTGCACCCGAATCGGACCCGAATACGCCTCAGTCGTCAACGTCCCATCCGGATTCGCAAACGTCGACGAATCCACCGACCGCGCATCCTCCACCTCAACACGCGAACCCTGCGCACGCGCACTCACCTGAGCAGACACCAAATCCGGCCGCGAAACCACCGGCACCACCGCAGACGACGAAGCCGAAGCCGCCACCGCCGGCTCCACAACATTCGGCAACCCCATCGACGGAATCAGAACAAACGCACAAACCCCAGCAACAACCGCGAACCACCGATTCGCATACACATACCAGAACACCAGCCACCACCCGATCCGAGACAAACCGAAACCCGAATCCTGAACAGGCGCCGAGTCTTACCTTGGAGTAAACTGCGCACCAACCACCCCAACCCCACCCGACACCCCGCCGTTACCAAACTGTGACCGAAAAGGCTCTGCCCTCTAGGCGAACATAGACACGTCCTCCAGCAACGATCCGTCCACTCCCGGAGCCCCTCAGCCGTCTTCGTCAAAGACGAGTCACGAAGTACCGGTTACAAAGACCGGGTCATTCTTTAGTCCTCAGATGCTGCAGACGCTTCCTAGC
>NZ_JALXKS010000064.1 GCF_025144725.1 Brevibacterium sp. p3-SID960 | reverse complement strand
CGGGGTCGGGCTCGGTTCCGGTCAGGTGCTCACCGGCGCCGAGGCGGTGGTCACTTCAGGCCCTGGTCCTGGCGGATCTCCTCCAGGTGCGCTTCGTCCTCAGCACCGAGCTCGTAGAGCTTGCCGTGCTTGCGGTCGGCGAGGTACTGCTTCATCTCGCGCTTGACGACCGGCATGAGGATGTAGAGGCCGAGGATGTTGATGAAGGCGCACATGAACAGCGCGGCATCGGCGAATGCGATGACCTTGCCGAACGATGCGACCGATCCGACGACGATGAACGCCATGAGGATGAGGCGGTAGACCAGGTCGGTGGCCTTGCGGCGGCCGAACAGGAAGTGCCAGGCCTTCTCGCCGTAGTACGCCCAGGTGATGAGGGTGGAGAAGGCGAAGAGCACAACCGCGACGGTCAGCAGGATCGGCCACCAGCCGGTGATGGTCGAGAACGCATCCGAGGCCAGGGTGACACCGTCGACCGAGCCGCCGGCGGCGGTGGTCTCGATGGCCTCCTGGTAGGACGGCTGGTGGGCGATGATGATCGTCAGTGCCGTCATGAGGCAGACGATGACCGTGTCGAGGAACGGCTCGAGCAGGGCGACGAAGCCCTCCGAGACCGGGCGGCGGGTCTTGACCGCCGAGTGGGCGATCGGTGCTGAGCCGATGCCGGCCTCGTTGGAGAAGGCTGAGCGCTGGAAGCCGACGATCATGACACCGACGACGCCGCCGGCGATGCCCTGCGGGCTGAAAGCGCCTTCGAAGATGATGCCGAAGGCGGTCGGGATGTAGGACAGGTTGCCGAGGATGACGATGAGGCAGGAGGCGATGTAGAACAGCGCCATGCCCGGGACCAGCTTGTCGGTGACCTTGCCGATGGACTTGATGCCGCCGATGATGACGAGGCCGACGAGCAGGGCGATGGCGATGCCGATGATGAGGCGGACCATGCCGTCGCCGAGCGGGCCGTCGGCACCGCCTGCGGAGTTCTGCAGCTGGACGACGGTCTGGTTGGCCTGGAACATACCGCCGCCGGCGACACCGAACAGCAGGATGGCGATGGCGAACACGCCGGTCAGCGCTTTTGCGACCGGACGGCTCATGAACTTGAAGGCGATGGGCAGGTACTTGAACGGACCGCCGTGGACGACGCCGTCCTGGTCGATCTCGCGGTACTTGACGCCCAGGGTGCACTCGACGAACTTCGTGGCCATGCCGAGGATTCCTGCAACGACCATCCAGAACGCAGCACCCGGGCCGCCCATGGCGATCGCGGCGCCGACACCGGCGATGTTGCCCAGGCCCACGGTGCCCGAGACTGCCGAGGACAGCGCCTGGAAGTGGGTGACCTCACCCGGGTCGTCCTTGGAGGAGAACTTGCCGCGCACGACTTCAAGCGCGACACCGAATCCGCGGAACTGGATGAAGCCGAAGTAGACGGTGAAGATGCAGGCTGCGATGATCAGCCAGGCGACCACGATCGGGAAGGACACTGCTCCGATCGAGACGGGGTAGAAGATGACTGATTCGAACCGGTCGACGAACGGAGCGAGGAGGCCGTCGACCTTTTCTTCGATGGACGCGTTTGCCGTCAGAGGTAGGAGTGTGACGGCGCTCACAAAGGTGCTCATGAAGCTATAAGTTCCACTAAAACAGGGCTGACCGCAACTGCAGAAGCGCCGATGCGACTTTCAGTTATCCAACTGTTATCTACCTCACATTCGGCTGCTGCTGAATCACGGAACCGGTGCGGATCTGTGGTATAAGCTGCGTGGATTTCGCGTCTGCGCGCCCCAGCGAATCCCAGGCACGCCCTGAAGCACCTAATGAGAGCGCTGCAGGACCTGCTGCCGCGGTGATCCGGCAACAGGCCCTGCACATGCCTCATGGACGCTCAGCTCAGTCGTCGGCGCCGATGATGAGGATCGGCGGCGCATCGGCCTTCTTCACTGGCGGCTGATGCTTCGGCTCAGCCGCGGCCGGCGGCGCTGCGAAGTTGTCTGCATGCGCGTGCTGGCTGTCGGCGTGCTCAGGCCGGCCGACCGAGCGCGCCGGCGCCTCCTGCACGCGGGTTTCGGTCTCGGCTCCGATCATGAGCGGTGCCGGCCCGCTGGGCTCGACGGGCTTGCGTGAGGTGCGGCGCGCCGGATCCGGCTCAGTTTCAGACTGCTGAGAGCTCTGGTCCTGGCTGGCAGCCTGCTGGCCGGTATCGTCGGACTTCGCCTGGCGGGAGCGGCTGCGCCGTGAGCGCTTGCCTCCCTGCTCGTCACTGCCCGCGCCTCCGGAGTCACCGTCGTCTTGCCTGCCGCGGCCCTTGCGCCGAGAGCCGCCGTTCTGCACGGCTGCGGCGCCAGAGCCCTGGTCGGCCGCAGGTGTCTCGACGCTGTCGTCGTCATCGGCCTTCAGCGTCGCCTTTGCGATCGCGGCGACAGCCGAACGGGAGGCAGACTGCTTCTCCTCCTCTTCGCGTGACTGCGCGTCCTTGTGCGAGCGGCGGTTGTCCTGTCCGCGGCGCTTGCGCGACTTGTACTGGCCGCGCGAGGAGCCGTCGTCCTCGGTGCCCGGAAGCACGAGGCCGCGCCCGGAGAGATCCTCTCCGGCAGCGGCCAGCGATTCGGCCAGCCCGGTGCCGATGCGCTTGCGGGTCATCTGCACCAGGCCCAGTGAAGTCACCTCGGCGACCTGGTGGCGGGTCCGGTCGCGGCCGAGGCATTCGACAAGCCGACGGATGACGAGGTCGCGGTTGGATTCGAGGACCATGTCGATGAAGTCGACGACGATGATGCCGCCGATGTCGCGCAGCCGCAGCTGGCGGATGACCTCTTCTGCTGCTTCGAGGTTGTTCTTCGTCACCGTCTCTTCGAGGTTGCCGCCGGAGCCGGTGAACTTCCCGGTGTTGACGTCGATGACGGTCATCGCCTCGGTGCGGTCGATGACCAGCGAACCGCCGGAAGGCAGCATGACCTTGCGCTGCAGGGCCTTGTCGATCTGCTCGGAGACGCGATAGTGGTCGAAGATGTCCCCGTCCTCCTCGTAGCGGCTCAGCCGCTCGAGCAGGTCGGGGGCGACGGCTTCGACGTATTCGTGGATCGTGTCCCAGGACTCGTCGCCGTCGACGACGAGAGCGCTGAAGTCCTCGTTGAAGACGTCGCGGATGATCCGGACGATCATGTCCGGCTCCTTGTACAGCAGCTGCGGAGCAGTCGTCTTCGTCGAGGCCGACTTCTTCTCGATCGATTCCCAGCGCTTGGACAGCCGCTCGATGTCCCGGCCGAGCTCCGTCTCCGAGGCGCCTTCGGCGGCGGTGCGGACGATGACGCCGGCGGATTCGGGCACCATCTGCTTGAGCAGCTTCTTCAGCCGCTGTCGCTCATTGTCCGGAAGCTTGCGGGAGATGCCGGTCATGTCGCTGCCGGGAACGTAGACGAGGAACCGGCCGGGCAGGGAGATCTGCGCGGTCAGGCGGGCGCCCTTGTGACCGATCGGGTCCTTGGTCACCTGCACGAGGACCGAGTCACCGGGGCTGAGAGCGAGCTCGATGCGGCGCGGCTTGCCGTCCATGCCGAGTGCGTCCCAGTTGACCTCGCCGGCGTAGAGGACGGCGTTGCGGCCCTTGCCGATGTCGACGAAGGCGGCTTCCATGCTCGGCAGCACATTCTGCACCTTGCCGAGGTAGACGTTGCCGATGAGGGAGGCCTGGGCCTTCGACTCGCTGAGGTAGTGCTCGACGGCGATGCCGTCTTCGGTGACGACGAGCTGGGTGCGGTCGTCGCGGTCGCGCACGAGCATGGTGCGCTCAACGGATTCGCGGCGGGCGAGGAACTCCGCTTCCGAGATCACCGGGCGGCGGCGGCCGGCCTCGCGGCCCTCGCGCCGGCGCTGGCGCTTGGCCTCCAGACGCGTTGAGCCCTTGACGCCGGTGACTTCAGAGGCGGTAGTGCCGCTGCTGGATCCGGAGCCCGACCGGCTGCGGCGCCGGCGGCGACGCCGTGAGCTGCTCGACTCGTCATCGGAGTCACCGGAATCGTCGCTGCGATCCTGCCTGTGGTCATCGCGCTCGTTCTGGCCACCGCGATTGTCACTCTGGCCGCTGTCGTCGGAGGTGCTTTCGTCCTGGCTGGAGTCGCTGACGTCGCTGCGCTGGCGGCGGCCGCCGCGGTTGTCGCTGTCGGAACCGGAGTCGCCGTCGCTGCTGTCGGAACGACCGCGCGAGCGCTTGCCCCGCCCGCCTCGGCGGCGGCGGCGCGGCTGGTCGTCATCGTCGTCGTCATCGCGACCGGAGCGATCACTGCGGCCGGAGCCGTCAGCGTCGTCGTCATCGTCTTCGTCGTCATCAGGGGTCCAATCCGGATCCACCTGCTGACCGAGTTCGGCCTGCGGCGTCTGGAACAGCAGACCGCCTCCGGCCGGCACGCTCACCGGCTGCAGCGGCTCGTCATCTGACTCGTCGCGCTGAGTGCTGAAGCCGAAGGAGAACGGGTTGCGCACATCGATCGTGACAGCCTGCTGTGCGGGCTGCGATTCGGAGTCATCGTCGCTGTCGTCATCTTCGTCGTCGGTGGAGTCACCGACATAGGACTCGAAGATCAGACCGCGGTTGGCGACGGCTGAGCGGGCTGACTTCGGGCCGCCGGCAGAGCGGCGGCGAGTCGAACGGCTGGGCCTCTCCTCTGCTGAATCGTCATCGGCCCCAGCTGCCTCGGCAGCATCCTCGGCGGAATGCTCACCGGCGCGCAGCGATTCGGCCTTCTCGGCGATCTCGTCGAGGACGGCGAATGCGTCACCACGTGAGTCGGCGTCGTCGTCGGTGCGTTTGTCTTCGGACTGCGCACGCAGATTCTCGAGATCGGCGAGAATGCCCTCTGTCGGATTCTGCTGATCCTCGGGTTCGTGATTCATCTGTATGGAACTCCCTGCCCACCGCAGCCGGCACACCTTCCAGCTGCGCCATGGGCGATGGCGGTGCCCGTCTCGCGGCATCGCAGCCGCGCCGGCGGGCAGAAAAACTGTGGGTACACATGGGCTCGCGCGAATTGCGTCAGCGCGGTGGCACGCACGTGCCGCTTCAGCTTTGACCTGCGGGAGTCAGACCTCCGCTCGGTGGAAGCGGGCAACTGGCCGGGTGTGTTCAGCCTGTCGCCATCATCATTATGTCATAAGCACCGTGTGCCGTCCTGCAGCGGCGCAGGTTCCGCGGTGGGAAGATCAGCCTCGACATCCGGTCACACTTGTCGCAGACCGAATCGACACGGCATGCTGTTGGGGTGAATACTCCTCCTGCCCAGACACCTCCTGCGGCATCCTCCCCTGCCTCATCCCCTGCAGCCGCGCCGGCTGCCGATGCGTGGTTCCTGCGCCGACTGCCGTTGGGGATCTTCCTCATCATCGGATCGGTCATCGGACTGTGGATGTCGTTCCTGCTCTCGATCGACAAAGTGCGCAAGCTGGAGAATCCCGGCACTGCGCTGTCCTGCGATCTGAACCCGTTCTTCTCGTGCGGGTCGGTGATGGAGTACCCGCAGGCCCAGCTGCTCGGGTTCCCCAATCAGTTCCTCGGCATCGCGGCATTCGTCGTACCGCTCATCTTCGGGGTGCTCGTCCTCGCCCGGGTGGAGCTGCCGGGCTGGGTGTGGATGGGTCTGGCTGCCGGTCTCGGGGCGGGTGCGCTTCTGTGCATGTACCTCTTCTACACCTCGATCTTCGTCATCGGGGTCGGCTGCCCGTGGTGCATCGTGGTGTGGACGGTGACGATTCCGATGTTCTGCGTCGTCAGCGGATACGCGGTGCTGCGCGGCTTCTTCGGTGCCGGTGCCACAGCCAGTCCGTATGCCCGTGTGTTCGCCCAGCATGCCCTGCTCATCGGCGTGCTGTGGATGTGCATCGTCTACGGACTCATCATCCTCAAGTTCTGGACGTTCTTCTCCGGACTGCTCTGACGCATCTCGAAGACGACATCGGGACGCACCTCGAAGACGAATCGGGGTGGAACACGCTGTGCGCGTTCCACCCCGCATCTGTCTGCGAAGCTGTGGTCGGTCAGTCCTCGGGGAACCAGATGGCGATCTCGCGTGCCGCCGATTCCTCGGAGTCGGAGCCGTGCACGAGGTTCTTCTGCACGCTGACGCCCCAATCCCGGGCGAAGTCACCGCGGATGGTCCCCGGTGCAGCGGTCGTCGGGTCGGTGGTTCCGGCCAGCGACCGGAAGCCGGGGATGACGCCGTGACCGGAGGCCACCAGGGCAACGAGGGGGCCTTCGGACATGAAGTCCACGAGAGGCTGGTAGAACGGCTTCCCCTCGTGCTCTTCGTAGTGAGCGGCGAGCTGCTCCGCGGTTGCGTGGACGAGCTCGAGCTTCTCGATGCTGTATCCCTTGGCTTCAATGCGTGCAATGATCTGGCCCATGAGGCCGCGCTGCACACCATCTGGCTTGACGAGCACGAGCGTGCGTTCGGTCACCAGGTTCTCCTTCGTCATCAGTCGACGTTCTGTGCGCCGAGCAGGGCAATGCGGTGCCAGTCTATTGCATCACCACCAGGGGCACCCGGCCGGTGAGAACCAGCTCACACCGCACAGATCAGGCAGCTGCCTCTCCCCCGCCGGTGCGGAAGTACTCGACGACCTCACGGTCGATGCGTCTGCCCCAGTACACGGCGGCCGCGTAGAGGCCGGCGAAGACGAGACCGACGAAGAACATCGCCGGCAGCACGAATCCGCAGGCGACGATGAGCGCCTGGCCGATCCAGCCGAGCAGGACGCCGGGACGGGTCTGGCCGATCCGCCTGGGCAGCAGAATCGCCGCAGCCAGCAGCACCACCGTGATGACGGCGACACCAGTGATGAGCACCGGCAGGCTGACCGGCTTGAGGCCGATCCCGGTGAGGCCAGCGAAGTAGACGACGCAGATCTCGGAGATGAGGATCGAACCGCACAGCACCGGCAGCTTCGACTTCAGAGGCCCGTCAGGCTTGTCCACCGGGTGCTCCTGGCCTGCGCCGTTCGGGTGTTCGGCAGTCACTGGATGCCTCCCTTGCCCAGCAGCGTGCGGGCCTCGGCGACGGTCAGCAGGGAGCCGGTCACGACGATCCCGGCGTGCGGGCTGTCCTGGCTGTTGACCAGATCGATCGCGGCCATGAGCGCGGCATTGAGGTCTGGTGTGTCGGTGACGTCCTCCGGGTCGAACCACTCGGCGGCAGCCGCTGCGAGTTCGCCGTGTTCGAGCGCCCGCGGCGAGAGGGCCTCGGAGACGACGATGCGGTCGGCGAACCGGTGGATGTATTCGAGGACACCGTGTGGATCCTTGTCGGCGAACATCGCAACCACGGCCACGACGAACTCGAAGTCGAAGGCCTCGCCGATCGTGTCGGCGAGCACCTCGGCCGCGGCCGGGTTGTGCGCACCGTCGACGAGGATCGTCGGCTCGGTGCGCAGGATCTCCGCACGCCCCGGTGAGGTCACCTGGGCCAGTCCCTCGGCGACGATCTCGCTGTTCAGCGGCTTGTCGGCATCGGCGAGGAACGCCTCGCACATGGCGATCGCCAGGGCGGCGTTGTGCGCCTGATGCTCTCCGTGCAGCGGCAGGAACAGGTCCGGGTATCCGGTGTAGAGTCCCTGCACGTCGATGAGCTGGCCGTCGACGGCGCGGTCGCGCCCGCGCAGCCCGAAGTTCTGCCCAGCCCACAGCGCAGGCACACCCCGTTCGGCCGTCTGGACCGCCAGTGACTCGGCGGCCTCCTCAACCTGCCCTGCGATGACTGCCACCGGGTCTGGGGCCGGGGTCGGGTCGATAGAACGGTTGAGGATGCCGGCCTTCGTCGCGGCGATCTCGGTGAGCGTGTCACCGAGGTAGGCCTGGTGGTCATAGCCGATCGGCGCGAAACCGCACACCGCGGCATCAGCGACGTTGGTGGAGTCCCATTCGCCGCCCATGCCGACCTCGATGACCATGACGTCGACAGGCGCCTCGGCGAAGATCGCAAAGGCAAGCGCTGTCAGAGCTTCGAAGAAGGTCAGTTTCGGTCGGCCTGCGGCGACGAGCTCCGCATCGACCATCTCCAGGATCGGGGCGGCCGCGTCATAGGCATCGACGAAGACCCGTTCGCTGACCTCCTCACCATCGACGGCAATGCGCTCAGTGACCCGGTGCAGGTGCGGACTGGTGAAGCGCCCGGCCCGCAGCCCGGCGGCTGAGAGGATCCGGTCGACCATCCGCACCGTCGAGGACTTGCCATTAGTGCCGGTGAGCATGACCACCGGGGCGCTCATGTGCACGTCACCGAGCAGCTGGCAGGCCCGCTCGGTGGCATCGAGTCGGCGCTCGACCCGCGTCTCCCCCTGCCGGGAGAGCAGCGCGGAGTACACGCGGGCCAGCGCCGAGGTGCCGCGTGCCTCAGCGGGCACGGCGGCCTCGGGCT
>NZ_JALXKS010000063.1 GCF_025144725.1 Brevibacterium sp. p3-SID960 | reverse complement strand
CGTGGGACGTCGGTCGGCTGGCCGGAAGCCACCGGCTGAATGGTGTCAGAGCCCGGTGAGCGCCCACCCGGCCAGCATGCCGAGGCCAGCCGCTGCCAGTGAGGCAGCGAGCGTACCGAGGCTGTAGCCGAGTGCCGCACGGATCCGCCGGGCCGCCAGCAGCCGGGCGGTGTCGACGCTGGCGGTGCTCAGGGTGGTGTAGCCGCCGAGGAATCCCACCCCGAGCACGGTGAGCCAGGCCGGACCCGAGGCGGTGGCTGCAGTCCCGGCGGCCAGTGCGGTGAGCAGTCCGAGGGCGAAGGACCCGGTGATGTTGATGAGCGGGGTGGCCAGCGGGATCGCACCCCAGCGCAGGTGGCTGAGCCACACGTCGAGCAGATAGCGCACGGTGCCGCCCAGACCGGCCGCCGCGGCGAGCAGGAGGATGGTCATCGGCGCCGGCCTGACAGTCGGGCGGCCAGGCCGATGCCGCAGGCAGCGGCCGTCACTCCCCCGACTATCGTCACGAACACGCCGGTGAGCGCCCAGCCGAAGGACACCGCCGCCTCGGGAACGGTGGCCAGCCGGCCGCCGAGCAGCGCAGCCAGCGCCGGGGCCATCGTGGCGAAAGCGAATGCGCTGTAGGTGGTGAACCCGCCGAGCAGCCCGGTGCCCAGGCCACGCTGGATCAGCCGCAGGCGGGCGGCGGGGGTTTGCGCATGGCGGCGTTTGAGGGTTTCGAGCAGTGCACCGAGGCAGAAGCTGCCCAGCAGATTCACCGCCGTCGTCGCCACCAGCGCTGCACCGCCAATGCCGCTCAGCAGCAGGAGCTCGCCAGCACCCCAGCGCATCAGGCTGCCGAGTGCAGTGCCGATGAAGACGGCGACGAGCAGACGCCAGGTGAGTTCCGGCGCGGGAGCTGACACGTCTGACCTCCTTCTTCTGCTGAGCTGGACTGGCACAGGTGCGGCGACTGCCTCAGAGTATCCCAGTGCGCAGGCAGTGTTGTGCACCCCACTGCACGCTTAGTTGAACTTTCAACTATAGGGGCGTACAGTGGAGCATGTTCAGCCGGCCACCCGCCGGCGGTCCGAACCCGACCCACATGAAGGAACATCATGACGACTCTGACCCCTGGCACCTGGAAGCTCGATATGTCGCACACGCTCATCGGCTTCACCGTCCGCCACGCCGGCATCAGCAAAGTGCGCGGCAGCTTCAACGAAGCTGACGCCACCCTGACCGTCGGCGACTCGATCACCGACTCCCGCGTCGAGGCCGCCGCACAGGTCGCCTCGTTCGACTCCGGCGATGAGAACCGCGACGCCCACGTCACCGGCGAGGACTTCTTCGACGCCGCTCAACACCCGCAGATGACCTTCATCTCCACCGGCATCGAGGGCACCGAAGAGGAGTTCACCCTCACTGGTGACCTGACGATCAAGGGCACCACCCGCTCGGTCGCCTTCGATGTCGAGTTCGGCGGTGCGGCTGTCGATCCGTTCGGCGCCACCCGCGCCGGATTCGAGGCGACGACGAAGATCTCCCGCAAGGACTTCGGCATCACCTGGAACGCCGCCCTTGAGGCCGGCGGTGTGCTCGTCGGCGACACCGTCACCATCACTATCGATGCAGCCTTCGTCCGCAGCGAGGACTGACCCAAAAGCCCGGGCAGAGTCAGTGCCTGCCCGTCCAGCACTCGGGCCCTGGAACCCTGTTCCGGGGCCCGAGTGCTCTCCAGTCTGAAAGAGACGAGAGGGCTGCGATGAGCAACACCGGACCTGACCCGCCTGAGCGGGTGTGCGCGGAGACCGAGGTGGCCGACACCGAGATCCTCACACCCCGGGCGGTGCCGCTCGGCGGATCGCGGACGATGACCGTCTGCCGCACCCTGCCGCAGCGCAGCCGCTCGCACATCGGCCCGCGGTGCTTCGCCTATCGCTTCGGTCCCGATGACGTCACCGCCACCGGCGGAACGAACGTCCCCGGCATCCGCACCCGGGCCTGACGACGGCCACCCTGCTGTCCGCGGGCAAGGTCGAGCACCGATTCGACCGGCCTCGCCAACAAGGTCAAGACCGCCGAGGTCGACCTCATGATCGCCGAATCTGGGATCTCCCATTCGGAGTTCTCGACCCCTGCCACACGGTTCCAGCACGCCCCGCACTATGAGCTCGGGCCGCTCATCGGTCGTCGGGAGGCGCAGCTGAGCACTGACGCCGGTGTCGGCATGACACCAGCCGATAGAGAACGTCACCGCGGTGACGTCTCGCGAGCTGGCCTATGTGCCGCCGGGATCAGACCAGCTGACGATCGCCGCCGCTGGTGACAGGACGGTGCGCGCGGCGCTCTTCGGCGGCCCGCCTTTGGGCGGGCAGATCGTCATGTGATGGGACTTCGTCGCCCGCAGCCATGACGAGGCCATCGCCTTCCGGCAGACCTGGCATCCTGAGATCAGCCACGCTGAAGCCGAGCCAGCCGGCACCGAAGCACCATCCGCCTGCAGCCGCGGGCACGGCCTTCGGGCCGTTCCCAGCCGACACGCCAGATACGCTGCCGCCCTGCGCCTGCCGAAAACCCGGCTGCGCCCACGCGGCTGAACTCTCAGCCGGCTGGTCCGCTCTGCCAGGGCTCGCGGATCAGTCTCCGATCTCGACGACGATCCCGTCGTCAGCCGGGGTGAACCGGCAGACGGTGAGGTCTGGCACGCGGGCATGCGCGTCGGTGAGCTCATCGATCGCATGCGAAGTCGCCACCCCGAGCACATGGGCGCCGGCTGCGAGCCCCGCACGGATCCCTGCCGGGGCGTCTTCGATGACGAGGCACTGGGCCGGGTCGACGCCGAGCTGACGGGCAGCGGCGAGATAGCCCTCAGGGTCGGGTTTGCCGTGGGCGACGTCCTCAGAGGTCACGAGCACCTCGGGCACCGGCAGCCCGGCGATCTCAAGCCTGGGCACCATGACGTGCCGTTCACCTGAGGTCACGGCAGCCCAGCTGCCAGCCGGCAGAGATGTGAGGATCTCGCGGGTGCCGGGCAGGGCGATGACACCGTCGGTATCGCTGACTTCGAGTTCGCTGAGCCGGCGCATCGCCGTCTCGACCTGGCCTTCAGGGATGTGTTCGATGAGCACGTCCTGACTGCGCCTGCCGTGACTGGTGCGCAGGATCGCGTCGGCGTCGATGCCCTGCTCGGCTGCCCAGGTCCGCCAGGTGCGTTCGACGGAGGCGGTGGAGTCGACAAGCGTGCCGTCGATGTCGAACAGGATGGCCTGGCAGATCAGTCGCATGCGGTCGACCTCCTCCTGGCCGGCTGGTCTCAGCCGGCGTCGGTGCTCGGGTGGTCCGCTTACGAGGCGGGAGGCGGCTGCCGCATCGAGGAACACCTCGAGCGCGGAGTGGTCCTGCAGGGCGCTGGCCGGCACGTCTTCATCGACCGGCCCGTCGATCATCGCTGCGACGGCGTCGGCTTTGCCGGCGCCGAAGGCGAGCATGATCGCCTTGCGCGACTCGAGGATCGTGCCGATCCCCTGGGTCAGCGCCTGGCTGGGCACCTCATCGATCGAGTCGAAGAACCGGGAGTTCGCCTCGCGGGTCTCAGCGGTGAGGTCGACGACCCGGGTGCGGGAGTCGGCCGGTGAGCCGGGTTCGTTGAAGGCGATGTGGCCGTTGGGCCCGATCCCCAGGATCTGCAGATCGACTCCACCGAGGCTTCTGATGCCGTCTTCGAAGGCGGCGGCAGCGACGTCCGGGTCGGCGGCGTCGCCTTCGGGCAGCACCGTATGGGCAGGGTCGATGCCCCAGGGTTCGAGGATCTGCTCGGCGATGTAATGCCGGTAGCTCTGCGGGTGCTCAGCCGGCAGGCCGATGTACTCATCGAGGCAGGTGATGCGCAGTCTGCTGAGGTCGAGCCCCTCACCGGTGCGGCGGGTGAGTTCGGCGTAAAGCGGTTCGGGCGTCGAGCCGGTCGCGATGCCGATGACCGCCTCGGGGTTGGCACGCACGAGCTCTTCGACCTGATCGGCTGCTTGGGAGATGAGTTCGGCGATGTCCTCGCCGGTCACCACGTGCATCATCGTTCACTCCTCATCTCGCGGCCGTCTCGGAAGACCCCGGTCACGGTCATTTCGTCACCCCATAGTACGAAGTCCGCCGCCTGGCCCGGCGCCAGGGTTCCGAACCGGTCGGCCAGTCCGAGGCTGGCGGCCGGTATCGAGGTGGCGGCTGCGATAGCCTCCTGCACACCGACGCCGAGGCCGATGGCCCGGCGCACGGCGTCATCGAGGGTGAGGGTGGAGCCGGCGATCGTATCGGTGCCGGTCAGGCGGGCGACGCCGCCGGCGACGGTGACGGCGAGCCCGCCGAGGCGGTAGGAGCCGTCGCCGAATCCGGCGGCTGACATCGCGTCGGTGATGAGCGCCAACCGGCCGCGGCAGGACTGCCACAGGTGGGCGGCGACCGGTTCGACCACGTGAACGCCGTCGAGGATGAGCTCGACGGTCACCCGATCGTCGTCGAGGGCGGCGACGAGCGGGCCGGGATCGCGGTGGTGGATGCCGGGCATGGCGTTGAAGGCGTGGGTGAGGATCGTCGCCCCGGCGTCGAAGGCCGCACGGGTGGTTGCGTAGTCGGCATTGGTGTGCCCGATGCCCATCCGGATGCCGCGGTCTGCAGCGTGCCGGATCACGGCAAGGGCGCCGGGCAGCTCAGGGGCGATGGTGATGTAGCGCAGCCAGCCCCCGCCGGCCTCAATGAAGCGGTCGATGAGCTCCGTGCTCGGCGTCTGCATAAGCGTCGGGTCGTGAGCGCCGGCCTTGTGCGGGCTGATGCACGGCCCCTCCAGGTGCACACCGATGATCCCGGCACCGCCAGCCGCCGGACCGCCCGGCGCTGTCGAGTAGTCCGGATCTGCCGGGCCTGCCGTACTGTCGGCCGGTTCGGCAATCGATTCGAGTGCTGCAGCGGTGTCCGGTGCCGAGCCGGTCACGAGGCTGAGCATCGAACGCGTCACCCCGTGCGTGGCCGTGGCCCTCAGCGCGGTGTGGATCTGCTCGACAGGCCCGTCGAAGGACCCGCCGCCGCCTCCGTGGGAGTGCATGTCGATGAGCCCGGGGGTGAGCATCCTGCCGGCCCCGGCGATCTGCTGGCAGCCGGCCGGCACCTCGGGCGCGGGCCCGGCCCCGCTGCTGATGATCCCCGCGCGCCCGGCCAGCACCCAGCCAGCGGGGGTGTCGCGGTGGGCGTCGACGAGGCGGACGTCGTCGATGAGCAGCGTCGCCTCCGTCGCGGAACCTGCTGCCGCTGGAACCTTGCCGGATGTGCTCATGCCAGTTCGATGAGCCCCTCGCCGGCTGCGACCTCGGCGGCCGGGGTGATTTTGAGGTCGCCGGATTCGGCTTCGAGGACGATGACCGGGACGACGAGCGACTTGCCGGCCTCCCGGGCCGGAGCGGTGTCCCAGGTGATGAGTGCGTCACCGGCAGCCACCTCGGCTCCGGCCTCGGCGAGCAGCTCGAATCCGGCGCCGGAGAGCTCGACGGTGTCGATGCCGAGGTGGACGAGGATGCCGCGGCCGTCCGGAGTGGAGATGACGAAGGCGTGCGGTTTGAGGCTCGACAGCCTCCCGGCGACCGGGGCGACGGCGGTCAGCGACGCCGCCTCGCCGGGGTCGATGGCGGCTCCTGGGCCGACGATCTCCTCTGCGAAGACCGGGTCGGGCACCTCGGCGAGGGCGACGACGGCGCCGGCGATCGGTGCGGTGATGGTGGTGGTCATTACGCTGCTCCCTGCTGTGAATCGGCGTTGGCGGCTGAGGTGTGCGGGTTGTTGAGTTCGGCCAGTGCCTGCTTCGAGAATCCGAAGAAATACGTTGCCAGAAAGCCTGCCACATAGGCCACGAGCAGACCGAATCCGTAGATCGCCACGGCCGCACCGATCCCCTCATTGCCGGTGGTGAGCGGGAACAGCGCCCAGCCGCTGGGGCCGATCGCCGTCGACCCGACGGTGGTGCCCAGCTGGTTGAACACGCCGATGAACGCCCCGCCGAAGGCACCGCCGACACACGCGGTGATGAACGGCCGGCCCAACGGGAGGGTGACGCCGTAGATGAGCGGCTCACCGACGCCGAGCACACCGGCCGGCAGCGCGGATTTGATGGTCCGGCGCATGCTGGCGTCCCGGACCTTGAGGAACACGGCCACAGCAGCGCCGACCTGGCCGCCGCCGGCCATTGCGAGAATCGGCAGCAGCACGGTGTAGCCGGCCTGTTCGATGAGGGTGGCGTGGATGGGGATGAGGGCCTGGTGCAGCCCGAACATCACCAGCGGCAGGAAAAGCCCGGCGAGGACGAACCCGGCGATTCCGCCGCCGACCTGCAGCAGCTGGTTGGCGAGCACGCCGATGCCCTCGGCGATCCAGCCGGCGACCGTCATGAGGGGGAACAGGGTGAGCACGCCGACGACAAGGACCGTGAACGTCGGCACGATGAGCATGCTGAGCGAGCGCGGCGCCCAGGTGCGGGCCCAACGTTCGATATAGGCGGCGAGCACGGCGGCCAGCAGCGCGCCGATGACGCCGCCTTGGCCGGGGGCGAGTTCGGTGCCGAAGATCGTGACATCGGCGACACCGGCGAATGGGATGATCGCTGCGACCGCACCGCCGATGATCGGGGTGCCGCCGAACTCCTTGGCGGCGTTCATTCCGACGAACACTGCGATGAGGCTCATGAAGCCGCTGGCGATCGCGGTGAGGATCGGGGTCAGCCCGGCCGCCCACGTCCAGGTGCCGTTCTGCACGAGGTTGGTGAGCAGACCGTTGAACCCGGCGATGATGCCGCATGCGATGAGGGCGGGGATGAGCGGCAGGAAGATGTTGGCCACCCGGCGCAGGAACGCCTTGACCGGGGTCCGGTTGCGCTCCTTCTGCGCGGCCTTCATGTCCGCCCCGCGCTGCTGCAGCCGTTCGGCCGTATCGTCGCCTGTCCCGGCACCGGCACGGGCACCGGCAGCGCCCGAGCCTGCGGAGACGACGCCGGCTGCCGTGGCGCCGGCTGCCGTGGCGCCCGTGCCCGAGGTGTCGGTCGCCTGATCGTCTGCCGTTCCCGAGGCGAGGGCTCGCTCGATCTCATCGGCGACCTCGTCGACGAGGCCGGGCCCGAGGATCACCTGCATGGTCTGATCCTCGACGACGCCGAGCACACCGTCGACGGCTTTGAGGCCGACGGTGTCGACGAGGTCCTGATCGGCCACGGGCAGGCGCAGACGGGTGATGCAGTTCTCAACGGAGCCGACGTTTCCGGCGCCGCCGAGGTGTGCAATCACCTGCTGGGCGATGGTCTGCGGGGATGCGGTCACGACTGCTCCTTCTGGGAGTTCGGGGTGTGGGTGGTGAGGGCTGTGCGCAGCACGCCGCCTGCTGCGGCGAGTGCGTCTTCGGCTGCGAGTGCGTCGAGGTCGGCGAGGATCATGAGGATCGCGGTCTTGGCCTTCCCGCCCGCGGCCTCGACGGCGGAGGTGACGGTGTCTTCGTCGGCGCCGGTGGCTTCGGTGACGATGCGGTGCACGCGGGCGGTGAGCTTGTGGTTGGTGGCGTCGACGTCGACCATGAGGTTGCCGTAGGTCTTGCCGAGCCGGATCATCGTCATCGTCGAGAGCATATTGAGCACGAGCTTCTGGGCGGTGCCGGCTTTGAGCCGGGTGGAGCCGGCGACGAGCTCGGGCCCGACGACGACCTCGATCGGCACCTCGGCGGCGGCGCCGAGTGCGGAGTCTGCATTGCAGGAGATGCCTGCGGTGAATGCGCCGGCCTCGCGGGCGGCGGTGACGGCATCCACGGTGTACGGGGTTGCGCCGGAAGCGGCGATGCCGACGACTGCGTCATCGGGGCCGACAGCCTGGGCTGCGATATCGGCCCGACCGAGCGCGGTGTCGTCTTCGGCGCCTTCGACGGCGGTGATGAGGGCATCCCGGCCGCCGGCGATGAGCCCGATGACACGGCTCGGGTCGGTGCTGAAGGTCGGTGGGCATTCGGAGGCGTCGAGCACGCCGAGCCGGCCGGCGGTGCCGGCGCCGACGTAGATGAGCCGGCCGCCGCGGCGCATCCGCTCGGTGATCCCGTCGACAGCGCGGGCGATCTCTGCCAGATGCGCGCCGACCGATGGGGCGACGCGGGCGTCTTCGTTGTTCATCACCCCGGCCAGCTCAATCGTCGAAAGCGTGTCGATGTGTGCGAACCGGGAGTCGATCGCCTCGGTTGTCGAGGCAATTGTCGACGAGGGTGTCGAGCCCGCCGCCGAGGCGGCCGCCGCACCAGCCGCCGAGGTGGACAGGAGGCCGGCCGTGGGCGCCGGGGTGGTGTTGTCGATCATGAGGGGTCCTTTCGCGCCCGGCGAGGGGCGAGCATCTGGTGGGAGGCGGTGACGGCGGCGCCAGCCTGGTCGGCGCGGCGCTGGTAGACGAGTGCGAAGAGTGAGTCGCCGATGAACAGCTGTCCGGTGCGTGAGCTCATGGCAGCAGGCCGCATGTCGCTTTCCCGCGCAGCGACGCCGATGAGGACGTGATCGGCTGCGGTGATGCGCGAGCGCGGCCGCACGGTGATCGCCACGGTGGGGATGCCGGATCCCCGGACAACGTCGAGGGGTTCGAGGATGTCGGCGGTTTCACCGGAGGCGCTGATGGCGATGAGCAGATCGGCCGGTTCCATGACGGCAGCAACGGTGAGCGCATAGTGTCCCTCGGTGATCGGCTGGCTGATGATGCCGATGCGCTCGAGTTTGGCTGCAAGGTCCCGGGCGACGATGCCCGAGGCGCCGATGCCGGTGATGACGACGCGCCGGGCCGCGCAGATGGCCTCTGCGGCCGCAGTCAGGGCTGGGACGTCGAGGGCGGCTGCAGAATCTGCCAGCGCCTGCTGCTCTTCGGCCAGCAGTTTGGCGACGACGTCGGCTGGCGCGTCGTCGAGTTCGATGTCAGCTGGCAGCTGTCCAGCACCAGGCGCTGGCGCCGGCCCCGGGGGGGGGCCCGGGGGGGTTCAGCCGAGGGCCTTCTCCTTGACCTGCCGC
>NZ_JALXKS010000062.1 GCF_025144725.1 Brevibacterium sp. p3-SID960 | reverse complement strand
AGCGTCAGTCGCGCGGCTTCTCCTGCATCTCGAAGGTCTCGATGAGATCGCCTTCGCGGATGTCGTTGAAGCTGCCGAGACCGACACCGCACTCGAAGCCCTCGCGGACCTCGGTGGCGTCGTCCTTGAAGCGACGCAGCGACTCCACCGTGAGGTTGTCGCCGACGACGACTCCGTCACGGGTGATGCGGGCCTTCGAGTTGCGCTTGATGACGCCGTCCTTGACCATGCAGCCGGCGATGTTGCCCCACTTCGAGGAGCGGAACACTTCGCGGATTTCGGCCGAGCCGGTGTGGACTTCCTCGAACTCGGGCTTGAGCATGCCCTTGAGCGAGTTCTCGATGTCATCGATCGCGTCGTAGATGACCGAGTAGTACCGGACATCGACGCCCTCGGACTCCGCCAGGTCGCGGGCCTTGGCTTCGGGCCGGACGTTGAAGCCGATGACGATCGCGTTGTCGACGGTGGCGAGGTTGATGTCGTTCTCGGTGATCGCACCGACGCCGCGGTGGATGATCCGCAGGTCGACTTCCTCGCCCACATCGATCTTGAGCAGCGAATCCTCGAGTGCTTCGACCGCACCGGAGACGTCGCCCTTGAGGATGAGGTTGAGCATGTCGACCTTGCCCTCTTCGAGCGCCTTGGTGAAGTCCTCGAGGCTGATGCGCTTGCGTCCGCGTGCCTGGGCGGCATTGCGTTCGATGGCATCGCGCTTCTCAGCGATCTGACGGGCCGTGCGGTCGTCGTCGGTGGCCAGGAACGCGTCCCCGGCACGCGGCACGGATGACAGACCCAGCACCTGCACCGGACGTGAGGGCCCGGCCTCTTCGACTGACTGGCCGTTCTCATCGAACAGCGCACGCACACGGCCGTAGGCGGTGCCGCACACGATCGCATCTCCCTGCTTGAGGGTGCCGGACTCGACGAGCACGGTGGCAACCGCACCGCGACCCTTGTCGAGCTTGGCTTCGATGGCGATGCCGCGAGCGGACTTGTCCGGGTTGGCCTTGAGATCCAGCGCCGCGTCGGTGGTCAGCAGCACGGCCTCGAGCAGGTCGTCGATGCCCTTGCGCTGCAGCGCCGAGATCGGCACGAACATCGTCTCGCCGCCGAACTCCTCGGCGATGAGATCGTATTCGGTCAGCTGCGACATGACCTTCTGCGGGTTCGCGGTGTCCTTATCGATCTTGTTGACCGCCACGACGACCGGTACACCGGCAGCCTGGGCGTGGTTGAGCGCCTCGATGGTCTGCGGCATGACGCCGTCATCGGCGGCGACAACGAGGATCGCGACGTCGGTGGCCTTGGCACCGCGGGCACGCATGGCGGTGAATGCCTCGTGACCAGGGGTGTCGAGGAAGGTGATGCGGCGGTTCTCGCCCTCGTGCTCCATCGACACCTGGTAGGCGCCGATGTGCTGGGTGATGCCGCCGGCCTCCTTGGCCGTGACGTCAGCCGAACGGATCGCATCAAGCAGCTTCGTCTTACCGTGATCGACGTGACCCATGACGGTCACGACCGGCGGACGGGCCTGCAGGTCCTCATCGTCCTCAGCCTCGGCTTCGGCCTCGAGGTCGATGTCGAAGCTCTCGAGCAGCTCGCGGTCCTCGTCCTCAGGCGAGACGATCTGGATCTTGTAGCCGAGCTCCTCGCCGAGGATCTGGAAGGTTTCCTCGTCCAGCGACTGGGTGATCGTGGCCATCTCACCGAGGTGGAAGAGCACCGTGACGAGGTTCGTCGGATCGGTGTTGATCTTCTCGGCGAAGTCGGCCAGCGACGATCCGCGGCGCAGGCGCAGCGGGGTGCTGCCGTCGCCGCGCGGGACGGTGACGCCGCCAATCGACGGAGCCTGCATCTGCTCCATCTCCTGGCGCTTTGCGCGCTTGGACTTCTTGTTCCGTGCGCGACCGCCGCCGCGGCCGAACGCACCCTGGGTGGCGCCCCGACCGCGACCGGAGCCGCGCGGACCGCCCGGACGTCCACCGCGCGGAGGTCCACCGGGACCGCCGCCGGGTCCGCCGGGGCCGCCGGGTCCCCGGCCGCCGCCGCGCGACGGCGCGGGCTTGGCCAGGGCGGAGTTCTTCAGCATCGCCGGATTCGGGCGCGGTGCGCCCGGACGCGGGGCTGGCTTGCCGCCGCGCGGCTTCGGGCCGCCGCCGGTGCGGACAGCGTCCCCGCTGCCACCAGGACGCGGCCCCGGCTTGGGACCGGGCTTGGGCATCCCCTGCGAGGGCGCGAACGGGTTGTTGCCAGGACGTGCGCCGCCGCGGCCGCCGCCGGGGCGCGGTCCGGGCTTGGCACCGGGCTTGGGCATCCCCTGCGAGGGCGCGAACGGGTTGTTGCCAGGACGTGCGCTGCTGCGACCGCCGCCGGGGCGCGGTCCGGGCTTGACGCCGGCGGCTCCGGGCTTGGGGGCCGGCTTGGGAGCGGACTGCGCGCCCGGCTTCGGGGCTGCTTGGCCGGGCTTGGCTGCCGGCTTCGGGGCGGCAGGCTTCTTCTCGGCTGCCGGGGCAGCCGGCTTGGCGCTGCCGGAGGCTCCCGGCTTGGGGGCGGACTTCGCACCCGGCTTCGGGGCGGCGGGCTTCTGTGCAGCCTTGTCCTTCTTCGCACCTGCTCTGCCGGAATCGCCGTAGGCTTCCTTCAGCTTGCGCACCACGGGTGCTTCGACTGTCGACGATGCAGTGCGGACGAATTCGCCCATCTCCTGCAGCTTCGCCAGCACGTCTTTGCTTGTTGTGCCGAGCTCCTTCGCGAGCTCATGGACACGGGGCTTTGCCACTTTTCTCCTGTCCGGGTTCCTTCCCGGACAGGAAGGAACCTCATCGTGAGTGAACAGTTCTCATTTCACTGCTCACGACCGTATGCGTCGGGTGTCATTTCTGAGCACTCACTGCTGGGTTTCCATTCGGTTCATCTGCTTTCCGTAATCCGACGGATGTCATCGAGCAGCTGTGCACCGGCCGGGGCCTGAGTGCGCAGCGCTCGTCTGAACGCGCTTCTCTTCACCGCTGAGTCGACGCAGCGCTCATCGGGATGGATCCAGGCTCCCCTCCCGGGCAGCCTGCGCTGGGCGTCAACCGCAATGTGCGGTGTGCTTTCGTCAACCACTGCGAGCCTGACGAGCCGACTCATCGGCTCCCGCTTCCGGCATGCCAGACACATGCGCAGAGGTTCACCAGCACATAACACGCCTGCCAGTCTACCACTGCCCGCAGGCGCACCCGGCACTCAGCCCTCGCCGGCGGCGTCGTCCTCGGGGGTGACGATGTCGATCTTCCAGCCGGTGAGCTTGGCGGCCAGGCGGGCGTTCTGCCCCTCCTTGCCGATCGCCAGCGACAGCTGGTCGGCCGGGACGACGGCCCGGGCGAGCTTCTGAGCTTCGCTGAGCACATCGACGCGCATCGCCCGTGCCGGGGAGAGCGCGTTGGCGACGAACTTCGCCGGCGAATCGGAGTAGTCGACGATGTCGATCTTCTCCTCCCCCAGCTCGGCCATCACCGCACGCACCCGGGAGCCAAGCTCGCCGATGCAGGCTCCCTTGGCGTTGACGCCGGGCACCGTGGCCCGCACGGCCATCTTCGTGCGGTGGCCGGCCTCGCGGGAGAGCGAGACGATCTCGACGGTGCCGTCGGCGATCTCCGGGGACTCATGCGCGAACAGTTTGCGCACGAGGTTCGGGTGCGAACGCGACACGGTGATCGAGGGCCCCTTGAGCCCCTTGTGCACGTCGGTGACGTACACGCGGATCCTGTTGCCGTGGCTGTACTCCTCGCCGGGCACCTGCTCGTGCGGGGGCAGGACGGCCTCGACTTCGCCGAGGTCGACCTGGATCATGTGCTCGTCGCGGCCCTGCTGGATGAGCCCGGAGACGATCTCGCCTTCGCGGTTCTTGAAGGTGCCCAGCACCGAGGCGTCCTCAACATCGCGCAGCCGCTGGTGGATGATGTTGCGTGCGGTCATCGCCGCGATCCGCCCGAACCCGTCAGGCGTGTCGTCGAACTCGCCGATCGGGTTGTCGTCGTTGTCGAACTCCACCGCCCAGATGGTGGCGGTGCCGGTCTTGGTGTCGAGTTCCGCACGAGCATCCGGGTAGGCGCCCTCGGTGCGGTGGTAGGCGGTCAGGAGGGCCTGTTCGATGAGCTCGACAAGCGTTTCGAACGGGATCTCCCTTTCGTGCTCGATCAGACGGAGCGCAGAGAGGTCGATGTCCATTGCTGAGTCCTTCTCGGCACCAGGACCCGTGCGGGTCGTGCCGGCTGTTGAGTTGTCGGTATGGGCGATGTGCCCTTGAGCCTAGCGGAGTTGCCTGGGCCAGGGAAGCATCCGGGCGTCACCTGCCGCCTGCCCAGGGCGGGGGCGCAGGCCTATCTGAACTGGAGAACCGCCTCGGCGTGGGCGATCCCGGCGAGCTTCTGGGTCCGTTCCGATCCGTCGGCAAGCCGGAAGACCGCCTCGGGAGCGTCGCCGTCGCTGACGGTCAGCAGCACGCCTTCGAATTCTTCATCCGAGGTGGTGCGCACGGCCAGCGTGCGGCCGATCACACGCTGGAAGTGACGCGTCTCGCGCAGCGGGCGGGTCGCGCCCGGCGAGGTGACCTGCAGGTCGTAGGCGTGGTCGTTGAACAGCGGCAGGTCGTCGATGGTCTCGGAGATGATCCGGGTGGCCTCGGTGATGTGGTCAAGCGAGACCGGGTCTGTGGTCGTGCCGTCGAGGTCGACGACGACGGTCAGCGTGCGGAAGCGGCCGGCGACATGGGCAGTGATGTCCTCGACGACGATGCCGCGGGCGGCCAGTGGTTCGACGATGGCATCCCTGACGGGGGCTGTGTGCTTGTCCATGCCCTCCACCCTACGGCCGGTCTCTGAACACGGGCTGACCCCCGGCCTGCGCTCCGCGCACCGTGGGCCGGTGGCCAGATCCATGCCGTTAGGATTGTCAGCATGGCATTGCAGGGGAAGAGGATCAGCCGCCGCACGCTCATGGGCGGGGCGGCAGCGCTGGTGCTCGCGCTCTCCGGCTGCGGCCTGCGCCTCGACCGCGATCCGGAGGTCCCTGTGCTCTCGACCGCTGATGACGTGCGCAACACCGTGGCGCGGATCCTCGCCCGCACCGAGGCCGATGGCACCGACGCCGAGGTCGTGGACACCCTGGCTGCAGCGATCGGGCCCGAGTGGGCACCGCCGAGCGAACTTGTCACTCCGACCCCCACCTCGGGGCCGGATTCCTACACCTATGCCGACGGGCTGCATGCCGCCGCCGAGGCGATCGTCACCCGCTTCGATGACCTCGACTCGATGCGGGCGGTGCTTGCCGACGTCGCTGTCGGTGCGGTGCTGCTCCTGCAGCAGGTCGGCGATGACCGGGCTGAGCCGCTGCTGGAGACGATCCGCACTGTGCCTGCCGACCGTCCGGACACCGACGCCGGTGCCTCGCCGAGTGCGGACAGCGGCACCCCGGCAGGCGAGGGCGAGCAGGCCGATCCGCAGCAGGATGCGCTGACCGCCTTCGCCCAAGCCTGCTATCAGGGCTCATATGCCTATGAGCGCACCGCCGTGCTCGTCCCCGCTGATGCGCCCACCCGCCAGATGATGCGCACCCGGATCACCGAACTCGATGTCGCAGCCGACCTGGCCAACGAGCGGCTGGCCGACGCCGGGCATCCGGCAGCGGAGAATCAGCCGGCCTGGCGGATCGACCCGGATCCGGCCAGCGCGGGAGCTGAGACGGCCGCAGCCGCCTACGAGGATGCGATCATCACGCGGATCGAGCCCCTTTTCGGTGACGATGTGCAGGCCCCGCGCCTGGGACTGGCGAGCCTGTGGCAGTCGGCTTCGGCCCGGGCACAGCTCGGGCAGCTTCAGACGCTGCGCTTCGACATCACCGCCCCTGCCACCGCCACCCCGACAACGGAAGGATGACGATGCGCGTACCTGCTGTGCTGCTCAATTCGGCTGCTGAGGTGATCGGCGCCGAATACGCTGGTGCGTGGGCGCAGGCGCTGGACTTCATGCTCATCGAGCTGCTCGACCGGTGGAAGCTCACCCGCGACCCGGTGCCCGGTTCGCCATGGGCCGGAGCCGAGAGCCTCGTCATCCCGGTGCTGACACAGGAGAACTATCAGGCGATCATCCGCTTCGCTGCCCCCAACACCGCCAACCCGCAGGTCCACCTGCAGGTCCTCGAGGCCCTGCAGGCCTGGCAGGGCCACGGTGCGGTGCGCGTGTTCGAACAGGACAGCTCGTTCCGGGCGACGCTGCAGGAGCGGCTGCGCACCACCGTCAACCTCTCGACCGAGCCGCTGGGCAGCGTGCCGCCGATCTGGGGCCAGCTCGTCCGCGCGCTCAAAGTTGCCGGCGTGCCGGGGTTCGTGCGCGTACAGGACATCGCCGCGAAATGGCTGGAGACCTTCCAGGCCGACTGTGCGCTCGTGCGCGACTTCCCGGAATTCTCCGCCCAGGACTATCAGGTGCTCGACAGCGCCCGAATGTGGATGGAGAAGCTGGCGTACTCCGATGAGCACTGGCTGCTGCACGCCGACCTGCACTACTACAACATCCTCGCCGGCCACCCGGACCTCAGCGGGGTAGCCACCTGGAAGGCGATCGACCCGCAGCCGCTGACCGGCCCGACGGCCTATATGGTCGCCCCGGTGCTGTGGAACCGGCTGTATGAGATCCCCCGGCCCACCGGTGAAGAGCAGGCACAGTGGCTGCGCGAGTTCGCCCACCGGCTGTGCCATCACGCCGAGATCGAAGCCGCCTACGGCATGGGCGCGACGGTCGTCCGCGAGCTGGAGAACATGTTCTGGTACCTGCGCTCTGCTTATAAGGGTACGCAGAAGGCCTTCGGCGATGCCGCCCGCTCGCTGTGGGTGTGCCGGGCGATGTGCGGGGTCAGCGTCGGCGGCGTCAGCGCCCACGATCTCAAGCGCCTCGGCTGAGCCGTGCCGACTGGCCGGTCGTGACGTCATATGACAGGCGATGACATGACATGACGGTCAGATGCGCGCCTGCCAGCGGTGCGCTTGAGCGTATGAATGGTCAGCTCGTCCCCGCGGCGAAAGGCCGGAATCCCATGCCGCGCATTGTCCTCCTCAACGGCAGCCCCTCGACCCGCCGGTGCGCGCACCCGTCGGCTTACGCCGGAGAGCAGCGAAGCTTAAGGGACCGAAACCTCTACGGTTCCGGCCCCTGCGCGCCTGATCTCGGTCTGCTGTCTGTCGCATCACCTCACACAATCGCCGCCGCCGGCTGCGCACCGTTGACCAGATGCCGCTGCCGCGAGGACGCCTGCGATGCTGTCGCTGAAGCCCTCTAGGTGTAGTTCCTGGGGAGACGGGAGTGTCGGTCATGGGCCCTCCAGAACAGTTGGGTGTCGATGCGACACGCCCAGCCCGACGGCTGACCTGTTCCCGAGGCGCCGGTGACGTCATGTGCCGACGTCTGGTGTCACCTGTGGTCGTCTGGCGCCGTTGTTCGTCATGAACCTTGACGCCAGATGAACCCTGGCAGCGGTTGAACTCTGCTTGCAATTCAACACCGACAGCAGACGCCGGGGCACAGCAGCAGACGCAGCGCAGCGGCCGGGGCACGGCTGCGTGTCCCGGCCGCTGTGGAGACTCAGCTCAGAGTTCGCCGCGCTTGGCGCCGAGCTCCTGGTACTTCGCATCGACGGCTTCGACGGTGCGGGCGACGGCGTCTTCGACCGGCACGTCGGTCGCTTCGCCGGTGCGACGGTCGCGCAGCTCCAGTCTGCCGTCGGCCAGGCCGCGGCCGACGACGAGGATCGTTGGCACGCCGAGCAGTTCGGCGTCACCGAACTTCACGCCCGGTGAGGCCTTCGGGCGGTCGTCGAGCAGGACGCGCACGCCCATCGATTCGAGCTCGGCGGTGATCTTCTCGGCGGCCTCGAGCGGTTCTGCGCCCTTGCCGGTGGCGACGATGTGCACATCGGCCGGTGCCAGGTGCTGGGGCCAGATGAGGCCCTTGTCGTCGTGGTTCTCCTCGGCGATGCAGGCCATGGCGCGGGTGACGCCGACACCGTAGGAGCCCATTGTCACGACCTGGGCCTTGCCGTTCTCGTCGAGCACCTTGAGGTCAAGCGCCTCGGCGTAGCGGGTGCCGAGCTTGAAGATCTGGCCGATCTCCACTCCGCGGGCCAGCTCCAGCGGGCCGGAGCCGTCCGGGGCCGGATCGCCTTCGTGAACCTTGGCGACTTCGAGTACACCATCGACAGTGAAGTCGCGGCCGAGGATGAGGTCGTAGACATGGGTGCCGGCCTCATTGCCGCCGGCCACCCAGCGCGAGCCCTCGCGGGTGATGCGCGGATCGACGAAGAAGCGCACGCCCGAGCTGCCCTCCGCGCCGAGCACCTGATCGGCCAGCGAGGTGCCGGGGCCGATGTAGCCGACGACGATGTCCGGGTGCTTGGCCAGGTCCTCCGCGCTCGCCGGTTCGAGGTCGATCTCGCCGGTGGAGAGCATCCCGGAGCCGGCGGCCCGGTCGAGGTCGACTTCCCGGTCGCCGGGCAGGCCGATGGCGATGACCTCCCGCTGCCCGTCCGGGTGGACGAGGGTGCACATGACGAGCTTCATCATGTCTGCGGCCTCCCACGGGCGGTCTGCGCGGGCGAAGAGCTCGTTTGAGACATCAACCAGGGAAGCGATGGTGTTCGCCTCCGGGGTCGTCTCCTTGTGTGCAGCCGGCGCGTCCGAGGCATCGAGCGGCTCGCCGACGAGCGTGGTGACGGCCTCGACGTTGGCGGCGTATCCGCCGGTGGTGCGCACGTAGGTGTCCTCACCGACCTCGGAGGGATAGAGGAACTCCTCGGTGCCCGAGCCGCCCATCGCCCCGGAGGTCGCCTCGACGATGACGTAGGGCAGGCCGAGGCGCTCATAGATGCGGATGTAGGCATCGCGCATGATCTGGTAGGACTCGTCCAGCCCGGCGTCGTCGATGTCGAAGGAGTAGGCGTCCTTCATGATGAACTCGCGTCCGCGCAGCAGGCCAGCGCGCGGACGCGCCTCGTCGCGGTACTTCGTCTGGATCTGGAAGATGCTCAGCGGCAGGTCCTTGTACGAGGAGTACAGGTCCTTGACGAGCAGCGTGAACAGCTCCTCGTGCGTCGGCGCGAGCAGATAGTCGGCTTCCTTGCGGTCCTTGAGCCTGAAGATCCCGTCACCGTAGGTCTCCCAGCGGCCCGAGGCCTCGTAGGGACCGGCCGGCAGCAGCGCCGGGAAGTGGACTTCCTGGGAACCGGCGGCGACCATCTCCTGACGCACGATGTTCTCGATGCGGCGCAGCACCTCGAGCCCGAGCGGCAGCCACGTATAGATCCCTGGGGCGGCACGGCGGATGTAGGAGCCGCGGTGCAGCAGCCTATGGCTGGCGACCTCGGCATCGACCGGGTCTTCTTTCAGGGTGCGCGCAAACAGCGTCGACATCCGCAGGGCCATGAAGGTGTTCTCCCCTAGTTCGTTCTCAGGACGGTCACCTCGGACTCTATCACTGCCGAACCGCATGCCCGCCGCGCTCAGCGGGCCCTGCTGCGCAGCACCAGAGCACCGCTGACACACCGGTCCCGAGGC
>NZ_JALXKS010000061.1 GCF_025144725.1 Brevibacterium sp. p3-SID960 | reverse complement strand
CCCGCAGCGCGGGGGGCCGGGCCGGATGCTCATTCCCGCATCCGCCCGCGCTCTGAGGTCACGGAAACCGGTCATGCTCTGCTGGGGTCCTCGGCCGGCACTTCTGCGGAGACCCTCGGCAAGCGCTTCTGCGGAGACCCTCGGCCGGCACTTCTCCAGGGAGCTGTTCGAACCGGCATGGTGGCGCCGGTGAGGAAAAGGAAAGATCCCGCCGACGACGCCGAGCGGGATCTGCTGTCAGAGAACTGGGGTAGGCGGATCATTCTCCGCGGCGGCGCTTCTCCCAGCGATCTTCGAGTCGATCCATGAAGCTGCTGGATCCTGGAGTGCTGCCGGCCGAGGCCTTGGCAGAGGTGGCGTTGTGCACGCTGCCCTTCGGCGCGCTTCCGGAGCCTCCGTTGACGGCCCAGTATCCACCGGCGACCATCACGGCGAATCCGATGACACCGACGACGGCGCCGAACGGCATGCCGAAGAAGTAGATGGAGGCAAGCGCGATGGCGATGCCCGCCAGCAGGCCGAGCACCCCGATGACGAACCGCTTGGCTGAAACCGATCCCCCGCCGGACGGACGCGGCTGCGAGATGTTCTGGGCAAAGCGAGGGTCCTCACTGCGCAGCTGCTGCTCAAGCTGGTCCAGTAGCTGCTGTTCATGTTCTGAGAGTGGCATGGTAGCCCCCTTCACCTGCGCGCTAGAAAAGTCGTACCTCAATGATAGTCCTTCCGGCCCCGTTTCGGCATCTCGGAATCGAGCTGGCAAGCATACTCTGACCAGGTTCACAGCCCAGCCGCCATCGGATGGGAGATCACTGCCCGTCGGTCGTTTCCCGACGCCTCGGTTCCAGCAAGGACGCCTGCCCGATAACGGTGCTGCCGAATCTTCTGCGCACCTCGTCAAGGGCGAGCTCGGCATCGCGCGGAGAGCGGTCGGGCTCATCGAGGGTGGCCTGTCGTCCGGCAGCATCGCGATCGATGACATCGGCGGCGCGCAGACCCAGCAGGCGGACCGGTTCGCGGTGCTCGGCATAGAGGCGCCGGAGCAGGGGCAGCAGCGCGGCATGGATCTCAGCTGCCACATCGGTCGGCGCCGGGAGCGTGATCTGCCGGCTGAAGGTGCGGAAGTCGTGCAGCCGGAACTTCAGACCGACCGTCCCTGTCACGATCTCCTCGCGGCGCAGCCGCCCGGCCACACCGTTGGCCAGTCTCAGCAGCTCGCGCTCGAGGCTGGGAAGGTCGGCGATGTCAGCAGGGAATGTGCGTTCGGCGCTGACGGTGTGCTCTTTGGCGGAGTCGCGGATGGTGCGTGAGTCGATGCCGCGGGCGAATCCGTGAACGGTGACACCGAAGGACCCGAGCGTCTGCGCTGCCCAGTCAGCATCGGCCTCCGCCAGCTGACCGATCGTGGTGATGCCGTACCTGCGCAGGGTCTCCTGCAGCTTCGCTCCCACCCCGGGCAGCGCCTCGATCGGCATCGGGGCGAGGAACTGCTGCGTCCGCGCGACGGGGACGACGAGCAGCCCGTCTGGCTTGGCCCGGGCGGAGGCGAGTTTGGCCACCACCATCGTCGCGGCCACCCCGATCGAGGCGGTCAGCCCGGTGCGCGCGGTGATCTCAGCGCGGAGCCCGGCTGCGATGTCGGCGGGCCGGCCGAGTCGGCGCAGCGCGGAGGTGACGTCGACGTATCCTTCGTCGACGCTGACCTTGGTGAACTCGTCGGTCACCTCGGCGATGATGTCGAAGACCTGCCGGGAGTAGTGCGAGTAGGCACCGCGCGAGGGCGGGATGACGGTGGCCTGCGGGCACAGCTGCACTGCACGCGACATCGGCATCGCGGCGTGGATGCCGTACTCTCGGGCCTCATAGCTGGCTGAAACGCAGACCCCGCGGCCGGCGCGCCCGCCGACGATGACCGGTGTGCCGCGCAGCTCGGGCCGGGTGAGCAGTTCGACGGAGACGAAGAAGGCGTCCATGTCCAGGTGGAGCATGGTGCATCCGGTGTCGTCGGTGCCGAGCGCCGCGAGATCTCCGCCTGAGCGGGCAAGCTGCTTTCGACTCATGTCTCTCCTGGGCGCTAGTCTGGAAGCATGATACAACGCACTGCTCTGACGACTTCAGCCCTGGCCGTCTCCGCCGCGCTGATCCTCTCCGGCTGCACCGGAGACGATGCGCCTGCGTCCGAGGAGCAGACAGCGACGGAGACCGCTGCCCCTGGAACCGAGGAGACCGAGGCCTCAGGCGGTGATGAACAGACCGCATACGGCGAGCTCATCGACGGTTTCCCCGCTGCGATCGAGCCGCTGCCGGAAGCCGAGATCGTCTCCTCCACCCTCAGCCCTCTCGACGAGCAGTCGCCCGAGGGCGAAGACGCCGGGGCCACTGAGGCACCCGAGGGGGAGGACGGCGCTGAGGACGAGGACGGGGCTGCCGGCGCAGACGGGGCTGACGGCGCGGACGCCGCGGCTGACAGCGAGCGCATCGGCGTGTCCCTCGTCCAGCTGAGCGAGAAGTCCGAAGAGGAGATCCTCAAGTTCTACACCGACTCGCTCAAAGACAAGGGCTTCGAGACAGTCGGAGACGCCGCCAAGGAAGGCGATGTCACCACACAGGCCTTCCACGACACCAAGAATGACCAGACGCTGTCGCTGACCGTTGGGCCCGGACCGGACGATGAGGCCGATAACCGGCAGGTCACCGTCGGCGGAGTCGTGCTGCGATGAGCGCAGCCGCCACCACCGTGACTGCACTCACACCTGCAGACGAGGTCATCGCCGCTGTCGATTCCGTCATCGATGACCACGTGCGGACCACCGCTGCACGCATGGCTGAGATCTCGCCGGTCACCGATGAGCTCATCGACCCGATCCGCGCATTCAGCGCCAAGGGCAAGCGGATCCGGGCCCTCATCACCTGGTGGGGCTACGAACTTGCCGGCGGCACGGACGCTGCGAACTCCGGCATCGCCCACACCGCTGCAGGGGTCGAACTGCTGCACGCCGCAGCCCTCATCCATGACGACATCATCGATGACTCCGAAACGCGCCGCGGCCAGCCGGCCGTGCACACGTACTTCCGCGCGATGCACCGCGACCGTGATTGGACCGGTGACGCGGTGCTCTTCGGCGATGGCGCTGCGATCATCGCCGGGGATCTGTGCCTGAGCCTGAGTGAAGAGCTCTTCAGCGCCTCGGCGCTGGCGGCGTCGGCCACAGCCGAGGCGGTGCGCCGCCACAACGACTTCCGACGCGATGTCATGGTCGGCCAGTATCTCGACATCCGCCTGCAGGCCGCCCCGGTCGCCAGTGACGAACTGCTGCCGCGCGCCGATGAAGTGCTGACCTACAAGTCAGCGAAGTACTCCGTCGAACAGCCGCTGTTGCTCGGCGCTGCCCTGGCCGGGGCCGACGCCGCTCTACTGACGGCGCTCTCGGACTTCGGTCTGCCGCTCGGCCGGGCATTCCAGCTGCGCGACGACGAACTCGGCGTGTTCGGCGATCCCGCGGTCACCGGCAAACCGGCCGGTGACGATCTCCGGCAGGGCAAGAAGACCGTCCTCATCGCCCTGGCGCTGCAGGCGCTGGCCGCCGATGACAGTGCCTCAGCCGAACAGGCGAGCTGGCTCATGCGCCGGCTCGGGCAGCCGGACCTCAGTCTCGACGAGCTGCAGCAGATGAAGGATCTCATCGAGTCGTGCGGGGCATTGGAGAAGTTCGAAGCTGAGATCGACGCACAGCTCACCTCAGCTCATCAGGGTCTCGACGCGCTGGCCGCCCACGGTGTCAGCAACGCGGCCCGGCAGCAGCTGGCGCAGTACGCGCTCATGCTCACCCGCCGCTCAGCCTGAGGCCTCAGACCGCCAGCGCCTGCGCGCGGCGCCGGACCTCCTTCTTCGATCCCGAGCGCAGCAGGTCGATCGGCCGGCCCGGCAGCGAATCGTCAGGGGTGAACAGCCAAGCGATCGCCTCGTCATCGGCGAAGCCGGCATCAGCCAGCAGCATGAGGGTGCCCTGCAGGTTCTTGACCGGGGCGTCGCCGTCGATGAACAGCGCCGGCACCTTGAAGACCATCGGAGAACCGTGCTTGAACCCGATGAGCGCGCGGTCCTCGATCAGGCGGCGCACCTTCGAGATCCCCAGCCCCGTCTGCTCGGCGATGTCCGGCAGCGGCAGCCACTCGTCGACGAGTGCCAGCGCCTGCGCAGAATGGTCGGGCGAACCTGCCTGAGATGAACCGGAAGCGGCGGTTGAATCAGTCACAGATCTCAGGATAGTACCGACACGCCGAGTGCGCATGCTCGCACGTGTGGCGCAGCGCAGTCGTTAAGCTGGGATCAACTGTAACCGCAGCTTGTCTTCCCCCATCAGAACTGCAGGTCGTACATGAACAGGGCATCGCACCGCCCGCCGCACGGACGGGCGCGACAGGTATCGGCTCGGGCTGCCGTCCCGTCGCCGTTGACCGTGGCATCGCATTTCGCATCCCAGCAGGCCGCACAGCGTCTCCCCGTTGCTGACGAGCATGCCTCGGCGGTGCCCCAACCCACCACCGACCCGACCCTGCAGCCGGGCTTCAGCCCCGCCTTCACGCCGCGCGCTGCGCCCGCATCCGATGCCCAGCCGGGATTCACCTCGGGCACGGTCAGCGAAGCGATCCCGGTCACCCACGGTGGACGCACCTACAAGGTCCGCACCGGCGACACCCTCATCTCGATCGCCAAGCGCCACGGCGTGTCCGCCCCGGCGATCGTCGAACTCAACGACCTGCGCGGCCGCAGCGCGGTGCGACCCGGCCAGATCCTGTCGCTGCCGGCGAAGAACATCCACCAGCAGCGCACCGCCGGCCACCGGGTCGCCGCCGGCGAGACCCTCGAAGCGATCGCCGAGCGCTACCAGATCTCGGTGCCGGCCCTGCAGGACGCCAACGCGATGGGCGACTCAACTGTCATCCGCGAGGGTGAGCTGCTCGCTCTCTCCGGTTCAGGGGCGACCTCGAACCGCGCCCGCCAGCACGTCCCGGCCGCCGAGCTGCCGCCGCTGCCCACCGACCACCGCGGCACCCCGTACCCCGCCGAGGTGCTCGCAGCAGCCCGGCACAACAAGTGGATCCTCCAACAGCGTCCCGCCCTGCACAAGCGCGACATCGCCGCGATGGTCCGCGGGATCGCCGACTACCTCGGACTCGATGAGCACCTCGCCTCCGCCTTGGCCCAGCAGGAATCCGGGATGCGCCAGCAGGTCGTCTCACCGGTCAACGCGATCGGCGTCATGCAGGTGACCCCGCGTGCCGGAACCTGGGCCGCCGAGCTGCTCGGCGAACCGGTCGATATCCTCGACACCGCCGAGAACATCCGCGCCGGCCTGGCGATCCTGCGCTGGCTGCTCGAACACACGGACTCCGAAGCCGAGGCGCTGGCCGGCTACTACCAGGGTCTCGCCTCGGTCGCGGCACACGGGCAGCACCCCGACACGCGCCGATTCGTCCACAACGTCCAGGTGACCGCCGAACGATTCCGCAGCCAGGAGAGCACATCATGAAGACCCTGCACGATCCGCTGCTCGGTGTCGTTCTCAACGAACGCTACCGAGTCGAATCCGTCATCGCCCGCGGCGGCATGGCAATGGTCTACCGCGGCACCGACCTGCGCCTTGACCGCGAGATCGCGATCAAGGTCATGCACCAGCACCTGCTCGACGACGAGACCTTCGTGGAGCGGTTCCGCCGCGAGGCCATCCACGCCGCCAGGCTCAGCCACCCGAATCTCATCGCCGTCCACGACCAGGGCTCCGACGACCGAGTCGTCTACCTCGTGATGGACTACCTGGAGTCGGTGACACTGCGCAAGGAGCTCAAGCACCGCGGCAGCCTCACGCCACGGCAGGCGATCGTCGTGACAGATGCGATCCTCGCCGCCCTCGAGGCGGTCCATGGTGCCGGCATCATCCACCGCGACCTCAAGCCCGACAATGTGCTGCTCGGCACCGACGGGCAGATCAAGCTCGCCGACTTCGGTCTCGCTCGCGCGGTGAGCACATCGACGACGACGAAGACGCTCATCGGCACCGTCGGCTATGTCGCACCCGAGCTCGTCACCCGCACCGGCGCTGATGAGCGCACTGACCTGTACACGGTCGGGATCATGCTCTATGAGATGCTCACCGGCAGCCAGCCCTACACCGACGAGGTTCCGATTCAGGTTGCCTACCGTCACGTCCACGACTCGGTCCCGGCGCCCTCCGAGGCGGTCGCCGGGGTCAGCCCGACTCTCGATGCGATCGTGCTGTGGGCGACCTCCCGCAAGCCCGAGGACCGACCTGCCGATGCCAGCGAACTGCGCCTGGCCCTCGCCGAGGCGCGCACGCAGCTGAGCGAAGAGGAGCTCGATCTTGCTGAGGGCAGCGGAGCACCGGTCGCCGATGCTCCGGTGCTCACCGCCACCATCACCATCGACGAGGGCGATCCGGCCGAGCCGCGGCAGAAGGAGCCGAAGGCGCGCACTGATGAGATCCCCTACCTCGCCGATGGCGAAGACGACGCGACCTCAGCCGGCACGCCTGTCCCGCTGGCACCGGCCGCCGCAGCAGCAGCCCGATCTGCCGCTCCGGCTGAGAGTCTGAAGCACAGCGGCCGACGTCGTCGGCGCACCCGCACCGCACTCGGTCTTTCGGCAGCGGCTGCTGCCGTCGCGCTGGCCGGTTGGGGTGCGATCGCCTCGATCGAGACGACGGCCGAGGTACCGGCCGCCGTCGCCGGCCAGGAGCAGGACGATGTCGCCTCGGCGCTCACGGCAGCCGGGTTCACGACTGCCACGCGTGAGGAGTTCAGCACCGCGGTGCCGGCGGGGAAGGTGATCGGCACCGATCCGGCAGCCGGCACCGAACTCGACAAGGACGCCGTCGTCACGGTCCTCGTGTCGAAGGGCGAGGAACTCTTCGCAGCCCCGGATGTGTCCAAGATGACCGAAAGCGAGGCACGCTCGGCGATCGAGGGAGCCTCACTGCAGGTGGGGTCTGTGGACCGTGAGCACTCCAGCTCCGTGCCCGAGGGCTCGGTCATCTCCCAGTCGCTGAAGCGCGGCGAAGAGGTCGCCAAGGGAACTGAGGTCGACCTGGTCGTCTCCGAGGGCGCGGAACCGCTTGTCATCCCGGATGTCACGGGAGTCTCATATGAGGCCGCCTACGGTCGCCTCGCCCGAATGGGTCTGCGCATCGCCAAGGACGAGGTTTACAGCGATCACACCCCGAAAGGCGATGTCGTCGCGCACTACCCGAAGGCCGCCGCGAAGAAGAATCCCGGCGACCTCGTCATCCTCAAGGTCTCGAAGGGCAAGGAGCCGGAGAACCGGAAGGACGATGAGAAGAAGGACGAGGACACGAAGGGCGACGACGACAGCTGAGCCTGGCTGTCGCCTCCGGAGGCAACAGCTGGGCCCGCTCCCGCTTCCGGAGCAGCTCCAGCATCAGACGAGGCTGGTGAGCACCTCAGCTGCCGTGTCGATCTGATCAGGTGAGACATCCCGGTGGGTGACGAGCCGAACGCTGTTCTCCCCCATCACTGAGACCCGCACCGAGCGCTCGGATGCCTGAGCGGCGAACTGCTCGGCGTCCACCGGCTGGTCGCTCAAGTCGAGGAAGACGATGTTCGTCTCGACGGTCTCCGGGTCGACGATGCCCTCGCGGGCGGCTGCCAGGGCGTCGGCGAGCTGCCGGGCGTGGGCGTTGTCATCGGCCAGTCCGGCGACGTGGTTGTCGAGCGCATACAGGCCTGCGGCGGCGAGGATGCCGGCCTGCCGCATGGCCCCTCCGTAGCGCTTGCGCAGCAGACGGGCCTTCTCGATGACATCCGCTCTGCCGACGAGCACGCTGCCGACGGGTGCGCCCAGGCCCTTGGACAGGCACAGGGAGACGGTGTCGGCCTGCCGGCCGTATTCCTCGGCGGAGATCCCTGTGGCTGCACAGGCGTTGAGCAGGCGCGCACCGTCCATGTGAACGGCGACTCCAGCTGCTGCAGTCTCACGCCTGAGGGTGCGCAGCTCGTCGATGTCGGCGATCCGCCCGCCGCCGAAGTTGTGGGTGTTCTCCACCGCGACCGCAGCGGTGCCCACCTGATGGTAGCCGCGCGGGCGGCTCATAAGCGCAAGTGCGTCTGCGGCGGTGAAGGTGCCGTCGGGTGAAACCCATGTGCGGGAGGTGACGCCTGCCAGGGCGGCGTGGCCGCCGGCCTCGGCCCGCAGCACATGTGCCTGGGATTCGGCGATGAGCTCCCAGCCGGGTGCGACAAGTGCGGCGACGCCGAGCATGTTCGTCAGCGAACCCGAGGGGCAGAAGATGCCGGCCTCATGCCCGAGCAGGGACGCGACGCGGGCTTCGAGAGCGTTGATCGTCGGGTCCTCACCGTAGACGTCATCACCGACGTCGGCGTCCATCATCGCCTGGCGCATGGCCGCGTCCGGGCGGGTGACGGTGTCTGATCGCAGGTCGATCATCGTGCGGGCTCCTCAGCTGGTGGTGGGCAGGCAGGCATACATCGCAGCAGGCTGCCTGGGGGTCATCCGTGTTCCTGCTGGTGCTTGGTGAGGTACTCGGCGACCTGGAATGCCATCTCCAATGACTGATCATGGTTCAGCCGCGGGTCGACGAGCGTCTCGTAGCGGCGGCGCAGACCCTCGTCGTCGATCTCGCTGGCTCCGCCTAGCACCTCGGTGACATCATCGCCGGTGAGTTCGATGTGCAGGCCGCCGGGGATGGTGTCGGCGTCGTAGTGCGCGTCGAAGAAGCCGGCGACTTCTGCCATGACGTCTTCGAACCGGCGGGTCTTGTACCCGGTGTTCGAGGTGATGGTGTTGCCGTGCATCGGGTCGCAGACCCACGTGACGTGCGGCAGCTGGTCGCCGATCTGACTGAGCAGGCGCGACAGGCCCTCGCGGATCTTTTCTGCACCCATGCGCGTGATGAACGTCAGCCGGCCCGGCTCTGCTTCGGGGTCGAGCTTCTCTGCCAGGGCCATGGCGTCATCGTAGGTGGCGTTGGGCCCGAGCTTGACGCCGATCGGGTTGCGCACGCGGGACAGGAAGTCGACGTGTGCTGAGTCGAGCTGGCGGGTCCGCTCCCCGATCCACAGGAAGTGGCCGGACACATCGTACGGGTCCCCGGTGCGCGAATCGATGCGGGTGAGTGCTCGTTCGTATTCGAGCAGCAGGGCTTCGTGGGCGGAGAAGAACTCGACGGATTTGAGGCTGTCGAAATCGGCGCCGCAGGCTGCCATGAACTTCAGCGCCCGGTCGATCTCGCGGGCCATCTGCTCGTAGCGGTGATAGTTCGGATTCGAGCCGAGGAAGCCGCGGTTCCAGTCGTGGACCAGTCGCAGGTCGGCGAAACCGCCGGTCGTGAAGGCGCGGATGAGGTTGAGGGTCGAGGAGGAGATGTTGTAGGCCTCGAGCAGCCGGTTGGGATCATGCCGACGTGCCTCGGGAGTGAACTCATAGCTGTTGACGATGTCACCGCGGTAGCTCGGCAGCTCGACACCCTCGCGCACCTCGGTGTCCGATGAGCGCGGCTTGGCGAACTGGCCGGCCATCCGGCCGATCTTCACCACCGGCAGGGATCCGCCGTACGTGAGCACGGCAGCCATCTGTAGCACGGTCTGCACCCGGCGCCGGATGCGGTCGGCGTCGGCGTCGGCGAACGACTCAGCGCAGTCGCCGCCGGCGAGCACGAAAGCCTCGCCGCGGCTGGCGGCGGCGATGCGCTCGGTGAGCTTGTCGGCTTCGCCGGCGAAGATGAGGGGCGGCACGGACCGTAGCCGCTCGAGAACGGCCGCGAGTTCGTCTGCATCCTCGTACGTTGGCTGCTGGCGAGGCGACATGGAGCGCCAGGCGTCGAGGCCCGTGATGGTCTCTTCGCTGGCTTCTGCCTGTCCGGCGGCCTGATAGACGCGGCTGATGTTCACAGTCTGTGTTCCTTTGATCGATGGCG
>NZ_JALXKS010000060.1 GCF_025144725.1 Brevibacterium sp. p3-SID960 | reverse complement strand
GTGTCAGCCGGTGGTGCCCGGGCGGTTCAGGCTGGGCTCACCAGTCGTAGAAGCCCTTGCCGGTCTTGGCGCCGAGCAGACCGCCGTCGACCATACGCGAGAGCAGGATCGGCGGCTTGGCAGCCGGGTCTCCGGTCTCGTCGTAGATGCTTTGCCCGACGAACAGGCAGGTGTCGAGGCCGACCATGTCGGCAAGCTTGATCGGGCCCATCGGGTGCGCGCAGCCGTTGACCATCCCGGTGTCGATGTCCTCCTTGGTGGCGTGACCGGATTCGAGCATCCGGATCGCCGAGAACAGGAACGGGATGAGCAGCGCGTTGACGATGAAGCCGGGACGGTCATCGGAGCGGATCGGGGTCTTGCCGAGCACCTGGGCGGAGAGCTTCTCGATCTCATCCGCCACCTCGGGAGCGGTGACGACCGAGGAGATGATCTCCACCAGCGGCTGCACCGGGGCGGGGTTGAAGAAGTGCAGGCCGAGGACGCGTTCGGGCCGCGAGGTCGCCTGGGCGAAGCGGATGATCGGCATCGAGGAGGTGTTGGAGGCGAGGATCGCCTGCTCATCGGTGACGATGGCGTCGAGTTCGGCGAAGATCTTCTTCTTGATGTCCTCGTTCTCGCTGGCTGCTTCGATGACGAGCTGGCGGTCGGCCATCGCGGAGAGCTCGGTGGTGAAGCTGAGACGGCCGAGGGCTTCGTCGCGTTCCTGCTCGGTCATCTTGCCGCGCTCGACGCCCTTGGCGAAGGACTTCTCGATGCGCTTGCGGCCGGCGGCCACCGCCTCGTCGCTGATGTCGCGGATGACGACGCTCAGGCCGGCGCGGGCGAGCACCTCGGCGATGCCCGATCCCATCAGGCCGCAGCCGATGACTCCTGCACGTTCAATGGTCACTGGTACTCCTTCGATCGTTGTCTGCCCGCCGGGCGCGCTGCCCGGCGGTCTGTCTGTCGGTTTGGCCGGTGGTCTCAGCGGCCCGCCATGAACCAGTCGGTCTGGCGGATCGCCTTGAGTGCCTGTCTGCGGCGTTCGGCCGGCAGGGTTTCGATGTAGACGATGCCGTCGAGGTGCTGGGTTTCGTGCTGCAGCATCTGGGCGAAGACCTCCTCGCCTTCGACGCGGATCTCCTCGCCTTCGACGTTGAGTCCGGTCACAGCGGCGTACTCCCACCGTGGGGTGGGAAACCACAGTCCCGGCACTGACAGGCAGCCTTCGTCGATATCGCGCAGCTCGCCGCCGGTTTCGACGATAACGGGATTGATGACATGTCCGGTCCGCCCGTCGAGGTGGTAGGCGAAGATTCGCTTGTCCATCCCGATCTGTGGTGCTGCCACAGCGGCCCGGCCCTCAGGGACTGTGGTGTCCGCGAGGTCCTGGACCATGCGCCGCAGGCGGTCGTCGAAGACCGTCACCTCGGTGCAGCGGGTCCGCAGCACTGGGTCGCCGTAGCATCGGATCTCCCGCTCAGCCATCGACCACCACGACGAGGTCGCCGCCTTCGAGCTGCTGGACTTCGCCGATCGCCACACGCGAGACGGTGCCGTCGATGTGGCTGGTGATCGAGGCCTCCATCTTCATCGCCTCGATGGTGGCGACGGTCTGTCCGGCCTTGACTTCGTCGCCGACCTTGACCTGCAGGGTCACGACGCCTGCGAACGGGCTGGCGACGTGGCCGGGGTTGGAGGAGTCGGCGCGTTCGGCGGTGGCGACGTCGACCTCGATGGAGCGGTCGCGCACCGACATCGGCCGCAGCTGGCCGTTGAGCGTGCACATGACGGTGCGCATGCCGCGGTCGTCGGCGGCGCCGACGGCCTGGACGCCCATGAGCAGCGCCTTGCCCTTCTCGATGATGACGGAGTGCTCTTCGCCTTCGTCGAGTCCGTACAGGTATGCCTGGGTCTCCAGGACCGACAGGTCGCCGTAGGTCTCCCGCATCCGGTTGAATTCCTTCGTCGGGGCGGGGAACAGCAGCCGGTTGAGAGTCTCCTGGCGGGTGCGGCCGGGTTCGGTGAGCAGTCCGGCGTCGTGTGCGGAGAGATCCTCGGTGGCCGGCTTGTGGGAGCGGCCGTCGAGTGCCTTGGTGCGGAACGGCTCGGGCCAGCCGCCGGGCGGGTCGCCGAGGTCGCCGGAGAGGAAGCCGATGACTGAGTCCGGGATATCGAAGTCCGACGGGTTCTCTGCGAACTCCTGCGGGTCGGCTCCGACTGCCACGAGGTGAAGGGCGAGGTCACCGACGACCTTCGACGACGGGGTCACCTTGACGAGGTGGCCGAGGATGTCGTCGGCGGCTTCGTACATAGCCTCGATCTCCTCGAACTTCTCCCCCAAGCCCAGTGCGTTGGCCTGCTGGCGCAGGTTCGACAGCTGGCCGCCGGGGATCTCGTGGCGATAGACGCGTCCGGTCGGTCCAGGCAGGCCGGATTCGAACGGCTTGTAGACGTTGCGCACGGCCTCCCAGTACGGCTCGAGGTCCTCGACGCTCTTGAGTGACAGGCCGGTGTCCCGGTCGGTGTGCTCCAGTGCTGCCACGAGCGCGGAGATCGACGGCTGCGAGGTGGTGCCGGCGACCGAGGCACTGGCCACGTCGACGGCGTCGGCGCCCGCGGCCGAGGCGGCGAGCAGGGTCGCGAGCTGGCCGCCGGCGGTGTCGTGGGTGTGGACGTGGACGGGCAGGTCGAAGCTCTCCCGCAGGGCGGTCACCAGCTTGGTGGCTGCTGCTGGGCGGAGCAGTCCTGCCATGTCCTTGATGGCGAGCACGTGGGCGCCGGCTTCGACGATCCGCTCCGCGAGACCCAGGTAGTAGTCGAGCGTGTAGAGCTTCTCATCGGGGTTGTTCAGGTCCGAGGTGTAGCACAGGGCGACCTCGGCGACGGCCGAGCCGGTGCTTCGCACCGATTCGATGGCCGGGCGCATCTGCTCGACGTCGTTGAGGGCGTCGAAGATGCGGAAGATGTCGACACCGGTGCGGGTGGCCTCGTCGATGAAGGCATCGGTGACCTCGGTCGGGTACGGGGTGTAGCCGACGGTGTTGCGGCCGCGCAGCAGCATCTGCAGGTTGATGTTCGGCATCGCCTCGCGCAGCTTCGCCAGGCGCTCCCACGGATCTTCGGCCAGGAAGCGCAGCGCCACGTCGTAAGTCGCTCCGCCCCAGCACTCGACGGAGAGCAGCTGCGGGGTCATGCGGGCGACGTACGGGGCGACGTCGAGGAGGTCCTTGGTGCGCACGCGGGTGGCCAGCAGCGACTGGTGCGCATCGCGGAAGGACGTGTCGGTCACCGCTAGGGTCTTCTCCTGGCGCAGACGCTGGGCGAATCCTTCGGGGCCGAGCTTGTCGAGCGTCTGCTTCCAGCCGGCTGCCGGGTCTGCGTCGAAGGAGACCTCCGGGAGCTTCTCGCTGGGGCTCAGGTAGACCGGCGAGTCGCCGTTGGGCTTGTTGACGGTGACATCGGCGAGGAACTCGAGCAGCTTCGAGCCGCGGTCGGCACCGACCTTGGCCTCCAGCAGGTGGGGCCGCTCTTCGATGAAGGTCGTTGACAGGTCTCCGCGCATGAAGGCGGGGTCATCGAGCACCGCACGCAGGAAGCCGATGTTGGTCGCCACACCGCGGATCCGGAACTCGGCGATGGCGCGGCGGGCGCGGTTGACGGCCTGTTCGAAGTCGCGGCCGCGGGTGGTGCACTTGACGAGCATCGAATCGAAGTGGGCCGAGACCTCCGCCCCGGCGTAGACGGTGCCGCCGTCGAGGCGCACACCGGCGCCGCCGGCGGAACGGTAGGCGGTGATGGTGCCGGTGTCGGGACGGAAGGAGTTCGCCGGGTCCTCGGTGGTGATGCGGCACTGCAGGGCCGCACTCTTGATGCGCAGCGCATCCTGGGTCAGGCCGAGGTCGGCGAGTGACTCACCGGCGGCGATGCGCATCTGGGACTGCACGAGGTCGACGTCGGTGATCTCCTCGGTGACGGTGTGCTCGACCTGGATGCGCGGGTTCATCTCGATGAAGGCGTGCTTGCCGGAGCGCGGCCCTTCGGTTTCGAGGAGGAACTCGACGGTGCCGGCGTTCTGGTAGCCCAGTGCCCGGGCGAAGGCGAGGGCGTCGTTGCGCAGCGCCTCCGCGATCTCCTCGTCGAGGTGCGGGGCCGGGGCGATCTCGACGACCTTCTGGTGGCGACGCTGGATCGAGCAGTCGCGCTCGAACAGGTGCACAGCCTCGGAGTTGTTGTCGGCCAGCACCTGCACTTCGATGTGGCGGGGGCGCTGCACAGCCTGTTCGATGAACACGGTCGGGTCTCCGAAGGCGCCTTCGGCCTCGCGCATCGCGGCCTTGAGTGCGTCGACGAGCTCGGTCTTGTTCGCCACGCGGCGCATGCCGCGTCCGCCGCCGCCGGCGACGGCCTTGACGAACAGCGGGTACTCCATGCCGTCGGCCTCACCGAGCAGCTGATCGATGTCGGCTGACGGACGGGTCGATTCGAGGGTCGGGATCCCGGCACGCCGGGCCGCGTCGAGGGCCTGGACCTTGTTGCCGGCCATTTCGAGGACGCCCGCCGAGGGGCCGATGAAGGTCAGGCCGTTCTCTTCGCAGGCACGGGCGAGATCGGGGTTCTCGGAGAGGAATCCGTAACCGGGGTAGATCGCGTCAGCGCCGGATTCCTTGGCGACGCGGATCATCTCGTCGACGCTGAGGTAGGCGCGGACGGGATGGCCTTCCTCGCCGATCAGGTAGGCTTCGTCAGCCTTGAGCCTATGCTCCGAATTGCGGTCCTCATAGGGGAAGACGGCAACGGTGGAGGCACCGAGTTCGTAGGCGGCACGGAATGCGCGAACCGCGATTTCACCGCGGTTGGCAACGAGAACTTTGGAGAACATCAGGTATGACCGTTCCTCTCGGCGCCGACGGGTGGTCGGCGGAATTCCTTTATCGGTTCCTACTGTACGCAGGGCTGTTTCCGCCACCGTGCACAGGTTCCAGTTTGCTGCTCCAAGTGTACGGGCACGCCCGGGCGCGGATGTGACCGGCCTGACGTCGAAGCGGTGTCCGTGGTCTTGGCTAGGCTGGCACCATGCGGATCCTCCACACCTCTGACTGGCATCTGGGGCGCACCTTCTTCGGTGTCGACCAGACTGCTGCGCAGCGTGCGTTCCTCGACCATCTGCTCTCCGTCGTCGCAGCCGAGCGCATCGATGCAGTGCTTGTCGCCGGAGACGTCTACGATCGGGCGATCCCGCCGGCCGATGCCCTGACGAACTTCGATGAAACGGTCACCGCGCTCCTCGACTCCGGGGTCCGGGTCATCGCCACCAGCGGCAACCACGACTCGTTCATGCGGCTGGGTCACGGACGTCGCACCCTCGACCATGCCGGCCTGCACATCCGCAGCCGGATCTCCGATCTCACCTGGCCGGTGCTGCTGGGCGGCAGTGCGTCCGCACCCGAGGTGGTGGTGTACGGGGTCCCGTATCTGGAACCTGGGCTGGTGGCCGGGAAGTTCGGGTGTGCCCGCAGCCATGAGGCGGTGCTGACGCACGTCATGGACCTCATCCGCGCCGATCACCAAGCGCGGCACCCAGACGCCTTCCTCATCGTCGCAGCTCACGCTTTCGTTGGCGGGCATTCGCTGGCCAGCGAATCGGAGCGCTCGATCGATGTCGGCGGCGTCTCGATCGTCTCCGCTGATGTCTTCGCGGGTGCTGACTACGCGGCTCTCGGGCATCTGCACCGGCCCCAGGACGTCACCGACACCGTCCGGTACTCCGGGTCCCCGCTGCCGTACTCCTTCACCGAGGCCACGACACCCAAGCGGATGCTGCTGCTCGACGCCTCGGGCCCGGAGCTCAGCGTCGAGAGCATCGGTCTGCCTGCTTTCAACGATGTGCGCACCTTGCGCGGCACCTTGGATGAGGTGCTCGAGAGCGGGCGGGCGGCACGCGCGGATGACGAGGATCTCACCGAAGCCCTGGTGGCTGCTGAGCTGACCGATCCGGCACGGGTCTCCGGCGCACTCGGCCGGCTGAAGGAGATTTTCCCGCAGCTCATCAAGATGACCTGGGTCAATGCCGCACAGCCTGCGCAGGCACATGGAGCGGCAGCGCAGAGCGGCGTCGAACGCTCTGACCGCGAGGTGTTCTCCGACTTCATCTCCCACGTCACCGGGCAGCCGGCTGCTGCTGAGGATCTCGCCCGCTTCGACTCAGCGCTGCTGGAGCTGCGGGAGGCGACGTCATGAGGATGAACTCGCTGCAGATGCAGGCCTTCGGCCCGTTCCCCAGCGCACAGGCCGTCGACTTCGACGAGCTCGGTGCCGATGGTCTGTTCCTCATCAGCGGTCCGACCGGAGCGGGCAAGACGACGATCCTCGATGCGCTCGCCTTCGGGCTCTACGGCACCGTGCCCGGAGCGCGCAGCGATGCTGAGGATTACCGCAGCCATTACGCCGATCCTGACACCCCGACCTACGTCGAGGTCGAGTTCACTGCGCAGGCACGGCGGTGGAGAGTCCGCCGCAGCCCGCGCTACATGCGCTCGAAGAAGCGCGGCACCGGTATGACCGAGGCGAAGGCGACCGCTGAGCTGTCGGTGTTCAACCCGGAGTCGGGGCACTGGGACGGCATCGGCCGCACCGTGTCGGAGGTGCAGGCGGAGATCAACCGGGTGCTCGGGCTCAACGCCGCCCAGTTCATGCAGATCGTGCTGCTCCCCCAAGGTGAGTTCGCCCGTTTCCTGCGGGCAGATCCGATCGAACGCGAGCCCATCCTCCGGCGCCTGTTCAACACCGAGCACTTCACGGAGCTGGAGACGATTCTCGAAGTCCGCGCCCGGCAGGCGCGTGCCGCACTCGAAGCCGTGTCACAGGAACGGCAGGCGCTCATGCGCCAGGCGCAGGGCAGCTGCGGCGAGGATCTGCCGATCACCGCTGCCGCCCACCCCAGCATCGCCGATGTCGACGCTGTGCTCGGGGCGGCCGTCAGTGTTGTTCGCGAACGGATCGAGATCTTCACTGCGCTGCTGCAGTCTGCCCGCGCACGCGCTGCCGATGCCGAGGCGGCTGCCGACACCGCAGCGGCACGTCAGGCTGACCGTGCGAAGCTCACACAGCTGCGCAGCCGGCAGGAGGCCTACACCGCCTCCGCCGACGAGCGAACACAGTTGACCCAGCTGCAGCGTCGGGCACTGACAGCAGAGCAGGTCGCACCGTACGAACGTGAAGCCGACCGTGCGGCACGCGAACAGGAAGCAGCAGTAGAGCAGCAGACCGCAGCGCTGAGGGCATTCAACACAGAACTGGCTGCACTCCCCCGCCAGCCTGAAACCCCCTCTCCCGAACATACCGTTCAGGCAGCTGGCGACGGTCAGCGCGCTGCCGCCAGCATCGCCACGCATCTGGCGCGCGTCGACGAGCTCACGCTCAAGCGCGCCGAACTCCAGCATCAGCAGTCGGCCGCAACCAGCCGGGTCACCGAACTGGAGGAACAGACCACTGCCCAGAACGCAGCACTCGATGAGCTCAATGCCCGCATCGAGAGTCGCGGTGACGTCCAGCAGGAACACGACAGGCTCAACCGCGCGCTGGAAGCTGCTGAAGTCCGCCAGCAGCGCAGCGACGAGATCACCGCTGCCCAGCAGCGGCTCGACGCGCAGCAGGAAGCGCTGAAGGCCAGACAGGACGAGGAAGCCGCCGCGCAGCACGCCTATGCCCGGATCCGTTCGACCCGGCTGGCCGGCATCGCAGCCGAACTCGCCGCTGAGCTGACGCCAGGAGACGCATGCTCGGTCTGTGGGTCCACCACCCACCCCGCCCCGGCAGAGCCCGGTGACGACACGGTGACGAAAGCCGACGAGGACGCCGCGCTGCGCGCGTGGACGCAGGCGCAGAGCGCCGCTAACACCTCACGCAGCACGTTGGCGGAGACCAGCGCCCGCATCATCGCCCTCAAGCGCAGCCTCGACGAACTGGCGGGCGAGCAAACAACCGCCACCGCGGACGACCTCACCCAGGCGCGCGACACCGCCGCACAGACCCTGCGAGAGCTCGAGCAGGCACGCACGAAGCGCGATGAGCTGCGGCAGAGGCGAGCCGCGCTCGAACAGCAGCAGGCCTCAGCACGTGAGCATGCGCAGGCCTGCGCCACCGAATTGTCAGCCGTCGAGGGCCAGCTGAAGCAGCTCGATGACGTCGTCTCAGGCGACCAGGAAGCGGCCCTGCATCCGTTCGGCTTCGAGGCTCCCAGCACCTCAGCAGCTGCTGAGGAATGCGCAGCTCAGCTGCAGCGTCTGCGCGATGCCGGTGAGACGCTGATCCAGACGCAGACGAAGCGAGAGGCTGCAGCCGCCGAATCCGCTCAACGCGGTGACGCGTTTGCGACCGCACTTGCTGAGGCAGGGTTTGCCGACAGAGGCGAGTATCAAGAAGCCCGCGAGATCGATCGGGCCGATGTCGAGAAGAGTCTGCGCGACGCTGCCGACGAAGCGGCCCGCATCGCGGAGCTGACGAGCCAGGACTGGTACACGTTCGCCAGCGCTGACACCGCATCAGACGAGGAGCTGACGGCCTGTGTTGCGATCACAGCGGAACACCACACGACGGCATCCTCCGACGCCGAGCATCTCGGTCAGCTGCTGGCGGTGCACAGGCATGACGCGGCGGATCTCATCCAGTTGCGCGAGCGCTTCATGCAGACTGCTGATGAGGTGGAAGCCGAGGTCGCGCAGCATCGCGGAGACGTCGCGCTTGACGGCATCGTGCGGGCGACCTCCGCTGACAACCTCCAGCGGCTGCCGTTGAGCTCGTATGCCCTGCTCTCGCTTTTCGTTGAAGTCGCTCACAATGCGTCCGAACGTCTGCAGACGATGAGCGGCGGTCGGTTCACGCTGATCCACGACCTGTCTTTGCACCGGCGGGAGAAGCGGGCGGGACTCGGCCTGCAGGTGCTCGACACATTCACCGACGAACCGCGTGATCCCCGCTCACTCTCGGGCGGCGAGACATTCATGGCCTCCCTCGCCCTGGCTCTCGGGCTCGCCGACACTGTGGCCGCCGCGGCCGGCGGCATCAGATTGGACTCGCTGTTCATCGACGAGGGATTCGGCTCGCTCGATCCTGATGCTCTGGCCCAGGTTCTGGAGGTGCTCGACGAGCTGCGCGCCGGTGGACGATGTGTCGGCGTCATCTCCCACGTGCAGTCCATGCTGCAGTCGATTCCCCAGCAGTTGCGCATCGAGCGAAGCCCCACCGGATCGACAATCACACACCGCTCCTCCCCCGACAGCTGAGGGCGCTTGCTCCGAGGTCAGACCGCCTGAGCCCGGCACAACTGGTGATCTGTTCAAACTGGTGGCCATCTGCCGTGCGATGTCCGTGACCGCGATGTGCAGATCGGATACCGTAAGAGTGTGCTTGTGCTCAGCGTCTCTAGTCTTAAAGGTGGGGTCGGAAAGACCTCGGTGACCCTCGGTTTGGCCTCTGCTGCCTACAGCCGCGGCATCCCGACCCTGGTGATCGATATGGATCCCCAGGCGGATGCCTCGACAGGTCTCGACATTCCCGTGCGCACCGAAGTCGACATCGCCGACGTGCTCGCTGCACCGCGCAAGCGGATTCTCGAACGCGCCGTCGTCCCCAGCGGATGGGTCGGCGAACAGCGTGGACATGTCGACGTGATCTCCGGGTCACCGCGTGCCGCTGAGTTCGACCAGCCCACCTTGTCGCTGCGCTACCTGCGCCGACTGTCGGAGGCCATCCACAAGGCCGGCACCGGCTACCGTCTCGTCCTCATTGACTGCCCGCCATCGCTCAACGGCCTCACCCGCGCGGCCTGGACCGCCAGCAGCCGTGTGCTCATCGTGACCGAACCCGGGCTCTTCTCGGTGGCAGCCGCCGACCGCGCACTGCGTGCCACCGACGAACTGCGCCGCCGCACCGCTAGTGACCTGCAGCCGCTGGGAATCGTCGTCAATCGCGCCAGGCTGCAGTCCCGGGAGCACTCCTACCGCATCGAAGAGCTGCGCGAGATGTTCGGCCCACTGGTGGTCAACCCGCCGATTCCCGAACGCACTGTGCTGCAGCAGGCTCAGGGATCAGCACGTCCAATCCACTCCTGGCCAGGCAAGCCGGCAGCTGAGCTCGCCGCAGCCTTCGATAAGATCCTCGACCGCGCGCTGCGCTCAGAACGCATCCGCCGCAAAGCAGACGCCAAGGCCACCCCAGCGTCTTCAACCGCAGTAGCCGACAGCTCTGGCGATACGCAGAAGCCCGAAGCAGACGCCGTACCAGACGAGGGTCCGATGACGCCGCAGAAGAATGTCGGTGCTCAGGATCGCGCAGGCGCGGTTGAAGAGCCCGCGACTCAACCGGCAGAACCCACCACCAGAACACCTGTTGAAAAGGGCGAAGAGAGTCAGAAGCCGACAGACGTCGACACCGAGCATGACTCGGCTCCGAATGTGCAGAGCGAACCCGAACAGCCAGCCGAGCAGGACCGCGACGAAGATGAGAAGCCCTCGGCTGCGCCAACTGAGTCCGATTCAGCCGAAGAAACCCGTTCGTCGAAAGAACAGGACGCTAAGGGCACGCCAGGAGCCTTGACCGAGGCTGGCGCAGACGGCGGTCCTGATTCAGCCGCTGAAGTGCAGGCGCGTGAAGAGGGCCCTTCCCAGACCAACGGCGTTCGCCCGCAGTCACCGATGGGAGGACAGCCGCCGAAGCCGCGTTCAGCTCCAACCGTCGGCAGCCAGCTCACCGGGACATCGGTGTCAGCGCTACCCGCTCAGCCGTCGTCACAGCAGGACGATTTGGGCGTCGAAACTGCCGCTATGCCTCTCGTCGATACTGATACCGGCCCAGCTCAGATCCACGAGCCCGCCGGAGGCGAAGAAGCGTTCCTCACCCGGCGCGAGCTGCGTGAGCGCCGTGAACGCGAGAAGAGCAGCAAGCGCAAGTGGTTCGGACGCTGAGGAGCGTCTGAGACACAGGCC
>NZ_JALXKS010000006.1 GCF_025144725.1 Brevibacterium sp. p3-SID960 | reverse complement strand
GACCGGGGGACCCACGGAGGGCCCACCGGTCACGAGGAGGAATCGATCAGAGCAGTGCGCGCCAAGTTCCGCGGGTGTCGTAGACGATGGTGCTCTGCAGTCGGCGCTGGTCATGTTTATGAAGTCCGTGTGATTGGCCCGTATATGAACTTCCAGGGGCTGCGGCTGACCGAAATCGGTGTAGGCGGGACCTTCCACGATGTCGCTGTCTCCGGCAGCGACGCCTACGCCTACGCCGTGCGCACCGAGGGCTCCTACATCGTCACCATCGTCAACAACGCCGACGCCGCCCAGTACGGCAGCCGCGAGGTGACCGTGACCGTCCCCGAGGGGTTCACCGCCGAGCGCGCCGCGCAGATCCATGCGTCTTCGAACGCCGCGCAGAGCGAGACCGGGTACCGGGAGCTGGCCGAGTTCGCAGACTCCGGCAGCGGTGTGAAGACCGCCGAGGACGGACGCCTGGTCATCGACATCGCTCCGAGCACCGCGACGACGATCGAGTTCGTGCACGGGTGAGGGACGTGGTCAGGTGGCCGGCGCCTCGGGCATGGTGGAGGCGCGCGGGACCAGAACGGGCGAGGGAGGCTTCGCCGTCTCAGGGCGGCCTTCCAGCCGGGCGATGGCATTGCGGGCGATGGTGACGCCCAGGTCGCGGCACTTCCAGTTGACCGACGTCATGGGGACCGGCAGCTGCGCGGACATCTCGACATCATTGTAGCCGACCACGCCCACATCTGTGCCGATCCGCAGGCCCCGTTCGGCGGCTGCGACGTAGACGCCGAGTGCCAGCGGGTCGTGCAGGGCGAAGATCGCTGACGGGCGGTCGGTGTCGAAGAGACGCCCGGCTTCGCGCCGGCCGCTCTCGATCGTCAGATCCGAGTCGATGATGCGGTCGGCGCCGACCCGCCCGCCGAGACGGACGTACTCGTCGACGAACCCGGTCGCACGGTCCCGGAAGGTGCTCATGTCCTTGGGCCCGCAGATGACCGCCGCATCCCGGTACCCGCTGTCGATGAGGTGGCCGGCGACGAGCCGGCCACCGGCGGCATCGTCAACGCGGAAGCTGTGATCCTCGCGCCCGCGCCGGATGATCGGCCAGCACGGAACACCGCCGACCGGGTCGAGGTCCTCGGCATCCAGCCGCGAATCGGAATACAGGATCGCATCCACCCCCCACTGCGAGAGCCGCCGGATACGGGCCTGCCGGGTGCCCTCATCGTCGAAGGTGTTGGCGACGAAGGTGGCATAGCCGAGCTCCGAAGCCGTCGCATCGATGCCCTCGTACACTGTGCCGACGACCCACTCCGAGGTGCGGGGGACGAGCACTCCGAGGGCATGCGACCTGCCGGTGCGCAGAGAAGCGCCGATCCGATTCGACACGTAGCCGAGCTCGCTGGCTGCTCGCTCGACACGCTCGACCGTCGCATCGGACACCGTCCTGCGCACCGCGGGGTCAGGGCTGAGAGCACGCGACACGGTGGAGTAGTGCACACCCAGGTGCTCGGCGATCGTCACCAGGGTGGGGCGGGAGGAGCTGGTCATGCTGCCATGATCTCACCGAGGGCCGGCGCCGCACATGCGCTGCTCTGCGCCGCGCACGCGTCCACCGTGCCGCCTGCCGCGCTCAGCCGCGGACAGCCGGCTGGGTCTCCGCGCGCATCGCTTCGATCGCCTTCTGGGTGCCCCAGAACTTGACAATGACCCGATGCGAGGGCCGTGGGCCGATGAACGCTGCGAGCACATAGAGCACCAGTGAGAACACCGTCGCCATGAGCACTGGCATCATCCCCAGGCTCAGCGCCGGGATGAAGTTAGCTGCCAGCAGGTAGTACAGCATGCCGCCGAGCAGCGAGAGGATCGCTCCCAGGGCGTTGCCGCGCTTCCAGTACAGGCCGAGGATGAGCGGCACGAACAGGCCCGCCTCGAGACCCCCGATGGCGAAGTTGATGATGTGCTGCAGGAAGTCCGGCGGATTCAGCGCCAGGACGAGAACGACGACGCCGATCGCCAGACTGGTCCAGGTGCCGGCCTTCGACTGGGCGGCATCCGACATGTCCGGCTTGATGAAGCCGCGGTAGAGGTCGCGAACGAGGGCCGCGGAGACCACCAGGATCATCGAGTCGACCGTCGACATGACCGCAGCCAGCGGAGCAGCGAGGACCGCACCGGCCAGCGGGCCTGGCAGGTGGTCGATGATGAGCGTCGGCAGGACCATATCGGCCAGCTCTGCCTCCGGGTACAGCACCCGGCCGATGAGACCCATCGCACCGAATCCGAGCGTGAACACCGCCATGATCGCCGGCCCCACCCACAGTGCCTTGTGCAGCGCCGCGGAGTTGCGGTACGACATCGCCCGCACGGACACGTGCGGCAGCGCCGCCAGCAGCAGGCCGAACATCACCGCATAGGAGATCATCATCGGCAGATCGAAGCCGCTGTCACCGGGCAGCACGTAGAGCTGGCCGTCGAGGGCCTTGGTGCCTGCTTCGACTTCGGATACGCCGCCGACGGCGGTGAGGACGACGATCCACAGCGCCACACCGCCGAACAGCATGATGACGCCCTGTGCGGCATCGGTGAAGGCGGCAGCGAGGAATCCGCCGAACGCCGTGTACAGCGCTACGACTCCGGCGAAGATGATGACGAGCACGAAGTAGTTGATCCCGGTGATCGATTCGAGCACCCGGGCGCCGCCGACGAACTGGGCGACCATATAGGCGACGAGGAAGATCACCATGCAGATCGAGGTGAGGAACGTGACGCCGCGGCTCTCGTAGCGCTCCTTGAAGAAGTCAGTGAAGGTGATGAGATTGAGCTTGCGGGCCACGATCGCATACTTCTTGCCGACCAGACCCAGCGCCAGGACCGCTGAGGGGACCTGCATCATCGCACCCCAGACCCAGCCGTAGCCCTGCGCATAGGCCAGGCCGGCGGTGCCGATGAAGGTACCGGCGCTGGCAGCAGATGCCAGCACGGTGAAGATGAGGACCCACGGGCCGAGCGTACGGCCGCCCAGATAGTAGCTGGAGGTCTTGTTGTCATGCTTGCGGCTGCGCCGGATCGCCACATAGGCCAGCGGGATCATGGTGGCGAACATCAGCATGATCGGAAGAGCGACATCCCACCTCATCGCTTCACCTCCCTAGCACCCGGAGAGCCTGGCTGCGGCTCTGGCTCAAGATCCATATCCGTGAAGCCGAGCTTGACGATCAGATACGGCACCGGGATCGCCATGACGGCGACGAATGCGAGCGCTGACCAGAAGAACCAGTCGGGGAAACCCATGATGAAGCCGATCTGAGAAGGATCCCGGTGGCCGAGCAGCCATGCGATGATGACGGCTCCGACTGTGAAGACCGCCCAGTACCCGAAGCAGAGCAGCGCTTCGCGCCCTGCGATCCGGTACCGGGGATCCTCCTCGAACTCCGTCGTCCGTGCAGACGCGTGTTCAGTTTGACTGGACATCGTCGTTTTCCTTTCTGTCACCTGTTCCGGCCCCGGGCATCGACTGGCCACGGGGAATGGGCGTGCGTCCCGAGGACGGGAACGAGCTCGCTTACGAGATTGACGGCAGTGCACACATGATTGGGCACCACCCGGACGGTGCTGCCGACCTCGACCGGGGCATCGGAGGCGACCACCGCATGGTGTTCGCTCAGCTGGATGATCCGCGCCTCCGGCAGGTCGAGCAGCCGCCCATAACCGCTGGCATAGGGCGCCCGATCCGCGCCGAGCACCTTGCTGCCGGCATCAAGGACGAAATGCCCGGGCCGGGTGCTCACCACCCGGGCATAGGCGGTCAGCGAGATGGCATTGGGATCGGCGGTGCCGAGCTCCCACTGCTGGGCGTCGTTGAAGACGTAGACGCCCGGGCGCGCCTCGGTGATGACGCCGGCTGCCGTCGAGCGGTGCGAGGGCGTCGACCCGCCGCTGAGTTCGAGCTCGTCCTGACCGGTGGCGGTGCGGATCGAGGCCGCAGCGGCAGTGAGTGCAGCGGACTCGTCCGCGGCTGCGCTCGCTGTGGTGCCCGGGCCGTAGCTGTGGCCGGGGAACGTGAACACTCCGCGGACCCGCAGGCCGAGCCGGCCGGCGGCAGCGGCGAGTGCCCCGGCATCCTCTGGGGCGCAGCCGGTGCGGTGATGGCCGGAGTCGATCTCGATCATGAGCTCGACTGCTGGGTCGAGTGCTGCGGCCAGATGCGCGATCCCCTCAGCCGAATCCGCGCCGACAGCCAACCGGACACGGGAGGCCAGGGCGTTGAGGACTGCGAACTGCTCAGCATCCGGCCACAGCGGATAGGCGATGAACAGGTCATCGCAGACCTGCGCGAACACCTCGGCCTCGCCGATCGTGGCAACCGTCAGCCCGCTGGCGCCGGCGGCCAGCTGCCGGCCGGCGATCTCCAGCGATTTGTGCGTCTTGACGTGCGGGCGGATGCGCACCCCGGATTGGGTGAGGAAACGGTGGGTGGCCGCGATGTTCCGGTCGAGGACAGCGGTGTCGACGACGAGCGCCGGCGTGGCGACCCCGGGCACGGGCCGGCCGCTCATGCCGCCGTCAGCCGGCGGCCGTGCCGCTGACCCTGCCACAGGCCGCCCTCGACGACGAGGCGGCCTTCCTGGAACACACGGTCGATGCCGCGCGGCCGGTTGGTCGGCTCCGCGTAGGTGGCCGTGTCGATGATCGCCGCCGGGTCGAAGGTGACGAGATCGGCTGCCGCCCCGCGCCGGATGACGCCGCGGTCGGTGAGTCCGAAGATCTGCGCCGGCAGCTGCGTCATCCGCCGCACCGCATCCTCCAGGGGCATGATCCCTTCATCACGGGCATAGTGGCCGAGCACCCGTGGGAAGGTCCCGAAGGTCCGCGGATGCGGCCTGCCGCCGGTGCCCGGTGGCAGACCGTCGGAGCCGATCGCCGTGAGCGGATGCCGCAGCGCGGTGCGGACATCGTCCTCATGCATGAAGTGCACGACCATCGTGGCCTTGAGCTGCTCCTCGCGCAGCACCCGCACGAGCGCTTCGAACGGCTTGACGCCCAGCCTGTGAGCCAGCTCAGTGAGCGAGGCGCCCTCATAGCGGTGCGAACGCGTGCTGGAGATGACGATCTTGTCCCAGCCGCCGATCACCATGTTCTCGTAGGAGCGGTCGTTCTCCATGTCGTGCAGAGCCCGTTCGAGCGCCTCGGCTGACTCCAGGCGGCTGAGCACCGCCGGCTCCCCGCCGTCGTGGAACCACGGCGGCAGCGTCGCCGTCAGCATCGTGCTGCCAGCGCTGTACGGGTATGCGTCCTGGTAGACGTCCTGCCCGTTCTCCCGCGCCTGGTCGAGCGCAGCCATGTAATCATCCATCCGACCCCACTGCTGCGGATCGGCGATCTTGACGTGGGAGACGTGCAGGCGGCAGCGCTCGCCCACGGCGGCCAATGATTCCGCGATGCTCTCGAAGACCCGGCTCGACTCATTGCGCATATGCGTGGCGTAGACGCGCTCGGCGCCCAGCAGCGCGGTCAGGGCGCGGAGCTCTGACGGATCGGAGAACAGCCCTGGCGGGTAGATGAGACCACTGGAGAGCCCGAAGGCCCCGGCTTCCAGGGCTTTCTCCAGCTCCCGCACCATCGCAGCGACCTCATCCGGCTCCGCGGTGCGGCCGTCGGCTCCCATCGCCGCGATCCGCAGCACGTTGTGCCCCACGAGCGGGGCGTGGTGGGTGATGAGCCGGCGGTCCTCGAGTGCTGCGAAGAGCTCATCGACGCGGCTCCAGGAGACGTCCATCGGCGGGAAGATCCGGGCCAGCAGCGTGTGCACGGCCTCCTCGTTGAACGGGTCGACCGGGGCGAGGCTGAAGCCGCAGTTGCCGGTTACCTCCGTCGTCACGCCCTGCTCGATCTTGGAGACATCGTCCTCGGCAAGGAGCGGGGCGTTGTCCGCGTGCGAATGGGTGTCGATGAAGCCCGGGGCGATGACGAGCCCGGAGCAGTCGACAGTCTCGATATCGGCAGCCAGAGACGCCGCCGGCTCGACGACATCGGTGATGACACCGTCAGCGATGAGGACGGTGCCCGGTCGGGCCGGGGCGCCGGTGCCGTCGATGATGGTGCCGCCGGTCAGTGCGGTGATCCTGCTGGTCACGCGATCACCTCAGACTGCTGGTCGGCAGCGCCGGCGCGGTCGGTCTGTTCGCCGGCAGCGCCAGCGCGGTCGGTCTGTTCGGCGATGAGCCGGTAGTGCTCGGGCTTGCGGTGCTTGCCGAAGTTGAACAGCTCTCGGCGGTAGGGCTCAGCGGTTGCAGAGTCGTATTCGGCGACGACGAGCTCATCGCCCTCACCGACCGCCAGGGCGACGACATCGCCGGTGGGGGAGACGACACAGGACCCGCCGATGAGCCGGTGGCCGTCCTCAACACCGGACTTGCCGGCCGCCAGCACCCAGACGGCGTTCTGGTAGGCGCCGGCGCGCACCGACAGCAGATGCTCGTCCATCGCCCGGTGCGCCTCGGGATCCATACCCGGGACCGAGGTGAACGGGGTGTTGTAGCCGATTGCGACGAGGTCGGCGCCGTTGAGCGCGAGGATTCGGTAGGTCTCCGCCCAACGCCGGTCATTGCAGATCGCCAGGCCCACCCGAACACCGGCGATGGTGAACACCGGGAAGCCCTGATCGCCGATCTCGAAATAGCGCTTCTCCAGGTGCTGCTGGGCGATGCCGCGGTCATCGGCATGCCCGGGCAGGTGGACCTTGCGGTAGGTGCCGGCGATCGTGCCATCGGTGTCGACGGCGATCGCCGTGTTGAAGTGCTGCCCTTCCGGAGTCAGCTCCGCATAGCCGAGCACAAAGGCGATCCCGAGCTCAGCGGCCCGGTCGAACAGCGGCTGCACCTGCGGATTGGGCATCGACCGCTCAAAATGGGTGTCGACGGCGCTGAGGTCATCGACCCAGTAGCGCGGGAAGAACGTCGTGAGAGTCAGCTCCGGGAACACCACGAGTGTGCAGCCGCGCGCAGCGGCAGTCTCCACCAGCGCAATGAGGCGCGCGACCACCTGCTCACGCGATTCCTCCGGCTGGATTCCGCCCACCTGAGCGACTCCGACGACAACCTTGCTCACAATTCCGCCCTCCCGCAGTGCCTCGATACACATGTGCAAACGTTTGCATAATTTTCGCGAGGGCGGCCGTCTGTGTCAAGGGTCTGATTCAGATTGTGAGAACGCATGGTCAGGCAATCGCTGCCGGCGGTGAGCCGACATCACGCATGCAACGGCCCCGGCGGATGGGAGATGCCTCCGCCGGGGCCGCGTGAAGGGGTGGGACGCCGGTCAGGTGAGCTTCGGCTGCTCAGACGGCCTGCGAGTCAGGTCATCGGCCGCTCAGGGGCGCGGGAGGTCGAGGAGATCGCCGGTGCGCCGGTCGATCTTCTGGCCGGTGGCCTCCTCGTGGGCCTCGATGTGCAGGCCCGACTCCCAGTGCTCGGCACCCGGGATCGGGCACGTCTCCGGAATGTAGACCGGGTCCTTGCCGGCCTTGCGCTGGGCCTCGAAGTCCTTGAGGATCTTGAACGCCGGACCCTGGACGAGCAGGATGCCGATGATGTTGAGCCATGCCATGAGGCCCACACCGATGTCGCCGAGCGTCCAGGCATCACCGGCACCGCCGACAGCGCCGATGACGACGGCCACGAGGATCGCCAGCTGCAGCAGGCGCATGAGCACGTTGCGCAGCTTGTCGTTGCGCGAGTTGCGCAGCAGGTAGGAGAGGTTCGTCTCAGCCATGTAGTAGTAGGCCACGATCGTGGTGAAGGCGAAGAACGCCAGCGAGATCGCGATGAAGCTCGCGCCCAGGCCCGGCACGATCGTGTCGAAGCTGTTCTGCACGTAGCCCGGGCCGGCCTCGACGCCCTCGGGCAGGCGTCCGCCCTCGCCGACGAGCGGGCCGCCGTCCTCACCCTCGTAGACGCGGTACATGCCGGTCGAGAGGATCATGAACGCAGTCGCCGAGCACACCAGCAGCGTGTCGATGTAGACCGCACCAGCCTGCACCAGGCCCTGCTTGGCCGGGTGGGAGACCTCCGAGGCGGCTGCGGCGTGCGGGCCGGTGCCCTGGCCGGCCTCATTGGAGTAGATGCCGCGCTTGACGCCCCAGGCCACAGCCTCGCCGATGACGGCACCGAAGGCGGCGTTGACGCCGAAGGCCGAGGAGAAGATGAGCGAGATGACCTCAGGGATGGCCCCGGCATTGATGATGACGACGACGAGCGCACCGATGATGTAGATGACAGCCATGAACGGCACGACGATCGAAGCGAAGTTCGCGATGCGCTTGATGCCGCCGATGATGATGAACCCGAGCACGATGACGATGCCCACAGCCGGGATCCACGGCTCCAGGCCCCACGCATTGGCCATTGCCGAGGAGATGCCGTTGGCCTGCACACCCGGCAGCAGCGAGCTCATCGCAAAGATCGCAACACAGGCGAAGACTGCGCCGTAGAGCTCGAACAGGCCTTTGGCCTTCGTGTGCGCGTACGCCTTCGCCAGGTAGTAGGCCGGGCCGCCGCGGTACTCGCCGGTGTCGCGGTCGCGCTCCTTGTAGATCTGGCCGAGCGTCGATTCGACGAACGAGGTGGACGCGCCGAGCAGGGCGACCACCCACATCCAGAACACCGCACCCGGCCCGCCGAGCGCGATCGCGGTGGCGACGCCGGCGATGTTGCCGGTGCCCACACGGCCGGACAGCGAGACCGCCAGGGACTGGAAGGACGAGACTCCTGAGGCGGAGCCCTTTCCGGTGAACATGTAGACGAAGATGTCGCCGATCCGGCGGATCTGGATCGCCTTTGTGCGGATCGTGAAGAACACGCCGACGCCCAGGCACAGGTACACGAGCACCGGTGACCAGACGAGGTCGTTGAGCAGACTGATGATGTCTGACATGAAAGGACTCCTTAGGAAATCAGCCCAGCCACCGCCTCGGGTAAGGCAGCGGGATCCTCCGATCCCGGATGTGAGAGGGAGGGGGAGCAGCACGTGCACGATCTCTGTGCGCGGCATCACACGGACTGATTCAGCCACACTCCGCGGTGTGTGTCAATTCACTGTGAATCGCCGGCGACCCCTAGCGGCATGACAAACGTCCTGGTATGCATCCGGTGCGCAGACGAATGTCCGCAGGTGCGGGGGAGCCCCGTGCCCACGGTCACACTTCGGCAAGCCCGACTTCACCGCCGTCGACGGGGTCAGCTTCGAGATCCGGCCCGGTGAGGTGTTCGGCATGGTCGGCGAGTCCGGCTCCGGCAAGACGACCATCGGGCGCGCGATCGCCGGACTGACGAAGGCCACCGGCGGCTCGCTCACCGTGTTCGGCCACGAGATGGTCGGGTTCAAGGAGCGGAAGTTCAAGCCGCTGCGCAAGCGCATCGGATTCGTCTTCCAGGACCCGGCGGCGTCCTTCAACCCGCACCTGAGCATCGGCGAGTGCGTCGCCGAGCCGATCGCCGTGCACCAGCCGGACATGTCCGCTCACGACCGCCGTCAGCGCACCCGCGAGCTGCTCGAAGCCGTCCAGCTGCCCGAGGCCTACGCCCAGCGCTACCCGCACGAGCTCTCCGGCGGTCAGCGCCAGCGCGCCTCGCTCGCCCGCGGCATCGCGCTCAACCCCGAGCTGCTCATCGCCGACGAGCCCACCAGCGCCCTCGACGTGTCCGTCCAGGCGCGCGTGCTCGAGCTCTTCGCCGAGCTGCAGGAGCGGTTCCACTACGCCGCGCTGTTCATCAGTCACGACCTCGCCGTCGTCGACATGCTCTCCGACCGCATCGGCGTGCTCTTCCACGGCCGCCTGCTCGAAGAGGGCACCGGCGCGCAGGTGCTCGGCAGCCCGCAGCACGACTACACCCGCAAGCTCATCGCCTCGCTGCCCGTGCCCGACCCCGTCGAGCAGGCCAAGCGCCGCGAACTCGCCCGCGAGATCCGCGCCCGCGTGTAGGGGAGGGTGCGCGTCGAGCGCGGGTGCGTGCGGCCGGCTGGGGCGAGGCTGGCTGGCGTTGAGGCTGGCTGGGGCAGGGCTGGCCGGCCGTCGTAAGGCCCGCCGTGGATAGCTCAGGGAGGGCGCGGATAACCGCACCCTCCCGCTGGTTGTGCGCGCTTCCGTGCGCCTCCTTCGCTTCCGCGTATGGCCCCGTTGCAGTCGCCCATCGCGTGGCCCGGGTCCCCGTCGCCGAGGTCGTGGTTGCCGCTGCCGAGGTCGTGGTCCCCGCTGCCGAGGTCGTAGTCTCCATTCCTCAAGTCGTGGTTTCCGTTGCCGGGATCTCTGCCTCGGGAGGCAGCGGCTGCCACGGCGGAGGGGAGTCTGCCGTGTCCGGGAGCGGTGGTTCCGCTCCCTCGAACAGCGCCCCTCCGCCGATATTCGACTGTGCGTTCGAATATGTGAGTTGCCTGAGAGTAATCGAATCTGATGTGAAATGGATTCGTACTGATGTATAATTGAACGTACAGAGCGCGCAGTTGATGTGCGAGATGAGGTGACGAAGATGTCCGTAACGCAGCAGCCGATGGCCCGAGAGGGTGACGATGCCCTGCTCGGTGTCGCGGACTTCAGTGACTGCCTCTACCGCCTCACCTCCGTTGCGCGCGCCGTCGACTCCCAGCGTATGACGGAGCTCGGACATCTCTTCGACGCCTTCCTCGCCCGCACCTCGGCTGATGCGCGCGAAGACTTCGCCGAGCAGATCGCCGCAATTCGCTGGCTTGCCGCCGATCCGCGCGCGCTCGGGCTCGCCGACCGTGACGTCACAGACCTCCGCAACGAGGCTGAACGGCGGCACCAGGCCTGTGTTTGGCTTCTCGAACGACTCTCGGCCACCTCGCTTATGCACCTGGCTGACGCTCTCGACACCACCGTCCGGCAGGCCCGCCTGCGCATCCATACGGCAGCGTGCGGTCTGATCGGACTGCCGGCCTTCACCGCCCAAGCGCGCGTTGGGCTTGTCGGCTTCGACCGTTACCTCTACGCCGCGGAACGGTCCCGGTCCCTCGAATCGCAGCAGCTGGCAGAATTCGATGCCGGGCTCATCCGCATCCGCGTCTCCGACATGACCGCATTCAAGCGCGCGGTCAGCCAGCTCATCGCCGCCATCACCACCCGGGAGCAGCGCACTCGTGAGATCCGGGACCGGCGCACCGTCGAAACCTACTTCGAGGCACACGGGCAGGGTACGCTCATCGCCCGCGGCCCCGCCCACGACATCGCGCTCCTCGGCGCCCGACTGGCCGGCATGGCCCGCAGTGCCATCCGGAGTCTGACCTCGGCCTTCGGCATACCAGAAGGCCGGGCCATCAGCGACGACCGCACCCTGAATGAGCTGATGTTCGACTTCCTTGTCGGGTCGCGTCCCGCCGGCACCATCGGCACCGTCAGTGCCGAAGACCTCGATGCCGCCACCGTGGAAGCGGCAAACCCTGCACGCGTCGACATGGAGGCTACGGTCGAGCGCATCAGTGAACTCTTCGACAACGTGGGTATCGAATGCCCCGTCGACGGCGAATGGCTCAAACGCCAGGCCCGGGTCACCATCACGGTGCCCGCACTCACCCTCCTCGATGAGCGTGAGGGCACCAGCGTTCCCGGCACGGTCGACGGCAGCCCGATCGCTCCCGATCTCGCCCGACACCTCGTCGGCTCCGGTCACTCCACCGTCTACCGACTGCTGACAGACCCGGCAAGCGGCACCGTCCTCGACCACGCGGCCGAAAGCTACACGATTCCCGAACGCATGCGCATCGCGCTCGTCGAGAAATGGCAGTTCTGCACACTTCCCGGCTGTGACCGCTCTGCGGTCAAAGCCGAACTCGACCACATCGAGCCGTTCAAGCACGAAGACCCCGGCGGGGGAGGGCCGACAGCGATGACGAACCTCCACCCGCTTTGCCGGGAACACCATCAGATGAAAACCGAAGGCAGACTCCGCGTCTCACGCAATCCTGACACCGGAATGCTGACCTGGACCCTGCCCGGAGGCACCACCCTGCCGTCACATCCGCCATCAGCGCCGATCGGGCAGCGCCACGCCCAGCAGCTGCTCGCCGTCTCTACCGCACAGCCCGCTCCGTGACTCCGATCCGATCAATGCCCCCGAACCTCTGCCTGCCGCACGGCAGTGTCAGATCGCTCTTTGATAACTGAATAGCGTACGGCCCGCCGCATAAGCGCCATCTGCCGTCCCCCTGGTCGCCCGCACCGATGACCAGAATGTGAAACGGATCACGGGACAGATCCGACCTGCCGCTAGTCTGAACCCCCGCTTAGGAGGCGCCAGCGCAGACGTCTCGCACAGAGAGTCACACCGTGCATCCTCCGAGCTGCTGGTGGCGTCCCATGTCGAGGCAGTCGCGTCAGCACGCCCTCCTGGTGTTCACGACAGCAACGCCCGAGGACAGGAGGCTCGCATGCAGCACGGCTCACAGACGCCACGCCCTATGACTGCACACACGCAATACAGTGCGGTCCCGCCTGCCCAAGGCCTCTACGATCCCGCCGCGGAACACGACGCCTGCGGTCTGGCGATGCTCGTGCGCTACCGCGGCGCAGCCGATCACACCATCGTCGAACAGGCGCTCGACGCGCTCCGGAACATGGAACACCGCGGAGCCGTCGGCGGCGACTCCGGCTCCGGTGACGGCGCCGGCATCACTGTGCAGATCCCCGACGCCTTCCTCCGCTGCGTCATCGACATACCGCTGCCGCCGGCCGGCAGCTACGTGACCGGCACCGCATTCCTCGACCCGCAGGACCCGGAAGCCGGCCGCCGCACCGTCGCCGAGGTGGCAGCTGAGGAGGGCATGACCGTGCTCGGTTGGCGCGTGCTCCCGGTCGACGCCGAGGCCGCAGGCGCGTCCGCCCGCGAGGTCATGCCGCGTTTCGAACAGGTGATCCTCGCCCTAAGCCCCGAACTGCCGACTGCGCTCGAGTCCACCGGCAGCTTCGACGAGACCGAGATCGAACGCCGCGCCTTCGCCGTGCGCAAGCGCTGCGAACACGCCGGCATCTACTTCCCATCGCTCTCATCACGCACCCTCACCTACAAGGGCATGCTCACCACCGCCCAGCTCGCGCCGTTCTACCCCGACCTGCAGGACGAGCGCTTCACCTCCCGCATCGCACTCGTGCACTCGCGGTTCTCGACGAACACCTTCCCGTCATGGTCCCTGGCTCAGCCGTTCCGCATGATCGCCCACAACGGCGAGATCAACACCGTGCGTGGCAACCGCAACTGGATGCGCGCCCGCGAATCCCGGCTGGCCTCCGACCGGCTCGCCTCACCGTGGTCCGACGGCTCCACCCGCGACGTCTCCCGCCTCTGCCCGATCGTCACCGACGCCTCCAGCGACTCCGCCTCCTTCGACGAAGTCCTCGAACTCCTCGTCATGGCCGGCCGGTCCCTGCCCCACGCGGTCATGATGATGATCCCCGAAGCCTGGCAGAACGACCCCCACATGAGCCCGCAGCGGCGTGCCTTCTACGAGTACCACTCCCACATCATGGAGCCGTGGGACGGCCCGGCCTGCGTCGCCTTCACCGACGGCCGCTGCGCCGGAGCCGTGCTCGACCGCAACGGCCTGCGCCCTGCCCGCTACACCGTCACCGACGACCTCGTTGTCCTCGCCAGCGAAACCGGCGTCATCGACATCGACCCCTCCACCGTCATCGAACGCGGCCGGCTCGCCCCCGGGCGCATGTTCCTCGTCGACACCGTCGCCGAACGCATCGTCTCCGACACCGAGATCAAAGCCGAACTCGCCGCCGGCCACCCCTACGCCGACTGGCTCGCCGCCCACACCGTCCGGCTCGAAGACCTCCCCGACCGCGAGCACATCATCCACCCGCAGGCCTCCGTCGCCCGCCGGCAGCGCACCTTCGGCTACACCGAAGAGGAGCTGCGCGTCCTCATCGGCCCGATGGCCGAAACCGCCAGCGAACCGATCGGCGCGATGGGCACCGACACCCCGATCGCCGCCTACGCCGAACGCCCGCGGCTGCTGTTCGACTACTTCAGCCAGAACTTCGCGCAGGTGACGAACCCGCCCCTCGACGCCATCCGCGAACACCTCGTCACGAGCCTGTCGATGGGAGCCGGGGGAGAAGGCAACCTCCTCGACGACGGCCCCGCCAACGCCCACCAGGTGCTGCTGCCCCACCCCGTCATCAACAACGACGAACTCGCCAAGCTCCTGCGCCTGCCCGACACCCGCGGCGGCGACGGCCACCCCGCCACCGTCGTGCTCAGCGGCCTCTACACCCCCGGCGGCCGCGGCACCCACCTCGCCAAGCGGCTCGAGCAGCTGTGCACCGAAGCCAGCGCAGCCGTCGCCGCCGGTGCCCGGTTCCTCATCCTCTCCGACCGCGACTCCACCGCCGAACTCGCCCCGATCCCATCCCTGCTCATGATCTCGGCCGTCCACCACCACCTCATCCGCGAACGACAGCGCACCTCCGTGAGCCTCATCGCCGAAGCCGGCGACGTCCGCGAAGTCCACCACGTCGCCGTGCTCATGGGATTCGGCGCCTCCGCCGTCAACCCGTACCTGGCGATGGAGACCGCCGAGGCGATGGTCCGCTCCGGCCGCATCACCGGCGTCGACGAACCGACCGCGGTGCGCAACATCCTCCGCGCCCTCGGCCGGGGCCTGCTGAAGATCATGTCGAAGATGGGCATCTCCACCATCCAGTCCTACTGCGGCGCCCAGACCTTCGAAGCCGCCGGACTCAGACGATCCTTCGTCGACAAGTACTTCTCCGGCACCACCGCCCGGCTCGAAGGCATCGGCATCGACGGCATCGCTGCCGAAGTCGAAGCCCGCCACCAGGCCGCCTACCCCGCTGACCACCCACCCCAGGCACACCGGCCGCTGCCGACCGGCGGCGAATACCAGTTCCGGCGCGAAGGCCCACCCCACCTGTTCGACCCGGAGACGATCTTCACCCTCCAGCACGCCACCCGCACCGGCGACGAAACCCACTTCCGCCGCTACACGCACCGCGTCGACGAACAGGCCACCGGCCTGCAGACCCTGCGCGGACTCTTCGACCTGAAACCCGGCCCCGACGGGCCCATCCCCCTTTGCGACGTCGAACCGGCCAGCGCGATCATCCGCCGCTTCGCCACCGGCGCGATGAGCTACGGCTCCATCTCTCAGGAAGCCCACGAAACCCTCGCCATCGCGATGAACCGCCTCGGCGGCAGATCCAACACCGGCGAAGGCGGCGAGGACACCGACCGCCTCCTCGACCCGCTGCGCCGTTCCGCCGTCAAACAGGTCGCCAGCGGCCGCTTCGGCGTCACCAGCCTCTACCTCACCTGCGCTGACGACATCCAGATCAAAATGGCCCAAGGCGCCAAACCCGGCGAAGGCGGCCAGCTGCCCCCGGGCAAGGTCTATCCGTGGATCGCCGCCACCCGCCACTCCACCCCGGGCGTCGGCCTCATCTCCCCGCCGCCGCACCACGACATCTACTCCATCGAAGACCTCGCCCAGCTCATCCACGACCTCAAACTCGCCAACCCGCAGGCACGCATCCACGTCAAACTCGTCTCCTCCAGCGGTGTCGGCACCGTCGCCGCCGGAGTCGCCAAAGCAGGCGCTGACGTCATCCTCATCTCTGGCCACGACGGCGGCACCGGCGCCAGCCCGCTCAACTCCCTCAAACATGCCGGCACCCCATGGGAGCTCGGCCTGGCCGAAACCCAGCAGACCCTCGCCCTCAACGGGCTGCGCGGCCGCGTCGCCGTCCAAGTCGACGGGCAGCTCAAAACCGGCCGCGACGTCATCATCGCCGCCCTGCTCGGAGCCGAGGAGTTCGGCTTCGCCACCGCCCCGCTCGTCGTCACCGGCTGCATCATGATGCGCGTCTGCCACAAGGACACCTGCCCGGTCGGCATCGCCACCCAGAACCCGGAGCTGCGCTCCCGCTACACCGGCCAGGTCGAACACGTCGTGCGGTTCTTCCAGTTCCTCGCCGCAGAAGTCCGCGAGCACCTCGCCGCCCTCGGCTTCCGCAGCCTCGACGAGGCCATCGGACGCGTCGACCGGCTCGACACCCGCACCGCCGAACAGCAGTGGAAGGCCGCCGGCCTCAACGTCAGCGACATCCTCACCGCCGCCGTTCCCGGCAGCGAACGGCACTGCACCCGCACCGGCCCGCAGGTGCCCACAGCCCGCATCGACACCCAGCTCATCACCGGCGCCGAGGCGGCCCTGACCTCCCGGCAGCCGGTCACCCTGCATGCCCGCATCACCAACGTCGACCGCTCCGTCGGAACACTCCTCGGCCACACCGTCACCCGCACCTTCCTCACCGACACACTGCCCGACCACACCATCGATGTCAGCCTCACCGGCACCGCCGGACAGTCCCTCGGCGCTTTCCTGCCCGCAGGCATCACCCTGCGGATGCACGGTGAGGCCAACGACTACGTCGGCAAAGGACTCTCCGGCGGCATCATCTCCCTGCAGCCGGCAGCCAGCACTGCCGGCCGGCCGGAGGACAACGTCATCGCCGGAAACGTCATCGGCTACGGTGCCACCAGCGGCCGGCTCCACATCAGCGGCCAGGTCGGCGAACGGTTCCTCGTCCGCAACTCCGGGGCCACCGCCGTCGTCGAAGGCATCGGCGACCACGGCCTGGAGTACATGACCGGCGGGACCGCCCTCATCCTCGGGCCCGTCGGCCGGAACTTCGCCGCCGGCATGTGCGGCGGCACCGCCTACCTGCTCGACTTCACCGCAGACAAGCTCAACACCGCCGAACGCAGCGCCGACTCCCTCAGCATCGGCCGGCTCAGCCGCGACGACGCCGCCACCGTCACCGCATTGCTCAGAGACCACGTCCACCTGACCGGCTCACCGCTGGCCGCCGAACTGCTCGCCCGCATGGCCCGCGGCCACGACACCCTCGCCCGTTTCACCACCGTCACCCCACGGCAGTACCGCACGGTCGAGACCATCCGGCACAACTGCCGCAGCCACGGCCTCGACCCCGACGGCGACACCGCCTGGCAGCAGATCCTGGAGGCACAGCATGGCTGACCCGCACGGTTTCCTCACCACCCGCACCCGCGAACTGCCCGCCCGCCGGCCGGTGCCCATCCGGCTGATGGACTACCGGGAGATCGCCGAAGCCCACGACCCCGCCCAGCTGCACCGCCAGGCCGGCCGGTGCATGGACTGCGCCGTGCCGTTCTGCCACCACGGCTGCCCGCTGGGCAACCTCATCCCCGAATGGAACGACGCCACCTGGCGCGACGAACCCGCCCGCGCCCTCGAACTGCTCCACGCGACGAACAACTTCCCCGAATTCACCGGCCGCGCCTGCCCCGCCCCCTGCGAAGACTCCTGCGTGCTCGCCATCAGCCAGCCGGCCGTGACGATCAAGCAGATCGAAGTCTCCACCATCGACCGCGGCTTCGAGATGGGCCTGGTGACACCGCACATCCCCGACCGGATGACCGGAAAGACCGTCGGCATCGTCGGCTCCGGGCCCGCCGGACTCGCCGCCGCCCAGCAGCTCACCCGCGCCGGGCACACCGTCGTCGTCTACGAACGCGAGGACCGGATCGGCGGACTGCTGCGCTACGGCATCCCCGACTTCAAACTCGAAAAGCACACCATCGACCGCAGGCTCGCGCAGCTGCGCGCCGAGGGCACCCGCTTCCGCACCGGCATCGAGATCGGGGTCGACATCAGCTACGAGCAGCTGCGCGAGCGCTTCGACGCCGTCATCATCGCCACCGGCGCCCCCGTGCCCCGCGATCTGCCCATCCCCGGCCGTGAGCTGGCCGGCATCCACCACGCAATGGACTACCTCGTGCCCGTCAACCGGCAGCAGGCCGGAGACGACACCGAGATCATCGACGCCGCCGGCAGACACGTCGTCATCATCGGCGGCGGCGACACCGGCTCAGACTGCATCGGCACCGCCCTGCGCCAGCAGGCCGCCTCCGTCACCACCCTCGCCATCGGCGCCGAACCGCCTGCCGAACGGCCAGCCGACCAGCCGTGGCCGATGACCCCGCGGACCCTGGAGATCTCCACCAGCCACGAAGAGGGCGGCACCCGCCGCTTCCTCGCCTCGACGATCTCCTTCCTCGACCGCGGCGACGGCCACATCGGCGCCGTCCGCCTCGCCCGCACCCGCATCCAGTCCGACGGCAGCCGGGTGCCCGAACCCGGCACCGAGGAGACCCTCGACGCCGACCTCGTGCTCCTGGCACTGGGCTTCAGCGGACCCGAACAGCCGTTCCCGCGCGGCGAGGACTACGCCAGCACCGACACCGCAGGCGTGTTCATCTGCGGCGACGCCGGACGCGGACAGTCCCTCATCGTGTGGGCGATCGCCGAAGGCCGCGCCTGCGCCGCCGCCGTCGACCGCCACCTGCTCGGCAGCACCGACCTGCCCGCACCCGTGCGGCCGGCCGACCGCGGCTTCCACGTGAGACCATGAGCCCTATGGACACCATCGCCATCATCGGCGCCGGCCTCGCCGGCACCGAATGCACCCGCAGCTACCGGGACTCCGGCGGCACCGCCGACCTCATCCTCATCGACCCGCGGCCCGAGCGCTGCGAACTGCCGCCGCTGTCGAAGACCCTCTTCGCCCGCGAGCTCAGCCACACCCCGCTGCCCACCCCCGAAGCCACCCTCATGAGCACTGGTGCGACGCACATCGCGCCCGGGCACATCACCCTCGCCGGCGGCAGCGAGCAGCAGCACCGCCGGATCGACGCCAGCCGCATCGTCATCGCCACCGGCCTGCGCGCACGCCGGCCCCAGACCCCACTGCCCGGCGGACCCGTCCACACCATCCGCACCGCCGCCGACGCCGCAGCGATCCGGCGAGCAGCCAAGACGAACACCGACATCGGCATCCTCGGCTCCGGCTACCTCGCCCTCGAAGCCGCCCGCAGCGCCGCCGACGCCGGACACCAGGTCACCGTCTACCTGCGCGGGGACCAGCCGCTGGCCGCAGCCCACCATCCGGCGATCAGCCGAGCGCTCATGGACCGCCACGCCGCCGCCGGCGTGCGGTTCGTCCTCGATGCCGACCCGAGCGACTACGCCGCCCACGCACTGTGGATCGCCGCCATCGGCGCCGCCCCCGTGCTGCCCGAGCTGCCCGCCGACTGGGACCGCGACGGCGCCGGCCGGCTCCGCGTCGACGCCGGCCTGCACGTGTGCGCCGGCGGCACCACCGTCCCGAACGTCTGGGCGATCGGTGATCTTGCCCACCCCGCCACCGGTCCGATGGCAGCCTGGGGTGCCCAGGAATCCGAAGCCGCAGCCGCCTCCCAAGGCGCATGGCTCGGCGCGCAGCTCGCCACCGCAGAAACCGCAGCAGAAACCGCCTGGATCGATGTGCCGTGGCACTGGAGCTTTCAGGGCCCTGAACGGGTCTTCACCGCCGGCCGCGTCACCGGCACCGACACCCCGATCGTCAGCGGAGACGAGCAGTCCGGGCGCTTCCAGGTGCTGCACTTCATCGACGGGGTGCTGTGCGGGGCCGAAACACTCAATCAGCCGCCAGCCCACAACGCGGCCCGGAAGATTCTGGCCCTGCCGCCCGCCAGCCGGCCCACGACCTCGGACGCGGCCGGCGGAGTCCTTGATCTGCGCGCCTGGGTGCGCCGACTGCGCAGCTAGTCGCCTGCCCTCGTACACTGCTATGAGCGGGGCTGATTACAATGTGTCTGTTCCGCACTGATCCTGTAACCGACGAAGGGCGTTCTGCGCACCATGAGCATGCCTGAGATGGCGGCGAAGTACTCACTCGACAGAGTTGGTGCCCGCCCGCCGCTGACCCACTACCTGAAAGAGGTGTGGCGGCGGCGCGACTTCATCTTCAGCCTCGCGAAGTTCCGCATCCAAAGCGAGAACGAGCGCAACCGCCTGGGAATGCTGTGGGTGCTGCTGCGGCCGATCTTCTCCGCGCTCATCTACGGCCTCGTCTTCGGCCTCGTGCTCGGGTCCATGCGGCCAGAGGGATTCGTCCCCTACCTCATCATCGGCGTCTTCCTGCTGGAGTTCTTCAACTCTTCGATGAACGGCGGCGCCAAGTCGATCATCTCCAACTCAGCTCTCGTGCAGTCCCTGCCGTTCCCGCGCCTCGTCCTGCCGGTCTCGACCGTGCTGCAGAACCTGCTCAACTTCGTGCCGACCCTGGCACTCATGATCATCCTGACAATGCTGTGGGGTGCCAGGCCGGAGTTCAGCTGGTTCCTGCTCATCCCCCTCGTGCTCATCTTCTGGGTCTTCAACCAGGGCGTGGCCCTCATCTTCGCCCGCCTGACCGTCCACCTGCGCGACCTCAGCCAGCTCGTGCCCTACATCTCCCGCATGATCTTCTACACCTCCGGTGTCTTCTTCGACCCGGCGACGGTCCTCGACAACTACCCGACTGCCGCTGCGGTCTATGACTGGCATCCGCTCTACGAGGTGCTCGCCATCGCCCGCGGCATCCTGCTGCCGGAGTACGAGATCCCCGTCGACTTCTGGTGGAAGCACGCCATCTGGGCCGTTGTCGTTCTGTGCATCGGCATCGTCTTCTTCTGGAAAGCTGAGGAGCGATATGGCCGAGACGATTGAGCACCGCGCCTCCGACGGCAGCCGCCCCGAGGACGGCCAGCCCGTCGTCATCGTCGACGACCTCTACGTCGACTTCAAGACCCTGGCCACCGGCAAGCGCCTGACCCCCGGCGCAGCCAAGGGCCTGCTGCAGCGCGGCCGTGAGCTGCGCACCGTCCACGCCCTCAAGGGCGTATCCTTCACCGCCTACGCCAACGAGTCGATCGGCATCATCGGCACCAACGGTTCGGGCAAGTCGACGCTCATGCGCACCATCACCGGACTCACCCCGCCCACCAAGGGAGCCGTCTACGCGAAGTCACGGCCGAACCTCCTCGGCGTCGGTGCCGCACTCATGAGCGACCTGTCCGGTTCGCGCAACATCATCCTCGGCGGGCTCGCGATGGGCATGACACGTGCAGAGATCGAGTCGAAGTACGACGAGATCGTCGAATTCACCGGTCTCGGCGACTTCATCGACATGCCGATGCGCACCTACTCCTCCGGTATGTCCGCGCGCCTGAAGTTCGGCATCGCCACCGCCAAAGAGCATGAGATCCTCATCGTCGACGAAGCCCTGTCCGTCGGCGACCGCGACTTCCAGAAGCGCTCCGAGGCCCGGATCCGCGGGATCCGCGAAAAGGCCGGCACGGTCTTCCTCGTGTCCCACTCGATGCGCTCGATCCGCGACACCTGCAACCGCACCATCTGGATCGAGAAGGGCGAGCTGCTCGCCGACGGGGACACCGACGCCGTCGTGAAGGAGTACGAGCAGCACAAGTGAGAGCAGACCTCGCCCCCGCGACACTGCCAGCCCTGCCGGCCGAGCCGGGCGTGTCCTTCATCATGCCGGTGCTCAACGAAGCCGAGCACCTGGCCGCAGCCGTCGACACGATCCTCGCCCAGGACTACCCCGGCCCCAAGGAGGTCGTGCTCGCCCTCGGCCCCTCAGCCGATGACACGACGGTCATCGCCGAACGCCTCGCCGCCGCCGACCAGCGGATCCGCCTCGTGCACAACCTCGCCGGCGACACCCCGACGGGCCTCAACCTCGCCGTCGCCGCCACCCGCCACCCGGTCATCATCCGCGTCGACGCCCACTCCGAGCTCACCGCCGACTACACCGCCACCGGCATCGCCGCGCTGCGCGAAACCGGCGCCGCCAACTGCGGCGGGCTCATGGTCGCCCGCGGCCGCACCGCCCTGCAGAAGGCCGTCGCCCGCGCCTACATGTCGCGCATCGGCCTCGGCGGGCCGGCCTACCACGCCGGCGACGAGGCCCAGGACGCCGAATCCGCCTACCTCGGCATCTACCGCCGTGAAGTCTTCGACCGCCTCGGCGGCTTCGACACCACCCTGCGCCGCGGCCAGGACTGGGAGCTCAACCTGCGCATCCGCGAAGCCGGCGGCCGGGTCCGCTTCGACCCGCGCCTGCAGGTGACCTACTGGCCGCGCGCCGAATACCGCAAAGTCGTTCAGCAGTTCTACGCCACCGGCACGTGGCGCGCCGAGATCGTCCGCCGCCACGGCGCGAAGAACTCCCCGCGCTACTTCGCGCCCCCGCTGCTCGTCCTCGGCACCGCAGCCGCCGCCGCCAGCGCCGTCGCCGAGGCGTCGGGCGCCCTGCGACAGGCTCCCGCACCTGTCCGCGTGCTCGGGCGGGCGAGCTTCGCACCCGTGGCGGCCTATGCGGCAGGGATCCTCGCGGTGGCCGCCGCTGCCCGGGACTGCGCGCCCGGTGAGCGGGCATGGTTCGCCGCGATCGTGCCGACCATGCACTTGAGCTGGGGCGCCGGATTCCTGCGCGGCACCATCACCGGAGCCAAGCAGACCGTCGATCGGAGTCGCGCATGACGAAGACCCCCGAAGGATGGACACCGGTCCCCGAACCGCCTGAGCGCAAGAACTCGCCGATGGTGTTCATCGCCCTCGGCATCGCCGCCATCGCCGTGCTCGGCCTCGTGACCTTCAACATGCTCAGCCCTGCAAAGTCTCTGACCGTCGCAAGCCTCAACAGCCCCGTCGTCGCCGCGCTCCAGGGCGGTTCGGCGCTCTACCCGGCCAACTCGAAGGAGGCGCTGGCCGAGGACGTGAAGTTCGGCTACCTGCCGGCCGTCGACCTCGCCCGCACCGCCGACGGCACCCTCGTGCTCGCCGACCCCGACGCTGAGCCCCAGGCCCTCGGACTCGACAGGCCGGTCGAGCAGACCGACGACGCGACGTTCGCCGAGGCGGCGATCGCCCCCGCACCGGACTCCGAGCGCACCGGCACGACGCTGACGTGGGCGAAGGCGCTGGAGGATTTCGGCAGCGCGACCGTCCTCATGCCCGCCGTCGACGCCGACACCATCAGCGACGTCATCGCCACCGCCGAGGAGACCGGCCGCACCGACGGGATCATCGTCCGCAGCGACGACCCTGCTGTTCTCAAGCAGGCCGGTGATGCCGGGCTGACCGCGCTGTTCGACGGTGAGGCTCCGGGCCCGGACGCCGTCGACGCGCCGATGGCCGCCGTTCCGGCTGATGCCGAGAACCTCGACGAGTGGTTCAGCAGCGACGTGAAGACGTGGGTGACCGGTGTCGCCACTGAGAAGCAGCTCGGCGAACTCGCCTCTGCCGGAGCCTACGGCGCGCTTGCCGACAACCCATTCACCATCCAGCCCTCAGCCGTCAAGACCGACTGAAGCGACCACACCAGGAGACGTGATGAACCAGCCGCTCGGAAACCCCTCGCACATCGGCAATCTGTCCGCTGACCAGATCGGCCCGCAGCCGACCTTCCTGCCCGCCGACCACCCCGACGCCGAGGCGCGGGAGCGGATGAGAGCCGGTGAGGAGGCCGCCGACGTCGTCAGCGACCTGCCCGCCAGCTGCCTCGCCTGGGCGGTCCTCGCCGATGAGGCCTACGACGAGGGCCGCACCGTCGACTCCTACGCCTACGCCCGCGTCGGCTACCACCGCGGCCTCGACGCCCTGCGCCAGGCCGGCTGGCGAGGCGCCGGGCCGATCCCGTACTCCCACGAGATGAACCGCGGCTTCCTCCGCGCCCTCTACGCACTCGGCCGGGCAGCAGCGACCATCGGCGAAGGTGAGGAAGCACAGCGCATCGAGCGCTTCCTGCGCGAATCCGACCCCGCAGCAGCCGACCTCATCGCCTCCTCCGACAGCCTGTGACGTCGGGTCCTGCCCACCCGGTGTGAGAAGGGGCTCGCGTAGACTGGCTGAGTAACGGCAGTCAAGCAAGGAGAACTCCTCGATGCCAGCACTCGTTGTCGTCGGCGCCCAGTGGGGCGACGAAGGTAAAGGCAAGACCACCGACATCCTCGGCACCCGCGTCGACTATGTCGTCAAGCCCAACGGCGGCAACAACGCCGGCCACACCGTCGTCGTCGGCGGGGAGAAGTACGAACTCAAGCTGCTGCCGGCCGGCATCCTCTCACCCAACGTCACCCCGGTGATCGGCAACGGCGTCGTCGTCAACCTCGAAGCCCTCTTCGAGGAGATCGAGATGCTCGAATCCCGCGGAGCCGGCACCTCGGCGCTGCGGATCTCCGCCAACGCCCACGTCGTCGCCCCCTACCACCAGACGATAGACAAGGTCACCGAGCGGTTCCTCGGCAAGCGCGCGATCGGCACCACCGGCCGCGGCATCGGCCCGGCCTATGCCGACAAGGTCTCGCGCATCGGCATCCGCATCCAGGACCTGTTCGACGAATCGATCCTCCGGCAGAAGGTCGAGGGCGCGCTGCGGCAGAAGAACGAACTGCTGCTCAAGGTCTACAACCGCCGTGCCGTCGAGGTCGAGGAGACCGTCGAGTACTTCCTGCAGTACGCCGAACGGTTGCGGCCGATGGTGTGCGACACCTCGCTGCTGCTCAACGAGGCGCTAGACGCCGGCGAGGTCGTCGTGATGGAGGGCGGCCAGGCGACGATGCTCGACGTCGACCACGGCACCTATCCGTTCGTCACCTCATCGAACCCGAGCGCCGGCGGCGCGGTCATCGGTGCGGGCATCGGCCCGACCCGCATCACCCGCGTCATCGGCATCGTCAAGGCCTACACCACCCGTGTGGGAGCCGGGCCGTTCCCGACCGAGCTGTTCGACGAGATGGGCGTGCGCCTGCAGAAGACCGGCGGAGAATACGGCGTCAACACCGGCCGGCCGCGCCGCTGCGGCTGGTACGACGCGGTCATCGCCCGCTACGCTGCCCGCGTCAACGGCTTCACCGACTACGTGCTCACCAAACTCGACGTGCTCACCGGCATCGAGGAGATCCCGGTGTGCGTGGCCTACGAGATCGACGGGGTGCGCCACGACGAGATGCCGGCAAGCCAGTCCGACTTCCACCACGCCACGCCGATCTTCGAGACCTTCCCCGGCTGGGACGAGGACATCTCGGTGGCCCGCAGCTTCGAAGAGCTGCCCGAGAACGCGCAGAACTACGTGCTCGCCCTCGAGCGGCTCTCCGGCTGCCGGATCTCCGTCATCGGCGTCGGACCCGACCGTGAGCAGTCGATCGTCCGCCACGAACTGCTCGACTGATCACAGGCGGGAGCCGGCGATCTCGGCTCCCCGCGCCAGTGCCTCGAGCTTGGCGACTGCGATCTCCGGGTGCACCCGGCCGCCGAGCCCGCAGTCCGTTGAGGCGACGACGTTCTCCGGGCCGACGAGCCGGGCGAAGCGCTCGATCCGGTCGGCGACCAGCTCGGGGTGCTCGACGACGTTCGTGGCATGGGAGACGATGCCGGGAATGATGTACTTGCCGTCCGGCAGCTTCGTGTCCTCCCAGATCCGCCACTCATGCTCATGGCGGACATTGGCGGCTTCGAAGGTGATCCCAGCAGCATCGATCGAAAGCACCAGGTCGACGATCTCAGCGAACGGCAGATCGGTGACATGCGGACCATGCCATGAACCCCAACATGTGTGGAAGCGGACCTGCTGCGGGTCGATGCCGCGCAGCGCATAGTTGAGCGCCTCGACGCGGATCTGCGTGAATGCCCGATAGTCCTCATAGCTGGGCTCCGGGTTGATCTGGTCGAAGTTCTCCGCGATCGACGGGTCATCGATCTGCACGATGAGGCCGGCCTCGGTGATCGCGAGGTACTCCTCGCGCAGCACATCGGCGAACGCCCAGATGAGCTCCTCCTCCGTCTCATAGTGCTCATTGGCGATCCGGGAGGCCGAACCGGGAGAGATCGAGTTGAGGAACCCGCGCGAGACCTCGTAGCCGGCCTGTTCGAGGCCGGCGGTGACATTGCGGATATCGCGGGCGACCTGCTCGTGGCCGGTGTAGCTGATCGGGCCGGTGACCTTCGGGAAGTCGGGCTGTTCACCGGTATCGGCGCCACCGGCGGGATCCGAGTAGACACCGGGGAACAGCTGCCGGTCACGCCGGTCCCCGAAGCTCGTCAGCCGCACCTGACCCGGCTCGGAGCGCACCGCTGGCTGCTCCCACAGCCCGTGCTCGGACAGTGACAGGCCCCCGGTGCGGGCGAACGAATAATGCCACCACGCCCCGTAGTCGAAGTCGGCGGCCATCGCATGACCGTACTCGCCGTCGTTGGGTTCGGTGATGCCCAGGTCGCGCTGCCGGGCCACGATGTCGACGACACTCTCCGTCAGCAGCTCGTCGAACGCCTCGGCGTTGGTGTTCTCAGCGCGGCGGGCTCGATTGGCGGCGATGAGCGCCTCGGTGCGGGGCAGAGAGCCGGCGTGGCTCGTGCGGATGGTAGTCATTGAAGCTCCTTTCAGACAGTGTGGTCTCTCAGAGTCGAACACACGCGCAGCGTGTCGTATGCGCCGAACGTCATATGGCGACGCATGTGCCGCGCTGTCCGGCCCGAACGGGCGTTCTGAGTCAAATGTCCGTAACGAATCAGCCTTCAAGGCCGTCTGTCTGCAAAGGCGTCAGGCCTCTGTGAGATAGTTAACAGGTCATGCTCAGCTTGGGATAGGTTGAGCTCGTTGAGCGGCCGCGCACAGAGGGGTGTGCGGCCCTCTCGCAGAGGAGGAGAACATGCGGATGACGCGCATGGCCGTGGGCTTCACGGCAGCATCGGCGGCACTGGCACTGGCAGCCTGCGGAGGCGGCAACAGCGGCGGCGAAGGAGGAGAGGGCGGTGACGGCGGCGGTCAGGAGTCCTACTCAGTCGGCATCACCCAGATCGTCCAGCATCCAGCGCTTGACGCCGCGGCAGAGGGCTTCAAGAAGGGCATGGAGGATGCCGGCGTCGACGTCGAGTACGACGAGCAGAACGCCCAGGGCGACCAGTCCAACGCGACCTCGATCGCCCAGAACTTCGCCTCCCAGGACCTCGACCTCGTGCTGGCGATCGCAACCCCGACCGCGCAGGCCGCGGCCCAGGCGATCTCGGATAAGCCCATCGTCTTCACCGCGGTCACCGACCCAGTCGAGGCGCAGCTCGTCGACAGCCTGGAGAAGCCCGGCGGCAACGTCACCGGCACCACCGACCTCAACCCGGTCGCCGAACAGCTCGAGCTGGTCAAGAAGATCAACCCTGACGCTGAGTCCGTCGGCGTCGTCTACAGCTCCGGCGAGGTCAACTCCGAGGTCCAGGTCCAGATGGCCAAGGAAGCCGCCGAGGAGCAGGGCATCGAGATCAAGGAAGCCACCGTCTCGAACTCCGGTGAGGTTGCGCAGGCCGCCGACTCGCTCGGCGACGTCGACGCCTACTACGTCCCGACCGACAACACCGTCGTCTCAGCGATCTCGACGATGGTCCAGGCCGCAGAGAAGAACGAAGCACTGCTCATCGGCTCCGAGGCCGGCCAGGTCGAAGAGGGCGCGGCAGCGACCTACGGCATCGACTACGAGGCCCTCGGCAAGCAGACCGCTGACATGGCGCTCAAGATCCTCAAGGACGGCGAGGATCCGGCGGAGATGGCTGTCGAGCAGCAGTCGGAATACCAGCTGGTCATCAACCCCGAAGCCGCCAAGCGGATGGGCGTTGAGATGGACCAGGAATTCATCGACTCGGCTGACACCGTCGTCGAATGACCGTGCCCATGCGCTGACAGGCGCGTAGGCTGACAGTGCGGGCTGCGGCGAACGGTGCTTCCCCTTCGGACACTCCCGTTCGCTGCAGTCCGCCTCACGACTCGGAGAATCTCAACACATATGATCGGCGCACTCGAACTCGGCATCATCTACGGCGTCATGGCGCTCGGGGTGTACCTGACGTTCAAAGTCCTCAACTTCCCTGACCTCACCGTCGACGGCAGCTTCACCACCGGGGCGGCCACCGCAGCGGCCCTCATCATCGCCGGGGTCAACCCGATCGTCGCCACCGCCGCCGCCGGCGGGGCCGGCGTGCTCGCCGGCATCATCACCGGGCTGCTGCACACCAAGGGCGGAATCGACGGGCTGCTCGCCGGCATCCTCACGATGATCGCCCTGTGGTCGGCCAACCTCAGGATCATGGGCAAGGCGAACCTGCCGCTGCTGAGAGAGACGACGATCATGACGCCGCTCAAAGAGGAGCGGATCATGGGCACCTGGTTGTCGGTGGCGGCCTTCCTGCTCGCCGTGCTGGTGCTCAAATTCGTCGTCGACTGGTTCCTCACCACGAACCTCGGCCTGGCGATCCAGGCGACCGGCAACAACAAGGAGATGATCCGCTCCCTCGGCGTCAACACCGACAACACGACGATCCTCACCCTTGCCCTGTCCAACGGGCTCGTCGCCGCCTGCGGTGCGATCATCGCCCAGTACCAGGGCTTCGCCGACATCGCGATGGGTGTGGGCCTCATCCTCGTCGGACTCGCCTCGGTCATCGTCGGCCAGGCGCTGCTGGGCTCACGCACGATCGTCATCGCCAGCTTCGCGGCGATCCTCGGCTCGGTCATCTACCGGCTCATCATCTTCTACGCGATGCGCTACGGCCTCAACCCCAACGACATGAAGGCCGTCACCGCGATCCTCGTCGTCGCAGCCCTGCTGCTGCCGCGCTGGGGGCTGCTCAAGAAGATCCCCTCCCTGCGCGGGCGCGGCAACCGCGCACCCGGCCAACTGGCGCCCGAGACACAGCCGGCGCCGGTCAAGACACCCGTCACCGCAGCAGAGCGGAGCTGAGCATGCTGAGCATCGAGAACATCTCCAAGACCTTCTTCCCCGGCACGGTCAACGAGCGCCGGGCCCTGCAGGGCCTGTCCCTGCACTTGGACGAAGGTGACTTCGTCACCGTCATCGGCTCCAACGGGGCAGGCAAGTCGACGCTGCTCAACACGATCTCCGGGCGGCTGCCGGTCGATGCCGGGACCATCACCATCGACAACGTCAAGGTCAACCGGATGAAGGAGTACTCCCGCGCCCGCTATGTCGGGCGGGTGTTCCAGGATCCGATGGCCGGCACCGCACCCGACCTCACCATCGAGCAGAACCTTTCACTGGCCCTCAACCGGGGACGCCGCCGGGGGCTGGGGCGGGGTCTGACGAAAGCCCGCCGGGAGGCCTTCGCCGAAGAGCTCACCAGTCTCGACCTCGGGCTCGAGAAGCGGCTGAAGGCGAAAGTCGGGCTGCTCTCAGGCGGCCAGCGGCAGGCGCTGTCGCTGCTCATGGCCGGCTTCACCGAACCGCGCATCCTGCTGCTCGATGAGCACACCGCCGCTCTCGACCCCTCGCGGGCGGAGCTGGTGACGAAGCTGACCGAGCGGATCGTCGCCCAGGGCAACCTCACCACCCTCATGGTCACCCACAACATGGAGCAGGCGCTCGCCCTGGGCAACCGGATCATCATGATGCACGAAGGCGACATCATCTACGAAGCCGACGCCGCCACCAAGGAGAAGCTGACGGTCAAGGACCTGCTCGGCGAATTCGCCAAGGTCAAGGGCGCCCAGCTCGACGACCGCGCGCTGCTGACCTGAGTCAGGGTCGTTCCCAGTCTTCGATCGGGCCGGGCCCGAGGCGGAACAGCGGATGGGTGCGCGGGCGCGCGTCGGCAAGCCGGTCGGCGTCGGCAGGCGACCGGAGCGCGAGTTTGGCAGCGAGATGCTGCGCCTCGAAGTCGAGCTGTCCGGTCGTGACCGGCAGCTGGGCGTGGCCGGAGGTGTCGTGGATCTTCGTGCGGTCGAACCGGTAGCCGCGGGCATCGGCTTCCTCGGCTAAGCCGGACAGGTACGCGCCGATCGCAGCCAGCGGGCCGTCGGCTGCGCGGAAGCGGATCAGCTGCGGGTGGCTGCGGTAGCCCGTGGTGAGGCCTGCGAGCACCTTCTGGGCCAACAGCGCCTCACGCCAGCAGGCGATCAGGCCCTGCCGGTCGAGGTGCGCCGGATGCAGCGACCACAGCCGCATCAGGACCGCCGGGTGAACGTGCGCATCCACGGCCACCACGTCGCCCGGCCCAGATCGTAGAACAGGCCGGGGACGAGCAGTGAGCGCACGACGATCGCATCGAGCAGCACACCGAAGGCGACGATGAACGCCAGCTGGACAAGGAACATGATCGGCAGCACCGCAAGGGCTGCGAACGTCGCCGCGAGCACGATGCCCGCTGAGGTGATGACCCCGCCGGTGGTGACGAGTCCGCGCACCACCCCGGTGCGCGTGTCACGGGCAGCCATCGACTCCTCACGGACCCGCGACATGAGGAAGATGTTGTAGTCGATGCCAAGGGCGACGAGGAACACGAACGCGAACAGCGGCACCGTCGGATCCGCGCCCGGGAAGTCGAGGACATGGTTGAACACGAGCGCGGAGACGCCCATCGCGGTGCCGAAACTCAGCACCGTGGTGAACATCAGCAGCAGCGGGGCCAGCAGTGAGCGCAGCAGCAGCACGAGCACGATCGTGACGACGATGAGGATGAGCGGCATCGCCAGCGCCCGGTCGTGCTTGGCCGCCTCATTCGAGTCGAGGGCGACCGCCGGCTCACCGCCGACAGCCGTGAGCAGACGGGCATCGGCCAGCGCCTGGCGCATCGCGACGACGGTGTCCTCAGCCTGCTGGGAGTCCGGCGGATCGGCCAGCGTCGCGTTGATGAGCACATCGCCATCGGAGACGATCGGCTCACCGGGCGGACCGCCCTGCGGGCCGGCGTCGCCAGCGGCGTCGCTGAGTGGAATGAGCCCGGTGGGCGAGTCAGCGGACAGGTCGAGGGCGTCGATCCCGGAGATCGGGTCGAGGGCGTCGACGGCATCATCGACATCGTCTTCGTCCAGCAGCACATAGGCGGGGCTGCCGGAACCGGACGGGAAGTGCTGACCGAGGGCATCCTGGCCGTCGCGGGCCTCCGAGGCGCCGAGCACGAACTCGCTCTGCGGCACGCCATCGGCCTTGAGCTGGGTGATGCCCAGCAGCGGCACAGCCAGCAGCAGGGTGACGGTGACCCACGTGATGCGCGGGCGTGCGGTGACCACGGCGGCGATGCGCGACCACAGGCCGTGGTTCTCCTTGGTGCGGCGGCGCTTCCCGCGGCCGGGGATGAACGGCCAGAACACCACCGGACCGACGGCGAACAGCAGCGCCGGCAGGAACGTCAGCGCAGCAGCCAGGCCCATCGCGATGCCGATCGCCGCGACCGGGCCGAGCGCCTGCGTGGAGGCGAGGTCGGAGACGAGCAGGCACAGCAGGCCGGCGATGACCGTTCCGCCGGATGCGAGGATCGGCTCGACCGTGCCCTTCCACGCACGCCACACGGTGCGCCTGCGCTCCGCGCCCGGCGCCTCGGCGGCGGCCGTGAGCTCATCGCGGAAGCGGGCGACGAAGAGCAGACAGTAGTCCGTTGTCGCACCGACGACGAGGATGAAGAGGATGCCCTGCACCTGCCCGTTGACGGTGATGACCCCGGCGTCGGCGAGCAGGTAGACGACGACGATCGACGAAGCCAGCGCCGCCATCGCCGTCAGCAGCACGAAGACGGGGATGATGGGGGAGCGGTAGACGATGATGAGGATGACGAACACCGCAGCGAAGGTGACGATGAGCAGCATCCCGTCGATGCCGGAGAACGCCTCGGACAGATCCGCAGAGAACCCGGCCGGGCCGGTGACGAAGACCTCGAGGCCATCGGGGGCGGTGGCGGAGGCGAGCTGACGCAGCTCCTCGACTCCCGCCTCGGTGTCGTCCTCGGAGACCGGGACGATGAGCTGGAGGGCTTCGCCGTCATCGGAGGGAATCGGCGGGGAGATGTCATCGACGGCAGCCGATTCGGCATCGGCGGCGAAGTCCTCAGCCCAGGACTGGTCATCGGCTTCGAGCCCGCCGTCGCGGGTGGCGATGATGATCGCCGGAGCGCCCTCCCCGGTCCGGAACTCGCCGAGCCGGTCGGTCACCTGAGTCGACTCCGCCGAGGCGGGCAGGAACGTCGACTGGTCGTTGGTGGCGACATCGGAGATCTTGCCGAAGAACGGCCCGCCGAGACCTGAGAGCGCCAGCCAGCCGCCGATGAGGGCGAGCACGAGCAGCCATACCCAGCTGCGGCCGCGCGTCTTCTGCTCCTGGGGGCGGGAGGCCGTCAGCAGGCGCGGCTGGCTATTCATGTGTTCAGAGTAGCAGTGGGGCACAGCGAGACCGGGTGCACGGCGATAACGGCACCTGTGATTCCTGGGCGGTCTCAGCCGGTGTTGAATGAGGCGCCGCCGGTGAGGTGGTCAGCGGCTATCACGAACGCGGTACTGCTGGGAGACCGGTACAACGAAAGGGCAGTAGACGGCCTCAGAGCGGCCTCACTAGCGTGAGGGGCACATTTCGATAACGGAAAGGATGATTGTCGTGATGAAGCCGCTCCAGATTGTTCCGGGAATTGTCGCAGCCGGCTCACTCATCGTCGGAATGGGAGTTCCGGCCGCCGCCCAGACCCACCCAGCAGGACAGACCCGCCCAGCAGGACAGCAGCAGAGCTCTGCGGAGGCCGAACCAGCCGCAGACTTCGCCAGCATCGAGGACTTCGACGCGCTCGCCGAGCTCAGCGCCGCAGACGAACAGGCGCTCATCGACGCTCTGGAGTCTGCGCCGGATGAGGTGGTGCAGTCCGCTGATCCCGAGGACCTGCACCGGTATCTGACGGAGCGTGTGAGTCCCCGCGCTGGCAGCGACGATGCGTCGACCCAGGCGGTTCCCCTCGTCATCCTCGCCGCCCGCGCCGTTGCCTGTCTGGCACCTGCGTACACCTCGCTGCGGGCGATCTCGACCGACTCCTCACCCGATGTCGTCGCTGCCGGCATCGCCAGCGCGGTGGCGGGCTGTGTGTCCGGCGGAGGCGCGAGCGTCATCAAGAATGCCATCCTGAAGAACAAGGCAGTCATCGCCAAAGGGCTCAGGGCCATCGGTTTGGGCGGTCTGGCGGCAGCGCTGACCGGGGACACGGCGCAGACCGCTGCGGCAGGAGCACGGCAGCATGATGGCGCCTCGGTCGAGAGCGCACTGCGCGACGTTCGCATCACGGCCGCCGCCTGAGAGAGCGCACATCCCGCAGCGACGGGAGACAGGGGGAATGTAACGTGAGGTCGAGGATCCGCTGGTGGGCGCTCATCGGTGTCATCAGCCCAGCGCTCATCGTAGTGCCGCCCAGCTTCGGCTCACAGCTGTGGTTCGTCGCAGCCGGGCTGGCGCTGCTGCCGCTCATCGTGTTCGCCGCAACGTTCGCAGAACGCGCGGCATGGGACGACGGCAGCGCAGGTGCTCCGTCGACGGTGTCGATCATCGTGAGCATCGGCCTGGCTGCCGCGACGGCTGTGGCCGCCTTCCTGCGATGGGATCTGGCGGTCGTGCTGGCCGGGGTCGGCCTCTGGAGTGTCTCGATGCTCCAGGTGAGGACGCTGATTGCGCGGCAGGCCGTAGGCTTGAGGGTATGACGACTGCACCACGTGACGCACAGGCGCCGATCGCCCAGCGCATCCCCACCGAACGCACCCACCACGGCCATACCTTCACCGACGACTACGAATGGATGCGGGACAAGGACTCCCCGCAGGTGACCGCCCACCTGGAGGCCGAGAACGCCTACACCGCCGCACGCACAGCACACCTGGAGGGTTTGCGCGAGACGATCTTCACCGAGATCCGCACGCGGACGAAGGAAACCGATATGTCCGTGCCGGTCCGGCGCGGCAGCTGGTGGTACTTCACCCGCACCGAGGAGGGCAAGGACTACGGCATCTCCTGCCGCGCCCCGATCAGCGGCCCGGATGACTGGACCCCGCCCGAGGTGGCCGGCGGCCAGCAGCTGGCAGGAGAGGAGGTCATCTTCGACTCCAACGCTGAGGCTGCCGGCAGTGAGTTCTTCTCCCTCGGTTCCTTCAGCATCTCCCCTGACGGCACGAAGCTCGCGTGGGCGGCCGACCTGACCGGCGATGAGCGCTATACGCTGCGCATCCGCGACCTGGCCACGGGCCAGGATCTGCCCGAGCCCATCGAGAACACCTTCGCCGGGGCGACCTTCGACGGCACCGGCGAATACGTCTTCTACACCACCTGCGACGACGCCTGGCGACCCGACACGGTGTGGCGGCACCGCCTCGGGACCGGGGCAGAGGCCGACGCACAGGTGTTCCACGAACCCGACGAGCGGTTCTTCGTGGGTGTCGGGCTCACCCGTTCGCAGAAGTACGTGTGCATCGTCACCGGGTCGAAGACGACCGAGGGCTGGTGGGTGCTGCCAGCCGATGAGCCGACCGCTGAACCGGCGGCGGTGTGGGAGCGTCAGCAGGGCGTCGAGTACAGCGTCGAGCACGCGATCGTCGCCGGTGAGGACCGGTTCATCATCACCCACAATCGCGACCGCGCCGACTTCGACATCGTCGACGTGCCCGCCGCAGACCCGGCAGGTGCCGGCCGGCCGGTGCTCGACGGTGACATGACCGGCTGTCGGATCGAAGACGTCGACGCGTTCGCAGGCCACCTCGTCATCTCCTACCGGCGCGGCGGATTCGCCCGTGTGGGCACCGTGGCGATCACCGCCTCGGAAGCGGAGCCCTACGGGCCGCTTGCGGAGATCGCCGTCGACGAACCCGTCGGCACACTCGGTACCGGCGCGAACCCGGAGTTCGAGCAGCCGCGGCTGCGGCTGACCTACACGTCGATGGTGACGCCGGGGACCGTGTTCGCCTACGACATGGACACCGGGCAGCGGACCGTGCTCAAACGCCAGCCGGTGCTCGGCGGCGTCGACCTGGACGCCTACGAGCAGGAGCTCATGTGGGCGCGTGCCGCCGACGGGACCGAGGTGCCGGTCTCGCTCGTGTGGAAGACCGGCGCCCGCGATGCCGGCCCGGCCCCGATGGTGCTCTACGGCTACGGATCCTATGAGCTGAGCATGGACCCCGGTTTCAGCGTCAAACGGCTCTCGCTGCTCGACCGCGGCGTCGTCTTCGCGATCGCGCATGTACGCGGCGGCGGAGAGATGGGCCGGCACTGGTACGACGAGGGCAAGACGACCGCCAAGCGCAACACCTTCACCGACTTCATCGCCGCAGCCGACCACCTCATCGGCATTGGGGTGACGAGCCCGGAGAGGCTGGTGGCCACCGGCGGGTCGGCCGGTGGGCTGCTCATGGGCGCGGTGGCGAACATGGCCCCGGACCGGTTCGCCGGGATCAGTGCGCACGTGCCGTTCGTCGACGCGCTCACCTCGATCCTCATGCCCGAGCTGCCGCTGACCGTCATCGAATGGGAGGAATGGGGCGATCCGCTGCACGACCAGCAGGTGTATGAGTACATGCGCTCCTACACCCCGTACGAGAACGTCACCGAACAGGACTACCCGAAGATCCTCGCGATCACCTCGCTCAACGACACCCGGGTGCTCTACGTCGAACCGGCCAAATGGGTTGCCCGGCTGCGTGAGGTCGGTGCGGATGCGCTGCTGAAGACGGAGATGTCGGCCGGTCACGGCGGGGCGTCCGGGCGCTACGACGCGTGGAAGGAAGACGCATTCGACTACGCATGGATGCTCGATGTGCTGGGCAGCGGCGATGTGAGCCGCTAGAGTCGAAGAAACTGATCCCGCTGCGGATCGCGTGGAACCAGAAGTCATCGCTGCGTGGTTCGTGCCGAAAGGAGACTGCGAACGATGCTGCGAAAACTCCACGACATGCTGCACCTGCGCACTTCGCCGGTGATCTTCTTCGCCTCGGCCGGCGTCATCCTGCTGTTCGTGCTCGGCACCATCGTCTTCACCGAGCAGCTCGATGCCGCGGTGTCCGCAGCCTCGACGTGGCTGCTCGACACGCTCGGCTGGTTCTACATCCTCGGCGTGACGCTGTTCCTCATCTTCCTCATCTACATCGCCTTCTCCCGTTATGGGCGGGTCAAGCTCGGCCGCGACGATGAAGAGCCCGAGCATTCGGGCCGGGCATGGTTCGCAATGCTGTTCGCCGCCGGCATCGGCACGATTCTCATGTTCTGGGGTGTCGCCGAGCCGATCAGCCACCTCGGCAGCCCGCCGCGCGCCGGCCTCGGCATCGAGGCCGGAACTGCGGAGGCGGCCCGGGATGCGATGAACTTCACGCTGTATCACTTCACGTTCCACACGTGGACGATCTTCGCGCTGCCGAGCCTGTGCTTCGCCTACTTCATCCACAAGCGCAACCTGCCCGCTCGGGTGTCCTCGATCTTCCAGCCGATGCTCGGCGAGAAGATCCACGGCCCGATCGGCAAGACCATCGACATCGTCGCGATCGTCGGCACCGTCTTCGGTGTGGCCGTCTCGATCGGTCTGGGCACCCTGCAGATCAACGGCGGACTCTCCCAGCTCTTCGGAGTGCCGGAGAACGCCGGCTGGCAGCTCATCATCATCGGCGTCGTCACCCTCATCGCCCTGACCTCGGTGTCGCTGGGACTGGAGAAGGGCATCAAGGTGCTGTCGAACGCCAACATCGTCATCGCCGTAGGCCTGCTGCTCTTCGTCCTCGTCACCGGCCCGACGCTGTATATGATCAAGGGCACCATCGAGTCCTTCGGCTCCTACATCGTCACCCTGCCCGAACTCGCCTTCTGGAACGACACCATTGCCGAATCCGGCTGGCAGTCGACGTGGACGGTGTTCTACTGGGCCTGGACGATCACCTGGTCGCCGTTCGTCGGCATCTTCATCGCCCGCATCTCCCGCGGCCGCACCATCCGACAGTTCGTCACCGGCGTGCTCGCGGTGCCGGCGACCTTCTCGGTCATCTGGTTCGGGATCTTCGGCTGGGGCTCGTTTGCCATCGAGGGCATCGGCCAGCAGTCCGGTGACGGCGGACTCGTCAAACGGGTCGTCGACGACGGCGACATCCCAGGTGCGCTGTTCGCCTTCCTCGAGCACTACCCGCTGGCCTTCGCCGTCTCCGTCGTCGCGATCCTCGTGGTCGTCGTCTTCTTCGTCACCTCGATGGACTCCGCCGCACTCGTGACCGACACGATGACGAACGGACATGAGGACTACAACCCGCTCGGCCAGCGGATCTTCTGGGCGCTGGCGATCGGGCTGGTGACCGCGACCCTCCTCGTGTTCTCCGGTTCCGGGGGGCTCGAGGCGCTGCAGTCGACGATCATCCTGGTCGGTCTGCCGTTCTTCATCTTCGGCTACTTCGAGATGTACCTGCTGCTGCGGGCCCTGCGCGAAGACGCCGGTGTGCTGCCGCCGATGCGCACGAAGCAGTGGAAGAAGGTCCTACCGCCGGAGGAGTACGTCCGTCGGCTGCGCGATGATGAGTACGACTCGAAAGACGCTGTCGTGCTGCCCGAGGCGGAGGGCGACGCCCCCGACGTCATCGACCCGTACGAACCGCAGCGCCGGTGGTTCCGCCGCTCCGATGGCACCCTGTCCTCGCGGACGGGGTCGAAGCGCCTGCCGCCGCGCGAGAGCGGACGGTATTCCGACAGGTCCGGCTCCCGCCAGGGGTGACGGCCGGTCCGGGATGCTTCACGGTTCCCGCACAGCAGATATGCGTACGGACACGGACTCTGGGGCTTTCCGTCGAGTGTCACCGCGGCGTTCATTGCGGAATCGGGTGGGCAGCCGCTGCCAGAAGGGTGGCTGAGTCCCGTGGCGACGCGAGCTGTTCCTCAACAGGTCCTCAGCGTCCAGACCCTAGACCCGGCAGGTCGGCAATGACGTCTCCGGTGGCGCTGTCGGTGACGACTGCTGTGAATCCGTCGGCGCCTGCTGAGAGATCCCAGTCGACGGCGAGTCCGATCTCCTCTGCCAGCGGCGCATGATCCTAGTCTGGCGTCACGCTCACCCGAAGTGCTTCGGCAGAGTCGCCTCGTGGGTCATGCGCAGCTCGGTCACGGGGATCGTGAAGTGGTCGACGAGTTCGAGGGCGGCGTTGCCGTCCTCACCGGTGTCGGTCACGCCGATGCGGGCGAACGGGAACTTCCGGGCGGTGCACATATCGGTGAACCGCACCTCTTCGGACCGCGGCACCGCGACGATCGCCCGCGCTGTCGACTCGGAGAACAGAGCCGTGAACAGGTCGATGCCGTCGCGGTCGCACACCTCATCAAGCCACACCCGCGCGCCGGTGCCGAACCGCAGCACCGCCTCGGCCAGCGCCTGAGCCAGCCCCCCTTCGGACAGGTCGTGGGCGGCGTCGATCATGCCGTCGCGGGAGGCGTTGATGAGGATGTCGGCCAGTTCGCGCTCGGCTTCCGGCCGGTACTTCGGCGGCACACCGCCGAGGTGGTGGTGGACGACGTCGGCCCACGCGGAGCCGTCGAGCTCAGCTGCGGTCTCACCGAGCAGGTAGATCGTCTGGCCGGCATCCCGCCAGCCGGCGGGGCTGCGGCGGTCGACATCGTCGAAGACGCCGAGCACACCGACGACCGGGGTCGGGTAGATCGCGGTCTGTCCGGTCTGGTTGTACAGAGAGACGTTGCCGCCGGTGACCGGCACAGCGAGGTCCTCGCAGGCGTGGGCGAGGCCGTCGATGGCCTCGGCGAACTGCCACATGATCTCCGGGTCCTCCGGCGAGCCGAAGTTAAGGCAGTCGCTGACCGCCATCGGCCGGGCGCCGGAGGCGGCGACGTTGCGGTACGCCTCGGCCAGGGCGAGCTTCGCGCCCTCGGACGGCTCAAGGTAGCAGTAGCGGCCGTTGGCGTCGGTGGCGATCGCCACACCCAGGCCGGATTCCTCGTCGATGCGGATGACACCGGCGTCATCAGGGTAGGCAAGCGCCGTGTTGCCCTGCACGTAGCGGTCGAACTGGCCGGTGATCCAGTCCTTCGAACACAGGTTCGGCGAGCCGAGCAGCTCAAGCAGCGTCGAGCGCAGCTCCTCATCGGACTGCGGCTTCGCCAGGCCGGCGGCCTCGACGGTGTTGGCGCGGGTCTCGGCCTGCCAGGACGGTTCGGTGTAGGGGCGGTCATAGACCGGCCCGTCGTGGGCGACCGAGCGCGGGGGCACATCGACGATGACATCGCCGTGCCATTCGATGACGAGCCGGCCGGTGTCGGTGACCTCACCGAGCACAGACGACTCGACCTCCCACTTGCCGGTGATCGCGAGGAACTCCTCGAGCTTCTCCGGGGTCACCACAGCCATCATCCGCTCCTGCGACTCCGACATGAGGATCTCCTCCGGTGTCAGCGACGGATCCCGCAGCAGCACATCGTCGAGCTTGACGTGCATGCCGCCCTCACCGTTGGAGGCCAGCTCAGAGGTTGCACATGAGATGCCGGCGGCACCCAGGTCCTGGATGCCCTCGACCACACCGGCGGCGAACAGCTCGAGGCAGCATTCGATGAGGACCTTCTCGGCGAACGGGTCGCCGACCTGCACGGCCGGGCGCTTCGAGGGCTTGGTGTCGTCGAACGACTCCGAGGCGAGGATCGAGGCACCTCCGATGCCGTCGCCTCCGGTGCGGGCGCCGAAGAGCACGACCTTGTTGCCCACGCCCGAGGCGTTGGCCAGGCGGATGTCCTCATGCTTCATGACGCCCACAGCCAGGGCGTTGACGAGCGGGTTGCCCTGATAGGAGGGGTCGAACCAGGTCTCACCACCGATGTTGGGCAGGCCGAGGCAGTTGCCGTAGCCGCCGATGCCGGCGACGACGCCGTGGACGACGCGGGCGGTATCGGGGTGGGAGATCTCACCGAAGCGCAGCTGGTCGAGCACGGCGACTGGGCGGGCGCCCATCGAGATGATGTCGCGCACGATGCCGCCGACTCCGGTGGCCGCGCCCTGGTAGGGCTCGACATAGGAGGGCGAGTTGTGGGACTCAACCTTGAAGGTCACCGCCCAGCCCTCGCCGATATCGACGACGCCGGCGTTCTCACCCATGCCGACGAGCAGATGCTCACGCATCTCATCGGTGACGTGCTCGCCGAACTTGCGCAGGTGGACCTTCGAGGACTTGTACGAGCAGTGCTCGGACCACATCACCGAGTACATCGCCAGCTCCGCGGAGGTCGGCCGGCGCCCGAGGATCTCGCGGATGTCCGCGTACTCATTCGCCTTGAGCCCCAGCTCGGCAAAGGGCTGCTCGACGTCGGGGTTCGCAGCTGCGAATTCGACGGTCTCCTTGACGTGCTTGTCCGACATACGCCTCGTGTGGTCCTTTCGTGAAATCCCACTCGACATCCTATCTTCAAACCGTGCCCGAGGCAGTGGCCAGGCTGGCATGAGAGGGGCTGGTGGGTGGGTGAAAGGATAGGTAGAAAGCTTTCAATAGACCTATGGTGAGTGAAAGGATGGAGTCTAAGGTTTCTATCCGAGGGCGAGGAATGAAAGGCTGACGCGATGATGCGCTGGGACGCAGACACATGGACCCCGTCGGCAGCGGCGCGGTCTCGTCGCGAGAGATGGGCGGGCAGCTACTGGACCTTCGTGCCGATGTCCCTGACATCCGGTGCAGACTGGCGGATCGACGCGGAACTCGCAGTCCAGGCAGCGCACGTCGAACGACGGATTCGTGCCATCGGCGACTCGGAGGCAGCCGGGGCGTTCGAGGGAATCGCCCGCTTCCTCATCCGCAGCGAAGCCGTCGCCAGCTCACGCATCGAGGGAGTCAGGCCCTCGGTGAAGAACGTGGTGCTCGCCGAACTCAGCTCGCAGGACGCTCTAAGCGGCTTCGGTCGTCAGGCGGCCGAAGTGGCAGGCAATGTCGCTGCAGTCGTGGCGGCTGTCGACACTCTCGGCAGTGCTGAAGCAGTGACGTGGAGCGATCTCGAAGAGCTGCAGCGACAGCTGCTGCCCGGCTTCAGTCAGCTGGGACTGCGTCAGCGCCAGAACTGGCTGGGCGGATCAGCCATTCACCCGGGTGAGGCCGAATTCATTCCGCCGAGGCCGGAAGTCCTGCCACAAGCGCTTGAGGATCTGATGGCGTTCATCAACGGGGCAGCCACGGGCGGTCTCATCCAGGCGGGACTGGCTCACGCACAGTTCGAAACGCTGCACCCCTTCGCAGACGGCAATGGACGGATCGGACGCGCCCTCATCCACACGGTGCTCACGCGGCGGGGACTGACCTCTGGAGCTGTGCTGCCCATCAGCCAGGTGCTCATGACATGGCAGCAGCGATATATCGATGGTCTGACGGCTTACCGGGCGACTCCGCCGGGTGCTTCGATGACCGGCGCCGAGCCTCCCGCCGAGCTCGACATCAGCGCAGGAGTGAACACGTGGCTGGACTTCTTCATCACCGCAGCAGATGCAGCCGTCAGCCAAGCGGAGCGGTTCATGCAGGAGGTGCAGAGTGTGCTCGACGACTACCATGAGGCGCTCGATTCACAGCTGGACCGGCGCCCACGCAGCGATGCTGTCGTGTGGAAGCTCCTCGAGCTGCTGCCCCGCACTCCGATTCTCACCCAGCGCATCGCCGAGCAGCTGACGGGTGCCTCGGTGCCATCGGTGCGCAGAGCCCTGCAGCAGCTCAGCGAGGCTGGGATCACTGACAGTCTGGCTGTCGGCAGAGGCATCCGTGGGCATATCGCCCGGGACCTGCTTGACATCGTCGCGCACGCTGAGCGCAGAATGGCGAGCACGCGCTTCGATACGCAGGTCTCCGTGCCGGCCCGCCCGGCTCCGGCCTCGCCGCCGCCGTACTGAGCTGCGAATTAGAATGTGGCTATGTCCGTATCCAAGATCGTCCTGTTCTACGTCTTCACCCCGCTGGCCGACCCCGAGGCGGTGCGCCTGTGGCAGCACGCGCTGTGCGAGCGCCACAACCTCAAGGGCCGCATCATCATCTCCGCTGACGGCATCAACGCCACCGTCGGCGGGGAGATCCACGACGTCAAGCAGTACGTGCGCACGACGAAGAGCTACGCGCCCTTCCGCAAGGCCGATATCAAGTGGTCGACCGGCACCGGCGATGACTTCCCGCGCCTGAGCGTCAAGGTCCGCCCGGAACTCGTCACCTTCGGCAACCCCGACGAGGTCACGGTCACCGAGGACGGCGTGCAGGGCGGGGGAGCGCATCTGAAGCCCGGGCAGCTGCACAAGCTCGTCGACGAACGCGGCGACGACGTCGTCTTCTTCGACGGCCGCAACGCGATGGAGGCGGAGATCGGCCGGTTCAAAGACGCGGTCATCCCGAACACGGACACCACCCGTGACTTCATCGCCGAGATCGAATCCGGCAAGTACGACGACCTCAAGGACAAGCCGATCGTCACCTACTGCACCGGCGGGATCCGCTGCGAGGTGCTCACCGTGCTCATGAAGAACCGCGGCTTCGAAGAGGTCTACCAGCTCGACGGCGGCATCGTCCGCTACGGCGAGACCTTCGGCAACTCCGGGCTGTGGGACGGTTCGCTGTACGTCTTCGACAAGCGCATGCACATGGAGTTCGGCTCCGGGGCCGAGTCGCTGGGCCGCTGCCGGGAGTGCGATGAGCCGACCCCGCTGTTCGTCAACTGCGCCGATGAGTCCTGCCGGAAGCAGTTCCTGCGCTGCCAGGACTGCACCGATGCCGGCCGGCACCCGTACTGCGGTGAGTGCGCCGCGCCCGAGGCAAAGGCTGCGGTCCCGGCCGCACAGTAGGTTCCAGCAGACCCGGCCAACACCGGCGCGATCTTCCTCGCCGGTGCCGCTGGCCTGGTCGCCGGTGCTGCCTCGATGGCGGTCGGCGAGTATGTTTCGGTGGCCAGTCAGCGCGACTCCGAACAGGCACTCATCCGTTTGGAGAAGTGGGAGCTCGAACATGAGCCGGATGAGGAGTTCGACGAACTCGCCAGCATCTGCCGGCAGCGGGGTCTGAGCGAGGCGACCGCCCGTCAGGTCGTCACCGAGCTGCACGCCCATGATGCGCTCGGAGCGCACCTCGATGCTGAGCTCGGCATCGACCCCGATGAGCTGACGAACCCTTGGGCTGCGGCCATCGCCTCGTCGATCTCATTCACGATCGGCGCCCTGCTGCCGGTGCTTGCCGTGCTGCTGCCGCCGCCGGAATGGCGGATCATCACCGCTTTCATCGCGGTGCTTGCCGCCCTCGGCCTGACCGGCTGGCTCTCAGCGAAGCTCGGCAAGTGTGGCGGGCTGTCGTGCGGATGCTCATCGGCGGTGCGCTGGCGATGGCAGTGACCTACGGCATCGGCCAGATATTCGGTGTCAGCTCCGGCTGATCGGGGTGTCGGTCTCGGCGTCGATCCACTGCCGGCCGCGATCGGCGGACACGTCGAGGCGCAGCTCGCTGCCGACCGGCAGGTTCCAGATCTCGATGAGCGCCGGTTCGATCTCACACAGTTCGTTGAAGTCGGCGATCTTCCAGTTCGCCGGATCCGACAGGTAGTCCGATTCGTCTATCGCGCTGAGGATCCGCCAGCCGTTGTCGGCCGGGTCCTTCGACGTCTCCCGGTGCGCCCAGCGGATCTGCCCGCGACCGGTGTAGGCGTTCGTTGTGACGAGACAGGCCCCGGCGTGGCGGATGAACTCGGTCATCTTGCCTCCTCAGGAATCGGTGAGCGTGAACTTCAGGCTAACAGCGGGGCCCGATGGCCGGGCCTTCGGTACAGTGAGTGGTGTTCCCTCCCCTCCCCGAGAACTGTGAGACCTCGCATGACATCACTGAGACAGCTGGCGGCCACCGGCGACGCGCAGTCCTTCGCCGCCGCCTACACCGGATCCGCCGACGCCGACCTGCTGTTCGCTGCCCTGACCAACCGCGATGAGGACGCGCGTGCCGCGATCGCGGGCCAGCTCATCGCCGACGGTGCCGATGCCGCCGCCGTGCAGGAGGGCCAATCGACACTGTCGGTGCTGCTGGGAGCCCACCAGCGCCTCGGCGCCGGAGACGGGGAACTGGCCCAGCGCCTCATCGACGCCGGTGCCGACGTCAACTTCCGGGAGCGGCGCGGCGAACTCGTGATGCACCTGGCGGCGAAGACCCGCGCCGATGATGACGAAGACCGGCGCAGCCTGTATCAGGCGTTCTTCTCCTCCCCGCGGCTCGACCTTTCGCTGCCGGTGAATGAGAGCCGGGACAAGACGATCGGGCAGTGGCTGCACGGCACCTGCGAGCGGGTGCCGGACAAGCGGCAGGTGCTCGCCGAGTTCCTCGCCGACGCGGGCTGAGGCTCATCAGGGGTCCTCGTCCTGGCCGGAGCGGTTGCGGCCGGGATCCTCGACCCGGTAGTTGTCAGGGTCGCGGTACTCGGCGAGGAACTCCTCGCGGGTGATCTCGCCGTTGACGTAGCGCTGGTGCAGCTTGCGGTACTCATGCCCCGGCAGATGCCCCATGTCCCAGACACCGCGGCGGCTGTCACCGGGCTTCCACGTGATCTCACGCCATTCGCCGTGTTTGTCGAGCACCCACATCGAGTCCTTCTTCGGGGCGTGCGGCGGTGGGTTGTTGTGGATGTCTTCGAGGATGCCGTCGTCGTAGTCCTCGATCTGCTGGTTGCGGGAGTTCTCCCACACCTGCTCGACCTGGCCCGTGTCGTAGGATGGGCGGTCCTTCGGATTGGTGTTGGGGATCGCATTGCCGTCCCCGTCGTACATCTGCTTGTCGTCATCGATGTAGAACGGCCCGTCGTGGCCCTTGACGGACTGGTCGGTGGGCTTCGCATCACGCGGTAGACCCTTAGGTCGCTGCGTCTCAGGGCCGGGTGCGGTGTCGGGCCGGGGCTCAGCGTCGGGGGCGTCGTCGCCGAGGGCGAGGGCGTCATCGGGATCCTCAGGGGCAGAAGAGCATCCCGCGGTGACGGCCGCGTGTCCTGCGGCAACGGCAGTCGTGGCTGTGCCCGCAGCGGTGGCTGTGCCCGCAACGGTGGTAGTGCTGTGCAGCGGCGCAGGTGCCGAGGCGGTCTTCGAGAACACCTTGCACAGCGTGGATGAGAAGCCGGAGGCCAGCGTCGACTGCCAGGGCACCGCGACGAGCCCGGCGATGATGATGGCGATGACGACGGCAATGCCGGCGTATTCGATGGTGGCCGCGCCGCGTTCTCGAACATCGGCGCGCACGTGCGTGGCGCGGGGATTCACGGGGAGGCTCCTGCCTGCCGGAGGGGGGTGAGGGGTGCCTTCAGCTTAAAGCGGCAGGGGTGAGGAGCGCGTGGGCCTCAGGGCCCGTCCCTGGGCCCAAAGACAGGAGTGTCGTCAGCGTTCGGGCCGAGGGCCGAGCGGCGCGCACACAAGCCGAGATGATGAAGGCCAGGGCGATGACCCCGGCAACCAGCGAGATCCAGGCGATCGGGCCCTCGGGCACGAACTCGCGCACGAGCAGCAGCCCGGTCATGACGAGCAGGCCTGCGCTCAGCAGACCGTTGTGGCTGAAGGTGCGCGGTGAGCTCATGGTCGGCGGCCTTCGATGCGCTGATTGCGTGAGCGCTGCCAGAGGGCGATCGTCACGAAGACGACGATGAGCCCCAGAGCGGCCGGAGCGGAGCCGTCGGTGAACAGCACGATCAGACCGAGGAGTGCCAGGAGGACGGCGGCCAGGTACGCCAGATGTCCCATAGGTGTCACCGCTCAACGGCTGGGCTGACTCTCACAGACCCCCCATCGACTGGCCGGACTCAACGGCAGCTGACGGAGTCCACCGCAACGTCGTGCGACCTTCACCCAGGAGCGGTCGTCAGCCGCCGAAGAGCTTCTTGAAGAAGCCCTTCTTCTTCGGCCTCTCCTTCTTCTCCGGCGTGGAAGCAGGGGCCGGTTCGGGGACGGGCTCCTCGGTTGCCGGGGCCGGCGCGGCAGGCTCCGGTGCCGGTTCTGGTTCCGGGGTCGGTTCGGCGACCGGTTCGGCAGGTGCCGGGGCAGACTCGGGCTTGACCGGCTCGGGCGCGGGCTCCGGAGCCGGGGCGGGGATCGGCTCCTCGGCTGCTGGGGCAGGCGTGCTGGCTGGTGTCGACCCATGGCCGGCGAACTGCTCGGCGGCCTCGCCCTCGAGTGGCTGGTGCAGGGCGCAGTTGGTGATGCGGTTCTGCTCATCGAAGGTGACATCGGCGCTGCCGTCGGCGGCGAGAATGCGCAGGTCGGTGCCCTCCAGCTCCGCCAGCGGGAAACCGCGCTGCTCGGCGTAGGCGATGAGCGCAGCCCGGTGGTCGGTCACCTCGGTCTCGGTCAGGCCCTGGGCCAGTGAGCGGACGAGGTCGCGGATCGCAGGCTGACCGAGCGTGAGCTCCGGATGCTCGACGAGCAGCCACACGACCGAGCCGCCGCCGGCATCGACCGGGTAATGCGCCCACCGGCCGGTGATCGTCTTGGCCGCCAGCGTCAGGCGCAGGGCGAGCTCCTCACTCAGATCGATCTCCTCGGTGGTGAACTCGGTCAGCTCATGGGCGGCACCGTACTTGCGCACCGCATGGGAGAGGTCGACGACCGGGGCGGGGAAGTCGTTGATGTTGTCCCAGCCCCAATGCCAGGTGGCGGTCTGCTGCGATTCGCTGCCGAGCATGTGGGCGCGCACGTCCAGCGGCTGCTCGCCGGTGAAGCGCAGCGTCGGCGGGTCGGCGGCGAAGTCGACTTCCCAGTCGGCCTCGGCGATCCGGCGGCCGAAGGCGGCCTGCATCTCCGCGGAGAGGAACACGGCACGGTTGACGAGATCCTGCAGCGTTTCAGTCATGCTCACAACTCTAGCGCTCCGGTGCCGGCTCGGCAGGCAGACCGCCGCAGTGCGGCCTCAGGCGTTGACGAGTGCGGAGATGACCGAGGTGAAGAAGCCCTGGCCGTCGAGTCCGGTGCGCATCCCGGTGGCGGTGTCCGGGCCATAGCCGGCCTCGACGGCGTGTTCGGGGTGGGGCATGAGTCCGACGATCCGGCCGCTCGCATCGGTGATGCCGGCGATGTCGTTGCGTGAGCCGTTCGGGTTGACCTCCAGGTAGCGGGCCACAACCCGGCCCTCAGCTTCGAGCATGTCGAGAGCGGCGTCATCAGCCATATAGCCGCCTTCGCCGTTCTTGAGCGGGATGACGATCTCCTGACCGGCGGTGAAATCCGAGGTCCAGGCCGTCTCAGCGTTCTCGATGCGCAGCTTCTGGTCCCGGCACACAAACTGCTGGGAGTCGTTGCGCACGAGCGCGCCGGGCAGCAGATGGGCCTCACACAGCACCTGGAAGCCGTTGCAGATGCCGAGCACCGGCATCCCGCCCTTGGCTGCTGCGATGACGGCATCCATGATCGGGGCGAACCGGGCGATCGCCCCGCAGCGCAGGTAGTCGCCGTAGGAGAATCCGCCGGGCAGGATCACCGCATCGACGCCGGACAGGGACTCATCGGCATGCCACAGACGCACCGCCTCGGCCCCGGCCAGGGTGACGGCGCGTGCAGCATCCCGGTCGTCGAGGGTGCCGGGGAAGGTGACGACGCCGACCCGAGCGCCGACAGCGCCGGGGGTCGCCGCAGACGAGGCAGGGGCGCCGATGAGCGGGCCGCCGGCAGTGTAGGCGCTGCGGTCGGTCACCGGGCACCTGCCTCGGTGCCGGAGTCCTCCTCGGCACGCACGGAGACGACGTTCTCGATGACGGGATTCGACAGCAGCTTCTCAGCCGCATCGCGCACCTCGGTCAGCACCGCATCGGTGACCTCGCCCTCGACGGTGAGCTCGAAGCGCTTGCCCTGCCGGACATCGGTGAACCCGTCGAACCCCAGCCGGGTCAGGCCCGAGCTGATCGCCTTGCCCTGCGGATCGAGGATCTCCGGCTTCGGCATGACCTCGACGACGACACGTGCCATGTCCACGTTCTCCCTTATGCGATGTGCGCGGCTGACCGGCAGCCGTCTGTTCAGCAGTCTCATCCTAACAGCGCGACCAGCCCCCGGCGTGCTCTGGTAGCCTGGCCACCCGGCAGCCGATGCGCCGCCGAACCGCATGCTCCACGCCCGCCTCCTGCCGACCCGAAGGGTGGAATGCGCCGATGGCCGATGCACCAGCGCTGCCGACGAGCTTCGACCGTGTCCTGCTGCTCGCCGATCCGGGCGGTCCGGCCCGGCGCGCCGAGGCGATCCGGGAGGATCTCGCAGCCCGGCTCAGCGAAGTGCTCGGCGGGGAGGTGCGTGTCGATGTGCGTGCGGCAGCGCTGCGGCTGACACCGGAGTACGAACTCGACATGGACGTCGCCGAAGAGCTCGCCGAACGCACCGAACCGGCGCATGCGACGATCTTCCTCACCGAGATCCCCCGCCACACCCGCGGGCACCCGCTCGTCGCCGAGGTGTTCACCGGCCCCTCGATCGGCGTCGTGTCCCTGCCGGCCTTCGGTGCGTGGGCGCGCCGCCGGCGGCTCATCACGACGCTCACAAGCACGGTCGTCCATATGCTCGGCGGGGACCCGGCGCGTGACACGGGGCCGGACTACCGGTGGAACTCCTGGCGCTACGAGGCTGAGGAGCAGGTCTACCTGCTCCACGCCCACACCATCACCGGCGGCCCGCGGATGGCGCTGGGCATGATCATGTCCAATGAGCCATGGAACGCCGTGCCGAAGCTCTCCGGCGCGCTCGCCGCCGCTGCGGCCACCGGCGCCTTCGGCATCTTCTACCAGTCGATCTGGCAGATGGCCGACTACCTGTCGACGACCCGGCTGCTGTTCATCGGGCTGCTGTCGATCGTCCTCGTGGTCGGCTGGCTGATCTTCGGGCACCGGCTGTGGGACAAGCCCAAACGCGAGACCCTCGCCGCAGTCACCGTGCTGTACAACCTCTCGACCGTCGTCACCCTGCTCGTCGGGGTTGCGCTGCTCTACGCGATCCTCTTCATCCTCATCCTGCTGTCCTCGCTCGTCGTCATCGACATACAGTTCATGTCCGATGTGCTCGGCTCACAGGCCACCTGGGACGACTACGTCGAACTCGCCTGGCTGTCAGCGGCACTCGGGCTGTTCGCCGGCGCGCTGGGCGCGACATTCGACTCCGATACGGATCTGCGGATGCTCACCCACGGCCAGCGCGAATGGATGCGCACCCCGGAATGAGCCGCGCCCGGCTGCAGAGGCCCGGGCGAGGCTGCGGAGGTCCGGGCGAGGCTGCGGAAGGTCAGCCGGGGAACTCCTGGCCTGTGATGCGCTCGAAGGCCTCGATGTAGCGCTGCCGGGTTCTGGCGACGATCTCGGCGGGCAGAGCCGGCGGCTGCTGGCCGGAGTCCTTGTCCCAGCCGGACTCCGGACCGGTCAGCCAGTCGCGCACGAACTGCTTGTCGAAGCTCGCCTGCGCCCGCCCGGGCACGTACGCCTCGGCGTCCCAGAACCGGGATGAGTCCGGGGTCAGCACCTCGTCGGCCAGCAGCACCCGGCCGTCGGCATCGCGGCCGAACTCGAACTTCGTATCGGCCAGGATGATCCCGCGTTCGCGGGCGATCTCCTCAGCGCGGGTGTAGATGCGCAAGGTGACGTCGCGCAGCAGCTCGGCGTCGTCCTCACCGAGCAGTTCGACGGTCTTGTCGAAGCTGATGTTCTCATCATGCTCGCCCAGCTCGGCCTTGGTGGCGGGGGTGAAGATCGCCGGTGTCAGCTTGTCGGCCTCGCGCAGCCCAGCGGGCAGCGCGACCCCGCACACCGAGCCGGTGCGCTCGTAATCCGCCCGGCCCGAACCGGTCAGGTATCCGCGGGCGACGCATTCGACGGGGAACATCTCCAGCGGCCGGCACACCATCGCCCGCCCGGCCACCGCCTCGGGCACGTCGGTGGAGGTGACGTGGTTGCCGATCACCTCGGAGAGTTGGTCGAACCACCACAGGCTCAGGCCGGTCAGCACCGCGCCCTTGCCCGGGATCGGGGTGTCGAGCACGAAGTCGTATGCGGAGATCCGGTCGCTGGCCACGAGCAGCACCCGTTCGGCTTCGGCCAGCTCGGCCGGGCCGTCGGCGGGCACATAGATGTCGCGGACCTTGCCGGAGTACACGAGCTGCCAGCCCGGCAGGCTCTGCGGTGCGTCGGTGCTCATGGCAAACCTCCTCAGTCGGTGGTGCTAGTCGGTGGTGGATGGGATCGTGATCTGGCCGGCGGCCGCGGCGGCGGCGATGTCGCTGCGCTGCTGCTGGCCGTCGAAGCTGATGAGCGCGGCGGCGGCGTAGGCACGCTCGCGGGCCTCGGCCAGCGTGGGTGCGTTGGCGACGACGGAGAGCACCCGCCCGCCATTGGTGGCCAGCTGACCTGCCGTGCCCGAGGCGGTGGTGCCCGCGTGCAGGACCATCACCCCATCCTGGGCGGCCGCCTCGGTCAGGCCGGTGATCGGGGCGCCGGTGACCGGTGCCTCGGGGTAGCCGACAGCGGCCATGACGACGGTGACCGAGGCGTCAGACGACCACTGCAGGGACGGCAGCTCGGCGAGTGTGCCGGTGGCTGCGGCCATGAGTGCGGTGCTGAGGGGGGTCTCCAGGCGGGCGAGGACGGACTGGGTCTCCGGGTCGCCGAAGCGCACATTGAACTCGACGACGCGCAGCCCGCGGGCAGTCAGGGCGAGCCCGCAGTACAGGAGTCCTGCGAACGGGGTGCCGCGGCGGGCCATCTCGTCGACGACCGGCTGGGCGACGGTGGTGACGATCTCCTCGACCAGTCCAGGCGGCGCCCAGGGCAAGGGGGAGTAGGCACCCATCCCGCCGGTGTTCGGGCCGGTGTCGCCGTCGCCGATCCGCTTGAAGTCCTGCGCCGGTTCCAGCGGCACTGCGGTGACGCCGTCGCAGAGCACGAACAGGGACACCTCGGGCCCGTCGAGGTAGTCCTCGATGACGACCCGGTCAGCGACCGACAGGCACGAGCGGACGTGGGCGAGTGCGGCGTCGCGGTCCTCGGTGACGACGACGCCCTTGCCGGCGGCCAGCCCGTCGGCCTTGACGACGTAGGGGGCACCGAATCGGTCGAGGGCCTCGGCGGCCTCGGTCTCATCGGCGGCGGCGACCGCCTCGGCGGTGGGCACACCGGCTGCGGCCATGATCTCCTTGGCGAATGCCTTCGAACCCTCCAGCACGGCGGCTGCGCCGCTGGGGCCGAAGACGGGCAGCGAGGCTTCGCGCAGCGCATCAGCGACCCCGGCCACGAGCGGAGCCTCGGGACCGATGACGACGAGATCGGCGTCGAGGTCGCGGGCGAGCGCGGTGACGGCGGCCGGGTCGGTGGCCTCGACCGGGCGGGTGTCGCACATGAGTGCGATGCCCGGATTGCCGGGGGCGGCGATGACGGCATCGACCTGCGGATCGCGGATCAGACCGGCGACGATGGCATGTTCGCGGGCGCCTGAGCCCAGCACGAGAACCTTCATGCCCCTCAGCTTAGTATGCCCGTCAGCATGCCGGGTCGCAGACGGACAGGCTTTAGAGTGGGGACATGAGTGCTTCCGCTGACCCTGCCACCGGCACCGCCGCCCAGTCCGCTGAGCTCGCCGTCATCGAGCGCAGCGGATTCATCGAATCCCGCCACATCGGCTCCGCTGTCGTCGTCGATCCCGACGGCCGAGTGTATGTGCAGGCCGGTGCGCCCGAAGCGCCGGTGCTCACCCGCTCGTGCCTCAAACCGCTGCAGGCCGTCGCCGTCATGGAGTCCGGGGTCGCGCTGGCCGGAGAGGCCGCTGTGCTCGCCACCGCCTCCCACCGGTCCGAAGAGGGACATGTGAGGATCGTCGAGGCGATGCTCGCCGATGCCGGTCTCGATGAGACCGCGCTCAAGTGCCCGGCGGTCGCCCCGGCAGACCCGGACTACCGCTACCTCACCCGGGCGGCCGGCCAGCAGACCTCCCGGCTGTTCTACAACTGCTCCGGCAAGCACGCAGCCTTCCTGGCCGCCTGCGCCCACAACGGCTGGGACACCGAGACCTACCTCGCTCCCGACAGCCCCGTCCAGCAGGCGGTCGCCGCCGCCGTCGAACGCTACTGCGGGGCGCCGTCGGATCACGTCGGCGTCGACGGCTGCGGGGCACCGGTGCACGCGATGCCGCTCACCCGCCTGGCCCGGGGCATCGGGCAGATCGCTTCCGGTGTGAGCGAACCGGCCCGGCTGCTGACCGAGGCGGTCGTCGAGCATCCGTGGGCGATCGACGGGCACGGCCGGCCCAACGCGGTGGCGATCGAACGGCTCCACGTGCTCGCGAAGTTCGGTGCCGAAGGCGTCATGGTGATGGGCACCCGCGACGGCTGGGCGGTTGCGGTCAAGTGCCTCGACGGGTCGAACCGGATCACCTCGATGGTCGCACTCGAGCTCCTCGCCCACGCTGGGGCGGTCGACGCGGAGGCCGCGCTGCCGGTCATCAGCGATCTCGCCCCGCAGATCACCGGCGGCATCGACGAATACGGTGCCCCAGCCGCCGTCGGTCAGGTGCGTGCCGGGGCCGGGCTGTACGATGCGATGCACGGAGGAGACCAGACATGAGCATTCGCCGCAGAATCGACCAGACCGAAGGCAAGGCCGCACTCGCGCGCTGGGAACAGGCCCGCCGCACAAGCGCAGAGGAAGTCGAACGGGCCACCCTGGCGATGGCCGTGCGCTACACGCTCGAAGAGCTCGCCGCCCGCCACGCAGGCGGCACGGTCGAAGTGCGCATCCCGCCTTTCGGCGTCACCCAGTGCATCGCAGGTCCCAAGCACACCCGCGGCACCCCACCCAATGTCATCGAAACCGACCCGGACACGTGGCTGCGGCTGGCGATCGGCGAACTGAGCTTCGCAGAGGCGCGCGCCGCCGACCCGGCGATCGCCTCGGGCACGCGAGCCGATCTGAGTCAGCAGCTGCCGCTGTTCACCGCTGCTGAACTCGCCGGCAGCTGAGCGGATGCACCAGCCGCCGGCCATCCGCCGCAGCCCGGTACTCGATGCCGTCATCGTCGGCTCCGGACCCAACGGCCTGGCCGCTGCCGTCACGCTCGCCCGCGCCGGCCTGACCGTCGAAGTTCTTGAGGCTCAGCCGAGCATCGGCGGGGGAGCACGCACCCACAACCTCGGGCTCGCCGCCGACCGGGCCGGGGCCTCGGCGCTGCGGCATGACGTGTGCTCCGCCGTGCACCCGATGGCGCTTGCCAGCCCGTTCCTGCTCGACTTCGACCTCGCCGCCCGCGGGGTTGAGCTCGCCGTGCCGGAGATCTCCTACGCCCAGCCGCTCGACGACCAGCCGGCAGCACTCGCCTGGCGCGACCTCGACCGGACCGCTGCAGGCCTCGGTGCCGACGGGCCGGTCTGGAAGCGGTTCTTCACCCCGTTCGCTGAGCACCGTGAGGAGATCGTGTGGCTCTCGCTTGGTGACAAGCGCTCCCTGCCGGCCGCCCTTCGCAGCCCAGCCGCGCTCGCCCGCTCAGCCGGGTTCGTGGCCCGGCTGTTCCAGCAGGGGAGTCCTGCCTGGAATCTGCCGCTGCGCACTGACGCCGCCCGCGCCCTGTTCGCAGGTGTTGCCTCCCATGCGATCGGCTCCCTGCCCTCCCCGGCGACCGCAGCGGCGGCGATGCTGCTGGCGACACTGGCGCATGGGGCCGGCTGGCCGATCCCGGTCGGTGGCTCTCAGGCGATCACCGCCGCGCTCGCCGCCGACCTGAAAGCCCACGGTGGGCAGATCCGCACGGGCGTGCACATCGAGACCGCCGCCGACCTGCCGCCTGCCCGCGCCTGCCTGCTCGACACTTCCGCCGGGACTGCCGCCCGCATCTGGGACGCCAGCCTGCCGGCCCGCGTCAGAGGCGGACTCACGCGATTCGGGCATGGGGATGCCGCTGCGAAAATCGACTTCGTGCTCTCCGGGCCGGTCCCGTGGCGCGACCGGGAGCTCGCCCAGGCAGGCACCCTGCACCTGGGCGGGACCCGGGAGCAGATGGCCGCCGCCGAGGCGGAGGTCGCCGCCGGCCGACTGCCCCGGCGTCCCGTCGTGCTCGTCTCCGACCCGACGGTCGCTGATCCGTCCCGGGAGGTCGCCGGGCTGCGGCCGCTGTGGACGTACGCGCATGTGCCGGCCGGCTGCCCGGCCGACGTCACCGAGCACATCACCGCCCAGATCGAGCGCTTTGCCCCCGGCTTCCGCGATGTCATCGTCGACTCCGCCTGCGTGCCGGCAGCCCAGATGCACGCCCACAACGAGAACTACGCCGGTGGTGACATCTCTGCAGGCGCAATGTCCCTGTACCGGATGGTCGCCCGGCCCAGGCTGACCTGGGACCCGTACTCCCTCGGCATCCCCGGCGTCTACCTGTGCTCGGCAGCCACCCCGCCGGGGCCCGGCGTGCACGGCATGAACGGCTGGTTCGCCGCCCAGCGGGCGCTGAAGCAGGTGTTCGGGCTGCCGGCACCGAGTCTCGCACCCGGCCGGTGAGCTCTCAGACTGAGGCGACCTCCACCTCGGGCGCGGGACACCGGGGGACCGAGGTGAGAGCCGGTCGCCATGACTGGCGACTCTGTCGCGGATATGCGCAGCGGCCGCACCGAAAAGGCGCGGCCGCTGAGGTGCTGCCGGGAGCTGTCCCTCAGCTGAGAGCCTGGGTGAAGTCGGCGATGATGTCGCGCGGGTCCTCCAGGCCGATCGAGACGCGCACGACACCGGCGGCCGGGCGGGCGTCGGGGGCGACCGGGCGGTGGGTCAGCGAGGCCGGGTGCTGGATGAGCGTGTCGACACCGCCGAGTGAGACGGCGTGCACAGCCAGGCGGGTGCGCTCGGCGAATGCCGCCGCGGCCTGGTAGCCGCCAGCCATGTCGAGGGCGAGCATCGCACCGGGGCCCGACATCTGCGAGCCGATGAGTCCGGCCGGATCCTGACCGTCGAGGCCGGGGAAGAACACCCGGGCGACCGCCTCATGGCCGTCGAGCGCCTCAGCGACAGTCTGGGCGTTGTCCTGCTGCTGGCGGATGCGGATCGGCAGGGTGCGCAGACCGCGGGCGAGCATATAGGCACCCATCGGGTGCAGCAGCCCGCCGGTGAGCGAGCGGACGGCGCGCAGCTCGCGGGCGCGCTCCTCAGAGCTGGCGACGATGCCGCCCATCGCATCCCCGTGGCCGCCGAGGTACTTCGTAGCCGAATGCACCGAATACGCAGCCCCGTGTGTCAGCGGCTGCTGGAGGACCGGGGTGGCGAACGTGTTGTCGACCATGACCGGCACGTCACCGGCGGCCGCGACAACCGCTGCGATGTCGACGAGTTCGAGCGTCGGGTTCGCCGGGGTCTCCATGACGACGAGACCGGTGTCGGACTCGATCGACTCCGTCACAGTGTCGGGGGTCGCCCAGGTGACGCGGGTGCCGAGGAACCCGGTGGCCAGCACATGGTCGGTGCCGCCGTAGAGCGGGCGGATCGCCACGATGTGCGGCTTGCCGGCAGCCACCCGCTGCTGAAGCACCGCGCAGATCGCAGCCATCCCGGTGGCGAAACCGACAGCGGAGTCCGCGCCTTCGAGGGCGGCCAGGCCCTCTTCGAAGTCCGAGGCGTTCGGCGACCACAGCCGCTGATAGACCAGCGAGGTCGCCCCATCCTTGGCTCGGCCGCCGCCGGTGAGCAGCTCATAGGAATCCCCGCCGGATTCCACCTCGGGCAGCGGGTAGGTCGTCGACAAGTCGATCGTCGGAACGTGCGTGCCCTCGCTGATGGCACGGGCGGCCATACTGTGCACGGCCAGGGTGTCAGGGTGGGCGTCGTGGGCGGCGGAGTCGCCGGGCGTGGTGTCACTCATAGCCTGCATTCAACTCCTCTTCGGCATCAAGCTGCCCATCCGCCGCAGATAATTGCAGGATGGGCGGACGATTCTGCAGGAACTGCGGCACAATGGGCACTGTATCGCAGTCTGCCGCAGACACTGCGATGTGGGAAGGGGTGGACATGGCCGATATCGAACTCGATGCCATCGACCGGCAGCTGCTGCGCCTGCTCGATGCCGACGCGCGCGCCTCCGGGCGAGCGCTGGCCCGTCGTCTGCGCGTGGCCGAATCGACAGTGGCGCTGCGCATCCGCCGGCTCGTGTCCGCCGGGGTGATCGCGAAATTCGGCATCACCGTCGACAAGGATCGCATCGGCCTGCCGCTGGAGGCGATGGTCTCCTGCCAGATCGGCCACCTCGACCGCTCTGCGATCGCCGCGCTGCGCCGCGATGCCCCCACCTGGCCGGGGGTGCTCTCGGTCTTCCACATGGCCGGCAGCGACGACTTCATCATCCACGTCGTCGCCACTGATGCCGATGCCCTGCGCGACTTCGTCGTCGACAACCTCGCCAGCCACCCGGCCATCACGCGCACCCAGACGAACCTCGTGTTCGAAAACCTGCCGGGCACCGGCTGGGCCACCGCCTTCGATGTCGACTGAGGAAGGCCGGGCGTCCGGGATGCGGCCGGCGGGCTGACACCTCGGGTGCGGGGGCTTAGGCTCAGGACATGGCCTCAACTCCTGCGCAGATCACGTCCTTCATCGGCGGCCGTCACGTGCCCTCGCTGACAACCTACGACAACATTGACCCGGCGACGAACCAGACGATCGGGCAGATCGCCCGGGGCGGCTTCGACGAAGTCGACCAGGCCGTCATCGCCGCCGGCAGAGCCCAGCAGTCCTGGGGTCGCACCGCACCCCAGGAGCGCGCCCGCCTGCTCGTGGCAGCAGCCGAACTCATCCGCGCAGACCGTGAGAACCTCGCCCGGCTCGAAAGCGAAGACACCGGCAAACCGCTGTCCCAGGCCTATGCTGACGTCGATGTGTGCGCCCGCTACTTCGAGTTCTACGGCCACACCATCGAGGCCTACTACGGCCACACCATCCCGCTCGGCGAGGACATGCACGTCTACACCCGCCGCGAACCCTACGGCGTCACCGGCCACATCGTCGCCTGGAACTACCCCCTCCAGCTCGTCGGCCGGGCGGCAGCCACCTCGCTGGCCACCGGCAACTGCGCGGTGGCCAAACCGGCAGACGAAACCCCGCGCACCACCGTGCGCTTAGCCGAGATCCTCGACCAGGCTGGCTTCCCCACCGGCGCCTTCAACGTCGTCACCGGACTCGGCCGGGAGGCCGGTGCGGCACTCGCCCAGCACCCCGAGGTCGCCCACCTCGGCTTCGTCGGCTCGACCGGCACCGGCTCGATCATCGCCCGGGCGGCAGCCGACCGGGTCATCCCGACCGTCCTCGAGCTCGGCGGGAAGTCGGCCAACATCGTCTTCGCCGATGCCGACATCGACGCAGCCGTGCCCTCCCTGGTCCGCTCGATCATCCAGAACGCCGGCCAGACCTGCTCGGCCGGTTCCCGGCTGCTCGTCCACACCGACGTGCGCGACGAGGTGCTGGAGAAGATGAGCGCTGCGATGCGCGAGGTGACGATCGGGCCCGGACTCGACGACCCGATGCTCGGCCCGCTCGTCTCCCGCAAGCAGTTCGAGCGGGTGACCGGGTTCCTCGAGCGTCTCGACTCCGGTGAGATCTTCACCGGCGGCGCCGCAGCCGAGGCGATCAGCACCTCGGGTACGGAAGGCTCTTCCGGCACGGAGGGCGCCTTCTTCGCCCCGACGATCGTCGCCGATGTCGAGGCCGACTCCGAGATCTGGCAGGAGGAGGTGTTCGGGCCCGTCGTCGTCTCCCGCAGCTTCGACTCCGACGAGCAGGCGATCGCCGAGGCCAACGGCACCGACTACGGCCTCGTCTCAGCCGTGTGGACGCAGAACCTCTCACGCGCTCACCGGATGGCCGCGGAGATCGAAGCCGGCCAGGTGTTCGTCAACACCTACGGCGCCGGCGGCGGCGTCGAACTGCCTTTCGGCGGTTTCAAGAAGTCCGGGTACGGGCGCGAGAAGTCGATCGAGGCCTTCGATGAGTACACGCAGACGAAGACCGTCGTCATGAAGATCTGACCTTCACCGACCGGCCGATCTGCCGGCGGTGGCCGTCAGCGACAAGCGCGTCGTCGTCGCCGTGCTCAGCCCGCTGGTCTATATCCTCGTGCTCAGCCCGCTGGCCCGCCGGCTCTTCGACGAACGCGGCATCGGCATCGGGCTCATCGCGCGGGCACGACCGGCAATCGCGGCACGCGGGACCGGTGAACTAGACTGTTGGGCGCACACCAGCAGGCCGCCGCCTGCCACCACGGCAACCAAGGGAGCCCATGAACGACGACACGATCGACGTCTCGGTCCGCCGCAGCCCCAAGTACTCGGCGTTCATCATCCTCGGCGTCATCCTCGGCATGATCGCAGGCGGCATCCTGTCCTTCCTGCCCGTCGACACGGCCGGCGTCGAGATCGAGGTGACCCAGGCCTCGGCGACGTGGATGCTCATGGTCTTCGTCGGCACCATCGGCGGCTTCCTCGGCGCCGTCGCCGCCCTCATCCTCGACCGCATCAGCCTGCGCCGTGCCCGCACCTACACTGTGCCCGGCGCACATGACCCCGCACCCGAGGCAGCCGACACCGAGGCGGTCGAGGTCGAGGCGCCCGAGGTCGAGACCGCTGCCGAACAGCCCTCCGAACCCGGCCGGGCGGGGGAGACGGATGTGAGAGAATAGCGGCGTGACACGCGTGAACGCAGCCTCCAGCGACGATTTCGACCTCGCCGACCAGGGCCCGCAGGACGAATGCGGTGTCTTCGGCGTCTGGGCCCCCGGCGAGGAGGTCGCCAAGCTCACCTACTTCGGCCTCTACGCCCTCCAACACCGCGGCCAGGAATCGGCCGGCATCGCCGCCAGCAACGGCAAGCAGATCCTCATCTACCGCGATATGGGACTGGTCTCCCAGGTCTTCGACGAAAGCGACCTCGACACCCTGCCCGGCCACATCGCCGTCGGCCACACCCGCTACTCCACCACCGGGGTCTCGTCCTGGGAGAACGCCCAGCCCACTCTCGGGCCCACCCCGTTCGGCACCGTCGCACTGGCTCACAACGGCAACCTGACGAACTTCGCCGACCTGCAGGAAATGGCCGATGAGAAGGCCGCCGCCCGTGACGAGACGGTCAAGGCCGCCACCCAGAAACCGGCCCGCACCCGGTCCGGGCGCGACTCCTCGAACGACACGTCGCTTGTCACCGAGCTGCTCGCCTCGTCGGCGGCCGAGAACCTCACCGCCGCCGCCCGGGAGCTCATGCCCAGACTCGACGGCGCCTTCTCCCTCGTCTTCATGGACGAGCACACCCTGTATGCCGCCCGCGACCGCCACGGCGTGCGCCCGCTGGCTCTCGGCCGCCTCGAGCGCGGCTGGGTCGTCGCCAGCGAGACCGCAGCCCTCGACATCGTCGGCGCCTCCTTCGTCCGCGAGATCGAACCCGGCGAGCTCATCGCCATCGACGAGGACGGCCTGCGCTCCTACCGGTGGGCCGAACCCGAACAGGCCCGCTGCGTCTTCGAATACGTCTATCTCGCCCGGCCCGACAGCGTGCTCAACGGCAAGACCGTGCACGCCGCCCGCACCGAGATGGGCCGCCGGCTCGCCCGCGAATACCCCGTCGACGCAGACCTCGTCATCGCCACACCCGAATCGGGCACCCCGGCCGCCGTCGGCTACGCCGAGGAATCCGGCATCCCCTTCGGGCAGGGGCTGATGAAGAACGCCTACGTCGGCCGTACCTTCATCCAACCATCCCAGACGCTGCGCCAGCTCGGCATCCGGCTCAAGCTCAACCCGCTCAAGGAGAACATCGCCGGCCGCCGGCTCGTCGTCGTCGACGACTCGATCGTGCGCGGCAACACTCAGCGGGCCCTTGTGCGGATGCTGCGCGAGGCAGGGGCGAAGGAGATCCACATCCGGATCTCCTCCCCGCCGGTCAAATGGCCGTGCTTCTACGGCATCGACTTCGCCACCCGCGCCGAGCTCATCGCCAACGGCCTCAACACCGACGAGATCTGCCAGTCCCTCGGCGCCGACTCGCTGGGCTACATCTCCCTCGACGGCATGATCGCCGCCACTCAGCAGCGCGAAGCCGAACTGTGCACCGCCTGCTTCTCCGGCGACTACCCCATTACCGTGCCCGTCACTGCGGCAGCTGAAAGAGGATGCTGATGACTCAGGACCACCAGAGCCCCGAAGCCACCACCTACGCCTCCGCCGGCGTCGACGTCGAGGCCGGTGATCGGGCCGTTGAGCTGATGAAGTCCGCAGTCGCCGCCACCCACAACGACCGGGTCGTCGGCGGCTTCGGCGGCTTCGCCGGCCTGTTCGACGTCACCTGGCTCAAGGACTACCGCCGGCCCTACCTCGCCACCTCCACCGACGGCGTCGGCACCAAGGTCGCGATCGCCCAGGCCCTCGACATCCACGACACCATCGGCTACGACCTCGTCGGCATGGTCGTCGACGACATCATCGTCTGCGGTGCCCGCCCGCTGTTCATGACCGACTACATCGCCTGCGGCAGGGTCGTGCCCGAACGCATCGCCGACATCGTCCGCGGCATCGCCGAGGCCTGCTCGGCAGCCGGCGTCGCGCTCGTCGGCGGCGAGACCGCCGAGCACCCCGGCCTGCTCGGCGTCGACGAATACGATGTCGCCGGTGCTGCCACCGGCGCTGTGGAAGCCGATGACCTGCTGGGGCCCGAGCGCGTCAACACCGGCGATGTGCTCATCGGGCTGCCGGCCTCCGGCCTGCACTCCAACGGCTACTCGCTCGTGCGCCGCATCATCGCCGACGCCGGCTGGGCCCTCGACCGTGAGGTGCCCGAGTTCTCCCGCACCCTCGGCGAGGAGATCCTCACGCCCACCCGCGTGTACTCCGGTGACCTCGCAGCGATCCTCGACGCCCGGCCCGGCACCGTCCACGCGATGTCGCACATCACCGGCGGCGGTCTGTCCGCCAACGTCGCCCGCGTCATCCCACCCGGCACGCTGGCGCGCATGCACCGGTCCAGCTGGGAGATTCCGGCCGTCTTCGACGTCCTCGGCGACCTCGGCCAGGTCCCGCAGGCCGACCGCGAACGCACCTGGAACCTCGGTGTCGGAATGGTGCTCGCCGTCGACCCGGCCGCCGCCGAGGCGGTGCTCGCCGCGCTGCCCGGCTCCTGGCTGCTCGGCGACGTCAGCGACGACGACGGCACCCATGCCTCTGACCCGTACTACGTGCAGGGTGCCAAGGGTGTCGACGGGGGTGCGGCGATCCTGCTCGACTGAGGAGGCCACCGCCTCGGGAACGGCGAAGGGCCCCGCCTGTCGGCAGGGCCCTGACGCAATCAGCGCTCAGCGGGAGCGGTCGTCGCTGTCCTCATCGTCAGCGTACTTATCGGCATAATCGGAGTAATCCGGATCATCGTAGTCCGCGTAGTCATCGGAGTCATCAGACGTCGACGCACCCCCGAGCTCTCGCTGGAGCGCACTCAGGTCCGTCTCCGGGCTGTAGTACTTCAGCTTACGGGCAACCTTGATCTGCTTCGCCTTTGCGCGGCCGCGACCCACAGGCGTCGACCCCCTCCTGGTCAGACCCAGGGCTGCTGGCTGTCGGCCCCGGGATTCTCCGGTTGTCTGTGCTTCGAATCCTACCCCGCCGCCACAGAGGTGTCATGTCGCCTCAGGCGAGCGCGGGAATACTGGACACCAGTATGAGACAGTCCCGGGCAAAAGGCGAATGAGTCCAGAAAAGCCCGCGCCCGAGGCGGAGGCGAACCGGGAGTGAACGATAGAGTGAGCACATGGGTTACGAGCGCAGCTATGTCATCTCCCTGCGGGTATTCGAGCCGCTGGTCGTGCACGAGGAATTCGCCGACTACCCCGTCAGCGCGAACCGGGAGACCATCGAGCGACTCGTCGCCGAGGACGCCGACGATCGGCTCATCAGCCTGCCCCCGGACCCCGTCGCCGACTCCTACCGCGGCACCCCGCTGTTCCTCACCGGCGCGGAGACCGGCGACAGCTTCGACCGCGTCTGCCCCGTCCAGGACGACATCCGCTCCTGGCACGCCCTCGATGCGCTCATGGAAGCCCATCCGCGCACCGAGCTCGACATGTTCGTGCCCAAGGCCGCCCGCCGCCGGGCAGCCAGCCACCGGGTCGAATGGATGCAGGACGACCCGGACACCCGCGTGTTCACGCGCACCTCGGCGTGGGACGTCTCGCCGGTGTGGTGGCTGGCGATCGATCCGGGTAACGACCGCGTCATCAGCACCGACACCGACGACGGCAGCTTCCGGATCCGCATCCGCACCCCGATCGTCACCGCCGCCGCCCGCGTCGAATGGGCCCACGACGTGATGGACGAGAAGTCCCGGCTGCGCGCCGTCGTCGAATCGACTGAGGCATTCGGCGACTGGCTCGACGACTTCGATATGAACGCGATGCTCGAACTCGACCTCGGCGGTATGAGCGAGGTGCTGTGGCCGGACACCGGCGCTGCACACGTCACCGACTGGATCGACTGCCTCGACACCGACGACACCGAGGGCGCCATCCGCGCTTTCAACCGCTACACCCGCCAGTGGGAGATGATCGGCCTCTACGCCCGCAGCAGCTGAGGCGCAGCCTGCGGGGCTGGTCTCTCAGCCGCAGGTCTCCTGTCGTTTGCGGTCCATTCACTTGAAACCGCCGATCGCGGTGCTAGTGTGGCATTCGTTGAGAAGTCAGCTGACTCTCAGCATTCATTTCGCACATCCTCAGTAATCTCTCCTGCCCCGCACCACTCCACCGACCCCCTCGTGAGCGCCATGCCCCCAGCAAGACCCGTCTCCCGTGCCTCCATCCATCTCGCGCCTCTCAGCCTCGACGAAGCCGTCGCCGTCCTGGAGGGCGCTACCACCGGGACCCCCTGCATCTTCATCGTCCCCGACGGTGAGTTCGATGCCTGCCAAGCGGTGATCTCCCGGGCGCGGGCCGCCAGCCTGCACAATGTCGTGCTCTTGGCTCGCACCGGCCTGAGCCCGCTCGGACGAGCGGTGCTCACCGACATGGCCCGCTCGCTGGCCTCCCGGCTTGCTGCTGGCCAGCTGCTGGCCGTCATCGCCGAACTGGAGCTCTCGATCCGCTGCCTGGCGGTCGCCCGCTCGGTGACCCGGCTGCGCCAACCGACCCCCTCGCTGTGGCAGCACATCGTCAGCTGGCTGCCGTCGTCTCGCTTCCTCATCCAGCTCGACGCCGGAGTCGAGCGGCTGCGTCCCGGCCAGCTGCGCGACAGCGGCGTGCTGCGGATGCCGTCCGAAGCCGTCGTCATCGCCCGCGGCCGAGGCGTCGGTGCCGAGGCAGACGGAGCCGTGGCCGAACTGGCCGACCGCCTCGGGCAGCCGCCGATCGTCAGCCTCGATGTTGGCCCCGGCGACTGGTGGGGCAAGAAGGAGATCGTCGACCTGTGCATCGCACCGGCCGATCTCACCCCCTACCTGCAGCGCGTCACCGAGCTGGCCGTCGAATGCCGCTGGTGCCAGGTGCCGTGCACTCCCGGCGGCTGCCAGATGTGCCAGCCGCGTACCCGTTCAGGAGCAGATGTATGAATCCCAAGCAGCGCCGAGGGCTCATCCTCATGATCGTCGCCGGGCTCGGCGCTATCGCCGTCTTCCTGGGCGTGGTGACCTATGTGCAGTCGGTCAGCGCCGACGTCGGCCCGAAGTCGACGGTCTACGTCGCCAAAGAAGACATCGCCCGCTTCCAGCCGATCTCCCTCGATCACGTCGAGACCCAGGAGGTTCCCGACAAGTTCATCACCCCGCAGATGGTGACGACGAAGGAGCAGCTGGCCGGCCAGAAGGCCTCGACGGCGATCCAGCAGGGTTCGACCCTGCAGACCGACATGCTCGAAGCTGCCTCCTCGCTCGAAGACGGGCAGCGGGAGATCTCGGTGAACTTCGACGCCGCTCTCGGCATCAACGGCCGCGTCGCCCCTGGCGACACCGTCGATGTCATCGCCGCCTTCGCTAAGCGGCTGGACAACGACCAGGGCCCAGAGAACTACAAGCGCGCCGACATCCCCTACAACGTCGCCGGGGTGCTCGTGCGCAACGCCCGCGTCGTCTCCGTCGGCCAGCCGACCGACCCGAACGCCGAGGTCGGCGCCGCCGACCAGACCGGTGCTGAGGTCTCCCAGGTGCCGGTGACCTTCGCCGTGTCCGTCGACGAGGCCAGCCGGCTCGCCTACGGCGAGGCGTTCGCAGTGTCGATGCGGCTCATGCGCTCGGGCAACAACGAGACCGGCTCCCAGATCGACGATGAGGACCTGTACTTCGACGACCCCGATCTCGAAGGCGTCCTCGGCTCGAGCCGCAGCGACGGGCAGCAAGACGACAGCGAGGAGACGACGGAACCCGGTGCGAGCCGGTCCGGTCGAGAGAATGGGGAACAGCCATGACCAAGGCGATACTGTGCAGCTCCGATGACTCCCGAGCGTGGGAGATCCGCACCTCGCTGGCCGACGTGGATGTCGCGATCGAACGCCAGTACTCCTCCAGCTCGACGCTGCTGAGCGCACTGGCGAGCCTACCGGTCGATGAGATCGACCTCGTCGTCATCGACAGCGTCGTCGAGCCGATGCCGGTGTGGGACATCGCCCGCCACGTCGCTGGCGTCATGCCATCGGTCGCAGTGCTCACCGTCGTCGACAACCCGGTCCATGACGACTACGTCCGCGCGATGGACGCAGGCGTGCGCGGCATCCTGCGCTACCCGCTCGGCTACGACGACGTCTCCCAGAAGGTCACCTCGGCGCTCGGCTGGGCGCAGACCGTGCGCAGCGCGGTCACCCGCCAGCTCTCCGACGCCGAGGCGGAGGGCACCGGCGGCCGGATGCTCACTCTGTGCTCGGCCAAGGGCGGGGCCGGCTCCTCGACCCTGACCGTCCACCTCGCCCGCGCCGCCCAGGCAGCTGCACCGAACCGCCGGGTCGTCGTCGTCGACCTCGACCACCAGAAACCGGATTTCTCAATCCTGCTCAACGTCCCGCAGCACCGCACGATCACCGACCTGCTCCCTGTGGTCGACGAGCTGACCTCGCGCCAGCTCGACGACGTTCTCTACACCTCGGACGAGGGCTATGCGGTGCTCTTCGGGCCCGTGCACGGCGAGGAGTCCGAGCTGCTGAGCGCCCAGGCGGTGCGCACGATCCTCGGCACCCTGCGCTCCCATTTCGACATCGTCATCGTCGACATCGGCTCGGTGCTGGGCGAGGCGAATGCCTCGGCTGTCGAGATGGCCGACGAAGTGTGCATCGTCTCCACCTGCGACGTTCTCAGCCTGCGCGGGGCTCGGCGCATCAACCAGCTGTGGACCCGCCTCGGGCTCGTCCCAGCCGATGCGGCAAAGGTCATCCTCAACCGCACCGACAAGCGCTCCGACATCCAGCCGGAGGCGGCGAAGAAGATCGTCGGCCTGCCGGTCATCTCACCGCATGTGCCGGAGACCCGGCGGATGCTCGAACTGGCCGTCAACCGCCGTGACCCGGGACTGGCCGGACCGGCCTGGGCACAGAAGATCTCCGAACTCGGTGTTGCGCTCGGTGTCGTGCCGGCTGCCGGCCTCGACGTCGTCGAGACCCGCCGCGGCAGGCGCAAGCGCCGCCGCACCGCTGACGCCCAGCAGGAGCTGGCCCGCAGCGAAGCCGGTCAGGGCAGCCTGGAGTTCCTCGGCATCATCACACTCATCGGGCTCATCGCCGCCATCGGCTTCCAGCTCGTCCTCGTCGGAATGACGTGGACCTTTGCCGCCAACGCCGCCAACGAGGGAGCCCGCGCAGCGGCGGTGAGCCAGTCGGCCGAGCGGGCCGCGCGCTCGCACACCCCGGCGGCATGGCAGGACGGGATGAGCGTCCGCCAGGGCGGAGGAGAGGTGACCGTCACCCTTGACACCCCGCTGCTGGTGAACATCAGCGACGACTTCCGGTTCACCATCCCCGCCAGCGCCGGGGTGGTGAGGGAACCATGAGTGCTGTGCTGGACCGCCGCCGCTGCAAAGCAGAATCCGGACAGGCGAGCCTGGAGTTCGTCGGCACCCTGTTCATGTGGCTGGTGATCGTGCTCGTGACCCTGCAGATCCTGCTGGCGATGTTCGCCCTCGCACAGGCCAACTCCGCCGCCCGCAACGCCGCCCGTTCCGAGGTCATCAGCGCAGGATCCGGGCAGGCCGCCGGGCGCAGCGCCGTGGCTGATCCGCTCAAGCGCTCCGGAGTGCAGAGCAGCTGCTCAACGACCGGCGGCAGCCGCGGATCGGTCACCTGCCGGGTCTCGATCACCGTGCCGATGCTTGGCCCGCACTGGGTGCCGCAGTGGGTGCCGCCGCTGGTCGTCACCCGCCAGGCCGTCCAGCCGATGACGGAGGTGAGGTGAGCATGTCCCTGCTCCGCCGTGCCGAAGAGCAGCGCCAGCTGCAGGGCAGCCCGCACAGCCGTCGCGCGCAGACCCGGGCTGAGAACACCTTCAACGAACAGGTCCGCCAGTACCGCCGGATGCTGCTGGAGGAAATCGACCTCGAAGAGCTCTCCACGCTCGAACTCGGCCAGCGCCGGGTCCGCCTCGAACGGGTCATGAGCCACCTGCTGTCGCAGAAGGGCCCGGTCATGTCAGCCCGCGACCGGCGCCGCGTCATCCAGCGCGTCGTCGACGAGGCGCTGGGACTCGGCATCCTCGAACCGCTGTTGGCCGATGAGTCCGTCACCGAGATCATGGTCAACGGTCCGCACGACATCTTCGTCGAGCGTGCCGGCCGTCTCGAGCGACTCGACATGGAGTTCTCCGACTCCGACCAACTTATGCAGGTCATCGACCGGATCGTCGCCGGGGTCAACCGCCGTGTCGATGAATCATCCCCGATGGTCGACGCGCGCCTGCCCTCCGGCGAGCGCGTCAACGTCATCGTCCCGCCGCTGGCCCTCGACGGGCCGACACTGACGATCCGCCGATTCCCCACCCCCTTCTCGCTTTCCGACCTGCAGAGCAAAGGCAGCTTCGACGCGCAGGCGGCGGCACTGCTGACCGCCTGTGTGCGGGCCAGGCTCAACATCGTCGTCTCCGGCGGCACCGGCACCGGCAAGACGACGATGCTCAACGCCTTGTCCGGTCTCATCCCCGACGGAGACCGCATCGTCACCATCGAGGACTCCGCCGAGCTCCAGCTCCAGCAGCCGCACGTCATCCGCCTTGAGTCCCGGCCGGCCAACGTCGAAGGGCAGGGGCAGGTCACGATCCGTGACCTCGTGCGCAACAGTCTGCGCATGCGCCCGGACCGCATCATCGTCGGTGAGGTCCGCGGCGGTGAGACGCTGGACATGCTGCAGGCCATGAACACCGGCCATGACGGTTCGCTTGTCACCGTGCACGCCAACAACACCCTTGACGCGGTCTCCCGGCTGGAGACGCTGGCGAGCATGAGCGAGGTGAAGGTGCCCTTTGAGGCGCTGCGCGACCAGATCAACAGCGCTGTCGACCTCATCGTCCAGCTCACCCGCGGTGCCGACGGCTCCCGCCGGGTCACCGAGATCGCCGCGGTGACGTCTCAGAGCCGGCAGGAGTTCGAGCTCACCCCGCTCATGCGCTTCGAATCCGCGCCCCTGGCGTCGGACCGGATGGTGCGCGGCCACCACGTGATGCAGACGATCCCGGCGGCACTGGCCGACCGGCTGTGGATCGCCGGGCATCCGCTGCCCGATTCGATCCCGGTCGCCCCCGGGGCTGCGTGCAGGAGCCGTGCCTGAGATGCCGACCTGGATCCTGCTCGCGGCTTTGGGCGTCGCCCTGCTCGGCGCCTGCGGCGTCGTCGTCTACGGACTCGGCACCGGCGAGCAGCATGACATCGTGCGCGCCGAGCGTGGCGCGAACAGCACCGGCTTCCGGTCCCGGGTGATCCGCCCGATCAACAATGCCTTCCTCGCCACCCGGACAGGCACCCGCATCGCCACCGCGCTCATCCACGCCAACGTCCGTCGCCTCTACGCCGTCGAGTACGTCGCCCTTGCCGTGCTCATCGTGCTCGTTGCCTTCCTCATCCTCAACCGGTCGATCGCGACGTTCTACGCCGTCGTCCTCGCCGGCGGCCTCGGCTGGCTGCTGTGGGCACTGCTCGGTTACCTCAGGGAACGGCAGCGTGAGCGGTTCCTGCAGCAGCTGCCGGAGTTCGCCCGGATCATGGCGAACTCCACCGGCGCCGGCCTGTCGATCCAGACCGCGCTGCGGGTGGCCGCCAATGAGATGCCCGACCCGGCCGGCCGCGAGCTGACCGCACTCGAACGCGAGCTCTCGATCGGCACGCCGCTCGAAGTCGGCCTCGAGCGGATGGCTGAGCGCATCCCGGGCCGCGACCTCCATGTCCTCGTCTCCACCCTGGCGATCTCACAGCGCGCCGGCGGCTCGCTCATCTCAGCGCTGCGCGGCATGTCCGAGACCCTGGAAGACCGCAAGGAGACCAAACGCGAGGTCAAGACGCTCGTGACCCAGGCCAGCTACACCGGGTATATGGTCGTGGCCGTCGGCATCGGCTTCGTGCTGCTGATGAACGCGATGAGCCCCGGCGTGCTGTACAAGCTCACGAGCACCATCGTCGGCCAGATCGGCCTGTTCATCGCCGCCGGCAGCTACCTGTTCGGCCTCTACCTCATCAACCGTATGGTGCGGGTGAAGATCTGATGTGGGCACTGCTGTTCGCCGTCCTCGGCACCGCCGTCTTCGCCACCGCCGTCATCGGCTACCGCGGACTGCGCTCCGACCCGCTCGCGGCCCTGTCGGCTGACGACCGGGTGCTCATCCGCGACCCGCGGGCCGGGCGCACCCGGCCGCGCGGTTTCTTCGGCTCGCTCGGCCTGCGTTTGGGCCCGCCGCTGGCTGAGCTGCTCGGCAGCCCCTACCGCAGCTTCATCGAACGCCGACTGCTGCTGGCCGACCGGCAGAAGTACCCGGACTACACCACTTTCATGGCCTCGAAGGCGGCGATCCTCGTCATCGCCGGCGGCGCCGGTCTTGCGCTGGCCCTCATGACCTCCAGTGGGGCCTTCGCGGTCATCGCGCTGGTCGCCGGCTTCTTCGTCCCGGACCTGCTGTTGCACCTCAACGGGCGTTCCCGCCAGGAGCGCATCGAAGACGATCTGCCCGACTTTCTCGACGTCCTGTCCGTCACGGTGTCAGCCGGCTTGTCCTTTCGGTCAGCGCTGCGCAAGGTCACCGAACGGACCGAGGGGCCTTTGGCCGAGGAGGTGCAGACGACGCTGCGGCAGATGGACGTCGGCGAGCCGATGTACGCCGCCTTCAGCGCGCTGCGCGACCGCACCGATTCCGACTCCCTCAATACCTTCGTCAACGCCCTGCTGCAGTCCGAGGAGCTCGGCGCGCCGCTGGCCGATGCGCTGCAGCAGATCGCCGTCGACATGCGGCGCACCACCGCCCAGCGCGCCCGGCAGAAGGCTGCGAAGGCCTCGCCCAAGATCGCCAGCGTCGTCACTCTCATCATGGTGCCGGGCACGATGGCGCTCATGCTCGTCGTCATCTACTTCGTCGCCGGCCTCGACGAAGGCTCGCTGTTCGGATAGGGCACCATGACACCGCGCATCGCTCCCAGCACCACCAGCACCGAAACCGCGCCGGCGGCAGCGCCCGAGGCGGCCTCGCCGGCGCGGCCGGATCCCACCGGCGGCATCGTCGCCGACCTTGTCAAAGCTGTTGTCATCGTCCGGGTGTTCTTCATCTACCCGGTCGTCATCTCCTGGGTCACGACCGGCCCCGGTGTCGTCGAACTGGCCGTCACCGTGCTGCTGGCCGCTGAATCGCTCATCGTGCTGCTGCGCTGGAACCGGACCGCCGGCTTCATCCAGCGCCACCCCCTCATCCTCAGTATCGACATCCTGTTGGCTGTCACCGTGCTCGCCTTCACCGGGGCGGACTCGCCGTTCTTCCTCTACCTGTGCGCTACCGCGGTGCTCATCGGCCTCATCTACATCTCAGCCAGCCGCACTCTGCTCACCATCCTCGTCTTCCTCTCCTACGGCGGCGCCGCCCTGACCCGGGCGCTCATGATGTCGGCCGCCACGACAGCCGAGGTGGCCTCCGCTGTTGTCTCCGTCGCCGGCGGGTTCGCGCTGCTGGGCGTGCTCGTCTACCTCGGCAGCACGCTCAGGCGCCTGCAGAGCCGCGTCGACTCAGCCATCGATCTCACTCGGCGCAACGCGAGTGAGGCCGCGCTCGGTGAGGAGCGCTCGCGCATCGCCCAGGAGCTGCACGACTCAACGGTCAAGTCGCTGGTCGGCATCGACATGCTCGCCCGGGCGATCCACCGCTCACCGGAGACCGCCGACTCGAATGCGCGCCTCATCAGCGATGCCGCAGCCGGGGCGGTGACCGATTCGCGGCGGATCCTGGCGAACCTGCAGCTGACGACGCTGCCGCCGCTGGAATCATCGCTCGAAGCGCTCGCCGCAGAATACGAGACCCTCTACGGGGTGCGCTTCCGCCTCGAACTCGGCGACCACGACGAGCTGCCCCTGCCCATCCGCTACACCGCACGCAAGATCGCCGAAGAGGCGATGAGCAACGCCGCCCGGCACTCCGGTGCTGAGCAGATCGTCGTGCGCCTGGAACAAGGCAGCGCATCGATCGACCTGCGCATCAGCGACGACGGCATCGGCATCCCTGCTGACCGGCAGGCCAGTCGCCTCGGGCACTACGGGCTGGCCGGGATGCGCGAACGCGCCGGCAACCACGGCTGCACACTGCGCATCGAATCCCCGCCCACCGGCGGCACCACCGTGACCCTGTCGATCCCGCGCCAGGCCGGTACCCCTGACTCGCCGCAGCAGACAGATCCCCCGCAGAAAGCAGATCCCAGATGAAACACCCGATCCGCGTTCTCGTCGCTGATGACAACCACGTCGTGCGCCTCGGCCTTGAACAGCTGCTCCACTCGATCTCCGGCGTCGAACTCGTCGGCGCAGCGGCCGACGGCGCTGAGGCCGTCGAAATGGCGCAGGCCTGTCAGCCCGACATCTGCCTGCTCGACGTCCGGATGCCGGTGATGAACGGCATCGAAGCCGCACGCAGGCTCTCAGACGAGCACAAGGTCGTGATGCTCACGCACAGCGAAGACTCCGAGAACGTCACCGCCGCAATCGACGCCGGTGCGCACGGCTACATGATCTACCACGAGATCGACGTCGACTATCTCCACCAGTCGCTTATGTCCGTCATCGGCGGCGGGATGCTCGTCTCGGCCACCGCCTCGACCGCGCTCATGGCGCGCGCCGCCTCGGCCCCTGCTGCCCCAGCCGTCGAACTGGCCAACCAGGGCCGCAGCGAATCCGGTGACACGCTCGGGCTCAGCCGCCGTGAGGTCGAGGTCATGGACCTCATGGCCGAGGGCCTGAACAACCGGGCGATCGCACAGACCTTCTTCCTGTCGGAGAAGACCGTGAAGAACCACGTCAACCGCATCTTCACCAAGCTCGATGCCGCCACCCGCGCCGAAGCTGTGAGCATCTGGCTCAGGCGCGCGCACGCAGCCGATGCCGGCACTGGGCCTTCGGTCCCAATGCAGGTTTGGGCCCGGAACTAGGCCGCTATGCCCTCCCCACCCGGTCGCCGGTGACGAATACTGAAGATGTCACTGCGACGCACCCCTACCCCGCGTCCCGATCCCCACCGAAAGGTCAGAACAATGCACAAGCTCCAGCTCATGGCACACAAGGTCGACGTCAACGCCCGTACCTTCGCCTCGGCCGCCCAGGAAGCCCTCGCCGCCAAGCGCGAAAAGGGTCAGGGCACCATCGAATACATCGGCATCATCGTCGTCATCTCGGTCATCATCGCCGGCCTCGTCTTCTTCTTCAACGGCGAAGGAAAGACCGCGATCTCCGAGGGCATCACGGACGTCATCGACTCGATCTTCAGCAAGAAGCAGTAACCGGCGCGTCGTGCTCTGCCGGATGCTGAAGCGAGATGACGGACAGGTCTCCCTGTCCGTCATCTTGCTGTCTCTCATCATCCTCGCGGCAGGAATCGGCGCCTTCGTCTTCGGTGAAGCCGCCGACGCCCGGTCGCGAGCACAGAAATCCGCCGATGCGGCTGCCCTGGCTGCCGCGCGCGACACCCGCGACACCCTCATCGAGATGTACACCCGCGGGCATGTGCCCACGCCGCCGCGTCCGATCCTGACGCCGTGGGAGACCCACATCCTGGTGGCCAACCAGAGCGGCCGCGCCGGGGCCAGCGACTACGCCTCACGCAACGCCAGTTCGGTGACCTCGTATGTGCCCGCCGGCTACCGGATCACCGTCGACACGGCCTCGAACGAGACACCGGTCGAATCCCCGGTGGGCAAGAAGGTGCGCACGTCACTGTCCTCACCGGCGACGGCGACTGCGGAGCTCGATAAGAGCGGCATGTTCTGCACCGTCGTCAATGTTGTCATCGTCAAAGGCGTCATCGTCGAGTGGAGCATGAAGTGCACCCGCAAGGGCCGCACGGCTCACGCGCACTATGTGGCACCGCTGCTCACGATGCCGGTCGCACTCGACAGGGACTCGTGGCGCAGACTCTTCGACATCCGGCTGGTCGACTGACCAGGTCTCAGGCGGTGCCGAGGACTACGGCGACAGCACCTGCCAGGGTTCCGGCCAGCAGCAGCATCCCCAGGGTGCGGCTGCTGGCCGTTCGCATACCCGGCTGCCGCAGTGCGCGTCGCTTCCGGCGCTGCCGGGCAGGTGGTTTCACAGCTTCCCCCTCAGCCCCGGTCAGGTCTGCCGTGTCCGAGGCGGTGGCCGGCTGAGCGTCGTGCGCTGCCGTGGCATACCAGGCCGGGCCTGGGCTGAGATCTGCCGCGGACAGGCGCGGCGGCTGAGAGTCTGTTCGTCCGGCTGCAGGCTGCGGTGGTGCGGCCGGCTGCGGTGGTGCGGCCGGCTTCGGCGGGAGCACGGTGGCGGGTGTGGGCTCCGGGACATCAGACACCGGCTGCTGGCGCTGCGGCCCGCCCAGCAGCGACCGGCCGGGCTTGCGGGAACCGGAACGGGTGGGGCGGCCGAAGATCATGGCATCCTCCATTCGATCGTGCCGTCGGGAAGTCGCGCGTAGTCCACGGCGACGGGCTCGTCCAGGTGCATCGTGAAGCCCTCTTTCCGCGCCTGCTCGCAGGCAGCGGACTGCGCTGCCGCACTGCCGAGTGCCAGTGCGGGAGCGTACTCATTGATGATGTGCGGGTTGCCGAACAGCTGCCGGCGCACCGGCAGCGGCACCTCGGGTGCCCGCACGAACCGTCCCTGCAACTGCTCACCGTCACCGGTCGTGATGAGCGGGCCGACGGACAGCGCCTCACCGGTTCCGCTCAGCCGCGCCCCAGCCTGCAGGCGGATGACGGCAGCGGTGATGCGGCCGGTGGACACGGCACTGCGGCCGCGGCGGGAGCGGGCGCGCACGATCGCAGCCCCGAGGGCCGTGAGGGCGATGAGCGCTGCGAAGACGAGGATCTCGGGGCCCATGCTCATCCGGTGGTGGTGATGACGATGAGGGTGCCGGCCAGCAGGTACGGGCCGAGCGCGATCGCAGACGACCGGGTCGCCCGGCCGGTGAGCATGAGCACGAGCCCGACGACAGCAGCGAGCAGGAACCCGAGGAACGGCCCGATGAGCACCGCCGGCGGAGCGATCGCCCCGAGGCACAGGCCCATCGAGAGGGCGAGCTTGACATCGCCGAACCCGAACCCGCTGCCGGCACCCAAGAAGAACAGGAGACCGAAGACCGCCGTGAGGCCAGCAGAGCTCATGATCGCTCGCACCAGCATCGACCAGTCACCGCTGAACACAGCTCCGGCCGTGACGGCGATGAGGCACATGCCGGCCAGCGGCAGGGTGATGACATCGGGCAGGCGGTGCTCGGCCAGATCGACGGTGATGAGCAGCGGGGTGACGGCTGCGAAGAGGCAGAAGGCGCCGAGAGCCGGCGAGCCGGCCCGCAGCAGCACCACGAGACCGGCCAGCGCGAGCCCGGCAGCCAGCAGCCCGGCCCAGGCCAGGCGCGAGGGCTGGGTCGCTCCGAACACCACCCAACGATGCGGGGCTGCTGCATGGTCATCGGCAGCCTCTGGTCGGGGCTCGTTCACGCTCGTGTCTTCGGCAGTCGTGATGCGTGCTGCCCGGCTGCGTGCTGGCCTTGGCGGCGGGGGCTGCTGCTGTCGCTGTCTAGGCGATCTGAGCGCTCGGCGAGCAGCCAGCGCACACCCATGACGACGGCCATGCCAGCCAGAGCGGAGACGGCGGAGCTCGCGAGCACGCCGAGGGTGGTGAGCGGGTGGAAGAAATCGTGCTGCACATAGCGCAGCACAAGCCAGTAGACGCTGATGGCCACTGGCGCCGCCGCCACCGCCACCAGGTGCCGGCCCCAGCCACCGCGGCCCAGCTGCGCGTGATACGCCGAGGCGACGAGCCCGGCGAGGAAGGTCGGCAGCAGGTACAGCAGCGGTATGCCGCTGCCGACCGTGAACCCGAGTGCCAGGTTGACGACGACGAGTGCACCAGCTGCGAACAGCCATGCCCGGATGAGATCCATCAGCCCTCTCCGTTCCCGGCACTCACGGCTTGTACCGAATCGACTTCTTGACCGCCTCGGTGTCTTCAGCGCTCAGATCCTCACCGGAGATCTCGACCGCGGCGGTCGCGCCGGTGGAGGTGGAGGAGAACAGCCACCAGCAGCCGGTCATCGAATCGCCGGCATCTGTCGCGTAGCTGAACTCGACCTCGAGTGCCCGGTCGGCGTTCTTGACATCGATGTCGGTGCGCTTGATGACGGAGAAGTCCGGTCCGTAGGAGTTCTGGAACAGCGCCTCGCCCTGCAGGGTGGAGAACGTCGTATCGGCTGCCGGGGCGCGTCCGAGGTCCTGGCTCATTCGCAACAGGGTGGTCGGGTCGTCTTCGGAGTCGGCGTAGACGTGCTCCCAGCCGCCGGAGGTCAGCGGGCCGTCCGTGATCTCGACGAAGCCCTCAGGCACCTCGACACTCGTGCTGCCGGATGTCACCCGCTCGCCGGAGCCGCCGGTGCAGCCGGCCAAGCTCAGGGCCAGCATGCCGGCGAGGCAGCGCAGGAGGGGGATGCGGGGAGTTCTCATGTTGATGTGTATGCTCGATTCGCTGTCGGGGTCAGGTTAGCAGGTGCGATGCCGGTCACGCCGGGCATTTCGGATTCGGCTTCTCTCGCCTGACGCCGTCAGGATCCGGCTTGCCGTAGTACGTCGAGTCGAGCAGCCGCAGCGACCGATCCTGGTTCTTCCGGTCATAGCCGAGGCCGAGTCCGAACAGGGTGATGCCGAGGCCGGAGTCGTTGTTGACGAAGTCGCCTTCATAGCGCTGCTTCGACATCTGCGCCTGTTCGTACAGCAGCCGCTGGAACGGGTCGGTCTCACCGGCCTCGTTCGGCTGCGGCGGCCCGAACATCTGCCACTGCGGGTCGAGGTTGGTGGGGTTCATGAGCCAGTTGCGCACGATGTCACGCTGCTCAGGTGTCTCGACGTCGAGGCTGGTGGTGAGCACCTCGGGGTTCGCGTCGTCGTAGTCGTCACCGGCCCCGACATCGGCATTGCGGGTGTTGACGAAGGTGATGTTGATGATCTCGCCCTTCGAGTTCACCTTCACCCGCATCTCGCCCTTGCTCGCCGCATTCCCACCAATCCCGTTGCCGCCACCGCCCCCGCGGGCGCCGGCTCCCAGCTCGGCAGTGGTGACGTAGGTCGTGGTGTCGTCCTCGGAGCTGTCGGGGTTGTCGCCGCGGTCATTCATGACGATGACATCGCGGCCGAACTTCATCTCAGCGCCGACGTCAAGGCCCTTCTTCGCCTTCGGCCCCTTGTCGATGTTGAACTTCGGATCGTTGCCCTCAGCATCGGTGCCGAGCAGCTTCTGGAAGCCCAGGTTGGCGTCGACGCCGCCTTCGGTGCGGAACTGGTTGTAGGTGATCCGCGGGTCGGCCGGCTTCTCGTTCATGAGTGGGCCGAGCAGCGGCACATAGTTCCAGTTGGAGTCGACGTAGTTCTCAGCCTGCTGGACGAACCGTTCGGCTTCCTCTGGTGAGGAGAACTCCCAGGTGTCGCCGTTGCCGTAGATGAGCTTGCCGTTGATGCCGGCGGAGATCTGAAACTTCTTGCCGAGCTTGAGCTTGCCCAGGTCGCCGCGCGCACCCGCGGAGTGCTCATCGAGCAGGGTCACCTGGGTGCGGCCGTCGGAGAAGGTCTTGACCTGGGCGCGCATATTGCCGCCGAGGGTCACGAAGGCGATCTTGACCTCAGACCCGCGGGTCATCGTGTCATCGGTCATGAGGCATTCGGGCTGCAGCTCCTCCTCGGTCGGCGGCGGGTCGATGACCCCGGCGCATGAGCCGGGCGCACCGCCGGGCGCCTTCGAGAAGATCGAGCAGATGACCTCGTGGATGCCGTGCGTGGTGCGCGGCATCCACGGGGTCGCTGCCAGACCGGCGATGACGACCGTCGTGACGACGATGAGGCCGATGTACTCGACGACCGAGGCGCCGCGTTCGCGCAGGACGCCGAAGCGCCGGCGCAGGGAGTGGGGATCTGCGCCCGGGGGGATGGGGGAGTGCATGAGCCAACAGTACGAGGGCCCGACGGTTTCCGGATGGGCTTAGGGACCCAACCTCGGGCCCAAAATGCCCGGCTGCTTCGCTTCAGTGACCAGAGCCGAGGCGGTGGCCGGGCGGCTGGCGAGGATTCCGGCCCAGCTGGCGGACAGGCACAGCAGTAAGTCGACAGCGGCTGCGAGCAGCGGGATGCCGAGACCGGCAGAGAGGCTGGAGGCACCTGTTGAGGAGATCGCCAGCAGCGGGGCGGCTGTGATGATCCAGCCGAGTGCGGCGGCGGAGACGACGTTGGCGGCGATCCGGCGGTGGGCGGCCCGACGCTGCCACATCCACGCACTGACGGCGCGCGCCCAGGCGAAGCGGGCCAGCAGCAGTGCGACGATGATGCCGATGCGTGCGGCAGTCTCCCCGGCGATCTGCACGAGCGCAGGACCGAGGATCAGCGCGGCGGCGAAGGCGGCGGCACCGATAGCGATGCTGCCCAGCAGCATCGACGTCCAAGCGGGGCGGTAGATCATGGGCCCACCTGCGGGATCGCCGACCCGTCGTCCGGGCTCCGCTCTTCACCGTCGGCCGGGGCCTCCTCATCCGGTGCATCATCGTCGGGTGCCGGCTCTCCGGGGGTCTCGCAGCTGAACACATCGTCCAGCGTCGCACCGGCCAGTGACAGGTCAGCAGACCGGACATCGACGGTGTTGACCGTCAGAGCGTGGCCGCGGACATCACGCAGGTGCGTCGGGCGCAGCTGATCGGGCGTCAGGGCTTCCCCACGGGTGAGGCCAGGGACGCTGACCTGCGCTTCAACGAACACGGCGTCCTGGCGCAGCCGGTCGACGAGTGCCGCATACGGGTTGCGGTTGAGCTGCCCGGTGCCCGGCCGCACCCCGAACTGCCCAGTCTCCAGCTTGACGACCGGCCCGCCGGCGGCCCGGTGATCCCCGGTGAGGTCGTCGAAGACTGTGCGGTTCGACGCCCGCCTGAGGTCGAGGCTGTAGGAGCGCCACACGAGCTGAGTCGAAGAGGTGTCGACCTGGTCGGAGAAGTCGATGTCTGCCGAATCCGGTGCGCGCAGAGCATCGAGGCTCCAGCCCTCTGTGCCCCAGCCTGAGAACCGTAGCCGCTGCGGCTCACCGGCAGCGGTGCTGACGATCTCGACGACGAGGGCATCGGAGATCCCCAGCCGGTGGGCGGCATGCGTGAGACTGGGAGTGTCGGGCAGCGGGAAGTCCGGCACGATCGTCTGGGTGCGCAGCCCGGAGCCGAGCTCCTCGGACAGCACCGCCGGCTGCGCCTCGAAGGCCGGTAGCGTCACCGGTGTCGAGACCGCCTGCGGGGTACGGCCGGGAGCCTTCAGCAGCCCGGTGGCGGACAACGCCCGCAGATAACCGGCATAGGCGCCGGTGCTCGCCGGGCCGGTCGAGGCGTCGACGGCGCGCCCGGTGCTCTCGGTGTGGTCGAGCAGCCAGTGGCGGGCTTCGTCGATGTCGGTGAAGCGGTAGGTCAGCCGGGCATCCTCCGGCAGGCTCCGGCCACCGGGCACGGTTGCGGTGGACGCCTCGGGAGAAGCGGTGATCTCCACGGCCCCGTCTCCGCTGCCGCGCAGGTGCAGGTCCGGCCTGTCGATCGCGCTGCGGGCATAGGACATCGTCTCAGCGGCCACCGCGCGATCACGGCCGAAGCTCGAGCACTGCGGCACCGCCCCGGTCGCCTGAGCGCAGCCGTAGCCGGTGCACAGCGCATCGGCCAGGCGGTACCCGGCAGCCCGGCCGACTGGCAGGGCGAGGAGTGCTGCGATGAGCATGAGCGCCCACAGCACCCGCACCCGGCCTGAGGTGATGTCGATGACGCCGGCAGCACCCCGACGGCGGGCCAGCCGCGCACGCACCCTCTCGCCGACGCTCACGGCAGGCTCACCTCGATGTGCTCAGCGGAGTCCAGCACCCAGCGTTGTGCGGCCTCCGCAGAGACCTCCAGCACGGCGTGGGCGCCGCGCACCGGCCAGTGCACACCACCCGGGCGCAGCGGCTTGACTGCCAGCACTTTCCCGGTGCGGTCGAGGTAGGCGACGGTCAGTGTGCGGCGCATGCCGATGCCGTGCACGGAGGCACACGGGACGATGAGCAGCGCCTCATCGTCGCGGCCGAGCATGCCGCGCAGCCGGCGCGCAGCCGAGGCTGCTACGCGGGCGCGGATCGTGAGGCCCTGGGGATGCACGGTCAGCTCAGCGGCGTGATGACGGCCCCGCAGGGAGGTGAGTGCGACGGTGCTCATGACGGGGACAGGTCACTTCACAGGCACGGTGAGGCGGCCGGAGTCGGCGATCCGCAGCGACAGGCTCTCGGATTCGAGCCCCTGCTTGGGGAAGTACGCGTACTGCCGGATCGGCTCGGCGAAGGCCGCCGCGTTGACGCCGTTCTGCGCGCACAGGCAATCAGCGCCGCCGGCGGTCACCGGCCGGGCGAGCAGGTTCGCCTGCTCATCGTGCAGCGCGAGGTTCGCACTCGTGGCATATGAGCGCAGGGTCGTCTCTGCGTTCTGCCCGAAGTGCAGCGCCTCGGGATTCACGGGGTCACCGGCCAGGGCCTGCTCATCGGCTGAGCCGTCAGCGGTGCGGAAGCTGTAGACGAGTGCGTAGAAGTCACCGGTTTCGGTGAGTGAGTCGACGTCGATGCGCAGCTCGGGGCCCGGGTTGCCCTCTGGTGGGGCGAGGATGCCCGAGGCGATCGGCGCCTGCCCTCCGGAAGCGTCGCCGGTGCTGCCGACAGCACCGTCGGCGGGTTTCATCTCCGGGATGTCCGGGAGCTTCTCGCCGGTGTCGACGTTCGGATTCACCTCAGCGGCCGGGGTGTAGGTGAAGGACACCCGGCGGTTGAGGGCGCGATTCTTCTCGATCGGCTGCCCGTCGGCGCCGGCGTTGGGCACGCTCGGCTGGGTCTCGCCGTAGCCCTTCGTCGCGAGAGTGATGCCGGTGCCGTCGAGCTTCGGTTCGAGCGCCTGCTTGACAGCCTCGGCGCGGCGTTCGGACAGCGACTGGTTGTAGGCGTCCTCGCCCTGATCATCGGTGTGGCCTTCGACGGTGACCGTCTGGCCCTGGGCGGAGCGCTTGAGTTCATCGGCAGCCGATGAGATGACGTTATCGGCCTTCGCATCGAGGGTGTCGGCGTCGAGGGCGAAGAGCACATCGGCCTTGACCGTCAGCGAGGTCGCCTCGCCCTTGTCCTCGATCGAGGCGCCGGTGACCGATTCGGTGCGCAGCTCCAATGGCACCGTGCGGGTGCGGGTGGCGCCGGCCCCGTAGTCTCCTGGGGCCTCCGTGCCGTCGCGGGTGGTGACATACCGGAACTGCGCGAGCTCCCCGGCGGCGTCGAAGCGCTCATTCGAGCTCACCGGCACATCGGCGAGCGGGGCGAGACTATCGCCGGCGAGCACGGTGACCTTCTGGGAGTCGGGGGCGGGGAAGTCGACGTAGATGAGGTCGGTGTGCTCAGGCTGGCCGGCCTCCAGTGTCGTTCCGCCGGCGTAGGAGGACACGGCAGCGCCCTTGCGCTGGGGATCGGCTTCGGCCTCAGCCAGCTGGCCGGAGACCGGTTCGGTTCCCTCGAAGCTGCCGCCGGGGGAGTCAACCTGGAGCGGTTCGGTCAGGGTGCGCTTATCCATATCGGCCAGCCGCACCCACGGGCGGCCGTTGTTCGCCTGGGCTTCGGCGACAAGCTGGTCGGGCTGGGCAACCGGGCCGTCGGTCGGCGGCAGCCAGGCAAGCACCATGCGGGCGTTGGTGCCGTCGGAGTCCAGCGACAGCACTTCGAGGCGGGCCCGGGACATGCCCTCAGCGCTCGGCACCTCGACGACCTGCTCGGCGATCGGCTCGGGCAGGGTGTTGGCGCGGTAGAAGCCGTCGTCTTCGACGATCGCCGGCGCCGCAGCTGAGGTCTCAGCGGCCTGGGACTGCGGGGATTTCTCCGGGGCGTCGTTGCCGGATGAGCAGCCGGTGAGCGCAAGACCGGTGACGAACACAGCCGCGATCAGGCGGCGGCCTGCGGTGGGGCGGGCGGAGCGTGGTGCGGGCTCGGGGGAGTGGGTGGTGGGGATCATGGCATGGGAGTGTAGCGTGAACAACACTGATCTGCGGCGACAGTCCGTTCACGAGCTCATGAATTCTGTTTCACCGGTCCGTGTGCTCACCGGCCCGGGCGATGCTGTGCGAGGTCTGGCCCAGCTGCAGGAGCGCGAGCACGAGGCGTGAGTACCGGTGCGTGCCGACGGCCACATGCATCGCCATTCGGTCCCGGGATCCGGAGACGTCGAGATCCGAGCCGGAGATCATGTCGACGGCCGCCCCGATGAGCTGCAGGTACTCGTCGCTGACCTCCAGTCCCAGCTCGGTCATCTCCGCCACCACCGAGGTGGCTGCGGCCCGGGCGGCACTCGGCGCGTCCGGCCAGCCCTGGGCTTCCATCACCCCGGCGACCCGCGCCTCGGCGGCGGCCGTACGCGCATCCTGGGCAGCCGGAGGCTCGGCGGTGAGCGGCGGGAGCCCGCCGCCGAGCATCTGGGCGGTCTGCATGACATCGAGCATGCTCGCCTGTGGGTCGTCGATGACGGCGGTGAGCGTGCCGATCTGCTCGATCGACAGGCCGACGACCTGGCGGAGCGCGGCGATGAGCTCCAAGCGCTCGACGTGGGAGTCGTCGTAGACGGCGGTCGTCTGATTCCGCTTGACCCCAGGCGGCAGGAGGCCTACGCGCAGGTAGTACTTGATCGTGGCGGTCGAGGTGCCGGTGGCCTCTGCCAGCGCGCTGAGCTTCACTTAGCTCTCCTGAACGGTCGGATACTGAATCGAGGCGTGGCTATCCACGTTGCACTTGCTTGGACAGCGTCACTATCTTACCGAGTATGGAGACCATCCCGCTCGCCGTTGTCATCCACGCCAGCGCTGCGTTCCTCGTCCTCATCATCGGACCTGTCAACATCTTCCGGCCCCGCCGCGACGCCGTGCACCGGGTACTCGGGCGCACCTGGGTGGGGCTCATGTACCTCACGTGTGCCTCCAGCTTCTTCTTCGGCCTCGATGATGGCTTCACCTTCCTCCACGGCCTCTCGGTGTTCACCACCGTCAGCGTCACGCTCGGGGTCTGGATGATCGCGCGCGGCAATAAGCGCGGGCACATCGGCAACATGGTCGGCTCCTACATCGGCACCCTCATCGCCTTCGGCTTCGCGGCCTTCGTGCCCACCCGCCTCATCTGGACGACAGCGGTGACCAACCCGGTCGCGCTCGCCGCCTTCGCCGGTGCGCTTGCGCTCATCGCAGGTGCGTGGTTCGCCGTTCTCAAGGCCCGCCTCGGCAGCGGTGGAGGGAAAAGCACGCGGAAGGGCATTGCGGAGGGATCGCGCCACCCGATAGGCTAACAGTGTTAGCCCGTGGTGGCTGACGCTTCACCGCACCGAACGGAGTCCCCGCCATGACCGCCGCCCGCATCATCGCCGTCTGCCTGTCCATCCCCGTCATCCTGGCCGTCGGCCTTTTCGCCTACAGCCGCCTCAACCCGGTCTTGATCGTCGCCGTCACCGAACTCGACGCCTCACCCGACGAGGTGTGGGCGGTGCTGGCCGACACTGAGCGCTACAGTGAATGGAATCCCTCGATCATCGACAGCTCCGGCACCGTCGCCGCCGGTGAGAAGCTGCACAACACCGTCATCTTCGGCGAGGGCACGATGACCTTCACACCCACGATCCTGACCGCCGAACCCGGCCGCGAACTGACCTGGATCGGGCGGATGTGGGTCCCGGGACTGGCCGACGGCGAGCACTCCTTCCGGCTCGAAGCGCTGCCCGGTGGCGCCACCCGGCTGACCCAGCAGGAGACCTTCACCGGTGTCGTCGTGCCGTTCATGACGTCGATGCGCGCCGACCTCGAAGCCGATTTCGCCGAGGTCAACGACGCAATCGGGCAGCGGGCCGCCGATCTGCGGCAGACTGGTGCCCATGACTGACATCCCGATCGAGCTGCCGGCCCGCAGCTCGCGCCAGGCCGAGATCCTCGCCGCCGCACGCCGCCGCGTCGAAGCCGAGGGCTGGGAGGCGCTGAGCATGCGCGCGCTGGCAGCCGACCTCGGGATCCGCGCCCCGTCGCTGTACAAGCACCTGCCGAACAAGGATGCGGTGCGCACCCAGCTGCTCATCGATGCCTTCGTCCAGATGGGGCAGGCGTGCTGGCAGGTGATCGAGGCGGAGGCCTCGGTTCCCGCGCTGCTGCGGGCCTACCGCGCCACTGCTGCTGAGTCGCCGGAGCTCTACCGATTGGCGACGAGCGGGCCGCTTGACCGGGCCGCGCTGCCCGACGGTTTGGAGGAATGGTCGGGTCAGCCGTTCTTCACCGTCGTCGGCAATCCGGTGATTGCGCAGGCGCTGTGGGCGGCCGCCCACGGGCTCACGATCCTCGAACTCGACGGGCGGCTGCCGCCTGGCAGTGATGTCGAGGCCGCGTGGGGGGAGCTCGCCGAGGCGTTTGACTGAGCGGATCGGACGCGTGCGTGCCGTAGGCGTACCTCAGCCGCGCACTCGGCAGGCCACGCTGCGGACTCGGTGACGACAGCGGGCCTTTCGCGACTATCGTGGAACCCGAGGAGCGGCATATCCGCAGCGGCCATTCCGCAGCCGCCTGGCCCGCCTGGACTTCTCGCTCTGGCTGCGGCATCGCCGGCCCGGCCCTGTGCGGGCCCTCAGGCCAGATGCCGGACGCGAACCGCGCCTCGGGAACCGACGAGTACGCCGCACAGCAGAACGGAGACCACATATGAGTCAGGACACCACGCGCGACGACGCCTTCCTCGCCGACTGGAACGTCCATTGCGCCTTCGGTGCGGTGCCCGGCACCCACGGAGTCGACCGGCAGGCGGCCACCGAACCCGATGGCGAGCAGCGCCGCTGGTTCGCAGAGCTTCTGCAGCGTCACGGCATGAGGGTCGCCCGCGATGAGATCGGCAACCAGTTCGGGCTGCTCGAACTCGTTCCGGGTGCACCCTATGTGCTCACCGGATCGCACATGGACTCGCAACCGACCGCCGGCCGCTTCGACGGCGCCTACGGCGTCATGGCCTCCGCGCACGCGGCCTTCCGGCTCGCCGAGCACTTCGCCGCTAATCCCGGGGAGGCGGCCTGCAACATCGCCGTCGTCAACTGGTTCAACGAGGAGGGCAGTCGCTTCAAGCCCTCGATGATGGGTTCGGGCGTGTTCACGGGCAAGCTCGGACTCGAGGAGGCACTCGAGACCCGCGACAAACAGGGCGTGACTGTCCGCGAGGCTCTCGATGCGATCGGCGAGCGCGGCGATGGACCAGTTGAACTCGACCTGGCCGCCTATGCAGAGATCCATGTCGAGCAGGGCCGCAGCATGGACGAGGACGGCGTGACGATCGGTCTTGTCTCCGCCACCTGGGCCGCCCACAAGTACGAGCTGCGCATCCGCGGAGAGCAGGCGCACTCCGGCTCGGCGCTCATGGCCGATCGGCGTGACGCGCTGCTCGGGGCGGCCAAGCTCATCGTCGCCGCACGCGAGCTCGTCGACGACTACGACGAGGGTGCGCTGCACACCGCCGTCGGCGAGATCACCGTCTACCCGAACTCCCCGGTCGTTGTCGCCAGCGAGGCCCGCATCCTCCTCGACCTGCGCTCACCGAGCATGGAGGTCATCGACAGTGCGGCGAAGAAGCTGCAGGCGACCATGGTCGAGGTGGAGGAGAGCGTCGGTGTCGAGATCGACATCGTCCACGAGCACGCCTGGGACCAGAACCCGTACCAGCCGGAAGGCACCGAACTCGCACGCTCTGTCGCCGAGACGCTGGGGCTGCCCCATGGCGAGGTGCTTACCGTGGCCGGTCACGACTCGACGAACATGAAGGACCTCGTGCCGACAGTGATGCTGTTTGTTCCGAGCGTCGAGGGGATCTCGCACAATCTCAACGAGTTCACCAAGGACGAGGATCTGCTCGCCGGTGTTGACCACCTCACCGAGGTGCTGCGCCGGATCGTGACTGACCCTACGGTGGTGGCCGGGACCTCAACCGTCTGAGAGATAACCGGTCTCCGGGTCGATGTCAGCGAGGAAATCACGGATCGCCTCGATGTGGTCGTCGTCGGTCAGCTTGCTGGGCGGGTAGGTGCCGCCTGCGAAGCCGTAGTCCGGGTTGGGTCCGGTGAGCCAGTCGTAGTAGTACTCTGTGCGACCTGTCTGCCGGATGCGGAACTGCTCGCCATCGACGGTGAGGCGGCGATCCTTCGCTGATGGCCTAGCCACGGTGGTGCACCTCCTGCAGCCGATAGGCGGGCGTCTCGGTGCCGTCGTAACGGGCCTTGAGCTGCAGCCCTAGGTACAGCGAGTAGTGCCGGGGCTGATGCAGGTTTCCACCGTGGAACCACAGTTGCTCCTGCTGAGCCGGCCTCCACGTCTTTTGCTCCTCACCTTTCCGCGGACCTGGGTTCTCGGTGATTTCTGGGCGCACAGTCGGACGGGCTGTGTAGGGGATGCACGAAGGCCCCGCATGACATGCGAGGGCCTTCAAGCTGTGGCTCCGACCGGCGTCGATCCGGTGACCTTTCGATTTTCAGTCGAACGCTCTACCAACTGAGCTACAGAGCCAGGTTCGCTGGCAGCGAGCGCAGCTCATCTGCCTGCTGATAGAACAAAGGCTCTTCTGAAACAGAAGAGCCGATTGCTCCGCGACCCTGACGGGACTCGAACCCGCGACCTCCGCCGTGACAGGGCGGCGCGCTAACCAACTGCGCCACAGGGCCTTATTCATTTGTGTGCCGGATGAGACGAACTCCATCCTACACGTACCCCCAACGGGATTCGAACCCGTGTCGCCGCCGTGAAAGGGCGGTGTCCTAGGCCACTAGACGATGGGGGCCTCCCGCATCAGTCTCCCGATGAGGCTGTCAGCTCCGGTAGCCCGGCGCATGAACCTCCGATAGCTTAGCGCACCGCTCGGTGGATTTGCAAAACGGGTCGGCGGGCTTTTCCTGTGACGTCGCTCACCGTACCCGAGGCGGTCCGCGCCCCCGTGCTCACTCCGCCTGCCGGTCGGCTCACCTCAGTCTACTGAGGCGCCTCAGTAGACTGAGGCCATGACATGCGGTCACCCTGATCATGCGGGTCCCGGCGAGCACGAGCCGCTCGAGCCGATCGACGATGCGACCTTCGAGGCGCTGTACGCGATCTTCGACGACCTCGTCGACGAGGTGATGGTCGAGCTGCCGGAAGGTGTGCTCGACTACATGGACAATGTCGTCCTCTTCGCCGAGGACGAGCCCCCGCCGGAGGAGCCGGACATCCTCGGTGTCTACGACGGCATCCCGCTGACCGAGCGCGGCGACCCGTGGGCCTTTGTGCCCCCTGACGTCATCTTCCTCTACCGCATCAACCTCATCGAGTTCTCCCGCACAGCCGAACGGCTGCGGGAGGAGATCCTCACCACGATCGTCCACGAGATCGCCCACCATCACGGCATTGATGACCAACGCCTCCACGAACTCGGCTGGGGCTGACAAAAACGCTTCTGGATCCGCCCGTCATCTCCTGCCGGATTGTCGAGCACGGACAAAAAATTGGTCATCGGACTGATCGGTCATTTAAAGTAGCAGTCGTCCACCCGTCCGATCAGCACCTACACACCGGCCCGCCGAACCGTCAGGTCCCCGACTGACCCGGCAGGCAGGAGGCAGCGAACACCCATGTCGATTGCAGCTCGATCACACGCCGCGGCTACCCCCGCCCTGCGCGTGCTCAACCTCGCCGGCATCGATTACTCGGTTCATGAGTTCGACCACGATCCGGCCCGCCGCCGCTACGGCACCGAAGCCTCAGAGAAGCTCGGCGTCGAATCCGGCAGAATCCTCAAAACGCTCATGATCCACGTCGATCAGGAACCAGTCGTCGCACTTGTGCCCGTCTCCGGACAGCTTGATCTCAAGGCGATCGCCGGCGTGTGCGGCGGCAAGAAAGCTCAGCTGACCGGCATCGCCGAAACCGAGCGCCGCACCGGCTACATGATCGGCGGCGTCAGCCCCTTCGGCCAGCGCAACTCCTCGCCGGTGGTCATGGATCTTTCCGCTCAGGACTTCTCCACCGTCTACGTCTCAGCCGGCCGCCGCGGCTTGGAGATCGAACTGCGTCCCGATGACCTCGTCATGCTCACCAATGCACAGGTCGCCCGCATCGCCAGCCTCGACTGACGACGCACCGATCCCAGCCGAACACCGGTCCCAGACGGGCACTGATCCCCACCGGCATTGCTCCCAGCCGAGCACCGACCAGCCGGCGCAGTGACACCAACCGATCCGGCACTGCAGCCGGCCTAGCGATAGACCGGATCCCCCACCTCGGGAGCGGCGAGTCCTGCCGAGACGTCAGCGAGCATCGCTGCACACGCTTCCACCTCGTCAGCTGGCACCGCGAAGACATGCCGCACGCTGGCACTGTAGTCGCTGTCGATGACCTCCCATCCGGCCTGCTGGGCCTGCCGCTGGGCGGCAGCCGCCGTGGCATAGTTCAACTCAACCGTCACCGGGGTCAGCAGCGTACGGGTCACCACCTGCGCGTCCTCGAGTGCCGCGGAGACCGCCCCGCCGTAGGCGCGCACGAGCCCGCCGGCGCCCAGCAGCGTGCCGCCGAAGTACCGGGTCACCACCGCCACCACATACGTCAGCTCATGGCCGGTGAGCACCTCCAGGATCGGGGCACCGGCCGTACCGGCCGGCTCGCCGTCGTCGTTGAAGCGCTGTGTGCGCCCATCGGCATCGAGGATGAAGGCGGTGCAGTGGTGGCGGGCCTTCGAATGCGCAGCCCGCTGCTCCTCGATGACCGCACGGGCGGCCTCCTCGGTCTCGACTGGAACGACGCGGGCGATGAAGCGCGAGCGCTTGATCTCGATCTCGGCATGCGCCTCACGGCGCAGAGTCTGATAGCCCATGGATGCCACTGTAGTCGCCAGCGACTCACGCGCTGGGAAGACGCTGGAGTGCCGGCCGGTTCACCGGTGCGTCCACTGCCCGCCGCGCATCGTCGCCTGCACGTCCAGCTCGGTGACCGCCTCGGGCGCGGTGGCGAGCGGGTCGCCGGTGAGGATGACGATATCGGCCAGCGCCCCGCGGACCAGCCGTCCGGCCTGGCCGGCATGTCTGCCGGTCATGCCCATCGCGGCAGCCGCGCCCGAGGTGTAGGCTGCCAGCGCCTCGTGCGCGGACAGGCGTTCGTGGCTGGGTCCTGAGACGCGGCCGGAGCGGGTCAGGCGGGTCATGAACAGCTGCATGCCGCGCAGCACATTGCCCTCCGCGCACGGCCGATCCGAGCTGCCGGCCAGCGTCACGCCGGCCTCGAGGAAGGAGTGGCCGCGGTAGAGCAGGTGGGCGCGCTCCTCACCGATCGCGTCGAGCATGCCGTCGCCGATGTTGTCGAAGAACGCCGCCTGCGGGGTCACCGCGATGCCGTACTCGGCAAGGACAGGCAGCTGATCGGTGCGGATCATCCCGGCGTGTTCGATCCGGTTGGGAAACGCCCGTGGCCCGCACTCATCGACGGCTGCGGTGATGTTGTGAATCGCCTCATCGACAGCCCGGTCGCCGATCGCGTGGACGGCCAGTGACCAGCCGGACCGGTAGGCGGCCAGGGTCTGGGCGCGCAGCACTTCGGGGTCGTCCTGCAGGTACCCGGCATCGGACTGGCCGACATAGGGCTCGTGCAGTGCCGCGGTTCGGCCCGACAGCGCGCCGTCCATGAAGATCTTGACCGGGCCGATGCGGATCTCGTCATCCCCGAACCCGGTGACCATGCCGAGGTCGAGCCCGAGTTCCGGGGTGTCGGCGGCGTGGCCGTGGATTGGGTGGAGGGCGTCGATGACGGGCATGAGCTGGGCACGCGCCCGCAGCAGCCCGGCCTGGCGGGCCTGCTGGTAGGCGTAGACCTCCAGCGGCGAATGCCCGATCCAGCCTGCGGCGATCCCGGCCTCACCGAAACTCGTGATCCCCTCCTTGGCGTAGTAGGCGGTGGCCAGGTCGAGGGCGTGGACGACCGTCTCAACCGAGTACGGGCGGATGAGATCCTGCACCTGCGTCTGCGCGGTCTCCTCGACCAAACCGGTCGGATGCCCTTCGGCGTCGCGGACGACCTTGCCGCCGGGCGGGTCGGTATAACCGGGTTCGAGCATCCCGGCGGCTGTCAGGGCTGCAGTGTTGACGATCGCCGAATGACCGCTCACCTGCCGCATGAACAGCGGCCGGTCGCCGGTGATCTGGTCGAGGACCGCAATGTCCGGATAGCTGCCTTCGTAGTCGTGATGGGAGTACCCGGTGGCCTGCACCCACTCACCATCAGGCAGTTTCTCGGCAGCAGCCTTGAGCCGGTCGTAGACCTCATCGAGCCCGCCGGGACAGTTCTCGACATCGACACTGGCGAGTGTCAACCCGAACCAGGTCGTGTGGCAGTGCGCGTCGATGAATCCGGGCACCACCGTCGGCACACCAACACCACCGGTCAGCTCGGCGGCATCGACGACCTCACCGGCCGAGGCGTACGAGCCCTCCAGCTCGTCATCGAAGGCGACGATCCGGCCGCCGGCGATTCCTACCGCCTCGGGCGCGGGCGCATCCTTGTCCTCCATCGTGTGGATGCGGGCATTGCGGATGATCGTGTCGAGTCGCATCTCAGACCCCCTTCGTCTGGCTGCCGGCCGCTCAGCTGCGGGTGAAACGGATCGCCGGATCGGTGCGCACATGCACGAGCGCCGGGCCGGGATGGTTGAGCGCTGCCTCGAAGGCGGCAGCGAAGTCCTCGGTGCGGGTGACGCTGAACCCGGCCCCGCCGAAGGCGGTGGCGTAGGCGGCGAAGTCCGGGTTCTTCAGCCCGGTGCCCTCCGGCCGGCCGGGGTAGTCGCGCTCCTGGTGGCCGACGATCGTGCCGTAGACGCTGTTGTCGTTGATGATGACGGTGATGTTGAGATCGTTCGCGACCGCGGTGGCGAACTCCTGGCCGTTCATGAGGAAGCAGCCGTCACCGGCCACGGCGAGCACCGGGCGGTCCGGGCACACGAGCGCGGCCGCGACCGCCGCTGGCATGCCGAAGCCCATCGCCCCGTTGCGCGGGCCGAGAACCGACGGGAAGCTGTGCACCGGCAGGTAGCGCGAGGCCCAGCCGGAGTAGTTGCCGGCCCCATACGTGATGATCGCGTCATCGGGCAGCAGCCGGCGCACCTCGCCGAAGGCGGTGTCCATATCGACATACGCGGGGTCCTCATCGCCGGTCGGTGCCGGGATCTCGCGCCACTGCTGGAACCGCTGGCGGGTCTCGGTGACCCAGTCGGGCAGGTGCGCGCCCGAGCCCGAGGCGGTGGTCGCCTCGGTGCCGGTCGTTGCGTCAGTGCTGGTGAGTGCTTGGGCGAAGCCACGGGTGGTGGCGATGATCTGCTCATCGACCGGCCCGAAGTGTGCATGCAGGTCAGGATCAGGGCTGATGACGATCGTGTGGTCCGGGCTGCAGCCGATCGAGTACGAGTTCGTTGAGACATCGGTGCGCTGGCAGCCGAGGTAGACGTGCAGGTCGGCCTCGTCGAAGGCCTTGCGGGTCAGGGGTGCCGAGCCGAAGCCGAGCGCACCGAGGTAGTGCGGCTCATCATGGTCGATGCCGTCGTAGGCGCGGAAGTCGGCGATGATGCCCATCCCGAGCCCGGCCGCCCAGTCAGCGACCGTGCGGGAGGACTGCTCATCCCAGCGCTCGCCGCCGACGATGAGCACCGGGCGGCGGGCTCTGGCGACCGCCTCGGCGACTGAGGCGATCTGTGCGGCGGTGGGCACCACCTCGGGAACGGGGCGCGGGGTGACGGTGTCCGCCTGGGTGGTGATGAGCTGCGGGTCCTCGGGGAGACCGACGATGACCGGGCCGGGCCGGCCGGAGGCGGCGGTGTGCATCGCATCGGCGACGAGGGCTGCGGCCTCATCGGGGTGGTCGAGGATGAGGGTCTTCTTCACCGTCGTGCCGAACCAGCCAGCCAGATCGAACTCCTGGAAGGCCTCGCGGCCGCGGTGGTCGGTGGGGATGAGGCCGGCGAAGATGACGAGAGGCGTGGCGTCCTGGTAGGCGGTGTGCACGGCGATCATGACATTGGCCGCACCCGGCCCGCGGGTGACCATCGCAATGCCCGGCCGGCCGGTCATCCGGCCCTCGGCCAGTGCCATGAACCCGGCGCCGGCCTCCTGCCGGCAGGTGATGGTGCGGATGGTCGAATCGTGCAGGCCGTCGAGCACATTGAGGTAGGACTCGCCGGGCACGCAGTAGATGCGCTCGACGCCCTCGGCTTCGAGCTGGGCGACGATGAGGTGCCCAGCCGAACGGGAGGCGGGGGCATCGGGGCCGGCGGCGGAGTCCTGGGCGGAGGCGGCAGGGGAGGAGTCAGCAGTGGAGGTGATGCGCGTCATACCCACACTCAATCACAGATTCCAGCCCGCGTGCAGGGCCGTGCCGTCCGGCGCGCAGCGCGCCCGCCGTCGTCTGGATGGAGAATCCGGGTTGTTCTGGGTTCAGGTCGGAACCGCTTCACGTGCGATCGTGAATGGTAGTGTTCAGGTATCGTGGATGGTAGTGTATAAGTGTCGTGTATGGGAGTGTTCGAGTGTCGTAGATGGTAGTGTCAACGGGCTGCCGTTGGCACTCGGGCAACGAGTGCGGGTGATCGCGCAGAGTGCGGAAAGGGCAGTGCATGGATTATCAGCGTCGAACGATTGATACGGAGCTGGACGATCTCATGTCGATGGCGCCGGCTATCGCCATCGACGGCCCCAAGGGCGTCGGCAAGACCGATACCGCTTCTCGGCGGGCTTCCACAGAGTGGATGCTCGATGACCCTGGGCAGCGAGAGATCGCCGCCGCCGACTTCACCTTTTCAGCAGTGCCACAAGGCACGCTGCTCATCGATGAATGGCAGAAGCTCCCGCAGGTATGGGATGCAGTCCGCCGGCGGGTCGATGCCGGAGCTGAACCCGGCCGGTTTCTCCTGACAGGGTCGGCGACTCCAACGGATGCCGCTGGTACGCATAGCGGAGCAGGACGGATCCTCTCGCTCCGGATGCGGCCGATGGCGCTGCATGAGCGAGGCGCCGTGACACCCACCGTGTCGTTGGCTGCGTTGCTGAGCGGGGAGCAGCGCGCGATCGAAGGGGAGTCCCAGTTCACCGTCGCCGACTATGCAGAGTCCATCGCCGCTGGTGGATTCCCGGGCGTCATGACGGCCGCGCCGCGAGTCAGACGAGCAATGCTCGACTCCTACATCGACAGAATCATCGACCGTGAGCTTCCGGATTCGGGTTTTCGTGTGCGTCGTCCAGAGGTGCTGCGCCGGTGGCTTGCCGCCTATGCGGCGGCTGTGTCCACGACGACGGCCTACTCGAAAATACTCGATGCCACCACCGGAGGCGACGGTTCACAGCCGGCGAAGACGACCACAATGGCGTATCGGGAGCACCTCACCCGGCTGTGGCTGCTCGACCCGGTTCCTGGTTGGCTGCCAGCACACAATGATCTGCGCAGACTCCAGGAAGCACCCAAGCACCATCTCGCCGACCCTGCGCTGGCGGCACGACTGCTGGGCCTGTCTGCTGGTTCCCTGGTAGGGAGAACGGGTTCGCATATGCTGGGTCCCCTCTTCGAATCGCTTGTCACATTGAGCGTAAAAGTCGCTGCTCAAGCCGCGGAAGCCCGCGTGAGACATCTGCGGATGTATGGCGGAGATCGCGAAGTCGATCTCATCGTCGAAGGCGTCGATGGGCAGGTCGTCGGCTGCGAGGTCAAACTCACGCCCAGTGTCTCCCCTGCAGACGTCAGACATCTACTGTGGCTGCGCGACCAGATTCCAGACCGGATTGCAGACCTCGTGGTCGTCACCACAGGGACGACGGCATACCGCCGTCCCGATGGGATCGCCGTTGTGCCGCTTGCGCTGCTGGGGCCGTGACGCCGGGCGCAGCGTCGGCCGTCGGCCACCGCCTCGGGAACGGCAGCCCCCGGGCCGCCGGAGCCAATCGACTCAGCGCAGGTAGCCGGGGATGTCCTCGGAGACCCGCGGGGCGATGAGCGAGCAGATGCCGGTGATCGCGGCGATGACGGCAAGCATCGCCGGGGCCGGCCACCAGGCGTTGTCGGTCGCGGCGAGGAACACCGTCGCGAGCATCGGCACGAAGCCTGAGACCATCGCTGAGAGGTTCGCTGAGATCGCCACACCGGACAGGCGGTGCGAGGGCGGGAACAGTGCGGTGGTCAGCGCACCGTTGACGGCGTAAGGGATCGACAGGCAGGCCACGCCGATGGTGACGCCGAGGATCACGAGCACGGGGACGGTCGATTCGATCATGAGGAAGATCGGGAAGGCGATGACAATCGTCGCGACACTGCCGATGACCGCCACGCGGGAGACGCCGAGGCGCTCGGCCAGGCGACCGAAGTAGATGAGCACGACGATCTCGATGGCAGCGGCGGCCAGGGTTGCGCCGAGCATGAGCGGCTTGGTCATGCCGAGCACGCCGGTGCCGTAGGAGACGACGAAGGTGGTGACGAGGAAGAACCCGCCGACGCCGAGGAAGTTCGCGCCCATCCCGACGAGCACCTGCGGGAACGACTTGCGGAACAGTTCGAGGACCGGGGCGGACTCCTTCTCACCGGCCTCTTCGAGCTCGCGGAAGATCGGGGATTCCTCCAGCTGCTTGCGGATGTAGACGGCGACGAGCAGCAGCGGGATCGCGGCGAGGAACGGGATCCGCCAGCCCCACGAGTCGAAGGCGTCAGCCGGGACGATGACGGCCATGAGGAAGAAGCCGCCGGAGGACATGAGCGTGCCGATCGGGGAGCCGACCTGCGGGAACACGGCGTAGCGGGCGCGCTTGGCCGGCGGGGCGTTCTCGACGGCGACGGTAACCGCGCCACCCCATTCGCCGCCGACCGCCAGACCTTGGACGATGCGCAGGGCGACGAGCGCGATCGGCGCCCAGATGCCGATCTGGAAGTACGTCGGCAGCAGGCCGATGAGGCCGGTGGCCACGCCGATGCCGATGATCGTGATCATGAGGACGGCCTTGCGGCCGATCCGGTCGCCGAGGTGGCCGAAGACGAAAGCGCCGATCGGGCGGGCGACGAAGCCGACACCCATCGTGGCGAAGGACTGGATGGTGGCCATCGCCGGGTCCTCGGAGTGGAAGTACTGGACGTTGAAGACGATGGCCGCCGCAGTGGTGAAGAGGAAGAAGTCGTACCACTCCATCGCCGTGCCGACGAGCGCGGCGGTCGCGGCCTTGCGCGCGGTGGTCTCATCGACCTCGATGTGCGGTGCGGGCGATGGGGCGGCAGGCGAGGCGCCGGGCTCGGACATGGGAACTCCTGGATGGTCTCAGGCGGCGACGGTCAGGCACGCGGTGTGCCGGGCGGTGTCACAGCGCTGGCGGTTGGTGGTGCCCGGCCACTGTACTCCGGAAAAGGTCATAGATGTGAGGTGGGGCACGAGAAATCTGCGCCGGGGGTGTGCGGTGGGGCGGGGTGGGAGCGGTCGTGCGGATCCACGTGTGCCACGAATCGACGCTGGCTATCGACCAAGCTCGCGGTTGATGACGCGAATGAGAGCTGGGACTTCATTGGCGACAGTCCTCTGCACGACCTGCGGGTCTACATCCAGGTAGCCGTATGCGATGCGATTGCGCATCCCCCCGCATATCAGGCCACATACCGCTGAAGAGTCGATCTCTTTCTTCTTTCGGCAACCCTGAGAGCGCCTCGATTCCCGCTGACAGACGCATACAGATTGCGTCAACGACGAGTTGATCCTCTCCGTGCTGGAGATACTCGGTGGTCTTCTGAAGGTGGGTGAGGGCATCCGCGAGGATCTCGGGCGTCGTGCGGCTCATAGCGGAACCGCTTCGGCCAGAACGCGGTCGCGGAAGTCCCGCCTCAGGGATGATTCGGGCACCAGATCCACCGGTGCCTGGACGATCTCCTCAACTTCACGTTCGAGTCGGCTGAGCTCCATGAGACCGAGTGGCCTCCCCATTGTGAAGAGGAGGTCGATATCTGACGTAAGCGTGTCTTTGCCCGTGGCAAGCGAACCGAAAACGCGCACGTTGCTGCCCCCTGCCTGGCGGATGGCCCGCTTGATCGCAGGGGCATTCCGTCGCAACCGGCGAGCAAGGGTGGACGTACCGTGAAAGTGGATCAACCGCGAGACCTCTGGCTGGCTCCGACCGATCTGCTCTGAGATCTCAGCCTGTGTCTGGCCGCGTGAATATGCGAGCCTGACGGCACGAACCAGTTCCTGACGTCGATCCGCGATCTCCTTATCAACGCGTTCAGCTGTAGCTGCCAGTTCAGTGCTCATGCTCAATTATAGGCTGACCTATATCTATCCTGTCGAGTCCGGAAGTCGTGAATGCCTCGATGCGTTCGTGAGGGACTTACCGCTCAGCTACGGACCGAGAGCGTGATCCACTGCACAAACCGCGCCGAGCTGTTAGCGTGGCACAATCGCCGGCATCGCCGCCGGTGACACCCCACCACCGCCCAGCACACGCCCCTCACATCCCCACCGGAGCCCCTCATGATCACCGACGGATTCCTCTTCCTCAGCCTGCTCATCGCCATCTCGGCCGTCCTCGTCTACCTGGAGAAGCGCCGCGGGGTGCGCGTCTTCAGATTCGTGCCCGGCTTCGTGTTCCTCTACCTCATCGCCGCGCTGCTCAACACCCTCGGCGTCTTCGGCGAATCCGACTCGATCACCGACGTCGGCGGCGGGGTCAAGGACGCGCTCCTGCCGGCGATGATCATGCTGCTGCTCTTCCAGTGCGACATCCGCCAGATCATCAAGCTCGGCCCCAAGCTGCTTCTGACCTACGCGGCCTCGGCCCTGTCGATCCTGCTCGGCTTCGTGCTGACGTTCCTCGTCTTCCGCGGCCTGCTCGACCCCGAGGCGTGGAAGGGCCTGTCCGCGCTCGCCGCCTCGTGGACCGGCGGATCGGCCAACATGGTCGCCGTTCAGGGGATCCTCGATGCCCCGGAGAACGTCTTCGGTCACGTGCTCATCGTCGACACGATCATCTACTCCGTGTGGCTGCTCGCGATGTTCTCCTCGGTCACCGTCTCCGCTCGTTTCAACGCCTGGACCAAGGCCGATACCTCCTACCTCGACGTCCACTCCTCCGCCACAGCGCCCGCCGCCACCGGCGCCGAGGCGGGGGAGACTCTCGACCTCGTCTCTCTGTTCCGGGTGTTCGCTCTAGGCCTGTTCGCCTCAGCTGCGGCGACGTGGGTCGGCGGACTGCTGCCGGAGATCGGCGTCGTCGTGACCTCGACGACGTGGACGATTCTCATCGTCTCCGTCCTCGGCCTCATCATCGGCTCGACCCGCTGGGGCAAGATGCCCGGGTCCTCGGAGGTCGCCCAGATCATGCTCTACATCATCATCGGCGTCATCGCCGCCGACTCCGACTTCACCTCGCTCGTCGAGGCGCCGCTGTACCTGCTCGCCGGCGTCATGGTGGTGCTCATCCACCTCGTGCTCATGGTGCTGTACGCCAAGGCGACGAAGACCGAGCTGTTCAGCATCGCCGTGGCGTCGACGGCCAACATCGGGGGAGTGGCCTCAGCACCGGTCGTCGCGAGCGCCTTCAACCGGCAGCTCGTCCCGGTCGGTGTGCTCTTCGCTCTCATCGGCGCCTTTGCCGGCACCTTCCTCGGTCTGGCCGTCGGTCAGGTGCTCGCCGCGTTTGCCTGATCGCTGAACTCGGCTGGTTCAGGCCTGCTTGGGGCTCTCTGAAGACTGGTCACACTTTGACCCTCTGAAGCACTCAGCAGGGCCAAAGTCTGACCAGCGAATCCCCGGAACGAACCCTGTCCGCGCAAAGTTTGTAGAGCTGTTCATATTCTGAGGGCCGGATCAGATGAATAGCTCTACAAACTTTCTCCCGCAGGCTTCCGGCAGACGACGAGCCAGCCGCGGCCCGGGGCATAGGGCAGATCGCGAACGTCGATCTCGGTGAATCCGCACTCCTTCAGGGACGTGCGAATCTCCGCCTCCTCCCGGAACCGCAGCGTCGACGTGGACGTCAGCACTTCTCCGTCGCTGAGGAACCGGTTGGTGTCGACGAACGTCACGAGCGGCAGGTTGACGGAGGTGACCTCATGCGATGTCACGATCCTCTCGTCTGCTACGTCCATCTCCATATAAGGGTGGCCCCACCGGTCCCAACCGCGATCGGCGGGGTTGCGCGACTCGAACGCGAGGAGCCCGCCAGGCCGCAGCGCGGCATGAATGGCCTGTAACGTCGCTTCCCAGTGATCGTCGGAGGTGAAGACCATCGCGACATTGGCCGTCATCGTGACCGCATCGACTTGAATCGGCAGGGCGTCTGCGGCTTCACCGACGATCCACCTCACCGCATCCGCGCCAGGCTTGGCACGCGCGACATCAATCACGCCGGCGCCGGGATCGACCCCGGTGACCTCCAAGCCCAGATCGGAGAGCCGCAGTCCGAACACTCCGGTGCCGCATCCAACGTCGAGTACCGAGCGCACGCCCGCCTCGCTGAGCACCTCGACGTAGCAGTCGAGATCGGAGCGGTCACCTTCGAAGCCGTCGTAGAGCTTCGCCAATCGCGGATGTGCGTAAGCGTTATCGGTCATTGGTTCCTCCACAGTTGCATCGAACGTGTCCTGTCAGAAGCCGCCCCGGCCATCACCAGAGAAAGTTAGTAAAGCCATTGATGGTTTTCCGCGCAGAAACCATCAATGGCTTTACTAACTTTTCTCACGGCACTGAGCCGCGGCCAGTTTCAGGGCCATCGGCAGCTCCAGCCACCCTCGGCCCAGCACCCACGGCCCAGCAGCCACGCGCCCTCAGCCCCGCTTGTCCTCCGGGATGCGCGCGGCATCGGCGACCTCGCCGAACCACTCGTCGACGAGCTCGTCATACCACCCATCCTCATACATCTCGCCGAGCATCGCGTTGAACTCCCCGGCCAGTTTGTCGTTGCCCTTGACGACCGCAGCACCAAGCTGCTCGTTGGTGTCGTAGCTTTCGACGAGCTCCAGGTTGTCATCGGTCTGCACCGCGGAGTAGATCATCGACACGTTCGAGACCATCGCGTTGACCTGCCCGGAGCTGATCGCCTGGATCATGATCGTGTTGTCCTCGAACTGCACGGTCTCAGCGCCCTGCTCCTGGGCGTACTTCTCACCGGTCGTCGCCTGCTTGACGCCGACCTCCTTGCCCTTGAGCTCGGAGATCGACTTGATGCCGGAGTCCTTGCGCACCATGAGCGCGAGGTTGTCGAGCAGGTAGGCGTCGGTGAAATCCATCTTCGTCGCCCGGTCATCGGTGATCGTCATGCCCGCCAGCGAGATATCGCACTGCTGCGTATCGAGCACCGAAGCCGACTCGATCGCCTCGAACCCGGTGTCGACGAGCTCGTACTCCAGGTCGAGCCGCTCGGCGAGCTTCTTCGCCAGGTCGATGTCGAAGCCGACCGATTCCCCGTCGCGGGTGAACTCGAAGGGCTCGTACGGCAGCGTCGAGCACATGATGAGCTTGCCCTCCTGGGCCAGCTGGTACTCGTTGCCACCGTCGGCCTCGCCGGACCCGTCCCCGCCGCAGGCAGAGAGCAGCAGGGCACCGGCGGCAGCCAGTGCGGTCAGGGAGGTGAGGTGCCGTGTGCGTGTCATGTCGTCTCCTGTGCTGGTGGACTCTGTGCCCCGGGCCCGTTCCCGAGGCGGTGGTTGCCTAGTGCTCGTCGAGTCCGCCGGGGTGCAGGACGCGGGCGAGGAAGGACTTGGTGCGCTCGTGCTGGGGGTTGCCGATCACCTCGGCGGCGGGTCCCTCCTCGACGACGACCCCGCCGTCCATGAAGACGACCTTGTCGGCGACCTCGCGGGCGAAGTGCATCTCGTGGGTCACGACGATCATCGTCATGCCCTCATCGGCGAGGTTGCGCATGACGTCGAGGACGTCACCGACCGTCTCGGGGTCGAGCGCGGAGGTCGGTTCATCGAAGAGCATGAGCGAGGGCTCCATCGACAGGGCACGCGCGATCGCCACGCGCTGCTGCTGACCACCGGAGAGCTGGTCGGGATAGCGGTCGGCCAGGTGGCCGAGGCCGACCTTCTCCAGGCTCGCCCGTGACACCTCATCGGCTGCCGACTGCGAGCGTCCCAGGACCTTGCGCTGAGCGATCGAGCAGTTCTCGATGGCGGTCATGTGCGGGAACAGGTTGAACGCCTGGAAAACCATGCCCACGTGCCGGCGCATGACGTCGAGGTCGATGTCCGGGTCGGTGGCGATGAACCCGCCGACGTCGATGAGCCCGGAGTTCGCGGTCTCCAGCACGTTGATGCAGCGCAGCAGCGTCGACTTGCCCGAACCGCTCGGGCCCACGAGGCAGACGACCTCTCCAGGGGCGACGGTGAGGCTGATGCCCTTGAGCACCTCGACATCGCCGTAGGACTTGTGCAGGTCGCTGATCGTCACGCCCGAGCGGGCGGCCTGCTCGGCGGTGGCGGCAGCGGCGGCTGCCCGGGCCTTGGAGGCGGAGTGGGATCCGGTGCCGCCTGCCGCGGCATTCGCTTCGTTGTTGAACACAGGTGGCACCTACTTCTTGATCTTGGCGGTACGGGACTCGAACCTCCGGGCCAGGATGCCCAGCGGCACGGTGATGACGAGGTAGCAGGCACCGGCGACCACCAGCGGAGTCAGGCCTGCATCGGGAGCGGTGATCGCCTCGCGTCCGAACTTCGTCAGCTCGTACTGGCTGGCGGCAAGGCCGAGCAGGTAGATGAGCGAGGAGTCCTTCGTCATGAGGATGATCTCATTCGTCAGCGGCGGCAGGATGATGCGGAACGCCTGCGGGATGACGATCGTGATCATCGCCCGCGAGTGCGTCATGCCCAGTGAGCGGGCCGCCTCGTACTGGCCCTTGGGCACGGCCTGCAGGCCGGCGCGCAGGGTCTCGGCGATGTAGGCTGACGACACGATGCCCAGCGCCAGCATGACGGTGAGGTAGGTGTCCATCCGCATGCCGAAGGCGTACGGGATGCCGTAGCCGAGCGCGATGAACACGAGCAGGGCCGGCACCCCGCGGAAGAACTCGATGTACAGAGTCGAGATCCACCGGTAGGGCCCGACCGAGGAGATCTTCATGAGCGCGAGCAGCACGCCGAGCGCCAGCCCGAGCACGAAGCCCAGAGCGGTGTAGATGAGGGTGTTCTTCAGCGCGATCGTGATGATGCCGGGGAACTGGTCGGCCATGACCTGCGGGTTGAAGAACTTCCCGAAGATCGTGCCCCAGTCGGCGAAGAAGGCCGCGATGAGCATCGCGAGGATGAGGATCGCGTACTGGATGCCGCGGGACATGCGGGCCCGCTGGCGCATGGTCATTGCCACCGTTTAGCTCCTTGTGGGGTGGGTGGAGTCGTGCTGCCGCCCCCGGCTGCGGTTCGCGCCGCCGGCTGG
>NZ_JALXKS010000059.1 GCF_025144725.1 Brevibacterium sp. p3-SID960 | reverse complement strand
AGGCGACTCTGAAGAATAGAGCAGGCGCTAGGTTCGAGGGATATCCCGGCGCTCCGAGCGTTGATTCCGCGATGTGCGGCAGCAGCTATCCCTGACGTGCTGCGACGGGGCGCTGTCATTCCTGGAAGCTGTCAGCCAGCGCCCCTGGAAGTTACGAAAGAGGCGCCAGTCGCAATGACTGGCGCCTCTCTCAGGTGATCAGCGAATCAGTGGCCGATCGAGCCACGGGATCCGACTTCGTGGCTGCCGGCTTCCACTGCGTGGTGATCGTGGTGAGCGGCATCGAGCTCTTCCTTCGTCACCGGTGCGACCCGATCCTCGTAGAAGTACTTCGCGATGGTCGCGCGGCGCCTCTCACCCTTAGAGATCTTCCCATCAGGTCCGGGCTCGGCCGGGATGTAGCGCGGCGAATCATAGGCCATGAGCTTCCACAGCTTGTGCGGGTCGAGCGGCTTGTGGCGCTCTTGGAACTCGCCGTGCGGCAGACGGATGATCTCACCGGATTCGAAGCCATGCAGGACGATCTCCCGATCCTTCCGCTGCAGTCCCAGGCAGACCCGCTTCGTGATGATGAAGCCGAGGATCGGTCCAAGGAAGAACATGATGCGGAAGATGTAGATCATGTCGTTGAGCGACATGTGGAAGAACACGGCCATGAGGTCACCGGAAGCGGCGGCCCACATGACTGCGTACCACACGACTGCGGCCACACCGACAGCCGTACGCGTCGGGTTGTTGCGCGGGCGGTCGAGGATGTGGTGTTCGCGGTAATCCTTCGTCAGCCAGGCTTCGAAGAACGGCCAGATCGCCATGGCGCCGAACAGCACGAGGGCTGCGAGCAGTGCGGTGTTGATGTTGAGGCTGAATGGCAGTCCGAAGATGTAGAACTCCAGCCAGCCCGGAACGATACGCAGGTATCCGTCCATCCAGCCGATGTACCAGTCAGGCTGCGTACCAGCCGAGACGGGAGACGGGTCGTACGGTCCGTAGTTCCACACGGCGTTGATGGTGAAGATGCCGGACAGGAACGACAGCAGGGCGAAGATCATGAAGAAGAAGCCGCCACCCTTCGCAGCGAAGGTCGGCAGAACGGGCTCGCCGACAACGTTGCGGTTGGTGTGTCCGGCGCCCGGCCACTGGGTGTGCTTGTGGATCACGACGAACATCAGGTGGATCGCGATGAAGGCGATGATGAGCGCCGGGACGATCATGATGTGCAGCGTGTACAGGCGGGACACAATGTCGACACCGGGGAACTCTCCTCCGAACAGGAAGAAGGAGGTGTAGGTGCCGATCAGCGGGATCGACTTCAGAAGACCGTCGATGATGCGCAGGCCGTTGCCGGAGAGCAGGTCATCAGGCAGCGAGTAGCCGGTGAAGCCTGCACCCATGCCCAGGGCGATGAGCGCGATGCCGACCATCCAGTTGATCTCACGCGGGCGGCGGTATGCGCCGGTGAAGAAGATGCGCAGTGCGTGAACCGAGACGGCAACCATGAACAGCAGGGCTGCCCAGTGGTGCATCTGGCGGATGAAGAGTCCGCCGCGGATCTCGAACGAGATCGCCAGAGTCGATTCGTAGGCCTCGGACATCTCGACGCCCTGCAGCGGAATGTAGGGGCCTTCGTAGATGGCGTGACCCATTGCCGGCTTGAACCAGAACGTCAGGAACGTGCCGGTCAGAACCAGGATGATGAAGGTGTAGAGCGCAACCTCACCCAGCATGAAGGACCAGTGGGAGGGGAAGATCTTGCGTCCGAATTCACGGACCATCTTTGAGGCGCCGACGCGGGTCTCGGCAAAGTTCGCCGCCTTGCCGACCGCGGTAGTGGGTTCGTGCGTCATCGTCATTCTACCGAAGTCTCCCTCATGTTAATCTCCCAGAAGGTCGGTCCGACGGGCTCAGGGAAGTCGCGCTGAGCCACGAGGTAACCCTCGTCGTCGACTGCGATCGGCAGCTGGGGCAGCGGGCGCTTAGCCGGTCCGAAGATGACCGCGCAGTGGTTGGTCACGTCGAAGGTCGACTGGTGGCACGGGCACAGCAGGTGGTGCGTCTGGTGCTCATACAGTGCGACGGGGCAGCCGACGTGGGTGCAGATCTTGGAGTAGGCGACGATGCCGTCGACGCCCCAGTCTTCCTTCTCGGGATCCGTGTTGAGCTCGCGTGGGTCAACGCGCATGAGGAGAACAGCGGCCTTGGCCTTCTCATCAAGCGGGTGCTCCGACTCGTGCATCTTCTCCGGGATCACGTGGAAGGCCGAACCGATGGTGACTTCTTCGGCGCGGATGTAGCGATCCTCTTCCGGAACCATGCCCGGGTCCTGGCACAGGCGCACGCCCGGACCCCAGAGGGTCTTGAACAGGCTGTCACCCGGCAGCGGTCCCAGGTCGCGGAAGACCAGGATCGCCGGCAGCGGAGCAAGCGCGACCGCTGCGATGAGGGTGTTGCGCAGGAACGGACGGCGGGCGATGCCCGACTCCTCCTTCGCCTGGTTGAGGATCTCAACGGCCACAGCCTGATCCTCTTCCGAGCCGGCGATGTCATGGCGGCTCTCGACGACCTCGGCGTCGGGGATGAGCTGGCGGGCCCACAGGATGACGCCGATGCCGATGCCGGCCAGGGCGGCCGTCGCAGTGATGCCGAACGCCGTGTTCTGCAGGCGCAGGTTGTTGTACGTACCCGGCTCTGAGTCGAACAGGAAGTACGACACGATGAAGCCGATCGTTCCGATCATCGACAGGATGAACCAGCCGGCGATCTGGCGTTCGGTGATGCGCTCAGCAAGCGGCGAGCTGTCAGTGACTCGTGGCTTGTGCTCGGGCAGACCAGGGTTGGTGTGCCCGTTCACCTGCTCGAGCTGGCTGCCGGCTTCGGCAGTGAGATGCTTCGAGGTCATTCGCTTCCTCGTCTATTACTCGATACGGATGAAAACTTGCGGGTTACTTCGAACGCGAGGACAGCCACATCGTGATGCCGATGACGCCTGCCAGGCCGAAGAACCAGATGAACAGACCCTCAGACACCGGTCCGAGCGAGCCCAGGGAGAATCCGCCGGGAGGGGTCTCCTCGGTGACTTCCTTGATGTAGGCGATGACGTCGCGCTTCTGCTCAGGGGTGAGGTTCGCGTCGTTGAAGATCGGCATGTTCTGCGGGCCGGTCTGCATGGCCTCGTACAGGTGCTTCTCGGAGACGCCGGAGAGGCTCGGGGCGTACTTGCCGCGGGTCAGTGCACCACCGGCACCGACGACGTTGTGGCACATCGCGCAGTTGGTGCGGAAGAGTCCGCCACCGGCTGCTGCGTCACCCTTGGAAGGATCCAGGTACTCGTCCTCCGGAACTGCCGGTCCGGGGCCGAGGGATGCGACGTAGGCAGCCATCTGACGGGTCTGCTCTTCGCTGAACTGGGGCTGCTTGACCTGAGCCTGCGGGCCCATCATCTGCAGCGGCATGCGGCCGGTGCCGACCTGGAAGTCGACAGCAGCGGCGCCGACGCCGATGAGGCCGGGGCCGTTCTCGGTTCCCTCACCGCTCATGCCGTGGCATGTCGCGCAGTTCGTGACGAAGAGCTTCTCGCCTTCCTCAACATCTGAGGCGGAGTACTCTTCAGCGTTCGCAGTGCTCGTTCCGGTGAATGCGGCGTATGCGCCTCCGGTGAGGAGCAGGCCGACGAGCAGGAGCACGACGAGTGCCATGGGGTGCCGGCGTCGTTCCGCTAGAAGCTTCACTAGTTAGTCCTTTTGTTGCAGTTGCCAGGGGTGAGGTCTTACGGGCGCGTCACATCAAGATGTAGATGACGAAGAACAGGCCAACCCACACGACGTCGACGAAGTGCCAGTAGTACGACATGCAGATGGCGAACGTCGCCTCTCGATGGCCGAAGCGCTTTGCGGCGTGGGTGCGTCCGATGACGAGCAGGAACGCGATGAGTCCGCCGAGCACGTGGAGGCCGTGGAAGCCGGTGGTCAGGTAGAAGACCGAACCGTAGGCGTTCGAGTTGATTGCGATGCCCTCGGAGACGAGGGTGGCGTATTCGAAGACCTGGCCGCCGATGAAGATCGAGCCGAGGATGAAGGAGAGGTAGTACCACTCGATCATGCCCCACGAGCCGATGTTCATGAGCCCGCCGGTGCGGCGCGGCTTGAAGTGCTCAGCCTTGAAGACACCCAGCTGGCAGGTGACCGATGAAAGCACCAGGATCGACGTGTTGATCGAAGCGAACACGACGTCGTGCTTAGCGGTCTCCATCTCCCACATCTGGGGCACAACGGACCGGATGGTGAAGTACATGGCGAAGAGCGCGGCGAAGAACATCAGCTCGCTCGACAGCCACACGATGAACCCGACTGTCGTCGTGTTGGGCCTGTTTACGACTGGATGAACCGGCGCTGTTGAAGTTGCAGTGGCAGTAGACACGCCTCCATTATTACCCAGTCCGCAGGATAAATTCACCTTTTGCTCAGCTAGTTGAGTGAGTTTTTCTACAGCGTGTGGAATTTCCAGCGAGAACTCGCGGCCGGAGGGTTCGTTACGACTATGCAACGTGCGCGTGTCGCGAGCTCCGAACCGCGTCGAAACGGCATCGGCGCACATCAGCGGCCGGTCCCGAGGTGGAAGACGGGCGGAGGTTCGGATCGCCGCTTGCGCAGAGCCGCCGGTGAACGGGTTCGGTGTGCTGTGTGCGTGGCGCGTAGGATGTTCCGGTGACAGCCTGGCCGCTGTCCGCATGATCCGCTCCAACTCGAAAGGCCCCTATGTCTGCCGTTCCTTCTGCAGCCGATGCTCCTGCCACCGTCTCCGGTGTGCGGGAGTGGCCGGATTTGCTCGTGGCGCTGATGAACAAGGAGAACCTCGACGCGGCGACCGCCGGGTGGGCGATGGACGAGATCATGTCCGGCAGCGTCCCGGATGTGACGATGGCGGCATTCCTCGTCGCCCATCACGCCAAAGGGGAGACGGTTGAGGAGATCACCGGCTTGGTCGAGGCGATGATGGGACATGCCGTGCCGCTGGAAGGCCTCAGCGATGCTGTCGACATCGTCGGCACTGGCGGAGACCGGGCCAAGACCGTCAACATCTCATCGACTTCCTCGTTCGTCATCGCCGCAACCGGCCAGCGTGTCGTCAAGCACGGCAATCGAGCGACCTCCTCGGCCTCGGGCTCGGCTGACGTGCTCGAAACGCTTGGACTTGTGCTCGATCTGACTCCCGAGCAGTCGCGGCAGCTTGCCGACGAGGTGGGGATGGCCTTCTGCTTCGCCAACGTCTACCACCCGGCCATGCGCTTCATCGCCCCGGTGCGCCGGGCGATCAAGGTGCCTTCGGCGTTCAACATTCTGGGGCCATTGACCAATCCTGCGCGCACCCGTGCCACGGCGATCGGTGTTGCGAGCAGGGAGATGGCGCCGCTGGTTGCCGGTGTTCTGGCCCGCCGGGGCGACTCGGCAGTCGTGTTCCGCTCACAGGATGGGCTTGATGAGCTGAGCAACACCGCAGTCAACGACGTCTGGGAGGTCCGCGACGGGGAGATCACGCACAGCAAGTTCGACGCTTGCAGCCTCGACTTCGCGCGGGTGACCAAGGACGACCTGCGCGGTGGCGACCCGGCATTCAACGCCCAGGCCATCCAAAGCGTGCTGGCCGGTGAGCACTCGCCAGTGCGCGACATCGTCCTGCTCAACTCCGCCGCCGCACTCGTCGCTGCGGACCCGTCTGCCGAGGGGCCTTTCGCTGAGCGCCTCGCGGCGAAGATCGAGATCGCCCGCGAGCATCTCGACTCCGGCGCAGCGTACGACAAGCTGCAGGAGCTCATCGCCGCTTCCCGTCGTCTCTCAGGCCGCGACGAGGTGCCTGTAGAGGGGTGATCTGCTCAGCCCCTCACTGCGGGGCTGAGCTGCTCGTCGGGACGAAGCCGCTGGTGTGCAGCCCGAATGCATGTCCGCATCGGGGTGCACACCAGGTTCCGGTGACCGACAGCAACTGGGTGCCCGACTGCTGCAGCCAGCGGAGCACGATATCGGTCTCCTCTTCATAGGTGCTGCCTGTGCCCGGAACCGGCTCATCGACATGCTCGCCCGTCAGCTGCAGGGCTGACACGACTTCTGGAATCCGGCTCGGATGCGCGACGTGCGCACTGCCTGCCAGTTTTCCGTATCGGATCAGGGCTACGTCGTCACCGGCTGCTGGGTTGCCGTACTCGCGCGGCTGGGCGGCGATGATCTCAGGCACGGCGTAGAGCCCGCGCCGCTGCTCATCGGAAACGGTTGTGCGCAGCAGGTCAGCTGCGAGGTCGCGGATCTCAGCGGCGCGCTCGTATCGCTGCGTCGCGCTGGCGGCGATCATCGCCTCGCGGATCTGTTCGAGCAGTCCGGAGGAATCGCCGCTGAGAAAGGAGACGAGATCGGTCAGCTGGGTGAGGTACTCTTCCTGGCTCTGGCCGATGCACGGGCCGGCGCACCGTCCCATTTCAGCGGCTGCGCAGGGGGTTCGGCGGGCTGCGGCAGCCGACCGCGTGCACCGCTTGACGGTGACGACGCGTTCTAAGGTGTCCTTGATCCGCTGTGCGGTTGCCTGTGATCTGAACGGCCCGAGGCGGGGGTGCCGCTCCGGTCTATCGGCCGCAGGCGGAGTCCGCGTCACCGACAAGCGAGGGTACGGCTCGTCTGTCAGCCGCAGCCACGCGCGCTTATCGGCGTTCTTCGAACGCCGGTTGTACGGCGGCTGCAGCTCGGCGATGAGCCGTACCTCCCGGACATTGGCCTCAAGTACGGTCTCGCACACCAGTGTCGAGACTTCCTGTGTCGCGGTGATCATCTCGGTCATCCGTCCGCGTGTTTCTCCGGCGTTGAAGTACTGACGCACACGTGCGGCCATGTTCCGGCTGGTGCCGATGTACAGCGTGCGGCGCGAACCATCGAGGAACATGTAGACGCCTGGCAGTGCGGGCACATCGCGCGCCAGATGCGATTTCCGCTGGCGCTTCTGCCAGCCGGAGGTGCGCACGGTCCCCAGCTCTTCAAGGGTGGTGATCCCGTATGAGCCGAAGCGCTCGAACAGGTGGTGCAGGATCTCATTCGTGGCCCTGGCATCGTCGAGAGCGCGGTGAGTCGGTGGTGTCTGGGTGGCGAAGTGCTGCGCCAACGTTGCCAGCTTGTGATTGCGGACCTCGGGCCGGGGTACGACATGGCGTGCAAGGCGAACTGTGTCGAGCACGTGCGGGTTCGGCCACTGATAATCCAGGCGTGCGCACGCAGCCTTGAGAAACCCGATGTCGAATCCTGCGTTGTGGGCGACCAAGACAGCTCCGCGGCTGAACTCCAGAAAGCTCGGCAGCACAGCATGAATCGTTGGTGCTCCTGCCACCATTCCATTGGTGATGCCGGTGAGGCGCTCGACGAACGCAGAGATGACCGCCTGTTCGGGGCGCACAAGGGTGGAGAACTCACCAACCACCTCACCGCCTAGAGTTTTGACCGCACCGATCTCGGTGATCTCCTCGCGCTGCGCGTGGGCACCGGTTGTCTCCAGGTCCACAGTCACGAAAGTGACGTCGTGCAGAGGCGTGCCCACATCGGCGAAGGAAAGCTGCCCACTGCGGGGCTGCGAGGCCTGATCGAACAGCGGGGGCTGGTGGCTGGCTGGCATAGGAACATGATGTCACGCGCCGCAGACAACGCCTCGGACTGCGATGCAGTGATCGGATCGCCAGGCGATGTCAGTGGGTGCCCGTAGCGTCAATGGTGCACGTTCATCGACACAGCACTGACCTGAGGAGCTGACCATGATTGTCGAATGCACCCACCCTGACCACCTCATCGATGCCACCGGACGAATCGACTGTCCCGCCCCTAACTGCCTGGCAGCAGCAATCGACCGCAGCGACGTCGGCCAGCGGCCCAACCCGATGGATCGCCTGCCTGCTCAGCGTCCGGACTGGATTCTCTCCAGCCCGGACGTGCTGGAGGAGTGTGAGGTCGAGGCGCTGGCAATCCTCGGAGACGCAGGCCTCGTACCGCAGCTCGTCAGCCTCGGACCTGAAGACGCCACGACTGAGATGCGTCCTGCCGGCCTGCGCGGTTCAATGCTGCGGAACGCCAGAGGCGCCTGATCGGCTGCATCCGGAAGGCTGAGGGGAATACTCAGACCTGCGCGCCGTCACCGTCATCGGGTGAGCGGTACTGGGGGAGATGCCGAATCAGCACGAAGGTGCTGAGCAGTATCACCACGATGATCCCGACGAGCGCGTAACCGGGCAGCCCGCGAAACAGGAAGGCGCTGAGGACCAGCGCGCTGATGCCGCCGATGAGCCCGACGATGCCGAGCATGAAGAGCGGGGAGGCGGTTCGCCAGCCGACCGGTCCGGGATCCGGTGGCTGCCACTCCTCGTCCTCGGCTAGCGCGTCGCGGATCTCGTCCGAGGACATCTCCGGCACGAACCCCTGGTCGCGGTTGATGTCGGATACGAGATCCTCCCACCGTGTATCGTCAACACGCTCGCTGTCATCCAAGGCGTCCCACGTGGGCTCGAACTTGTCATCGTCTGATGAGGAGTGGTCGTCGCGTGAGGATGGAGACATCTCAGCTCGTCCGGACGCTGCTGTCGGTGTTCACGGTGCTGACGATCTCGCCCACGATGACATCTGCGTCGTAGTCGACTGCGGCCACGTGGTAGCTGCGGCGCAGAATGACGACACGCGGCGAGGTGAGCAGGGCGTTGCGCAGCAGACGAGCCGAGCGGGGGCGAACGACATGGTCGGTGGTCGAGATGCACAGCGTTGTCGGTGCCGACACCTGCCACAGGCGACGGCGCAGGTGTTTGAGCTCTTGGTGCAATGACGCCACTGCGGCCACCGGCGTCTGTGTATACGCGTGCTCGGCTGCTCCGGGCAGCGCGATGTCGCCGCCGATGCCGGGAACGGACTTGATGACGTGCCGAAGGATCGGTGTCAGCGGGGCCAAGGGGGAGTCGACGTATAGCGCTGGATTGATGAGCACGAGCCGGTCAACCAGGTCCGGATGGTCGGCTGCCAATGTCAGGGCCAGCGCTCCGCCCATCGACAGGCCGACCACGATGACGGTGTCGTGCTCGTCGGCGCAACCCATCAACGCTCTTTCAGCGTCGGCAAGCCAATCCTGCCAGCGGGTGCGGCTCATGTCCTGCCAGGTGGTGCCATGTCCTGCCAGTTTCGGCACGCTCACTGACACATCGGCCCGACTGGCAACCTCGCGCGCCACATCGGCGAAGACCGCCGGCGAACCGGTGAAACCGTGGAGGAAGAGGACAGCGGTCGACGAAGACTGCGAACTGATGTTGATCGCTGCATGGACGTCGTGCTCGTCGCCAGAGGCATTGTCGTACATGGGCACCAGACTGCCATATAAGGAGTGACTCTGACAGCGATTGAGCGCAGATCGACGATCGCGTGGGCGGGGGCGGGCGACCGCGAGCGTTTTCCTGCTCACCTCGGCGTTGTAGTAGTCTCGGATTCGTTCGTGACTCAGACTCGTCGAGAGGGGTCGAGTGTTCTACTGGCTGCTCAAGCGCATCATCGTCGGGCCATTCCTGCGTGCGCTCTTCCGCCCGTGGGTGCGCGGCTTGGAGAACATTCCCGAGACCGGCGGGGCGATCATCGCCGGCAACCATCTGTCCTTCATGGACTCGATCTTCGTGCCGCTCGTCGCACCCCGACCCGTTGTGTATCTGGCCAAGAAGGACTACTTCACAGGCCGAGGAGTCAAGGGCACCGCAACGAGGTGGTTCTTCCGGCTGACGAACCAGCTGCCCATGGACCGATCCGGCGGTTCGGCGTCTGAAGCGTCGCTGCACTCCGGGTTGAAGGTCCTCAATGGAGGCAATCTCCTCGGCATCTATCCAGAAGGAACCCGCAGCCCTGACGGCAATCTTTACCGCGGGCGCACCGGCGTGGCGCGGCTCGTCCTCGAAGCCGGCGTGCCGGTTGTGCCGGTTGCACTCATCGGAACTGACAAGGTCCAGCCTGTCGGTCGGATGCTTCCGCGGTTGCGCCGGATCGGCGTGGTGTTCGGAGAGCCTCTTGATTTCTCCGAGTACGAGGGCATGGCCGGTGACCGATTCCTCCTGCGGTCGATCACCGACGACATCATGTACGAGATCCTCCGCCTGTCTGGTCAGCGGTATATCGACACCTATGCCTCGTCAGCCAAGACGAAGCTGCTGGCTGCGAAGAAAGCAGACGATCAGCCGTCCGGTGATGCGAAGGCCTGATTCGACTGGGGTTCAGCTGGCACGCTGGAGTCGAAAGTCGTTCGATTTCTTCGATAACGGCGACACGCGCAAATCGTTATCGGCAGGTGTTTGGCCAGGGGAAACTCAGCCAGTAGGTTCGATGTGTACGTTAACCCCGAGTCGCTCGAAGGTCATGCGGTAGAATTGTGACACTGCCGCAAACCGGAATGCGACTTCGCTTCCCCTAGGGGCTAAAAGGAGGAGTCGGTGTGAACCGCTCAAGTCAGGAACAGGCTGCTGCGCCCGCCGTGCCGCCTTCAGCTCAAGGTCTGCTGTTCGATGATGATCTGCCGAACCTTGACGAAGACGCGGGCTACCGCGGAACGACAGTCATCAAGGTCGTTGGCATCACCTACCGCCAGCTCGACTACTGGGCACGCACCGATCTCGTCGTCCCGTCGATCCGGACTGCTACCGGTTCGGGATCGCAGCGGCTCTACAGCTTCCGCGACATTCTCGTCCTCAAGATCGTCAAGCGCCTTCTCGACACCGGCGTGGGTCTCCAGCAGATCCGCACGGCAGTCGGGCATCTGCGCGAACGCGGTGTGCAGGACCTGGCCACGATCACTCTGATGAGTGATGGATCGAGCGTCTTCGAATGCACGTCGACTGACGAGGTCATCGACCTAGTGCAGGGTGGCCAGGGAGTCTTCGCCATCGCGGTGGGAAGCGTTTTCCGCGAAGTCGAAGGATCGCTGGTTGAACTGCCAAGCGAGCGTCCGGAAGACGAACTGCCGCTCGTCGATGAGCTTGCGCAGCTTCGTGAGCGCCGCAAGGCCAACTGAGCAACGTCGTCACA
>NZ_JALXKS010000058.1 GCF_025144725.1 Brevibacterium sp. p3-SID960 | reverse complement strand
GGTGTTCAGAGGGACGTTCCGACGAACTCGACCATCTCGAACAGACGCTGGGAGTAGCCCCACTCATTGTCGTACCAGGCCACGACCTTGACCTGGTTGCCGACGACGCGGGTGAGCTCGGCGTCGAAGATCGAGGAGTACTCGCTCATGACGATGTCCGAAGACACGATCGGGTCTTCGGTGTAGCCGAGGATGCCCTTGAGGTCGCCTTCGGAGGCCTGCTTGACAGCGGCGTTGATCTCCTCGGCGGTGGCCTGCTTCTTCGGGCTGAACGTCAGGTCGACGAGCGAGCCGGTGGGCACCGGCACGCGCACGGCGAACCCGTCGAGGCGGCCCTTGAGCTGCGGCAGCACCTCGGCAACGGCCTTGGCGGCGCCGGTGGTCGTCGGCACGATGTTGATCGCTGCCGCGCGGGCGCGGCGCAGGTCCTTGTGGTTGGCGTCGACGAGGTTCTGGTCACCGGTGTAGGCGTGCACCGTCGTCATGAGACCGGCCTCGATGCCGAAGGCATCGTCGAGAACCATCGCCAGCGGTGCCAGGCAGTTCGTCGTGCACGAGGCGTTGGAGATGATGTGCTGGCTCTGCGGGTCATAGGTGCTGTCGTTGACACCCATGACGAACGACCCGTCGATGCCCTTGCCGGGTGCTGAGAGGACGACCTTCGTGGCACCGGATTCGAGGTGGGCTGCGGCGGCGTCGCGGGTGCGGAACTTGCCGGTGGCCTCCACGACGACATCGACTCCGAGATCGCCCCAGTGGATGTCGTGCGGGTCCTTCTCCGCCGAGGCGTGGATCCGGTCGCCGTCGACGGTGAGCGATTCGTCGTCGTATTCGACGGTGCCGGGAAACTTCCGCCACACGGAGTCGTAGCGCAGCATGTGGGCGAGGTGCTTGTTGTCGGTCAGATCGTTGATGGCAACGATCTCGACATCGGTGTCGACTTCGTATGCTTGGCGCAGGAACGAGCGGCCGATTCGGCCGAAGCCGTTGATGCCTACACGAATGGACATTCCGATTCCTCCTGGGGTTCGGCGAGTGCTCCGGTATTCATCCTAGTCACGCTTCACACGCCTCTCCAGGCTCAGCGGGGCGCGGATGTGAAGTTCACATGAACTGTGTCAGGCATCCTCAAGCATGTCCGGTGTCAGGCTCGATTCGGTGTTGGGCACGCCGAGCTCATCGGCCTTCTTGTCCGCGGTCGCGAGAAGCCGGCGGATCCGCCCGGCGATCGCGTCCTTGGTCATCGGCGGGTCGGCCTGCTGCCCGAGCTCCTCCAGCGACGCCTGCTTGTGTTTAAGCCGCAGCTCGCCGGCGTATTTGAGGTGCTCGGGGATCTCGTCGCCGAGGATCTGGAAGGCACGTTCGACGCGTGCGCCCGAGGCGACTGCCGCCCGGGCCGACCGGCGCAGGTTGGCGTCGTCGAAGTTCGCCAGCCGGTTGGCGGTGGCGCGCACTTCCCGGCGCATCCGCCGCTCCTCCCACACCAGGCGGGTGGCCTCGGCACCCATGTTCGTCAGCAGGTCCCCGATCGCCTCGCCGTCGCGGATGACGACCCGGTCGACCCCGCGCACCTCGCGGGCCTTGGCGGAGATCCCGAGGCGGCGGGCCGAACCGACGAGCGCGAGTGCCGCTTCGGGCCCGGGGCAGGTGATCTCCAGAGCTGCCGAACGTCCTGGTTCGGTCAGCGACCCATGAGCGAGGAACGCGCCGCGCCAGGCGGCCTGCGCGTCGGCCAGCGAGCCGTTGACGATCGCCGAGGGCAGTCCGCGCACCGGGCGCAGGCGCCCGTCGATGAGCCCGGTCTGGCGGGCCAGGGCGGCTCCGTCGTTGGCGACGCGGACGAGGTAGCGGCTGCCGCGCCGGATGCCGGAGGCACCGATGACGACGACGTCGGCGGTGTGGCCGAAGAGCGACTTGATCTCTGCACGCAGACGACGGGCGACGATGTTGGTGTCGAGTTCGGATTCGATGACGATGGAGCCGGCGACGAGGTGCAGGGCATTGGTGAAGCGCAGGATCGCTGACACCTCGGCCTTGCGGGCCGAGATGCGGGTGATGGCCACCCGCGCGAGCTCATCCTTGACCTGTGCTGTCAGTGCCATTGCGTCGAGTCCTTTCGATTGTCCACCGCTGCTCACCACTGTTCGTCGACGGTGATGCCAGCGTCAAGCAGCACGTCGCGATAGCAGGCGGCGAGCTTGAGGCTGTCGTGCTGGCTCTGCTTGCGTCCGCGCAGCGACCGGGTCCACAGCCGCGCCGCGAAGAGGCGCTGTGCTTTAGCTTCGAGTTCCGGTTCGGCCCGGGCGGCGTCCTCGTCGACGAGAACATAGTCGAAGCGCAGCCGCGGGGCGTGCGAGTGCAGTGATTCGAGGTGATCGCACAGGCTCAAATCGCGGGTCTCGGCTTTCGCACCGGGCAGGTTGAGGGTCAGGGTGCGCAGTGCATCTGAGGCGAAGATCGCCTCAGCGAGATCCGGGACGAGCAGGTGGGGCATGACGGAGGTATACCAGGAGCCGGGACCGAGGTTGAGGATCTCGGCTGCCCGCACGGCGTCGATCGTCTCAGCGCGGGCGGGCGGGTTGTGCGGCACGAGCCGCACTTCGCGCAGGTGCCCGTCCGTTGCCGCCAGGGCCGACTGACCCTGCACCACCTCGGGCGCGGCATCGGGGGCGAACTGGACGTCGCCTTCGATACGCAGCGGCAGCGACGACATCGGCAACACGCGGCCGTGGGCGCGCAGCAGGCGCGCCATCCAGTCGAGGCCTTCGACGTGGTCTCCGAGGAGCTGCCAGAGAGCGGAGATGAGGAGATTGCCGACCGAGTGGTCGTGCAGCGGGCCGTCGGAGGAGAACCGGCTCTGAATGACATCGCGCCAGACTCGGCCCCATTCGCCGTCGTCGCACAGCGCGGCCAGTGCCATGCGCAGGTCACCGGGCGGCAGGCCGCCGAGCTCTTGGCGCAGGCGACCGGACGAACCGCCGTCGTCGGCCACGGTGACGACGGCGGTGAGGTTCTCCGTCAGCAGCCGGAAAGCGCGCAGCGCAGCGTAGAGCCCGTGGCCGCCGCCGAAGGAGACGACCTGTGGGCCGCCGGTGCTGCGCCGCTGGCGCGCGGCCATGACGAACGGCAGCTCTTCGGTGTGGAGGCGGTGGGCGCTGGGGCTGTCGCTGCGCGAGTCGGGGCGGGAGAATTCTGCGTGCTGACTCATCTACTCGCGTCCCAGGTCGCGGTGGCGCACGGTCACCGATGCGGTCGTGCGCTCGGCCAGCCGGCGGCCGAGTTCCTCGCTCATGGCCACGGAGCGGTGCTTGCCGCCTGTGCAGCCGAGGGCGATCGTCATATGCGATCGATTCTCGTGTTCATAGCCTTCGATGACGACGTCGAGCGCGCCGAGGTAGCGGTCGACGAAGGCGAGGGCGCCGTTCTGCGCCAGCACGTAGTCGCGCACAGGTGCGTCGGTGCCGTTCTGGCCGCGCAGCTGCGGAATCCAGTACGGGTTGGGAAGGAAGCGCACATCGGCCATATGGTCGGCATCGACGGGCACGCCGTATTTGAAGCCGAAGCTCTGCACAGTGATGTGCAGTCGGTGATCGTCGGTGCCGCTCAGCAGGGAGTGCACCTGCGCCCGCAGCTGGTGGACGTTGAGATCGCTAGTGTCGATGAGGATGTCTGACTGGTCGCGCAGCGGAGCGAGCGCCGTGCGCTCTTCGGAGATGCCGTCGATGAGGGTTCCCTCGCCCTGCAGAGGATGGGGGCGGCGCACGGACTCGAAGCGCCGCACGAGGGCGTCATCGGAGGCGTCGAGGAACAGCACCTTGATGTTGAGGCCCTGGGAGCGGTAGGCGCTCAGCGTCTGCTTGAGTTCGGAGAACATCTGCCGGGTGCGCACATCGGTGACGACTGCGACCTTCGGCAGAGAGCCGTCGGCGCGGGCGACGAGTTCGACCAGCGGCGGGATCATCTGCAGCGGCAGGTTGTCGACGACATACCAGTCCATGTCCTCAAGGGCGTTGGCCGCCGTCGAACGGCCGGCTCCGGACATTCCGGTCAGCAGCAGCACCTCGACGTCGTCGCCGGTGCCCTCGATGGCAACCGGTGATGAGGCGTCAGTCATCGGCAGTCCCTTCTGCAGTGGTCTCATCTGCCTCAACAGTATCGGATTCTGCTGCTGGGCTCAGTGTCCGGTGGATCTTCTCCGCCAGGGCAGGACCGATGCCTGGGGCAGCGGTGAGATCGTCGACCGCGGCGGCCCGGATCCGCTTAACGGAGCCGAAGTGCTTAAGCAGCGCCTTCTGCTTGGCCGCCCCGAGCCCGGGGATGCCGTCGAGGGCCGATGAGCGCTGGGCTCGGGTGCGCTTCTGCTGGTGGTAGCGGATGGCGAAGCGGTGGGCCTCGTCGCGGATGCGCTGGAGCATGAAGAGGCCCTCCGAGCCACGCGGGAGGATGACCGGGAACTCATCACCGGGCACCCACACCTCTTCGAGTCGCTTCGCCAGGCCGACGACGGAGATGTCGGTGATGCCGAGATCATTCAGCGCCTGCACGGCGGCGTTGACCTGCGGCAGCGCACCGTCGACGACGAGCAGGCTGGGCCGGTAGCCGAATCGCTCGTCGGGTTCGTCCTCGACGAGGCTCTCGAGGTAGCGGGAGAAGCGCCGGGAGACGACGTCGTACATCGCCGAGGTGTCGTCCCGCGCGGCATCACCGCTGATGGAGAACCGCCGGTAGTCGCGTTTCTTGGCCAGGCCGTCTTCGAATACGACGAGCGAGCCGACGACGTTCTGACCCGACATGTGGGAGTTGTCGATGCATTCGATGCGCAGCGGCGGCTCCGGCAGGTTCAGCGTCTGCTGGATCTCGCTCAGCGCTTCGCTGCGGGTGGTGAGGTCGGAGGCACGCTGCATCTTGTGCCGCATGAGCGCCTGCTCGGCGTTCTTGTGCACGGTGTCGAGCACAGCTTTCTTCTCCCCGCGCTGCGGGACCCGCAGTTCGACTTTCGTTCCGCGCTGCTCGCTCAGCCAGGCCGTGGCCAGCTCGACGTCGCTGGGCAGGGTGTCGAGCAGGATCTCCTTGGGGATCGCGTCGGCATCCATGCCGCTGTAAGCCTGTCGCAGGTAGTCGAGTGTCAGCTCCGCAGGCGTGAGGTCCTGGAGGCGTTCGATGATCCAGCCGCGCTGGCCGCGGATGCGGCCGCCGCGCACATGGAACACCTGCACCGAGGCCTCCAGCTCCTCGACGACCATGGAGAAGACGTCGACGTCGACATTCTGCGACAGCACCACGGCGCTCTTGTCGAGGACCTTCTCAAGCGCCTGGATCTCGTCACGCAGCTCGGCAGCGCGCTCGTAGTCGAGGTTCTGTGCGGCGTCGGCCATCTCGCGCTGTCGGCTGGAGATGAACTGACCGGTGTTGCCCCGCATGAAGTCGGCGATGTTGCGGGCCAGCTGCCTGTGCTCCTCCGGTGTCACCCGGCCGACGCAGGGGGCGGCGCATTTGTCGATGTAGCCGAGCAGGCAGGGTCGGTCGGTCTGCCGGGCACGGCGGAACACTCCGGCGGTGCAGGTGCGCACCGGCCAGGCTTTGAGCAGCAGGTCGAGGGTCTCCTTGATCGCCCACACCTGGGTGAAGGGACCGAAGTAGGTGACGCCCTTCTTGCGGCTGCCGCGGGTGACGAAGGCGCGCGGGTATTCGTCCTGCATCGTGATCGCCAGGTACGGATACGACTTGTCGTCGCGGAACATGACGTTGAATCGCGGGCGGAACTCCCGGATCCACGTCCATTCCAGCTGCAACGCCTCGACTTCGTTGTTGACGACGGTCCAGTCGACCGAGGCTGCGGTGTGGACCATCGTGAAGGTCCGCTGCATAAGCGCGGCTGGGTTGCCGAAGTACGAGTTGAGCCTGGCGCGTAGGTTCTTCGCCTTGCCGACGTAGATGACCCGCCGGTCGGCGTCGCGGAAGCGGTAGACGCCGGGCTGGGTGGGGATCTCACCTGTCGCCGGGCGGTACGTGCTCGGATCCACGGTTATGTCCGGTTAGCGAGCATCTCGGCCAGGAACTGCCCGGTGTAGGAGGACTCGATGGCCGCGACCTCTTCCGGTGTTCCCTCGGCGATGACAGTGCCGCCGCCGCGTCCGCCTTCGGGCCCCATGTCGACGATGTGGTCGGCTGAGGCGATGACGTCGAGGTTGTGCTCGATGACGATGACGGTGTTGCCCTTGTCGACGAGACCCTGCAGCACACCCAGAAGCTTGCGGATGTCCTCGAAGTGCAGGCCTGTGGTCGGTTCGTCGAGCACGTAGACGGTGCGGCCGCGCGAGCGTTTCTGCAGTTCGGCTGCGAGTTTGACGCGCTGGGCCTCACCGCCGGACAGCGTGGTGGCAGGCTGGCCGAGGCGCACGTAGCCCAGGCCGACTTCAACCAGGGTGTGCAGGTGCCGGGCGATGGCAGGGACCGCCGAGAAGAAGTCGGCGGCCTCCTCGATGGGCATGTCGAGCACATCGGCGATCGTCTTGCCCTTGAACTTCGCTTCGAGGGTCTCCCGGTTGTAGCGGGCACCGTGGCAGACCTCGCAGGGGACGTAGACATCGGGCAGGAAGTTCATCTCGATCTTGATGGTGCCGTCGCCGTGGCAGTTCTCGCAGCGTCCGCCCTTGACGTTGAAGGAGAACCGGCCGGGCTGGTAGCCACGGATGCGGGCGACTTCGGTTTCGGCGAAGAGCTTGCGCACGTGGTCGAACACGCCGGTGTAGGTGGCGGGGTTCGACCGCGGCGTGCGGCCGATGGGCGACTGGTCTACGTGGATGATCTTGTCGAGGTCTTCGTGACCGGTGATCCGCTTGTGGCGGCCGGGTACGCGGTTGGCGCCGTTGAGGTCGTTGGCCAGCTGCGTGTAGAAGATGTCGTTGACGAGCGTCGACTTGCCTGAACCGGACACTCCGGTCACGGCGGTGAAGACGCCGAGCGGCAGTGCGACGGTGACGTCCTTGAGGTTGTTCTCACGGGCGTGGTGGACGGTCACCATCTTCTTGCGGTCGATCGGGCGGCGCTGGGTCGGGATCTCGATCTGGCGCTGGCCGCTGAGGTAGGCACCGGTGATGGAGCGCTCGGCCTTCGTGAGGTCGGCGACGGGTCCGGAGTAGACGACCTCTCCCCCGTGTTCGCCGGCGCCGGGTCCGATGTCGACGATCCAGTTGGCGGCCTCGATCGTCTCCTCGTCGTGTTCGACGACGATGAGGGTGTTGCCGAGGTCGCGCAGTTTGAGCAGCGTTTCGATCAGCCGCCGGTTGTCGCGCTGATGCAATCCGATGGACGGTTCGTCGAGGACGTAGAGCACGCCGACGAGTCCGGAGCCGATCTGGGTGGCCAGGCGAATGCGCTGCGCTTCCCCGCCGGAGAGTGTGCCGGCGGTGCGGTCGAGGCTGAGGTATTCGAGTCCGACGTCGAGGAGGAACCCGAGCCGGGCCCGGATCTCCTTCATCACCTGTGCCGCGATCGCCGCGTCACGGCCGCTGAGCTCGAGACCGGTGAGGAATTCGGCGGCCTGGTCGAGGGCCATGGTGGAGACGTCGGCGATCGACTTGCCTGCGATCTTGACGTGCAGCGCCTCGGGCTTGAGGCGGGTTCCGCCACAGGCGGCACACGGCACCTGGCGCATGTAGGACTCGTAGCGTTCCCGGGCGTGGTCGGATTCGGTCTCACCGTGCTTGCGCAGGATGTACTGGAAGACACCTTCGAAACCGGTCGAATAGGTCCGTTCGCGGCCGAACCGGTTCTTGTAGCGGACGTGGACCTGGTAGTCCTTGCCTTCGAGGATCGCCTTGCGGTGGGACTTCTTCAGGTCCTTCCACGAGGTGAACAGGTCGAAGCCGAGTTCATCGCCGAGGCCCTTGAGCAGCCGGTTGAAGTACTTCGCTGTCGTCTTGCCCTTCGACCACGGCGCGATCGCACCTTCACCCAGGGTGAGGTCCTCATCGGGCACGACGAGCGTCTCATCGACCTGCAGCTTCGTGCCGATGCCGTCGCAGACGGGGCAGGCGCCGAACGGTGAGTTGAAGGAGAAGGTGCGCGGTTCGATCTCATCGACGGTGAGCGGATGGTCGTTCGGGCACGACATGTGCTCCGAGAACGTCCGGGTGGTGCCCTCGTCGACGAGCTCGACATCGAGGCGCCCGCCGGCGGTTGCCAGCGCGGTCTCGACGGAGTCGGTGACGCGCTGGCGGATGCCGTCCTTGGCGACGAGCCGGTCGACGACGACGGAGATATCGTGCTTGTACTGCTTCTCCAGCTTCGGCGGATCGGTCAGCTGCACCTGCTCGCCGTCGACGACGGCGCGGGAGAAGCCCTTGGTCTGCAGGTCGGCGAACAGGTCGGCGAACTCGCCCTTGCGCCCGCGCACAAGCGGGGCGAGCACGATGAACTTCGTGCGCTCCGGCAGGGTCAGCAGCTGATCGACGATGTTCTGCGGTGTCTGCCGGGTGATCGGCTCACCGCATTCCGGGCAGTACGGGGTGCCGATGCGCGCCCACAGCAGGCGCAGGAAGTCATACACCTCGGTGATGGTGCCGACGGTCGAGCGCGGGTTCTTCGAGGTCGACTTCTGGTCGATCGACACCGCCGGTGAGAGGCCTTCGATGAAGTCGACGTCGGGCTTGTCCATCTGCCCGAGGAACATCCGCGCGTACGACGACAGCGATTCGACGTAGCGGCGCTGGCCCTCGGCGAAGATCGTGTCGAAGGCGAGGGAGGATTTTCCGGAGCCGGACAGCCCGGTGAAGACGACCATCGAGTCGCGCGGGATGGCGATCTCGACGTTCTTCAGGTTGTGTGCCCGGGCCCCTTTGACCCACAGCGTGTCGAGGTGCGATACGCCGCGGTCGGCCTCTGCATTCGCGGTCTGAGTAGTCACAGTGTGTACTTTAGTTCCCTTCACTGACATCGGTGATTTCAGCGCATCGGGCCGACGTCGAGGATCTCGACGACGACTTCGCCGGCGCTGTCGCTGGCGGCCACGTCGACGCGGGCGGTGATCGCCCAGTCGCGGTCGCCGTCGGGGTCGGCGAGGATCTGCCGGACTCTCCACTCCTCCTCGCCTTCGGTGATCTGCACATAGGCAGAACTCCGGGCGTCGCCATCGATGCGCAGATCGCCGTACTCCTCGTAGAAGTCCTCGATCGCGTTCTCCCACGCCTTGGCATCCCAGCCGGAGTCAGCGTCGAGTTCGCCGAGGTGGTCGTAGGCGGCGCGTTCGGCCAGCAGCACCCGGTGGAACATCGTATTGCGGATCAGCGAGGTGAACCGTCTGCGGTCGGAGCTGAGCGTCTGTGCGGCGGCCGGCAGCAGCGCCGGTTCGTCCTCGTCTCCCCCGCCCGCGGTGCGCAGGGCTTCCCATTCCTCGACGAGGCTGGAGTCGACGCGGGCGATGAGCTCGCCGAGCCAGTCGATGATCTCCTGCAGGCGCTCGTCGACGGCGTCGGCGGGCACGTTCTGCACGAGTGCCCGGTAGACGTCCATGAGGTAGCGCAGCAGTCCGCCTTCGACCCGGGCGAGCCGGTAGTAGGCGACGAACTGCGAGAAGTTCATCGACTGCTCGATCATGTCGGCGACGACCGCCTTGGGTTCGAGCCCGACCTCGCGCACCCAGGGCGAGGTCTCGGCATAGGCGTCGAAGGCGGTTTCGAGGATCTCGGCGTTGGGCTGCGGGTAGGTCAGCTCGTCGAGGATCGCCATCCGCTCGGTGTAGTCGACGCCGTCGGCCTTGAGCGCAGCGAGCTCCTCCTGTTTGATCCGGTCGAGCTGGCCCTTGAGGATCGTGAAGTGCACCGGGGTGGTCGCCTCGATGATCGAGAGCACGTTGAGCGCCCAGCCGTCGCCGTCGCGGTCGAACAGGTCGAGGGCGGCCAGCGCGAACGGCGAGAGCGGCTGGTTGAGTGCGAAGTGGGGGCCGAGGTCGCGCTGCAGGACGTAGCGCACCTCCGGTTCGCCGTCCGGTCCCGAGGCGTCGGTGACCTCCCGGCGGATGACGTCCGAGCGCAGCAGCGCGCGCCCGATCTTGAGCGCTTTGAGGTACAGGTCGATCTTCGCCGCGGCTGTCTCGTGGGTGGCGTCGATGAACCGGCGGATCGTGTGCACGCCGCTGCCGGGCCTGGAGAGCAGGTTGAGGATCGTGGCATGGTTGAGCTGCATGTGGGAGCGCAGCTCTTCGGGCTGGCCGGTCGTGAGCTGGTCGAAGGTCTCTTTGGACCAGCCGACGAATCCGGTCGGCGGCTGCTGCTTGCGGACCTTGCGCCGCTTCTTCGAATCGTCGCCGGCTTTGGCGAGGGCCTTCTGGTTCTCGATGACGTGTTCGGGGGCCTGCGCGACGACGTAGCCGACGGAGTCGTAGCCGGCCCGCCCGGCACGCCCGGCGATCTGCTGGAACTCGCGCACCGTCAGCCGGCGCATGCGCCGGCCGTCGAATTTCGCCAGCCCGGTCAGCAGCACAGTGCGGATGGGCACGTTGATGCCGACGCCGAGGGTGTCGGTGCCGGAGATGATGCGCAGCAGCCCGGCGCCGGCGAGCTGTTCGACGAGCCGGCGGTAGCGGGGCAGCATGCCGGCGTGGTGAACGCCGATGCCGTGGCTGAGCAGGCGCTTGAGGATCTGCCCGAACCCTTTGGAGAAGCGGAAGCCTTTGATCTCTGCGGCGATCGCCTCCCGCTCCTCACGTGAGCACAGGTTGGCGCTGACGATGTTGCCGGCCAGGGTCACGGCCTGGGCCTGGGCGAAGGAGACGATGTAGACCGGTGCACGGTCCTTGGAGATGAGCTGGCGCAGCGTTTCATGCAGCGGCTCCTCCGAGTACCTGTACTCCAGCGGCACCGGACGGGTCGCCGATGTCACGAGGGTGACGTCGCGGCCGGTGAGTTCGCTGAGGTCTGCGCTGATGTGGGACATGTCGCCGAGCGTGGCGGACATGAACACGAACTGGGTCTGCGGCATCTCCAGCAGCGGCACCTGCCAGGCCCAGCCGCGCTGCGGGTCGCCGAAGTAATGGAACTCGTCCATGACGACGAGTTCGACGTCGAGTTCGGCGCCTTCGCGCAGCGCCTGGTTGGCCAGGATCTCAGCGGTCGCGCAGATAATCGGGGCATCGGAGTTGACCGAGGAGTCACCGGTGATCATGCCGACGTTCTCGGCTCCCAGTGCGGCGGTGAGGTCGAAGAACTTCTCACTCACCAGTGCCTTGATCGGGGCGGTGTAGTAGGCGCGGCGGCCGGTGTTGAGGGCGGCGAAGAGCGAAGCGAGGGCGACCATCGACTTGCCGGAGCCGGTCGGTGTCGCGACGATCGTGTGGTCGCCGGTGAGGACGGAGAGGATGGCCTCTTCCTGTACCTCGTAAAGTTCGATTCCCTGCTCAGCGGCGTAATCGGAGAAGGCTGAGAACAGAGTGTCCGGGTCGGCGTGGTCACTCGGTATCTCAGGCAGCGTCGGCACGCATGTCTCCTCTGGGAGTGTGGGGAACGGTCTACCGTACACTCTAACCAGAGATCACCGCCGCCTTATTCCCGCACAGCGGGCCCGTCGAGCAAGGAGACCTGATGGCCGTCTTCGCAGTCCAGTACACCTACAGCTCTGATACCGAAACCCGGATGCAGACCCGCCCGCAGCACCGGACGTGGCTCTCCCGCCTGTTCGACGAGAAGGTGATCCTGGCTGCCGGCCCATTCGACGAGGAGCGTCCCGGTGCCCTGCTTCTCGTGCATGCCGAGTCGCAGGCGGCCGTCGAGGACGTCCTCACCCAGGATCCCTACGCCGAGGCGGGCGTCATCGAGGGTGTGGAGATCCGCCAGTGGACACCGGTCTTCGGACCGTGGGTGCAGGACTGATCCGT
>NZ_JALXKS010000057.1 GCF_025144725.1 Brevibacterium sp. p3-SID960 | reverse complement strand
CGAGCGGGACGAGCGGGTTGTCCTCGAAGTCCGGCAGCTGCGTCACCTCGGAACCCTCGGGCCCGGTGCCGGCAGCGTCAGTGCCGTGGACGGGGTCGTGTTCACTCATACGCGCTTCACCTGCACGGCCGCATCGGAGGCGAGCTCGCCGGCGGTGAAGACCTCGTCGCCGTTGAGCTGCTCGCTCGTGGTGTCGAGATCAACGGCGAGCACCTCACCGGCGACCATGTCGCGGTGGGTGTCGACAGCCGCACGGACCTGCTCGGGAGCCGAGAGCAGCACCGTGATCCGGTCGGCGACGTCGAGGTCGAGCTGCTTGCGCACGTTCTGGATCGCCCGGATCGCATCACGAGCGACGCCTTCAGCGCGCAGCTCGTCGGTGACCTCGATGTCGAGGGCGACGAAGCCGCGATCCATCGCTGCCAGGGCAGCGCTCGTCGCCCCGGCGTCGGCAACCTCCTCGAGGGTGTATTCGCCTTCGTCGAGCTCGATCCCACCGGCAGTGACGGTGCCGTCATCGCCGACTGACCAGTCGCCGGTCTTCGAGCCCTTGATCGCGGACTGAACGTTCCTGCCCAGGCGCGGCCCGGCAGCACGGGCGTTGACGGTGAGCTTCTGCTCCAGGGTGAACCCGGCAGCAGCGGCCTGGTCGACGCCCATGACCGTGACGTCCTTGACGTTGAGCTCATCAGCGATGATCGACCGGAAGTCAGAGCCGAGCTCGTCATTCGTGGCCACGGTCAGGCCTGCCAGCGGCAGCCGCACGCGCAGGTTGTTGGCCTTGCGCAGCGAGGAGCCGGTCGAGCAGACCTGGCGGGTGCGGTCCATTGCGGCGACGAGATCGGCATCGGCGGTGAACGCCTCGGCGTCGGGATAGTCGGTCAGGTGCACCGACCGCTCGCCGGTCAGCCCGCGGTAGATCTCCTCAACGGTGAACGGCAGCAGCGGGGCGGCCACCCGCAGGAACGCCTCGAAGCAGGTGTAGAAGACGTCGAAGGATTCGCGCACCTCGGCCGTGCCCTCCCAGAAACGGCGGCGGGAGCGGCGGACGTACCAGTTGGTGAACATGTCGAGGTGCTCGCGGATCAGTTCGCAGGCTGCCCACACGTCGTAGTCGTCCATCGCCTGCTGGAAGTCCACGATGAGGTCGTGGGTCTTGGCGATGAGGTAGCGGTCGAGCACCTGGCTGGAATCGTACCGGGTCTCAGCCGCGTAGCCCTTGCCACCGGCTTCGCCGTCGGCGTTGTTGGAGTAGGTGGCGAAGAAGTGCCAGGCGTTCCACAGCGGCAGGATCACTTGGCGGACGCCGTCGCGGATGCCCTGTTCGGTCACAACGAGGTTGCCGCCGCGCAGGATCGGACTCGACATGAGGAACCAGCGCATCGCATCGGAGCCGTCGCGGTCGAATACCTCGTTGACGTCGGGATAGTTGCGAAGGCTCTTGGACATCTTCTGCCCGTCGGAGCCGAGCACGATGCCGTGGCTGATGCAGTTGCGGAAGGCCGGGCGGTCGAACACGGCGGTGGCGAGAATGTGCAGGGTGTAGAACCAGCCGCGGGTCTGGCCGATGTACTCGACGATGAAGTCGCCCGGGAAGTGGTGTTCGAACCAGTCGGCGTTCTCGAACGGGTAGTGGACCTGGGCGTAGCTCATCGAACCGGAGTCGAACCACACATCGAGGACATCGGGCACGCGGCGCATCGTCGACTGGCCGGTCGGATCATCCGGGTTCGGGCGGGTGAGGTCGTCGATCCACGGCCGGTGCAGGTCCGGCTCACCCTTGTCATTGAGCGGCAGCCGGCCGAAGTCGGCTTCGAGTTCGGCCAGCGACCCGTAGACGTCGGTGCGCGGGTATTCGGGGTTGTCCGAGACCCACACCGGGATCGGCGAGCCCCAGAACCGGTTGCGAGAGATCGACCAGTCGCGGGCGTTCTCCAGCCACTTGCCGAACTGGCCGTGCTTGACGTTCTCCGGCACCCAGTTGATCTGCTCATTGAGCTCGACCATCCGGTCCTTGAAGTCGGTGACCTTGACGAACCACGAGGACACCGCCCGGTAGATGAGCGGGGTGCGGCAGCGCCAGCAGTGCGGGTAGGAGTGCTCGTAGGTCTCGTGCCGTACAAGCAGCGCCGAGCGTCCGGCCAGCGGGCCGGTGTGGTCGCGCAGGTCGCGGATGATCGCCTTGTTGGCCTCGAAGACCTGCTGGCCGGCGTAATCGGTGATCGGGGCTTCGAAGCAGCCGGCATCGTCGACGGGACGGACGGCGTGGATCCCGGCGGCGTCGGTGAGCACCTTGTCCTCCTCACCGAAGGCCGGTGACTGGTGGACGATTCCGGTGCCGTCGTCGGTGGTGACGAAGTCGGCGGCGAGGATCGAGTGCATCGCCTCGCCGAACTCCTCCTGCCGGCCCTCGAAGTACCCGAAGGGCGGTTCGTAGCGCAGGCCGAGCAGATCGGTGCCGGTCATCTCGCGCACCACCTCGGGGTCCTCGCCGAGCTCGCGTGCGTAGGCGGCCACCCGGTCCTTGGCCATGATGAGGGTGATGCCGCGCAGGTGCTCAGCCGGCGCCTCGGGCCCGGGACGCACCGCGACGTAACGGACGTCCGGATGGACGGCCACCGCCTGGTTGCTCGGCACAGTCCACGGGGTGGTGGTCCAGATGACGACGTACTCATCGGAGTCGGCGAGTTTGTAGCCGATCGTCACCGCGGGGTCCTGGCGGGACTTGTAGACGTCCTCGTCCATGCGCAGCTCGTGGTTCGACAGCGGCGTCTGGTCCTTCCAGCAGTACGGCAGGACGCGGTAGCCCTCGTAGACGTAGCCCTTGTCCCACAGCTGCTTGAACGCCCAGATGACCGATTCCATGTACTCGACGTTGAGCGTCTTGTAGTCGTTGTCGAAGTCGACCCAGCGGCCCTGACGGGTGACGTACTCCTCCCACTCCTTCGTGTACGTCAGCACCGAGGAGCGGCACACCTCGTTGAAGCGGGCGATGCCCATGTCGCCGATCTCGGACTTATCGGTGATGCCGAGCTGGCGTTCGGCTTCGAGTTCGGCAGGCAGTCCGTGGGTGTCCCAGCCGAAGCGACGCTCGACGCGCTTGCCGCGCATCGTCTGGTAGCGCGGGACGACGTCCTTGACGTAGCCGGTGAGCAGGTGGCCGTAGTGCGGCAGGCCGTTGGCGAACGGCGGGCCGTCGTAGAAGACGAACTCGTTCTGGCCCTCGGAACCGGCCTCACGCTGGTCGATGCTCGCTTGGAAGGTGTTGTCGGCGTTCCAGAAGCGCAGCACGTCGTCTTCGATGGCAGGGAACGACGGCGATGCGGTCAGGCCTGCAGCGGAGGTCTTCTGCTTGGGGTAGATCTGATCAGTCATGAGCGTCCTTGATGCGTTCGGCGGTCCGGTGACGAGGACGACGCTTCCGCCGCGGTACCACCTCGCTTATCGGAGTTCCGCCCGCCGCCGAGGGGTGGCTCGGGCCGGCCTTGGAGGTCTCCGATCGCTCATTTTCAGGCTGTGACGGGCCGGCCCGTCCGGGTCTAATGGGGCACGGCTCCCCGTGGTCTGGTTACGTGCCTGTTCTTCCGGATGCTCCCCGGTGATGGCCGGATCGTCGCACGAGACATCCTAGCGCAGATGCATGTGGATTCCGAACCGCACCGATGGACTGCTCAGCTCCACTGCCCGGTGCAGTCTGGGCGGTTGGAGGTGGCGAGGTCGGCGGTTTCAGCAGCTGCCGCGGAGGGGTGTGCGCGGCGGTCGCGGATGAACTGAACTGCCGAGATCAGCAGCATGACGAGAAGCACGCCCGTGTACCCCCAGAACCAGCCGGTGAGGAACAGCGCTGAAAGAGCGAACAGGACCGCGACTCGGGCGATGCCGCGCCAGCGCCTGCCGGTAACGCCGGCGGTGCTGGGCCGTGTCTCTGAGACTGCACGAGACATCGGTTCCTCTCCTCACTCTGCCCGGCGGTTGCAGAGGGGCGCAGGGCGGGTGCTTCCAGGCTACCCCGGGGCACGCTCAGTGTCGTTACGACTTTCGTCGCAGAGGAAGACCGGTTCACAGTCCTTGGTGGCGGGCCACCTTGTGCTGGGCGGCCTGGGCGAGCGGCCGGATGACCATAAGGTCGACGTTGACGTGGTGCGGGCGGCTCAGCATCCAGTCCACCGCGTCGGCGATGTCCTCAGCCGTGAGGGGTTTCTCGACGCCCTCGTAGATCTTGTCGGCGGCTTCCTGTGAACCGAAGCGCTTGCGATTGAATTCCTCAGTCCTGACCATGCCCGGGGCGATCTCCATGACGCGCACCGGTCTGCCGGCCAGCTCCAGGCGCAGGGTCTGAGCGATGGCGTGCACCGCATGCTTCGAGGCAGTGTACGCACCCGCCGCCTCATAGGTGATGAGTCCGGCAGTCGAACCCATGATGAGAACGTCGCCGCGGCCCGAGGCAGTCAGAGCCGGCAGCAGTGCGTTGATGCTGCGCAGCAGTCCGAACGCATTGATGTCCATCGTCTTCTGCCAGTCTGCCACCGCCGCATCGGCGATCTCGGCATGGCCGTAGGCGGCGCCGGCGTTGGCGATGAGGGCATGGAGCGGACCGGCCGCGGCGACCGTCTCGGCCATCGTCGCGACATCATCATCGCTGGTGAGGTCGGCGGTGACGACCGCACACCCTGTCTCGTCGGCGAGCGCGTCGAGCTTCTCGGCGCGGCGGGCGACCGCGGTGACGTGCCAACCGCTGGCAGTCAGGCGGCGGACGGTGGCTGCTCCGATCCCGGAGCTGGCTCCGGTCACGACTGCGCGCATGGTCGTCATCGTGGCGTCTCCTCATGGGCCGAGGGCGGTGTGCTCGTCTCCATCCTTGCCGCATGCCCGGCCGTTCACAAGGTGACGAGCGCACTCGAGCCAGGTGAGCACCTCCGCTGCGGTCTGCGACGGCTCCTGATCATGAGTGTCGATGACGAGGTGCGGGCACCAGGTGGACCGCACACCGAAGACACACCCGGCCCGTGTGCCGTCGTCATTCGGTGTCGCGCTGTTCCAACGGTTCCCGCAGCACGAGCATGACCGGTTCTCAGCCGGAGGCGCGGAACGGCTTCCCTGCGCCGAAGGCAGCGCGCACGAATGGGATCTTGAGCATCAGCCAGGTGATGGCCGTGCAGACAAGCGTGTAGACGATCGGCAGGACGAGTCCGTGGAACAGCACAGAGCCGACCGTGTTGGGGTAGCCGATGACCTGTCGCGTGGGGAACAGGATGAGCGGGTGGAGGAGGAAGACGCCGAATGAGTAAGGGTAGATCCTGGTGAGGAATCGCCAGCCGGTGCGCATGTGAGTGTGCAGCAGCACATAGGCGGCCAGCGACATCGGCACCACGAACGGGGAGACGTATTCATACGCGAACCGCCATGGCTTGTCCCCCGGCCCGATCGCAGACCATGCCAGGATCGCACCGTAGGAGGCGAAGAAGACGAGCCATGCGAGGATCGTCTGTTTGCGGGTGAGGATCCAGTCGCGCAGCACGAAGCCGAGCACGTAGTAGCCCATGAGCGGCAGGAACCGGGTGGCGGCGTTCGGCTCTCCGACGTCGAAGAAAGTCGAGATGATGTGGTCGACCATCCCGATCGCCAGCAGGATCGCGGTGGTGCCCCACTGCAGTCGCTTCGTTCCGTGCAGCGACAGCAGCCGCATGAAGGGGGTGAGCAGGATCAGTCCGGCGAGCACGTAGAGGAAGTACAGCTGCACATACGGGGAGCCGGTGAGGATCGCGGCGATCGGGCTCCAGGTGGTGTGGATGCGACCTTCGTAGAAGAGGCGGAAGAGGATATAGACGATTGTCCACACCACCAGCGGGATGCCGATGCGGTAGAAGCGTTTGATGAGGAACTCGCGTGGCCGCACTCCGCGATCAGGGTCGAGGGCGAGCGCGCCGGAGATCATGAGGAACACCGGCACTGACCAGCGGGCGGTGGCGTCGATGAGGTTGGCAGACCACCACGTGGCATCGCCGTGGGAGCTCAGATCGGTCTCGACGGTGGCGCTGACGCTGTGGATGGCCACGACGAAGAGGATCGCCAGAGAGCGGGCCGGGTTCATCCAGGCAGTCGACGTTGCGTTCTCGGCGTAGCGTGGGGTCGGCGGCAGGGGGCTCACACTCCTATCCTGGCATGAAGTCCCTGGTCGCCGGTGGTTTGAGTTCCGCGACGAGGTGCGGGGATAATCACCGGTATGACTCAACCTGCCTCACGCACACATGACTCGGTGCACCTCCCGGACCGACCCGCTCTCGAAGGCCTCAAGGACAAGTGGGACTCCCGCTGGTCTGAGCGGCAGACTTACGCCTTCGACCCTGAGACCTCCCGCCAGGAGGTCTACTCGATCGACACTCCCCCGCCGACGGCGTCGGGATCGCTGCATGTGGGGCACGTCTTCTCCTACACCCAGACCGACATCATCGCCCGCTATCAGCGGATGATGGGCAAGAATGTCTTCTACCCCCTCGGCTGGGACGACAACGGTCTGCCGACTGAGCGCCGCACTCAGAACTACTACGGGGTGCGCTGCGAGCCGACTCTGCCGTACGACCCAGACTTCACGCCGCCTGCCAAGCCGGCGAGGAACCCACGGGACTTCGTACCGGTCTCGCGCCGGAACTTCATCGAACTGTGCGAGAAGCTCGCCAGCTCCGATGGTGAGGTGTTCGAAGCGCTGTTCCGCTCGGTGGGCCTCTCGGTCGACTGGAATCACTCTTATCGCACGATCGACGCCGACTGCCGCGCTGTGTCTCAACGGGCATTCCTCAAGGATTTCGCCGGCGGGCATGTGTACTCGCAGGAAGCCCCGACGATGTGGGACGTCACCTTCGGCACCGCTGTGGCGCAGGCTGAGCTGGAGGACCGGGAGCGCGAAGGCGCCTACCACAGGGTCGCCTTCTACCCGGCTGCCGCTGACGGGACGGCTGACACGTCAGTCGAGCCGATCGTGATCGTCACCTCGCGTCCTGAGCTCATCCCGGCGGTGGCGGCACTCGTCGCGCACCCAGACGATGAGCGCTACCAGGACTACTTCGGCACCCAGGTCGTGTCTCCGCTCTTCGGCGTGGCCGTCGACGTGCGGGCCCACCAGCTGGCCAAGCCTGACAAGGGCACCGGCATCGCCATGGTGTGCACCTTCGGTGACCTCACCGACGTCACGTGGTGGCGTGAACTGCAGCTGCCGACCCGCGCGATCATCACCCGCGACGGTCGCCTGCAGCGCGAGGTGCCGGAATGGATCGCCTCCTCCCCCGCTCCCGAGGCGGTGGCCAACTATGAGCAGCTGGCCGGCAAGACGACGTTCACTGCACGCAAGACGATCGCCGAGATGCTCGCCGAGTCCGGTGACCTGCTCGCCGAACCGGAGGCGATCACGCACCCGGTGCCGTTCTACGAGAAGGGCGACAAGCCGCTGGAGGTTGTGACCTCCCGGCAGTGGTATATCCGCAACGGCGGCACAGATCCCGGGTTGCGCGAGAAGCTCATCTCCCGCGGCCGCGAACTCGACTGGTATCCCTCGTTCATGCGCTCGCGCTATGAGAACTGGGTGGAGGGCCTCAACGGCGACTGGCTCATCTCCCGCCAGCGCTACTTCGGTGTCGCGATCCCACTGTGGTACCGCCTTGATGAGGCCGGCGAGCCCGATTACGACAACCCCATCGTGCCCGATGACGCTTCGCTGCCGGTCGACCCGCAGGCCGATGTGCCCGAGGGGTTCACCGCCGAGCAGCGCGATCAGCCCGGTGGATTCACCGGTGAGCCCGACGTACTCGACACGTGGGCGACCTCGTCGCTGACCCCGCAGATCGCCGGCGGCTGGTCGCGGAACGAGAAGCTGTGGTCCCAGACCGCACCCTTCGATCTGCGCCCGCAGGGCCATGACATCATCCGCACCTGGCTGTTCTCCACGGTCGTGCGCGCCGATTCACTGAACGACGATGTGCCGTGGACCCGGGCTGCGCTCTCGGGCTGGATCCTCGACCCTGACCGCAAGAAGATGTCGAAGTCCAAGGGCAATGTCGTCGTGCCCAGCGACATCCTCGAAGAGTCCAAGCCCGGCTTCGGACCCGATGCGGTGCGCTACTGGGCCGGTTCGGCTCGGCTCGGTGCTGACACCGCCTATGAGGTCACGCAGATGCAGATCGGCCGGCGCTTGGCGATGAAGATCCTCAACGCCTCGAAGTTCGCCCTCGCCCAGGGTGTCCACGCCGGTCTCATCGGGCGCACCGACCTCATCACCGAAAGCCTCGACCAGGCGGTGCTCGCCGCGCTGCGCGAGACCGCCGCCGAATGCGCGGCCTTCATGGCCGAGTACGACTACGCTCATGCGCTGCGCACTGCTGAGTCGTTCTTCTGGGCTTTCACCGACGACTACGTCGAACTGGCCAAGGACCGCTCCTACGGTTCGGTCGGCGAAGCCGGCCAGTTCTCGGCGCACGCGACCCTGGCGACCGCACTCGATGTGCTGCTGCGTCTCTTCGCCCCGTTCATGCCGTTCGTAACCGAAGAGGTGTGGTCGTGGTGGCGGTCCGGTTCCGTTCACCGCGCTGCCTGGCCACAGGCGGACGACCTACCGGTCTTCAAGGCCGACACTCAGGCCCTCGGGCACGTCGGCGATGTGCTCGGGGAGCTGCGCCGCGCGAAGACCGAGGCGAAGGTCTCGCAGAAGACCCCGATCACCTCGGTGACCGTGACCGTTCCCGAGCCAGTGCTCGCCGCCGCACAGGGTGCTGAGAGTGACATCATGGCCGCCGGCCGCGTGCAGGCGTGGACACTGTCGGCAGGCGGTGAGGACATCACGGTCGCCGACGTTGAGTTCGAGACCGCCGAGTGAGTGTTGCCGAACAGCCACACTGAAGCGGCTCGCTGAGCCTGCTGTGGGCTTAAGCTGGGGGCGTGCAGTCGATCTGCACGCCCCCAGCTACATATTCCCCAGTCGGGCACCGGCCCGGCGCGCACGACCAGGAGACAGCGATGCGCAGCGAACTCTTCGCCAAAGACCACCAGAAGCAGGAGCTCAATCAGCGATGGACGATGCAGTCCAGCCGCATGGTGCGAGGGGTGGTGACCCCGCAGGAGCCGATGATCGCCACGAAGGGTGCGATGGTCGCCTACCAGGGCAACGTCAACTTCAAGCACCAGGGTTCGACCTCGGTTGGGCAGTTCATGAAGAAGGCTGCCACGGGTGAGGGCGGCCAGCTCATGCGCGTCGAAGGTCACGGCGAGATCTTCTTCGCCCGGATGGCCGCGAACATCTTCATGATGCAGCTCGAAGGTCCGCAGGACGCGCTGACTGTGAACACGACGAGCATGCTCGCCTTCGACGCCTCCCTGCGCTGGGACATCCAGCCGCTGCGCGGCATCGGCGCGCTCACCTCGGGTTCCGGGCTGTTCAACCTTGAACTCTCCGGTCACGGCACGGCCGCGATCTGTGCGCAGGGCCAGCCGATGGTCCTCGACTGCTCGCGCACGCCCACCTTCGTCGATCCGCAGGCGGCGGTGTGCTGGTCGGCGAACCTCGCTCCGGACATCCACACCGATGTCACCCTCGGCTCATTCTTCGGCCGGGGTTCGGGTGAGGGCATCCAGATGCGCTTCCACGGTCCGGGCTTCGTCGTCGTGCAGCCAGCGGAGACGTCCTGAGCCGGCACAGGTCAGCACAGCTGCTCAGTCTGCGGCGCTGTCGCCGGTCTCTGCAGCTCGTCTGATCGCAGCCAGGCACGGGGCTCAGCCCCTGCTGAGCTCTTCGAGCGCAGCAGCGATGTCGCCGAGGCGTGCCGGTGCCAACTGATAGACAACTGCCCGCCCGTCGCGCTCGGCCGAGACGAGACCCGCCTCGCGCAGAATCTCCAGGTGCTTCATGATGCCCTGGCGGGAGATGCTGAGTTCGTGCTGCAGCCCTGAGGCCGATGCCGGCGCCTGCCCGAGCCGGAGTATGAGTTCCGACCTGGTGCTCTCTTCCCTGACGCGCCCAGGACCTGCATTGTCTCGTCGGTACCGAGGCGGCTCATCGCACCTCTGCCTCCGCATCTGCGTACGGGCCAGCAGTCTGCTCCAGGGCGGCTTCGGCCAGGACGAGCTCTTCTCGCCGGAGTCGTTTGCATCGAAGCAGGCCCCCGGGGCCATGCCGTCGGCATCGAGATTCTCAAATCCGGTTTCGCGGACACGCAGCGTCACACCCTCAGGTCCTTCAGTGATGAAGAACTCGGTGAGCGTCATCGGAAGCTCCCGGCGACGACGGCTTCAGCGGGGCCGTCGAGCGGCTCTCCTTCGTTGATGAACCACCCGGGCTGCGAAATCAGCGCGAGGACGGCTGGAGCGGACGCAGCGATCTCAATGCCGCGGTTGATGATGAGATGTGCCATGACTGATCCCTGAGGCAATAGTGCAACCATTCAGCTGCGGTAACTTAATGGTTGACTATGCGTCATGGCGTCAAGGCTCAGCGACTGCAGAACGGTCTACTGAGTGCACACCTGACCTCACGCAGACTTTTCTGAGAGTGAGAGGGTCAGGCCGACTTCTTCCGGCGGGCCGGCTGCGCTTTGCGCGGTACGATCGTCGGAGCGACATTCGAGTCGACGACATCCTTGGTGATGACGACGCGTTCGACGTCGTCGCGGCTGGGCACATCGAACATGACCGGCTGCAGGACCTCTTCCATGATGGAGCGCAGGCCGCGAGCGCCGGTGCCGCGCAGTAGCGCGAGGTCGGCGATGGCCTCAAGGGCCTCGAGCTCGAACTCGAGTTCGACGTTGTCGAACTCGAACATCCGCTGGTACTGCTTGACCAGTGCGTTGCGCGGTTCGGTCAGGATCGTCATGAGTGCATCGCGGTCGAGGTTGGAAACGGTGGCGATGACCGGCAGACGGCCGATGAACTCCGGGATGAGCCCGAACTTCAGCAGGTCTTCGGGCAGCATCTGGCTGTAGATGTCCTCAGCGTCGTGCTTCGACTGCAGCATCGCGCCGAAGCCGATGCCGTGCTTGCCCCTCCGAGAGGAGATGATCTCCTCCAGACCGGCGAACGCGCCGGCGACGATGAAGAGCACATTGGTCGTGTCGATCTGGATGAAGTCCTGGTGCGGGTGTTTGCGCCCACCCTGCGGCGGCACCGATGCCTGGGTGCCTTCGAGGATCTTCAGCAGCGCCTGCTGCACGCCCTCACCTGAGACATCGCGGGTGATGGAGGGGTTCTCGGCCTTGCGGGCGATCTTGTCGATCTCGTCGATGTAGATGATGCCGGTCTGGGCGCGCTCGACATCGAAGTCAGCGGCCTGGATGAGCTTGAGCAGGATGTTCTCGACATCCTCGCCGACGTAGCCGGCTTCGGTCAGGGCGGTGGCATCGGCGACAGCGAAGGGGACATTCAGCTTCTTCGCCAGCGTCTGAGCGAGATAGGTCTTGCCAGAACCGGTCGGACCGACGAGCAGGATGTTGGACTTTGAGATCTCGATGTCGTCGTCATCGAGGCTGCGGGAGGCGCGGATGCGCTTGTAGTGGTTGTACACCGCCACGGCGAGGGCCTTCTTCGCGGTCTCCTGACCGACGATGTACTCCTGCAGGAAATCGTAGATCTCCTGTGGCTTGGGCAGCTCGGTCTCCTCGACCTCGGCCAGTGGCTGGTTGAGCTCTTCTTCGATGATCTCGTTGCACAGCCCGATGCACTCATCGCAGATGTAGACACCGCCACCGGCAATGAGCTTGCGAACCTGCTTCTGCGACTTGCCGCAGAAATTGCAGTTGAGAAGATCTGCACTATCGCTCTTGCGCGCCACGGTCACAACCTTTCCAAGGGGCACACGCTATCAGCCTAACCCGCTTCTGTTCAGTACCTCAACAGCATGTCATACGGCACAGACATCGCCTGCCACCTGAGGAGGCGCGTGTCGGCACAGCCCCGGAGAACTGCTCGGACACGGCTGCGGCGGCGACCGGAAGGTGCGCGTCTGGGCCGATCAGGCCGCTGCTTCGCAGACGGCGCCGGGGGGG
>NZ_JALXKS010000056.1 GCF_025144725.1 Brevibacterium sp. p3-SID960 | reverse complement strand
CCGGGTTCCGGCGCCGAGGTGGTGGGCGCGTCAGCCCAGGGCGGCGATGGCTGCGTCGTAGTCCGGTTCCTGGCCGATCTCCGGGACGAGCTGCGAGTGCAGCACGACACCGTTCTCGTCGAGCACGACGACCGAGCGGGCGAGCAGGCCGGCCAGCGGGCCGTCGGTCATGCGCACACCGTAGTCATCGCCGAAGTCGGTGCGGAAGGCCGAGGCGCTGGTGACGTTGTCGAGTCCCTCCGCGCCGCAGAACCGGCCGAGGGCGAACGGCAGATCCTTCGAGGCGCAGATGACAGCGGTGTTGTCGAGGGTACCGGCCAGTTCGTTGAACTTGCGCACGCTCTCAGCGCACACGCCGGTGTCGACGCTGGGAAAGATGTTGAGCACGACGCGCTTGCCAGCGACATCGGCAGAGGTGACTGAGGACAGGTCGGTGCCGACGAGTTCGAAGGCAGGTGCCTTGCTGCCGGTCTCAGGCAGCGAGCCATTGGTGCTGACAGGATCTCCCTGGAATGCGGTAGTAGCCATGCCTTCACCTTACGCGTCTGCACACCCCTGGCAAATGGCAGACGGTCACAATGAGACTCCCGGCCCTCAGCGTGCCGGCTTGTGCTCGACGTCGAGTTCCTCGTCGTGGTCGACCGGCGAATAGCGGGATTCGACGAGGATGAGGATGAGCACGGCGGCGGCACCGGCGAGCGCCAGCAGCACGGGCCCGGCGATCGGGGCGGTCGGCAGGATGAGCGCGCCTACACCGTGGGTCTCACCGCTGGCGTCCGGGGTGCCGTCGCTCTGCCACGGCCACAGAGCGCGCAGCGAACCGAACATCAGCCCGGCCATGACGAGCAGGGTCACCCGCCTGTGGTGGGTGAGCAGATAGCGCAGCAGGCTCACGAAGCTGGCGAGACCGAAGACCGCGCCGAGGCCGAAGATCGCGATGTAGCCGAGGTCGCGTTCGCTGATCGCTGTCATCGTCGTAGCGTACAGACCCACCGCCAGCAGGAAGAACGATCCCGACACGCCGGGGATCACAAGCGCGCAGACCGCCACGGCAGCAGCGAAGAACACGACGATCAGCGAGGGGTCGGCATCGTTGCCGCCGCCGGCGAAGCCGACCATGATGAACGCGGCTGCGGCGGCTAGGACGAACATGATGACGCCCACGGCCCGATGCTGGCCCGGTCGCCGGGCCGGAAGCATGCGCAGCGGGACCAGGATGCTCACGAGCACGAGACCGAAGAACAGTCCGCGGGAGTGCTCGGGATAGGCGGCGACGAAGTCCTTCATCACCCCCGCGATCGAGAGCACGGCAGTCGCCATGCCGATGAGCACGGGGATGATGAGCATCCACTGGGTGCGGCGCAGCTCTGTCATCATCCCGCTGATCCGGTCGGGTCCGACGACGAGCTTCTTGGCAGCGGAGATGACATGGGAGGCTGAGCCGATGAGCTCGTCGTAGATGCCGGTCACCAGCGCAATCGTGCCGCCAGAGACACCGGGGACGAGTTCAGCACACCCGATGAGGAAGCCGCGCAGCATGTCCAGCGGCACGAGGTACCACGGTCGGCGCGGGGCACGCGGCGGCTGGGCGGCATGCGGGGTGTGTGCCTGATGCGACATAGGGTCCTCGGGGGTCTCGGCAGATGGTCCGTCGAACATCGTAGGCCCGCCGCTTCAGAGTTTCCTGAAGTGGCGGGCCGTGTCGATGCCTGATGCGGAGAGCGTCAGGCGTTGGGGTCGACGAGGATCTTCACATGATGCTCGTTGTTGTTGATGAGCTGGTCGAAGCCCTTCTCCACCAGGTCATCGAGCGGAATCTTCGCGGTGATGAACGGGGCGAGGTCGAGCTTGCCCGAACGCACGAGCTCGATGGTGGCCGGGTGGTCGTTGGCGTAGCCGATGGTGCCGCGCAGGTCGATCTCCTTGAGCACCAGCAGCGGCATCGCGACCTCGGGGTTGAAGCCCCAGATCGAGACGTTGACGATGACCGCGCCGGGACGCACCGCATCGAGCAGCATGTCGAGGACGGCCGGCACCGAGGAGCACTCGAAGCCGACGTCTGCGCCCTTGCCGTCGGTGCGCTTGCGGACCTCGTCGGCGACGTTGACCTCACGCGGGTCGAAGACCTCATCGGCGACACCGGTCTCACGCGCCTTGGCCTTGCGGGCCTCGGAGAGCTCGGAGATGTAGACCGTCAGGCCCTCGGCCTTGAGCACAGCGGCGGTCAGCAGGCCAATCGGCCCGGCACCGCCGACGATGGCGACGTCACCGGCCTTGGCATCCGAGCGGACGTAGGCGTGGTGGCCGACCGAGAGCGGTTCGATGAGCGCGGCCTGGTCGAGCGGCATATCGCCGACCGGGTGCACCCAGCGGCGTTCGACGACGATCTTCTCCGACAGGCCACCACCGCGGCCGCCGAGGCCGATGAAGTTCATGTTCGGCGACAGGTGGTAGTCCGATCCCTCACCGGTGTCGACGCCTTCGGCGATGATGTAGGGCTCGACGACGACGGACTCACCGACGGTGAGGTCGTCAACACCCTCGCCGAGGGCGGTGATGGTGCCGGAGAACTCGTGGCCCATCGTCACCGGGGCCTCTTCCCCTGAGATCGGGTGCGGGCTGCCCTTGGGCGGGATGAAGATGGGGCCTTCGAGGTACTCGTGCAGATCGGTTCCGCAGATGCCGCACCAGGCGATGTCGATGGCGACTGTGCCGGGCTTGAGCTCCGGCTCGGGGATGTCTTCGATGCGGATGTCGTGGTTGTCGTAGTAGCGTGCAGCTTTCACGATCGTGAACCTTTCGCGTGACGGGCAGCCGGTCCGGCTGCCTGCCTCCAGATTACGACCGCGCAGGCGTCCTATGCGCGTTCTCTCATGAGTCGGGACGCGGGGTTTCACCAGTGTTCACCTGGTGAATCTCCTTCGCCCGGGCAAACACCGCATCGAGCATCTCCGTCGTCAGCCGGCCGGTGAAGGTGTTCTGCTGGCTGGGATGATAGCTGCCGACCAGCCGCACCGGCACGCCGTCTGGCCGGGTGAGCACCGCCTCGGCACCGTGGCCGAACCGCGGCTGGGGGCGCGGGACATCCCAGCCCATGGCGCGCACACCGGACAGGGTCGCCTGCCAGGCGATCCCACCGAGAGCGATGAGGATTTCGAGGGTGGGGATGAGCTGGAGTTCGCGCCGCAGCCACCCGGCACAGGCGTGCCGTTCGTCTGGGGTGGGTTTGTTGTCCGGCGGGGCGCAGTGGACCGGGGCGATCGTGCGCGCGCCGGTCATGACGAGCCCGTCGCCTGCCACCTTCGAGTCGGGCTGGGAGTTCATGCCCGCCCGGTAGAGCGCAGCATGGATCCAGTCGCCGGACCGGTCACCGGTGAACATCCGCCCGGTCCGGTTCCCGCCGTGGGCGGCTGGGGCGAGGCCGATGATGCCCAGCCACGCCTCCGGATCTCCGAGCGAGGCGACCGGCCTGCCCCAGTACGGCTCCCCGGCAAAGGATGCGCGCTTGTCGTGTGCGACCGATTCGCGCCAGTCGACGAGCCTCGGGCAGGCCCGGCACTTCGTCACCCGGGCATCGAGCTCAGCCAGGGTGCGTGCACGATCGGCCAGGCGGGTGACGTCCTCAGCACTGCGGGCCACCGGGGTGCTGCGCTTGGCAGGATCTTCCGGCCAGCCCTGGCCGGCAGGCACCGGCGAGGCGAAGAGCTGGCCGGTGAGCGGGTGCGGCAGGCGTTCGGTCATGTCCTGAGCCTAGCCTGCTGAACCTATCCGGCAAGCTGTCTTGTGCTTCACTATGGATGTCTGCGGCACAGCACTGCGTGCGGGCATGGCTGATCTCACGGAAATCGGGGCGGCTTGAACCCACCCGAAGAGGCGCGTGGTGTCGTAGGTTGGAGTCATGCCAGGAGACGACTCAACAGCTGGCGCGGCTCAGCTGCACAGCACGGTGACCGACACGGCTCTCATCTTCGAAGGCGGCGGGATGCGCGCAGCGCTGACGTCGGCGATGGTCATCCGCCTGCTCGAGGAGGAGATCTACTTCGACTGGGTGGCAGGCATCAGCGCCGGTGCGACGAACACCGCGAACTACCTCTCGCATGACCCGTGGCGGGCCCGCCGCTGCTTCGTCGAGTTCTCCGCCGACCCGAACTTCGGCAATATGCGCACGTTCCTGCGCGGGCAGGGCCTGTTCAACTCCGAGTACATCTACCAGGGCACCTCGCAGCCGGATGAAGCGCTGCCGTTCGACTGGGAGACCTTCGAGGCCAATCCGGCCGAGTTCGCCATCGCGGCTGTCGACGTCGAATCCGGTGAGGAGCGGATCTGGTCGCGCGCCGATGTCGATGAGATGCACGACCTGATGACGGCCGTCCAGGCATCGTCGACGATGCCGGTGGTGATGCCGCCGGTGACGATCGGCGAGCGCACCTATGTCGACGGTGCCCTGGCCGAGCACGGCGGGATCCCGCTGCCGACCGCCCAGCGGGCCGGTTACGAGAAGTTCCTCATCGTGCTGACCCAGCAGCGTGACTATGAGAAGGCCCCGCAGCGGTTCCCGGCCTTCTACCGCAGCTACTTCCGCCGGCAACCGGCGGTCGCCGATGCGCTGCTGGGCCGGTGGAAGCGCTACAACGAGATGCGCGAGCAGGTCTTCGAACTCGAACGCCAGGGCAAAGCGTATGTCTTCGCACCGGAGATCATGCCGGTGTCCAACGGCGAGCGCAATCTTTCGAAGCTCGCCGCAGCCCACCGGATGGGCCTGTCGCAGGTGCGCCGCGAGATGCCGGCGATCCGCGAATTCCTCGGTCTCGACGGCTCATGAACCTGCCGCCTGGGGTCACCAGGCTCACCGTCCCATGCCCGCGCCGACCCGATGTGCCCATGTGGATCGCCGACCTCAGCGCCTCCATCACGGCAGTGCCGTCCTCTCAGGATCTCTCGGCCGGATCCGCTGACGCAGCGCTGCGCACCCGGATCAGCCGGCAGGTGCTCGCCGGCTGGTTGCAGGCGCCGGTCGAGTCGGTGCGGCTGGATGCCGATGAGCGCGGTGCTCCCCTGCTGTTCGTCGACGGCGCGCCCGGCCCTTTCGTCTCATTTGCCAGTTCCGGAGGTCTGCTGGCGATCGCAGCATCCGATGTGCCCCTCGGCGTCGACATCGAAGCGCGAGCCATCCGGCAGACCGCGACCGAGGTGGCGGCGCTGCTGCATCCTGCCGAACAGGCGGCGATCGCCCAGGCTGGCCCGGCGGAGCAGGCTGCCGTGTTCACCCAGCTGTGGGTGCGCAAGGAGGCACTCGTCAAGGCCTACGGGACCGGCCTGCTGCGCGATCTTGCCGCCGATGACGTCACCACCGCCTCGGGCGCGGGGGCCAGCATGTGCCTGTGCGATGTCGCGGTTCCGGCGAGCGTGCTTCCGCACGAGGCTGAAGGGCCGTTCCATGCTGCGCTGTGCCTGCGCGGCTGAGGCCAGCGCGGACACAGACAGGGTTCCTACACTGGTGGCAGCAAAGGAGTGAGGACATGACCGCAGCCGCCCGCCCATCGGAGATTCGCGAGGTGATGGAGCGCCTCGACCGCGCCCGGTTCCTGCCTGCCCAGCATCGCCGCAGCAGCCAGTGGGACCGGCCGGTGCCGATCGGCTACGGGCAGACGAACTCCCAGCCGAGCACGGTGGTGGCGATGATGGACCTGCTCCAGGTCCACCCGGGGATGCGAGTCCTCGACATCGGCTGCGGCACCGGCTGGAGCACCGCGATCCTCGCCGAGCTCGTCGGGCGTGAGGGCTCTGTCACCGGTGTCGAGCGGATCAGCGCGCTGGCCGACACCGCCCGGCAGCTGCTGGCAGACATCGACACCGTCGAGATCGTCGAGGCGACCGGCGGGGTGTTCGGACTGCCGGATGCCGAGCCCTTCGACCGGATCCTCGTCTCGGCTGCCGCCACCCAGCTGCCCGAAGAGCTCATCGACCAGCTCGTTCCCGGCGGCATCCTCGTCATCCCGGTCGGCTCGACGATGCTGCGGGTGAAGAAGCTCGTTCAGGGCGGGGTGCACATCACCGAACACGGCGGCTACGCCTTCGTCCCGCTCATCCGCGAGGCCCACGGAGACTGAGATTCCGCGGCCTGCAGACGACTGCGGCCCCGCCGGTGGGGGGCCGCAGAACAGTCAGCAGCCGGTGACCGGAGCGCCCCGGTCAGCCGTCATGCGCACGTCAGCGCGGTGTCAGCCGCAGCCGACAGCGCCGGTGCCGGCGGCGTCGGCCTTGACGCGGGCGGTGCGCGCAGGTAGGAGTAGTGCTCCTCGACGTCGTCGAACTTCTCCTTCGCCTCAGCGGTCGGCACCTCCGGGGGCACGATGACCTTGTCGCCGGGCTGCCAGTCGACGCCGGTGGCGCATTCGCCTCGGTCGGCTTCCTGCAGGGCGTCGATGACGCGCAGGATCTCATCGAAGTTGCGGCCGGTGGACTTCGGGTAGGTCATCGTCAGGCGGATCTTCTTGCCCGGGTCGATGACGAACACCGAGCGCACCGAGGAGGTGTCGCCCTCGCCGGGGTGGATCATGTCGTAGAGCTCGGCGACCTTCTTGTCCGGGTCGGCGATGATCGGGTATTCAACGGTGGTGTTGTTGTACTCGTTGATGTCGGGGATCCACTGGGCGTGCTCCTCGTTCGTGTCGACCGAGAGCGCGATCGGCTTGACGCCGCGCTTGTCCCATTCGGCCTGCAGCTGGGAGACGCGGCCGAGCTCGGTGGTTCACACAGGGGTGAAGTCGGCTGGGTGGGAGAAGAACACGACCCACTCGTCACCGGCCCAGTCGTGGAACGCGATGGGTCCCGCCGAGGTCTCGGTGGTGAAGTCAGGGGCGGTGTCTCCAAGGTGAAGGGACATGTCGATGCCTTTCTGCAGCGAACCAACGGGGATATGTCTATACATTATCTCGGATCGGCGCGCAACAATAGTTGCCCCTGCCTTATATGACCGGCGCCACGCACGGCTGCGGCACCGGATTCAGCTGCCGGTGGCGGCGTGTTCGCTGGCCTCCATCTCGGCAACGAACTCGCGCTTGGAGGACTGCCATTCGTCCTCGGTCATGCCCAGCCGCCAATAGCCGGAGATCGAGGCGGCGGACTTCTCCACTCCCCGTTCGACGAAGAGGAACCGGCGCAGATCCTTGATCATCTCAGCGACGCCGTGGATGAAATAGGCGACCTCGCCTGCAGGCGGGGTGAAGTCGCGCACGGCAGCGGCAAGCGCGGTGCCCGGTGTCGCGCCGTCGCGGGCGACCCACTGCAGCGTCGCGTCTTCGGGTTCGGGCATCTCGAAGCGGGCGCGCTGGTGGGCGATCTCGATGAAGGCCGTCGCCGAGGTGCCGGCTGGCAGGGCATCGAGGGCGGCGGCGATCGCCGGGGCTGCCGACTCATCGCCGGCGAGCACGATGTGCACTCCGGCCGGCGGCGCCCAGGCACCGCCGGGACCGAAGAAGGCGAACCGGTCACCCTCTTCAGCGTCGCGGGCCCAGGGGCCGGCGAGTCCCTCTTCACCGTGGATGACGAAGTCGATCTCCGCCTCCCCGGTCTCCGTGTCGACGCGGCGCAGCGTGTAGGTGCGGGTGACCGGCGCATCGGGCCGGGTGCGGTCTTCGAGCACCTCGGCGGCATCGTCGGGCCAGGCGTACTCGGCACCGGCGGGCGGGAAGAGCAGCTTGATGTAGTGGTCGGTGCACGGCAGGTCGAGGCCGATGAGATCACTGCTGGTGACGGTGAGGCGGATGAGCTCATCGGAGAGCCACCGCCGTGAGGTGACGGTGCCGTGGCGCAGAGTGCGCTTCTTCGCTGGCGCCATTGCGGCAACCTGCCTTTCGCATGTAGGGATCTGGCCGGGTGCGGCCACGGCCCCACCCTACCCCACCGGTAGTTAGGACAACCTCATTCGCGTACTGGGCAGGTGCCCGGCGCCTCGGGAACGGCGAGAGTACGCCCAAAACTCCTCTGGAATTCAGCCACAGGCCACCTGTGGTGCCGACAATCCAGTGAAAGCAAGCGCTTATGTGTCTGGAGGAATCATGGCAGACGATACGATGACCCGCGGCGCACATGCTCCGGTGACGCGAGGTTTTCTCGGCCCCGACAAGTGGTGGCACATCTGGTTCGGACTGCTGCTGGCGGCAGCGTTCATCGGCTTCACGTTCTGGTCCTTCGGCTATGTCGGCCAGACCCAGTTCCGGCTCGTGCTCATCACCACGATCATCTTCGGCATGTTCATGGCCTTCAACATCGGCGGCAACGACGTCGCCAACTCGTTCGGCACGAGTGTGGGCGCTGGGACGCTGACGATGAAGCAGGCGCTCATGGTCGCCGCCGTCTTCGAGGTCTCCGGTGCGGTGCTCGCCGGCGGTGATGTCACCGATACGGTGCGCTCGGGCATCGTCGACCTCGGCGGGATGCAGGTCGACCCGATGGACTTCGTGTTCATCATGATGTCGGCACTGCTCGGCGCGGCCGTGTGGCTGCTGGTGGCCACCCGGATGGGCTGGCCGGTCTCGACAACGCACTCGATCATCGGCGGCATCGTCGGCGCGGCTGTCACCCTCGGCATCGTCACCGGCACCGGCGGGCTGGAGATGGTGCAGTGGGGTCAGATCGGCCAGATCGCGATCTCCTGGGTGCTCTCCCCCGTGCTCGGCGGGCTCGTCGCCTACGTGCTGTTCGGCCGGATCAAGAAGCACATCCTCGTCTACAACGAGGAGGCTGATGAGAAGCTGCGCCAGCTGCGCGTGAGCCGTGCGGAGCTGCGCAACCGGCACAAGCAGTCGTTTGAGCGGCTGACGGAGCTGCAGCAGATCGCCTACACCAATGTCATGGCCCGCGATGCTGCGCAGGTGAACCTGCCGGACTTCAAGCGCGAGGAGCTCGAATCCGATTACTACCGGGAGCTGTATGACCTGCAGCAGGAGGCCGAGCAGGTCGATGCGCACCGGGCGCTGCAGGTGTGGGTGCCGCTGCTGGCGGCCGGCGGATCGATCATCATCGGCTCGATGCTGCTGTTCAAGGGGCTGAAGAACCTCGACCTGTCGATCGACGGTGTCGGCAACTACCTCATCCTCGGCATGATCGGCGCATCGGTGTGGATGGCGGTGTTCATCTTCGCCAAGACGCTGCGCCACCACGACCTGTCGCGCTCGACGTTCCTGCTCTTCAGCTGGATGCAGGTGTTCACCGCCTCGGCGTTCGCGTTCTCCCACGGCTCGAATGACATCGCCAACGCCGTCGGACCGTTCGCGGCGATCATCGATGTGCTCAAGACGCAGTCGGTGGCTGAGGAGTCAGCAGTGCCGGCGGCGATCATGGTCACTGCTGGCGTCGCGCTCATCGCCGGGCTGTGGTTCGTCGGCCGCAAGGTCATCCAGACCGTCGGCACGGGCCTGACGAAGATGCACCCGGCCTCCGGGTTCGCCGCCGAGCTCGCCGCGGCCGGTGTCGTCATGGGTGCTTCGGTGCTCGGCCTGCCGGTGTCCTCAACACACATCCTCATCGGCGCGGTGCTCGGCGTCGGCCTGGTCAACCGGGCGGCGAACTGGAACCTCATGAAGCCGATCGCCCTGGCCTGGGTCATCACCCTGCCGGCGGCAGCGCTCATCGGCTCGGTCGGCGTCGTCACCCTGCGCGCACTGCTCGGCTGAGACCGGCTCAGCCTCAAGCGGCTGCGGCCAACTGCGGGCGCTGGCCCTCGGGTGGGCCCTGCGGGGTTCAGCCGAGGGCCTTCTCCTTGACCTGCCGCTGGATGCGGGCGAGCATCCCGGACATGCCGCGCAGCCGCAGCGGGCTGACGGAGTCGTTGAGCGAGAGCTTGAGCGCCAGATCCGAGGGCACCTCGAGGATCTCCTTGGCCGTGAGCCCATTGAGACCCTCGTGCAGGATGCCGGCGAAGCCGCGGGTCGTCGGCGCCTCGGGCGGGGCGGAGAAGAACAGCCGCACCTCAGCGTCCTCGCCAGCCGGCGCCTCGGTGCCGGCCTGCTCGCCGTCGCCGACTTCGGTGACGAGGAAGATCGGCGACTGGCACTCTGGAACCGGTTCGAGCAGCTCGGGGTGGTCGGCGTAGCGCTCGGGCAGGCCGGGCAGCTCGTTGCTGAATTCGAGCAGCAGCTGCAGCTTGTCCGGTTCGGCCAGGGCTGCGAAGTCGTCGATGATCTCCTGCAGCGACTCAGGAAGGTTCTCGCTCATGCGCGTCCGGGCACCTCCCCGCGGTCTTCGCCCTTGACGATCGGCACGCGCACGGCGTTGCCCCATTCGGTCCAGGAGCCGTCGTAGTTGCGCACCGACTCGTAGCCGAGCAGGTAGCGCAGCACGAACCAGGTGTGGCTGGAGCGCTCGCCGATCCGGCAGTAGGCGATGATGTCATCGTTGCGGTCGAGGCCGACCTCGTCGGTGTAGATCGCTTCGAGTTCGTCGCGGGAGCGGAAGGTCCCGTCGTCGTTGGCTGCCCGGGCCCACGGCACCGAGGCGGCCGTCGGGATGTGGCCGCCGCGCAGGGCGCCCTCTTCGGGGTAGTCGGGCATGTGGGTGCGGGCACCGGTGTACTCCTCCGGGGAGCGCACGTCGATGAGCGGCTTGCCGAGGTGGTCGAGCACATCGGTCATGAAGGCGCGGCTGCCGGCGTCGACGCGGTCGACAACCGGGTATTCGGTGGTCTCGCGCTTGGGGGCGTCAGTCGTCATCTCACCGCCGGAGGCGATCCAGGCTGCGCGCCCGCCGTCCATGAGGCGCACGTCGGGGTGGCCGAAGAGCTCGAAGACCCACAGGGCGTAGGCGGCCCACCAGTTGGACTTGTCGCCGTAGATGACGACGGTGTCCTCCCGGCTGATGCCCTTCTTCGACATGAGGGCGGCAAAGCCCTCGCCGTCGAGGTAGTCGCGGGTGACGGGGTCGTTGAGTTCGGTGTGCCAGTCGACCTTGACGGCTCCGGGAATGTGGCCGGTCTCGTAGAGCAGGACGTCCTCGTCGCTTTCGACGATGACGAGTCCGTCGTCGCCGAGGTGCTCGGCGACCCAGGCAGTACTCACGAGCTTCTCACCGTGGGCGTAGTCGCTGAACTTCTCATTCGGGTCGGCCGCGGGGCGCTGTGTCACTGAACCTCCATGGGGTTTGGCTTCTCGAGTGCGTAACGGCACGCCTGTCCATCCTATTCCGCCCGGTCGCACAGTGCCGAGACGGCCGCTAAGGTCCGGACATTGCGGGCGGTGACGGTGATGCCCAGCCGGCGTTCGAGCAGGCTGTGGGAGACCTTCGAGCCGTGCACCCCGCGATCGTGCCAGACCCGCAGGTGATCGTCTGCCCAGGCGGCCTGTTCGCCGCCGGTGAGCGGCAACGCGCAGCGGTCGGATTCCGCGACGGGCGCGGCGAAGAGGTAGACGAGTTCGGTGCTGGGATTGTCGGCGATCCCGGCGAAGGGATCGTCGACGAGGACCGCTGCGAGTTGGCTCGCGGTGCGGGTGACGACCGGGACTGCGAATCCGTACGTCTCCTCCACTGCCGCGGTGAGGCGATCGGCGAAGGCGCCCGGCGCCTCGGGCGGGGTGCACACGAGGTTGCCGCTGGCCAGGTGAGTGGCGATGCTACCGGCGCCGAGGCGGTCGGCGAGTTGGCGCAGTTCGGCCATGGGCACGCGGTTGCGGCCGCCGAGGTTGATGCCGCGCAGGAAGAAGGCGCTGACCTGGCTCACGGTGTCGCTGCCGGCTGGCCGGAGGCTTCGAGGGCGTCGACGTAGACCCAGCGGCCGGCGCGCTTGGCGAAGGTGGAGACCTCGTGGATGATGTGCTTCTTGCGGTCTTCGATGCAGTGGGCGCGGAATTCGACGATGCCCTCGGTGTCGTCTTCTCCCCCGGCTTCGGTGCGCAGGATCTCCAGGCGCACCCAGTCGGCGACCGGCGGGGAGGTGTCGGCTGGGCGGGTGCGCGGATCCCAGGTGCGGAAGAGGTGGTCGCCGTTGCCGGTGGCGAAGGCGGAGTAGCGCGAGCGCATGAGCGCCTCGGCGGTGGCAGGCCAGGTCTGCAGGTTGAGGGCGGGCTGGCAGCAGTCGCGGAAGGCTGCACCTTTCGGCAGGCCGCCGCACGGGCAGGTCGCACCGCCGCTGCTGCGGGAGAACGCATGCGTTGTCATGGATCCGACGCTAGCAGGATCGGCGCAGGCACAGGAATGTCCAGTGCTGACACAATAGGGGCATGACGACTCTGTATCTGGCGACCGAGCCGGCCGCTGACAAGCTGCTGGCTGAGAATCCCTTCGCCCTGCTGACTGGAATGCTGCTTGACCAACAAGTGACCATGGAGTCCGCTTTCGCCGGACCGGCCAAACTGGCCGAGCGCCTCGGCGGGTACTCCCCCGAGCTGGTGGCCGAGGCCGATCCCGAGGAGTTCCTCGAGGCGTTCAAGGAAAAGCCGGCCGTCCACCGGTTCCCGAAGTCGATGGCTGAGCGGGTGCAGAAGCTCGCGGCCACGATCTGTGCCGACTACGACGGCAAAACCGAGGCGCTGTGGACTGCCGGCGACCCGGATGGGGCCGAGGTGCTCAAGCGGCTGAAGAAGCTGCCGGGCTTCGGCGATCAGAAGGCGAAGATCTTCTTATCGCTTTTGGGCAAGCAGTTCGATCTGCAGGCTGAGGGCTGGCGTGAGGCGGCCGGTGAGTACGGGGATGCCGATGCGCTCATCTCTGCTGCTGACATCGTCGATGATGAGACGCTGCAGCAGGTGCGTGAGAACAAGAAGGCCCGCAAGGCCGCGGCGAAGGCAGCCAAGCAGCAGAAGTGATCGGCGACCGCACAGGGCGGTGGTGCGAC
>NZ_JALXKS010000055.1 GCF_025144725.1 Brevibacterium sp. p3-SID960 | reverse complement strand
TGTGCCGGCTGGCATCAGCCAGCTCGCCTATCAGCTGCGCGGGGTCGTGACGTACTTGACCTCGAGGAACTCGTCGATGCCGACCTGTCCGCCCTCACGGCCGAGACCGGAGTGCTTGACACCGCCGAACGGCGCACCCGGGTTCGACACAAGACCGGTGTTGAGGCCGATCATGCCGCACTCGAGCTGCTCGGAGAGCTTCATACCGCGGGCGAGGTTCTCGGTGAAGAGGTAGCCGGAGAGTCCGAAGTCGGTCTCGTTGGCCATCTCGATGGCCTCTTCGTCGGTCTCGAATGTGAAGATCGGGGCGACAGGCCCGAAGATCTCCTCCTTGCGGATATCGGAGTCCTCCGAGACGTTCGTCAGCACAGTCGGCTCGTAGAAGTAACCGGGCCCGTCGACCTTGCTGCCGCCGGTGAGGACCTTCGCTCCCTTCTCGACGGCGTCGTCGACGAGGCTGGCGACCTTGTCGCGGGCCTTCTCCTCGACGAGCGGGCCGATCTTGTTGTTCTCATCCAGGCCGTTGCCGATCGTCATCTTGCCCATCTCATCAGCCAGTCGCTGAGCGAACTCATCAGCCAGCGAGGTGTGGACGAAGAAGCGGTTGGCCGCAGTGCAGGCCTCGCCGATGTTGCGCATCTTGGCCAGCAGCGCGCCTTCGACGGCCTTGTCGAGGTCCGCGTCTTCGCACACGACGAACGGGGCGTTGCCGCCGAGCTCCATCGAGGACTTCATCACGTTCTGCGCGGCCTGCTCCAGCAGTCCGACACCAACCTCGGTCGAACCGGTGAAGGTGACCTTGCGGGCGATGTTCGACTCCATCCACGGGGTCACGACCCGGCGGGCGGAGTTCGAGGTGACGACGTTGAGCACACCAGCGGGCAGGCCGGCGTCCTTGAGCGCCTCAACAAGCATGAGCGAGGTGAGCGGGGTGAGCTTCGCGGGCTTGAACACCATCGTGCAGCCGGCCGCGATCGCCGGCCCGATCTTGCGGGTGCCCATGGCCAGCGGGAAGTTCCACGGGGTCACGAGCACCGACGGGCCGACCGGCTCGCGGGAGACCATGATGCGGTTCTTGCCATCAGTGGACTGCATGAAGTTGCCGGAGACGCGTACGGCCTCCTCAGCGAACCAGCGGAAGAACTCAGCGCCGTAGGCGACCTCGCCGCGGGACTCGGCGATACCCTTGCCCATCTCGGCGGTCATCACCGTGGCGATGTCCTCCTGACGCTCGATGAGCAACTCATAGGCCCTGCGCAGGATCTCGCCGCGCTCACGCGGGGGCACGGCAGCCCATTCGGCCTGCTTCTCACCGGCGACCCGGATCGCCTCCTCGGCATCGGCTGCCGAACCGTCGGCGACAGTCGCGATGACCTCACCGGTGGCCGGGTTCTCCACGTCGATGGTCTTGCCGCCTTCGGCCTCGCGCCATTCGCCGTTGATGAAGAGACCGGTGTTGACCTTGTCCAGAATGGGCTGGATGTCCATGTTCGCCTCCTTGAGAAACGAGAGTTCGTATGAAACTGCGGGGTCCCGTTGCCAGTCTAGACCGCGGCCGCACGTTGTGAAGCCGGGCTGAGTGCACATGAGACACCGCAGCGCTGACCGGCGCAGGAGCCGGTCAGCTGGGGTGGGGAATCAGGCGAGATGGTCCTGCCACTGCGGGTGCTTGCCGACGTAGCGTTCGACATACGAGCACGTCGCGCGGATCCGGTAGCCGGCATCGACGGTGTCGGTGAGTGCGTAGTCGACGAGCGCGCCGGCCAGCCCGCGGCCGCCCCACTCGGGAGAGACGACGGTGTGGTCGAAGTCGCGGATGCCCCCGGCAGCCGCCTGACCGGACTGGTGGTAGTCGGCGAACCCGATCTGCTCGCCGTCATGGCTGATGGTGTACCGGCTGGCCTCGGCGTCGTGGGCCAGGGTGAAGGTCTCGGAGTCGACGGTGATGTCCATGTGCGTCCTTTCATCGGCCTGACGGCGGCCGGCTGGGAGTCCCGACCGCCTCGAAAACGGTAGTGTCCTCACCCCACCACTCTACTCCCGTTATGCGAGCGGCCCGGACGCTGGGCGATCTGCCCGCTAGGCTGGTGGGAGAACGCCGCAGGCCCAACCCGGGAGGACCCATGAAGATCATCGACGGTGACACGATTCTCGCCCACATGGATTACGGACAGGCGATCGAGGCGCTGCGCAATGCACTGGCCGGGGACTTCGACCCTGCGAACGATACAGCCCGGGTGTCGGCTGAGCTCAGCCGCGGCGAATTCCTCTTCATGCCCGCCGAACTCGGCCGCTACTGCGGGTTCAAGGCCCTGACCGTCACCCCGGACAACCCGGATGACGGGCATCCGCGCATCCAGGGCAGCTACCTGCTGCTCGACTCCTACAACCACACCACGCTGGCCTACCTCGACGGGATCGCGATCACGAACATCCGTACCCCGGCCGTCTCGCTGGCCGGAGTCAAAGATGTCATCGAGCAGCGGTTCCCCGACGGGGTGCGCCTGGCGCTCTACGGAGTCGGCCCGCAGGCCCTGCCGCACATCGACGCGACCGCGGCGGTCACGAAGATCCACGACGTCAAGGTCGGCGTCAAGAGCCTGGAGCGCGCCGATGAGGTGCTCGCCGGCCTTGCCGACCGCGGGCTGAGCGGCTCGCCGATCCTCTCCGGCAGCGAAGGCGCCGAGCAGGCACTGGCCGACTGCGACCTCATCATCACCGCGACCTCGTCCTCCGAGCCGCTGTTCAATTCCGCGAGCGTCCGCAAGGATGCGATCGTCGTGGCGATCGGCTCCCATTCTCCGGACTGCCGTGAGCTGCCGGCCGAGCTGCTCGGCCGCGGCACCGTCATCGTCGAAGCCAAGCACACCGCCGAGGCCGAATGCGGCGACCTCGTGCTGGCGATCGCGGAGAACGAGCTGACGATCGATGACGTCGTGACCTTCCGAGACGTCGTGTGCAAGGGCACCGCGATCCTCGACCCGGACAAGCCGGTGGTGTTCAAGACCTCGGGCATGTCGTGGGAGGACCTCGCGATCGCCTCGGCCGTGTACGAGGCTCTCGAACGGTGACGACACCGGCAGGAGAGGCCTTCGCGCCTGCGCGGGTGGGTGAGTCCCACATCCCGGATTGGGTTGCGCTCATCGAGTCCGCCTACCGCGGGAACGCCTCGCGGGCGGGTTGGACGACCGAGGCCGATCTGCTCGATGGGCAGCGACTGGATCCGCAGCTGGCCGCCGAGACCCTGGCCGAACCCGGCACGGTCGTGTTCCTCGTGCGGTCAGCCGATGGCACGCCGCTGGCGACCGTGCAGCTCGTTGAGCGCGATGACGCCTGTGCCTACCTCGGCATGTTCGCCGTCGCTCCGGCCGCGCAGGGCACGGGCACCGGTTCGAAGCTCATGGCCTGGGCCGAGGCGTGGGTTGAGGAGAACTGGGGTGCCGCCCGGATCCGGATGAGCGTCATCCGGCAGCGGGCCGAGCTCATCGCCTACTACGAGCGCCGCGGATATGCCGCCACCGGTGAGATCGAACCGTTCCCCTATGGAGATGAGCGCTTCGGGATCCCCAAGCGCGACGACCTGGAGTTCGCGATCCTGGAGAAGCGGCTCGGCCGAGGGCCCTCAACCGATCGCCACGCGCTCGCGGTTCCGGCCCATCGGCAGGCTGCGGGCGGCGAGCGTGTGGATGATGATGCCGGCGATGAGCGCGGCCAGGGCCAGCCATGCGGCAGCCGGCATCGGCTCGCCGAGCACGATCGTGCCCATGAGGGTCGCGACGATGAGCTGGACGAGCATGACGATCGCCGCCACCGGCGCGGCGATGCGCTTGACCCCGGTGAAGAACAGCGGATAGGCAACCACCGAGGCGAAGATCGCGAGCACGGCCAGGCAGCCGATGACCGCCCACGGCCGGTCCGTGCGGCCGAGGAACCCGGTGGCGGCAGCGAACGGGGCGAGGGCGACTGAGGCGATGAGGAACGTCAGCGTCGTTGTGCCGAACACCGAGGTGCCGCCGGTCGACAGGCGCTTCGAGGAGATCGTCATGAGTGCGTGCGCGGCTGCGGCGGTGACGGCCAGGCACACGCCGATGACCGACACCTCGGCGACGGTCGCCCCGTTCGTCAGTCCGACGACACAGGTCATGGCTACCAGCGGTGGGATCATCGTGAGCCAGCCGGCGAGGTTGAGGCGGGTGCCCAGCAGTGGCATCGACAGCACCGCCATTGCCACCGGGCTCACCGCCAGGGGCACGATTGTGCCGAGGCCGGCGCCGAGTGAGGCGACCGAGGCGTACATGAGCGACTGGGCGGCGGCGAGCGCCGAGCCGATGATGATGAGGGCGAAGCCGTGCCGGTGCATGATCGCCAGCAGGCTCGGTGCCCTGTCGTGATGCTCGGGTGAGAAGGCCCGGCGGGCCTCGTAGGCAAGCGCGAGGATGATGCCGGCGGCGAGGAACCGCCAGAACGTCACGGTCGCAGCCGATATCGTCGAGATCGCGAAGATGAACCCGGCGAGACCGGCACCGGCTCCCCAGGTGGCAGCACCGGCGGCGACCGAGGCGACGCCGGCCCAGTCGGTGCGCTCACCGGCAGGTGCGGCAGGTGAGACCGGCAGGTGGGAAGCGGGCGTGAGCGTGTGCTGTGCAGGGGAGTGGACCATGAGGCTCATGGTAGGAGAAATCGCCTGGCACGCGATTGCCGCTGTTGCCCGCGTGCAGTCAATCTTGGCATGATTCGCTCATGGATACGATTGATCGCGCAATCATCGACCACTTGGTGCTGGACGGGCGGCTGAACAACACCGAACTGGCTGACCGGGTCGGCCTCACCCCGTCGCCGTGCCTGCGCCGGGTCCGTCGGCTCGAAGCCGAGAGCATCATCACCGGCTACCATGCCCGCATCGACCCGGCGGCGATCGACCGGGCGTGTGAGGTCATCGTCCACGTCGACATGGGCACGAAGACCAAGCAGATCGCCGAGACCTTCGAAGGTGAGCTCATCGACTGCGATGAGGTCATCGAGCTGCGCCGCATGTTCGGCAACCCCGACTACCTCGTGCGCATCGCCGTGAAGGACTTGGAGGCCGCCGAGCACTTCATCTCCCAGGTGCTCACCGCCATCGAGGGTGTCGAGCGGGTCAGCTCCCACATCACGATGAAGGTCCTCAAAGCCCCGCTGTGAGGCCGAGCTGAGACCGGAGCCGACGCGTTCCGACTGGTGGGAGGGCCCTATGCCAAGATGAGAGGCAAGAGCCATATGTCAAGATGGAGGGCGCCAAACGGTTCCGGTCCGTAACGAGCCCGCCCGCGGGAATCCCGGCATCACCGCCTGTCGCCGAGCATCTGAAAGGCCGTGCGCATGGCGGTCTCGCCGCGGGTCCGCAGCTCTCACTGGCTTCGGCATCGGCGCTGCCGGCACCCGCCGCTGAGCCGCATGCTCGCCCGCTGCCAGTGAGGCCCCGGACAGGCGCCCGGGGTCTCACTGAGTGAGCGGTCTCAGACGGCCAGCCAGATGCCGAGGCCTGCGACGCCGGCGACGATGAGCGTCGACAGGGTGGCCAGCAGAACCGGCATGAAGCCGAGCTTGATGAGCGATTTGATGTGCACGCCGGAGCCGAGGGCGAACATCGCCGCGGTCAGCGCGATCGTCTGGCCGATGCCAGTGGCGGTGACGGCCCAGTCGGGCAGCCAGCCGAGCGTGCGGATGATCGCCATGGCGAGGAATCCGATGATGAACAGCGGCACCATCGGCGGACGGGCGGCCTTGACCTCGGAGTCCGGGCCCGGGGTCAGGGTCGAAGCCGCGGTGCGGCGCACCGAGAGCGCCAGGATCGCCACGATCGGGGCGAGCATGAGCACCCGGGCGAGCTTGACGACAACGGCGACCTTGAGCGCCTCGGGCCCGATGATCCCGCCGATCGCCACAACCTGGGCGACCTCATGGGTCGAGGCACCGGCCCACATGCCGGCGGTCTCCTCACCCAGGCCCAGCAGGCCGGCGATGAGCGGGACGGCGGCGATCATAAGGGTGCCGAAGAGCACGACGAGAGCGATCGCTGCGGCGACGTCCTCCTTGCGGGCGCGCACCGTCGACTCGACGCCGGCGATCGCGGCGGCACCGCAGATCGAGAAGCCGCAGCCGATGAGCAGCGACAGATCTTGGCCCATGCCGAGTAAGCGGCCGAGCCCGATTGTGCCGAGCATGCCGATGGCGACGACGGCGATGACGACGAGGACCAGCTTCCAGCCCAGCGACATGATGTCACCGAGCACCAGCTGGGCACCGAGCAGGATGATGCCCAGACGCAGGATCTTCTTCGCGGAGAACTGCATGCCCGCAGCCCACGATCCCGGCAGCTCACCCATGATGTTGCGCAGCATGATGCCGAGGATGATCGCGATGAGCAGCGCGGAGGCCAGTGGCACGAAGTGCGCGATCCCCATCGCCACGGGCGTGGCCGCAGCGCACACGGCAAGCCCGGGGAGGAACTTCCCGAGGCGGTGGTCGGTGAGCCTGTGGACCGGCTCGTGCGGGGCTGCCGGGCCGGTCTGGGATTGGCGTGCCGGGTCGGTGGTCGCACCTGCCCGGGTCGCCGCCGAGTCGTTGTTCTCTGCCATGCCCTCCACTCTGGGGAGGAAGGAGTGCTGGCAGTAGACCCCAGTTCCGTCTCACTCTCATATGAACTTGATATGACCGAGCGTCGGGCGCACACTTAGGGCCATGACCTCGCCCGATGAAGTGCACCCGCCTGCCGGCCGCCTGCCGGACCCGCAGGTGCTGGCCCTGCTCGTCGAACTCGACCGGCACACCACCTCGATCGGGCAGGCCGCCCGGGCACTCGACCTCGCCCAGCCCAACGCCTCGCGGATGCTGCGCGCCTTCGAACGCGAATCCGGCATCCCGCTGCTCAACCGCAGCCCGCGCGGCACCAAGCTCACCCCGCAGGGCCAGGCGCTCGCCGCCTGGGCCGCAGAGATCATGACCGGCTACGACCACCTGCTCTCCGGGATGGCCGCACTGCGCCGGGAGGTCGGCGCGCGCGTGCGGGTGAGTGCGTCGATGACGATCGCCGAGCATCTGCTGCCGCGCTGGCTCGAGCGCTTCCGCGCCGCCCACCCCAACGCCGATGTCGGCATGAGCATCGGCAATACGACGGCCGTGTGCACTACGGTTCGCGAGGGCAGCTGCGACATCGGGTTGATCGAATCGGCTGAGGTGCCCGAGGACCTCACCGCGCGTCTCATCGGCACTGACGCGCTGGTCATCGTCGCAACCCCCGCTATCGCGGCGCAGTGGGCCGGTCCCGAGGTCGTGTCCGCCACCGCGCTGGCGGCGCGTCCGCTCGTGGTCCGGGAGGAGGGCTCAGGCACCCGCGGCGTCATCGACGCGGCACTGGCGGCGGCCGGGGGAGTGCAGGTGGCTGCGGCGTTTCCGTCGAATGCCGCTGTCAAGGTCGCCGCACTCGCCGGGCTGGCCCCGGCGGCGATCTCACGGCTGGCCGTCGAGTCGGAGCTGCGCACCGGCAGCCTCGTCGAGATTCCGGTGGCCGACGACGTCCGGCTCGACCGGCAGCTGCACGCGCTGTGGGCGAAGGGTCACAGGCTGCGCGGGGCGGCTGCGGACTTCCTCGCGCTCATCCACGAGGAGTAGCAGCGTGCCTCGGCTCGAAATACTAGGCCACCCCGGCTCAACGTGGCTGCGGGGCGGCCTGCGCATCAGCTGGAGAGCAACCTATCCAGGATTCGGTTTCTAGATCCTCGATTGAATCCTTCAAAGTACGTGCTGTGTGTGACCTTGACCGTTTCGATCGAGTCAGACCCGACAAGGACGATATCGACTGAGCTCGAATCACGGTACTTGGCTTCGCGAACGGCATATTCTTCGACAGCGCGCTCGGCGTCATCGCCGAAGTCGAGTTGCTCAATGAGCTCGTCTTTGGCATGGTCAAAGACGAGCAAGAAATGCTTGATCCCGCTCATTCAGTCTCCTCTGTCGGTCCTAGAGCCGCATCTACCTGGATCCACAGGGTCTCGAACTCGGCGTTCAAATGCGCTGGCGGAGTCGTTCCGCCATCCTCATGAGCGTACAGCTCAGACAGAGTGCGGGCAAACCTCTGAATGACGTGGTCTCCTGAATCCTGTTTGAAGTTCTCCCCGACTTGTCCTGAGAACCCCTCTACCATCTGGGCCCACACGTGCATCCGTCTAGATCTCAGCTGTACCTCCAGGGCCTGATTCTGAGACCACGACATGGATCGCACGATAACCGGATTCTCTGGGGTGAGAAACATAGTCTCGTCGGTCTACGATCCGATCGGACCAGCGGTCGCAGAGTGCGGTGTCGAACCGGATCAGCTCTGCTAACGAATCGACGACAACCCGTAGACCGCCAATATCCTGCATTCTTGAGAAATCTAGCCCGGGCTCTCGGATGCACAGCTTCTCCACGATTGTTGCTTCTCTCTTGAGCCGTTGAGTCACGCTGGCTTCGATGCTGAGCTGAGACGCGAGGCTTCTCAGCTCGGTGTTCAGATCGACCATCGGCCGGTTGAAGCGGGATCGATGAGCTTGCATCGTCCTGATCGCTCCCTGGAATTCTGCCAAGGTCGCTTCACCGCGCATGTACTTGCGCATGATCGAGCCAGCTTTGCGAAGAGCAGACCTCGAAGGAGGTGGAGAAGTTCCTGTGTTCATGCCTGTCAGCCTAAGACGAGGCACGGACGTTGGGCGTGTCCGCCGCCTAGCTCAGACTGCTGATCGTCCGATTCTCGCTCTCGCTCACGTGGACGAAACGCCTCACCCCGGCCGGTGTTCGGTGAAGACCTCCTCGAACACGGCGGTGCCGAACTTCCGGTAGTCGGTGCCGTCGTAGTACCACTCATCGAGGTCTTCAACTCCGCCGCCGTCGGTGAAGCCGAGCTCTTCGATGCGCGTGCCCCACTTCTCACCGGCGGCTGCCATGTCATCGGCGAGGCTGTCGTGCCCGGCCTGCTCACCGGCTTCACGGCTCATCTCCTGCGTCTGGTCCCCGAGTGCCTTCTGCACCTCGGACGGGAACTCGGTGATGGTCCCGCCGGCATCCTTGACCGCCCCGACTGCCACGGCATTGCCGCCTACGGAGACCTGCATCTGCCCGTCGAAGGCGGCGATCATCGCATCGTAGATGACCTGCTGATAGGCAAGTGGCAGCTCACGGTAGGTCTTGCCTGCCATATACGCCCCAGGGGAGCGGGAGAAGCTGTGCTCGGTCGGGTAGGCGATGTGCTTGGCGACGTCGAACATCCCGGATTCGGCGGCCGGGATGAGCTGGCCGAGGTCGCAGTCGATGGTGTTGCGCTGCAGCGCCTCATAGGTCTCCGGGAAAGGCAGCGACACCGGAGTCGCACCGAGGTTCTGGATCTGCTCGGACTGGGCCGAGGATCCGATCCGGATCTGCCGGCCGTCGAAGTCCTCAGCAGTCTCCAGCGGGTCGGTGCAGATCGTGTAGTACCCGCCGGAGGCGATGAGCGGGATGAGCGGGCTCAGCCCCTGCGCCTCGAACTCCTCGACCAGCGCATCGGTGCCCCACGCCACCTCGGCACCGGCGGCATTGGCGACGAGCTCACCGGCATACGGCGAGGTCGGCAGCACCGCAAGCGAGGTGCTCATCGCATCGAAGGCGGGGAACTCGGCCGGGTCGTAGGCCGGCAGCGTGAAGGCCAGGTCGACGCGCCCGTCGGCGAGCGCATCGTGGACTTCGGTGTAGCCGGCGATCGCCTGCCCCCACACGATGTCGACGCTGATCTTGCCGCCGGAGCGCTTCTCGATCTCCTCGGCCAGCACCGTGCCGCCGGGTGCCATGACGGACTTCTCGCTGGCAGCCGTCGGCTGGTAGGTGATCGTCACCGGGTCCAGGTCAGCCAGTGCCGCATCGACGTCGGCCTGTTCGGCACCGTAGTCGAAGCCGCCGCCGGCGCCCGCACTGTTCGTCGACTGGCCGCCGGCCGACCCTGCACATCCGGCCAGCATGACCGCCGCCGAGGCGGCCGCGGTGGCGAGCAGGCGGCGAGTGAGCGCCGGGCGGGGTGATGATCCGGAGGCAGGCAGTCGTGTCATGTCAAACATCTTATGGACAGCGCACGCGCAGCGGTCTATGAGAGTCCTCACATACCGCTGCGCGTGCGTGCCGGTCAGCTGTTCAGCGTCCAAGCGCTGAGCCGCCCAGGCGCTGTGCCGCCCAGGCGACGTGCCGGTCAGCTCGGGCGGTGCTCCATCGCCCTGCCGTTTTCGTAGTTGTGCTTGGCGAACTCGGTGTAGTCGGTGTCCTTGTCGTACCACTCGTCGAAGTCACCGGTCTCACCGTCGTCGACGTAGCCGAGGTCCTCGATCGCGCGCTGCTGGCGGTTAGTCGCCTCGGCGATCGCGTCGACGTTCTCCTGGCTCAGCTTGCCGTCGGTGACGGCCTGCTTGATGAGTTCCTGGGAGTACTCGCCGACGTTGTCCTGCACATCATCGTCGAACGGCTCGACCTCACCACCGGCTGCCTTCGCCTGGCTGATGGCATCGGCGTTGCCGTCGATGACGGCCTTCATGCCGCCGGAGGCGGCCAGGGCATTCGAGTCGAAGATGATCTGCTGGTAGGCCAGCGGCAGCTCCGTGAACGTCTGGCCGGCCAGGTAGGCGCCGGCGGTGCGCGAGAAGGAGTGGTCGGTGGTGTAGCCGAGGTTCGGTGCGACATCGAAGATGCCGGACTCGGCTGAGGGCACGAGCTGGCCGAGCGTGCAGTCGACGGTGCCGCGCTGCAGCGCCTCATAGGTCTCCGGGTACGGGAGCGAGACCGGTGAGCCGCCGAGCTTCGTCACCTGCGCAGCCTGTGCCTGCGAGGCGATGCGGATCTGGCGCCCCTTCCAGTCATCGGCTGACGAGGTCGGCTCAGCACACACGTTGTAGTACCCGCCCGAGGCGGCGAACGGCGTGAGCGGGACGAGGCCCTTGGACTCGTACTCCTCGATCGCCTCCGGGATCTGCCAGGCGATGTCGCTGCCGACGGCGTTGGTCACGAGCTCGCCGGCGAACGGCGAGGCCGGCTGGTCGGCCATCGCGGTGCCGATCGCATCGATGACCGGGAACTCATCGGGGAAGTAGCCCGGCAGCGTGTAGGCCACGTCGACGCGGCCGTCGGCCAGGGCGTCATGCACCTCGGCGTAGGAGGCGATCGCCTGACCCCACACGATGTCGACGGTGATCTTGCCACCGGAGCGCTCCTCGACGATCTCCTTGAATACGGTGCCTGTCGGGGCCATGACCGACTGCGCGCTGGCCGACGAGGGCTGGTACTTGATGGTGACCGGGTCGAGATCCTTGATGAGCTCATCGACCTCGGACTGGTCGGCGCCGTACTCGAAGCCGTCACCGCCGCCTTCGCCTCCGCCGCCCCCGCCGGCGCTGCCGGCGCAGGCGCCCAGCGTCAGTGTGAGTGCGGCGCCGGCAGCCAGGGCACCAGTGGCCTGCGCCCGCCGCGTCTTCATCAGGTGGGTTGTCACGAGAGTCTCCTTCTCTTGCTGCGCCGGGTCAAGCCCCGGCAGGCTGTGCCGGCAGCGCCGCCGGCGGTGTGGGTCGGGGTCTGGCGCCGGGTGGCAGCAGACCGATCGGTTGAGTCGGGAAGTCGTCGTCAGCCGCCGGCTGGGTTCATCTGGGCCGGCAGCCAGGTCGCCATCTCCGGGAAGAGGATCATGAGGGCGAGGAACAGCACGGCGATCGGCAGGAACCACAGCAGTGCAGTGAACACGTCCTTGAGGGTGATCGTGTGCCCGAGGTTGACCTCCGGTGCCTTCGTGATGTTGTGCACGATGTAGGAGAGGATGCCAACCGGCGGGGTGATCATGCCGAGCTCGCCCAGCAGGACGACGAACACGCCGAACCACAGTGCTGAGACGTCCATCGCGTCGAGGGTCGGCAGCAGGATCGGGATCGTCAGCAGCATCATCGACAGGGTGTCGAAGAACATGCCCATGATGAGGTAGACCACCACGAGCACGAGCAGGAAGCTGATGCGCGAGAGCCCGAGGTCGGTGATGATTCCGGTGATCATCGGCGCCAGGCCGGTGATGGCCAGCAGCTTCGTCAGCATCTCCGCGCCGATCATGATGAAGAAGATCGCAGCGGTCGCACTCACAGTCGAGATCGCAGCCTGGGACACGCGGGTGAGCGGCTTGTCCCGGCGGGTGTAAAGCAGGCACAGCAGCAGGGCTGCGCACGCGGCGGCCGCGCCGGCCTCGGTCGGGGTGAAGGCACCGGAGAACATGCCGCCGAAGAGCACGATGAGGATGAGCGGGAATCCCCAGATGTCACCAAGGGAACGGAACCGGTCCCGCCAGGTTGAGGCCGCCGCCTCGGCGCCGGTGCCTGTGCCCTTGCCCACCAGAGCCGGGGCGAAGAGCCCGAGGAGGAAGATGAAGACGGCGAAGGTGACCGCCAGCAGGATGCCCGGCAGGGTGCCGGCGATGAGCTGCGGGCCGACCGGCACCGAGGCGATGCCGGCGTAGACGACGAGGAGGATCGAAGGCGGGATGAGGTTGCCGGGCAGGCCGGCGACGATGACGGTGCCCACGGCTACCCGCCGGTCATAACCGGCACGCAGCATCTCCGGGATGCCGGCCCGGCCAAGCGCATATGTCATGCCGATCGTCGAGCCGGACACTGAGGACAGGCCCGCACCGGCGGCGGTCGTGCCGATGCCGATGCCGCCGGGCAGCCACGAGAACCAGTGATCGGCAGCCCGGTAGATCTTCGACGTCAGCCCCGACTGAGTCAGCAGCATGCCCATGAAGATGAACATCGGCAGCACCGAGTACGACCACTGCGAGACCGAATGGAACGGCGAGGTCGAGAGGATGTTGACGGTGGCTGGGATGCCGGAGAGCGCATAGACGCCGATGAGGCTGGGCACTGCGAGTGCGATCGCGGCAGGCACGGCGAGGAAGAGCAGGATGAGCATCATCGCGATGCACCACATGCCGGCGATCTGCGGGGTGGGGCTGGTGAACAGTCCGGCGAGGCAGCCGGCGAAGAGCGCCAGGCCGATGCCGAGTGTCAGCCAGCTGCCGCGGCCGGCGCGGGCTGCGTGGGCGGCACGCGCCTCGGCCTTCTTGTCGGCGGGCAGCAGCTGAGTGGGGGAGATGGTCATGGCCTGCCTCAGATGATGGTCTCTTCGATATCCCGTTCGGCCGTCTCACCGGTGAGCGGATTGACCTCGGGATTGCGGGTGCGGGCGGTGATGATGATGTCGACGACGAACAGTGCGGCGAGCATGGCGAACACGACCGGGACGAGGAAGTACACCGGCCAGGCGATGATGTCGGTGACCCCGGCAGTCGCGCCCATGTCCATGCGTTTGAGCGCCTCCTTGAGCCCGAACCACGCGAACCCGACGCTCACGAGCGCGCCGAGGGCATAGCCGAAGATCTTCATGATCGCCTGCGGCAGCGGGGCGAGCCGGTCTGAGAGGAGGGAGACGGTGATGTGCTCCTTCTGCAGCTGTGCGGCCGGAATGCCGAGGAGGGCGACGAAGGGCAGGTACCAGAAGGCGACGATCTCGTTGGTGCCGAAGATCGGGGCATTGAAGAGGAACCGCGACAGTGCGTGGACGACGATGTGGGCCATCATGAGTACGACGGCGATCGCGGTGAGGATCGACAGGGATCTGTCGAGCAGCGCGTTGAGCCTGGACACCAGTGTCACCTCGGTTCGTATCACGGTTCGTCGCCCGCTGGTGCGGGCGCCACGGCGTCAACTGAAGTTGACGTTGGTATCAAGTTAATGATTGTTCAGCCAGTTTTCAAGAACTTTCTATGACCTGTGACACAGTCGAGACAGGTGGCCGCCGCAGGCCCGACGAGACG
>NZ_JALXKS010000054.1 GCF_025144725.1 Brevibacterium sp. p3-SID960 | reverse complement strand
GCGGGGCCTGCGTGTCAGTCTGGGCCTGAATCAGCCCGTGATCTGCGTGTCAGTCTACAGGGGCGTCACTCGTTGCCGAGCTTGCCGTCTGCGGCATCCCGGCCCTTGTTGATCTGGTCGTCGAACTTGCCGCCGGAGGCATCCGAGGCCTTCTGCGACGCCTGGTCGAGGCCCTTGTCGGCGGCCTGCTCGCCCTTGTCCGAGTTCACCGCGTCCTTCGCCTTGTTGCCGAGGTCTCCGAGTCCCATATCAAACTCCTTCTCAACATCGCGTCCCGGTCAGGTGACCGGCTGTGCACTCCACCTTTGCAGGTCAGCGTCCGGCTGTAAAGGATCTCGCGCGAGTGGAAACGCTGTGTTCACGCCGTCTTCACCCAGCCGCCGGTGCCTGGCCGCGGCGGTGGGTCAGTGGCCGGGGACGACGAGGCTGAGTCCGGCGAGCGCACCGGCGAGGATGAGGATGGTGATGACGTCGGCCCGGCGCGGCCGGTTGACCCACATCTCCCCGAGTGGGCCGGGCAGCATCCGCAGGCCCGCCAGCAGGAACAGGCCGGCGGCCAAGGTCAATCCGCCCAGCCGGAAGCTCGGCAGCGCAGCGGCTGCTGACAGGACGATCCAGATGAGGCTGGCCAGCAGCACCCAGTCGCGGCGGGTGGGGTTGGAGTAGCGGCGCTTCCAGTAGATCCAGCGTTTGGAGAACCAGTTGCGTCCGCGCCCGCGTGGCAGGGGCTGGCGCTGATGGCGCGGCGGCTGCCCATCTGCTGTTGATCCAGCCGCCGTCGACCCAGCTGCCGTTGATCCAGCCGCCGGCAACCCCACCGCCGGCGCTCGGTCGGCCGGCCGCCGGGACGCAGCGTGTCGGGGTTCAGTGGAAGAAATGGCGGGTTCCCGTGAAGTACATCGTCACTCCGGCCTGCTCGGCGGCTGCGATGACCTCCTCATCGCGGATCGACCCGCCCGGCTGCACGATCGCGGTGACACCGGCGCGGGTCAGCACTTCGAGACCGTCGGCGAACGGGAAGAACGCGTCCGAGGCGGCCACCGATCCCGCGACCCGGTCGCCTGCGCGCTGGACGGCCAGCTGCGCGGAGTCGACCCGGTTGACCTGGCCCATGCCGACTCCGACGGAGGCCCCGTCGGCGGCGAGCAGGACCGCATTGGACTTCACCGCCCGGCAGGCCCGCCACGCGAAGGCGAGATCGCGCAGCGTCGCCTCGTCGACGGCCCGTCCGGCGGCCAGGGTCCAGTTTGACGGGTCGTCGCCGTCGGCCTGGAAGCTGTCGCGGTCCTGGATGAGCACCCCGCCGGAGATCTGGCGGAACTCCTGGGCATCGGGCTGCCAGCCACCGAGTTCGAGCAGGCGCAGGTTCTTCTTCGTCCTGAGGATCTCCAGCGCCTCGGGGGCGAACGAGGGGGCTGCGAGCACCTCGGTGAAGATCGGCTTGACGGATTCGGCCATCGCGACGGTGACCTCGCGGTTGGCGGCGATCACCCCGCCGTAGGCCGAGACCGGATCGCAGGCGTGGGCCTTGCGGTGGGCTTCGGCGATATCAGCCGCAGTGGCGATGCCGCACGGGTTGGCGTGCTTGATGATCGCCACCGCAGGCGTGTCGAAGTCGTAGGCGGCCCGGATCGCGGCGTCAGTGTCCTGGTAGTTGTTATACGACATCTCCTTGCCGCCGAGCTGCTGGGCTCCGGCGATGCCGCCGCCGGCTGCGGTCTGGTAGACGGCAGCGGCCTGGTGCGGGTTCTCGCCGTAACGCAGCCCGTGCTTCTTGATCGCGGTGATGCCGAAGAAGTCGCCGGGCTCGTCGCCGTCGGCGAGCTGTCCGGCCAGCCAGCCGGCGACTGCGGCATCGTAGGAGGCGGTGTGGGCGAAGGCCTCGACTGCGAGCCGGCGCCGGGAGGCCAGGTCGAAGCCGCCGGTCTGCGCAGCGGTGACGACATCGCCGTACCGGGCGGGATCGGTGACGATCGCGACACTCGGGTGGTTCTTCGCCGCTGCGCGGACCATCGCCGGGCCACCGATGTCGATCTGCTCCACGCAGGCGTCGAAGTCCGCACCCGAGGCGACGGTGTCGGTGAATGGGTAGAGGTTGACGACGACGAGGTCGAAGGCGTCGATGCCGAGCTCAGCCAGCTGTGCGCGATGGTCGTCCTTGCGGGAGTCGGCGAGGATGCCGGCGTGCACCTTCGGGTGCAGGGTCTTGACGCGGCCTTCGAGGCATTCGGGGAATCCGGTGACGTCTTCGACCGGGGTGACGTCGATTCCTGCCTCAGCGATCTGCTTGGCCGTCGAGCCGGTCGAGACAATCGACACCCCGGCCTCGGCGAGCCCGCTGGCCAGGTCGGTCAGGCCGGTCTTGTCGTAGACGCTGATGAGTGCGCGGCGGATCGGACGGTGAGCTACCACAGCAGGCTCCTTCGGACGGAATGGGCAGAGGCGGACAGGTGATGAGAGGTGAGCTGGTTCAGTCGATGCTATCGCGGCCGGAGAATCCGGCGACACGGCGGCCCGTCACGTGCAGATCCGCGCTGGCCAGATGTGTGAGGACGTCGACGAGCAGGCGGCGCTCGACCTGCCGAATGCGCTCATGCAGGGTGTCCTCGGTGTCATCGGGTTCGACGGGGACCGGCTGCTGGGCGATGATCGGACCGGTGTCGACACCTTCATCGACGAGGTGGATGGTCGAGCCGGTGACCTTGACGCCGTAGGCGAGCGCATCGCGGACACCGTGCGCACCGGGGAAGGAGGGCAGCAGGGCCGGGTGGGTGTTGATGATGCGCTGCGGGAAGCGTGAGATGAAATCGGGCCCGAGGATGCGCATGAACCCAGCCGAGACGACCCAGTCGGGCTGATAGCCGGCCACCGCCTCGGCCAGTGCCCGGTTCCATTCGTCGCGGGAGGCGAAATCACGCGGGGCGACGACGAAGGCGTCGAGACCGGCACCTCGGGCACGGTCGAGGACCGGGGCATCGGGCCGATCCGAACCGACCGCAGCGAGCGTGACATCGGCGACGGGTGCGGTGGTGGTGAAGGCGTCGATGACAGCCTGGGTCAGGGACCCGGATCCGGAGGCGAGGGTTACGAGGCGCACGGCTGTCATTGTATGTCAGACTGTTGCGGTGAGTCCGATCGAGCACAAGCCCAGCCAGAACGACCAGCGGCCCTCTGCCGAGAAGCCCAGCGGCGATGAGGCGCTGGTGATGAAGCGCAACCGTGAGGGCACGATCTTCACGCTGCTGCTCGGCGCTGCGCTGCTGGCCTCGCTGTACCCGCTGCCGGCGAAGCTGTTCTCCGGCGTCTTCGCGATCGCAGCCCTCGTGTGGACGGTGCGCTACTTCATCGCCGGGGTGCGCTCGAAGCAGGCCGGCGGCTGGATCGTCATGGGTGTGCTCGGCGCGCTGGCGGCCGGCTGGATGATCCTGCAGGCGATCGGCATGGCGGTGCTGTACCCGCAGCAGAAGGCCTACGAGGACTGTGTCACCTCCGCGCTGACGGAGCAGGCCGCAGTCGAATGCCAGACCGAGCACCGCTCGCAGCTGACGAAGATGCTCGAGGACCTCGGCGCCGGCTGATCAGCCCCCGCTTCTGCCCTGCGCGCCCAGTCTGCCGTCTCAGTCCTGCGGTTGCGCCCGGCGGGCAGCGAGGATGAGCCCATAGCCGGCCCACAGACCGGCGATGACAAGCCCGCCGGTAATGAGCGGGAACAGCAGCGCCGGCACTCCGAAGACCTCCAGGCCGCCGGGCCCCAGCCCACCGGTGGAGAACAGCCCCCACATCCACATGAGCACGAGCAGCTGAGCTGAGGCGACGGTGATGACCGGCAGGTCGACGCGCTGCCAGCTGCGGCGCAGCGTCACGAGTAGCACGCCAATGATGACGAGCAGCGCCGGTGCCGCGGCCAGGAAGGCCGGTGGGTGCTCCGGGATGATCGCCAGCAGCGGCACCGCCGGGCGCGGCCCATCGGCTGCTGAGAACGCCGAGGCGGTCTCGGCTGCCGACAGGTTCACGCCGGCACCGCTGAGCCAGGCAAGGGCGACGGCGAGAATGCCGGGCAGGTAGAGCAGCTGCACCGCCGACAGGCCGATGGCGGCCACGACCGGGGCGCTGTAGAGGCCAACGACGTCTTTGACCTCCTCGAACTCGACGGCGAGTCCGACGGCGACGCTGATTGCTGCCAACCCGGCAAGCCACCAGCCGGCGCGCACGCACACGCGGTGCGCGTCCTCCAGGGCCGCGGCCCACTGCTGGCCGAGCCTGGCGGACAGCGTGGAGTCCGCGGCGGCTGCCTGCGGGTACAGGCCGGCACCGAACACGATCGCGGTGCCGATGAGCAGTCCGACGCGGGTGAAGCCGATGAGGCTCGGCGTCGCGGCCCCAAGCGCGAAGCCGAGCCCGACGGTGACGAGCAGGAACGCCCCGGCGATCGACAGGTAGGCGCTGGTGCGCGGGACGCGGTGGGCGGGGAGCTGGCCGGCGCGCTGCAGACGCGCATTGGCGTCGAGCGCGGTGGCGGTGCGGGAGGCGGCATTGCGCAGCAGCAGCCAGACGATGAGGCACAGCAGACTGGGCGGGAAGCTCATGAGCGCCTCACCGGGCCTGACGCTCAGCCCGGTGGCGGCGGCCAGGCCGGTGAACGCCCAACCGGGGATCGCGGCGAGCGGACGCTGTTCGGCGATGCCGATGAACCAGGCGATCGCTGCGAGCACGAACGCGATGGCGACGAGCGCGAAGAGGATCCGCACGGCTTCGAGCACGCCGATGACCGCTGGGTGGCGTCCAAGATGCCGGGACCCGCGGCCACTGCTGTCAGGTGGGGAGCTCACTTCCCCTATGGTGCCCGACGCAGCCGCCGGACACGGAATACCGACACACCGGGTATTGCGACTAAAGTAGTAGCGTGAGCCACTATCGCGGTGACCGTCGGCGCTGACCGCCGAACGCGTCACTGTCGTACACCAGCGCTGAAGACAAGGTTGCGAAGCACATGAACTCCGACCCTACTCCCCCGCCGATGCCCCCTCAGCCGCCGCACGGTCCCGGCGGCTCGGCCGGTGCCGGTGCTCCCGGCCCGTACTCCGGCAGCCCGCAGGGGCCCTACTCCGGTGGACCGCAGGGGCCTTACTCCAGCAGCCCTCAGGGAGCCTACTCCAGCAGCCCGCAGGGGCCTCACTCGGGTGGTTCCCAGGACACGGGTCCGACCTACAGCGCCGCACCGATCGGCTCGAACCCCACAGGCGGGGCGAGTGCCGCCTCGGGCCCGGCAGGCGGCAGCGTCCCGCAGCCGGCCCCTGCCCCCGGTTATGCACCCGGCCCCGGTGACCCGCACCAGGCGCACGGGCAGCAGAAGCGGAAGAAGTCGAAGCTGCCGCTGTTCCTGTCGCTGGGCGCCGTCGCTCTCGTCCTCATCCTCGTGCTCGTCGGCTTCTTCGTCGTGCGCAGCGTGAACAACAACAAGTACGGCCCGGACACGGTCGCCGAGGAGTACCTCGCCGCGCTCGAGGCCGGCAACATGGACAAGGCCAACGAGATCACCAAGGCCACCGCCCCTGACGGCGCCAGCGAAAAGCTCCTCGTCCAGCCGATCGTCGACGGCTCCCAGGACAAGATCACCGACACCAAGGTCGTCGAGACCACCCGCAACGGCGATTCGGCGAAGATCCACACCCAGTACTCCCTCGGCGGGCAGCCCTATGACCTCGTGCTCACGGCGACGAAGGACGGCCGGCAGGGCATGTTCTTCGACAAGTGGAAGCTCGAACCGCCGGTGCTGCCGACGATCGCCCTCGAAGTGCCGCCGATCAGCGGCTCGACGATCAACGGACAGGAATTCACCCCTGAAGCCAGCCGGGTCGAGTACGCCGTCTGGCCGGGCCGCTACGACGTCTCGACCCCGGAGAGCAAGTACATCACCTCCGCTGAGGGCAATGCGACCGTCGGCTTCGCCGATGAGGAGGCCCCGCGGGCTGCGACCGTCAAGCTCTCCGTCGAGGCCACCGATGCTTTCGACACCGACGTCAAGAAGCTGGTCGAGGACAAGGTCAAGGAGTGTGCCAAGGAGAAGAAGACCTCCGTCGACGGCTGCCCGATGGTCAACATCAGCTGGAATGACGACAAGGGCAAGGAAGCCGCCGACAAGGTCAACGAGAAGACCATCGAACGCTCAATCGAGAAGATGCCCTCGGTCCGCACGATGCTCAGCCCCGACGGCTCCGGCGGCTCCTTCTACACCGAGTCCGACAAGGTCGGGAAGATGACGATGAAGGCCAAGTCGAAGGACGGCAAGTACCGCTGGGACGGCACCGTCGACTTCGAGACCAACGGCTCGGTCAAGATGGACGGCGACAAGCTCACCGTCGACTTCTACTGACCTGGCACCCCCTCACAGCTTACCTGACCTGCGACATCGCCGGTCAGGTCAGCTGTTTCGACTCCCACTGACCGGCGCCGAGGCGGTGGTACAGTCGTGGACTGTGAGTGCAGACACGTCCCCGGCCGGCCAGGTGAGCGAACCGGCCAACCAGGTGAGCGAACCAGAGCCGGTCATCTCCGCCTCGGGCCTGGCGAAGAGCTACGGCGACTTCGCCGCCGTCGACGGCATCGACTTCACCGTCACTCCTGGTGAAAGTTTCGGTCTTCTCGGCCCGAACGGGGCGGGGAAGTCGACGACGATGCGCATGATCGGTGCGACGCTGCCGCGCACCGGCGGGCAGCTGAGTGTGCTCGGCCTCGATCCCAACGTCAACGGCCCGCAGATCCGCGCTCGGCTCGGCGTCATCCCACAGCAGGACAATCTCGACGAGGAGCTCTCGGTCTTCGACAACCTCGTCTTCTACGCCCGCTACTTCGGGTACCCGCGCGCCTACGCCAAGGCGAAGGCCGATGAGCTGCTCGACTTCGCCAATCTGCGCGAAAAGCGCAGCGCCCGGGTCGATGAGCTCTCCGGTGGCATGAAGCGCCGGCTGACGATCGCCCGGTCGCTGGTCAACGATCCCAGCCTGCTGATGCTCGATGAGCCGACCACCGGGCTCGACCCGCAGGCCCGGCACATCCTGTGGGACCGACTCTACCGGCTCAAGCAGAAGGGCGTCACGCTCGTGCTCACGACGCATTACATGGATGAGGCCGAGCAGCTGTGCGACCGGCTCATCGTCGTCGACCACGGCCGGGTCATGGCCGAGGGAGCGCCGAGCGAGCTCATCCGCCGCTATTCGACCCGGGAGGTGCTCGAGCTGCGCTTCGGCATCGACCGCAACGAAGAGCAGGCCCCGGCGCTCGAACGGTACTGCGAGCGCATCGAGGTGCTGCCTGACCGGCTGTTGCTCTACAGCGGCGACGGTGACGCCGCACTCGCAGCGATCCGGGAGGCCGGATTCGCTCCGCTGACCGCGCTCGTGCGCCGCTCCAGCCTCGAGGACGTTTTCCTCAGGCTCACCGGACGGAGCCTCATCGAATGAGCACCGACATCGACGCGCCCGGCACACACGCCCGCCAGCGCCAGGCGGTGCGCCGGGCCGGCCCGTGGCTGGTGGCCGAGAAGCAGCTGCTGTTCTCCCTGCGGTTCATCAAGACGACCCTGGCTGTCACCGTGCTCACCCCGGTGTTCTACATCTTCTCCCTCGGTCTGGGACTGGGCACCGTCGTCGACTCCGCCCAGCCCGACGGTGTCGGCGGGGTGCCGTATCTGCTCTTCGTCGCCCCGGCGATGCTGGCGACAGCGGCGATGATGTTCGCCGTCGAGGAATCCACCTACCCGGTGATGGCCGGGTTCCGGTGGAATCGCGGCTACTGGGCGGCGGCCGCCACCACACTGACTCCAGCGCAGATCGCGCTCGGCGCAGCTCTGGCGACGGTCATCCGGGTCGCTGCGATCACGACGATCTACTTCCTCATCATCGCCCTCGTCTTCGACGCCGTGCCGAACCCGGCCACCGGCTGGCTCATGATCCCGCTGGCCGCCGTGGGCGGGACTGCGCTCGGCTTCCCGGTCATGGCCTTCACCGCCACGCTCACGCGCGATTCCGGTCAGTTCGCGCTCATCCAGCGTGTCGTCGTCATGCCGCTCATGCTGTTCTCCGGCACGTTCTTCCCGCTGGGGAATCTGCCGCTGTCGGTGCAGTGGATCGGCTGGCTGTCTCCGCTGTGGCACACCACCGAACTCGGGCGGCTGCTGTCCTATCACCAGCCGATGACCGGGGTCATGGTCGCTGTGCACCTTGCCTGCATCATCATCCCCAGTGCCGCCGGCCTGCTCATCGCGATGCGCCTGTTCGCCCGGAGGCTGACCTCATGACGCAGCCGCCCGGTCCGCAGGGGCCGCCCAGTCCGCAGCCTCCCGGTTCGCAGAGGCCGGGCAGTCCGCACACACACGCCCTGCCTGCTGACGGCGGACCGTCAGGCAGCACCGCCGGCGCACTGGCCGCTCCGCGCCCGGGCCGGGTGCGCGCCTTCTACGCCGGCAATGCCCGGGCCGTGGTGGCCCGCGGCCTGCAGGTCCTCCGGCACAACAACTTCATCCTCATCGCCACCGGCGTGCTCGAGCCGATCCTCTACCTGCTGGCCATGGGCCTGGGGCTCGGCTCCCTCATCGGCAGTGTCGACTACGAAGGCCAGACGATCAGCTATGCCGCCTATATCGCACCAGCTCTGCTGGCCGCTTCGGCGATGAACGGCGCGGTCATGGACTCGACGGTCAACGTGTTCTTCCGCCTCAAGCACGGCCGGCTCTACGAGGCGATGCTCACCACCTCGCTCGGCCCGCTCGACGTGGCCCTCGGTGAGATCCTCATGGCAGTCTTCCGCGGCTTCCTCTACGCCTGTGGCTTCGTCGCCGTCATGTTCGCCCTCGGGCTGCTCGCCTCCCCATGGTCGCTCACCGCACTCGGCGTCGCAATGCTCATGGCCTTCGCGTTCGCCGCGATCGGCATGGGAATCACGAGCTTCTTCTCCGGCTGGTACCAGCTCGACTGGATCTTCGTCATCCTGCAGCCGCTATTCCTGTTCTCGGCGACCTTCTACCCCATCGATGTCTACCCAGCCGCCGTGCAGTGGGTGGTCCAGGCGCTGCCGCTGTGGCACGGCGTCGAGCTCATGCGCCTGACGGTTCTGGGCGCAGCGACCAGCCCGGCCTGGATCCACATCGTCTACTTCGCCGGCATGATCGTCATCGGTGTGGCACTGACATCGACTCGGCTGCAGAGGCTCTTCCTGCGCTGAGTCAGACGCCCACCGTGCGCGGGGCCAGCGGCACCTCAAGCGCGGATTCGAACCATTCGGACAGGGTCAGCACTCCCCGGTCGTCGAAGCGGCGGCCGGCGACCTGCAGGCCGATCGTCCGGCCGTCAGCTGTGTATCCGGCCGGCACGGAGGAGGCCGGTTGTTCGGACATGTTGTAGGGCACAGTGAAGGAGATGTGCTGCATCGGCTGGGTCGCGTCGTTGAACGGCATCGGCCAGTCCGCTGGGAACGCGGCCATCGGCGCGACCGGGGAGAGCACGAAGTCATAGGCAGCCGTCGCCGCGATCGTGCGCCGGCGCATCTCCTGGATCGAGTGGTAGCAGCGCAGCAGCTCGGTCGCTGAGATGTCGGCTCCGGCCCAGCACCATTGGGCGACATAGGGCAGGATCATGCGCCTGTCGGCATCGTCGAGGGCTTTGAAGTCCGCCCACGAGCGCACCCGCCAGAACCGATCGATATCGACCAGCAGCTCCTGGTCCATGAACGGGGTGATCTGCTCGACTCTCGCCCCAGCGCCATCGAGGACCGCAGCGGCAGCATCGACGGCGGCGGCCACCTCGGGATCGGTTGCACTGCCGCACCCAGCATCGGTGTGCACGGCCACCCGCAGCCCGGTGACGTCGAATTCCTCATCCCGGTAGCTGTCCGCGGTGGCCGGCAGCTGGGAGTAGTCGCGATCATCGGGCCGGCCGATGACCTCCATTGCGTCGATGACGTCGCTCATCCGGCGGGCCAGGGGGCCTGCGCACCGGCCCAGGTAGGGCGCTGAGAGCGGCACCCGCCCGAAGCTCGGCTTCAGGGTCGCCAAGCCCAGCCAGGTGCCCGGCAGGCGGATCGACCCGCCGATGTCGGAGCCGATGTGGATCGGCCCGTACCCGGCAGCCGCGGCCGCACCGGCACCCGAGGATGATCCGCCGGTCGTCAGCTCCGGGTTGAGCGGTGATCGGGTGATGCCGTGACGTGACGACACTCCCGAGGACAGCATCCCCCAGTCGGGCATGACGGTCGAGGCGAAGAGCACTGCCCCGGCTTCCAGCAGCCGGTCGGTGATCGGGGCGTTCTCCTCGGCAATCGGCGGATCGCCGGCATTGTGGCCGCCGGGCATCCCGACCCCGGCCCAGGCGATGTTCTCCTTGATCGTCACCGGCACGCCGTCCAGCTCCGAGAGCGGTTTTCCGGCCTGCCAGCGGGCCGCTGATGCCTCGGCTGCCTGCCGGGCGGAGTCGAAGTCGGCATGCCAGAGGGCGTTGACTGTCGGTTCGCATGTCTCGACGCGCTCCTTGACGGCGTCGAGGACTGCGACCGGGTCGGTCCGGCCTGCGACGTAGGCGGCGCGCAGTTCGGCGGCGCTGGCATCGGCGAGCGTGGTATCCATGGCGGTCCTTCCGTGCTCTCAGCCGGCCCGGTCATTCAGAGCGGCGGCGAGCGTGGGTGTGGCGGCGACGAGCGAGGCGGTGTACTCGTGCTGCGGGTGGTCGTAGATCGAGGCGACGTCCCCTGATTCGACGATCCGGCCGTCCTTCATGACGACGACATCGGAGCACAGGTGGCGCACGACCCCGAGGTCGTGGGAGACGAACACGAGGGTGAGCTCGTAGTCCTCGACGAGGTCGGTGAGCAGGTTGAGCACCTGGGCGCGGACGGAGACGTCGAGGGCGGAGACCGGTTCATCGGCGACGAGGATCCGCGGGCGGCACACGAGCGCACGCGCAATCGAGATGCGCTGACGCTGCCCGCCGGAGAACTGGTGCGGATACCGGGTGCTGCTGCCGGCGTCGAGGCCGACGGCTTCGAGCATCTCGCTGACCTTCTCCCGCCGCTGGGCGGCCGGCACGCCCATGGCCACCAGCGGTTCGGCGACGATGTCGGCGACCTGCATGCGCGGGTCGAGGCTGGCGAAGGGGTCCTGGAAGACGATCTGCAGCTCCTCGCGCATCGCTCGCAGCTGCGCTTGGGTGGCCGAGGCGATCTCGCAGTCCCCGACGCGGACGTACCCGCTGGTGAGCGGTTCGAGCCCGGAGAGGATCTTGAGCAGCGTCGACTTGCCCGACCCGGATTCGCCGACGATGCCGAAGCGCTGCCCGGCCCGGATGCTCAGCGATACGTCAGTGAGCGCATCGACGGTGTCGGCTCTGCTGAACAGCCCGGACTTCGTGCGCTGATAGGTCTTGTGCAGGGCCTCGATCTCGATCAGCGGCGCCTGCTCCTGTGCTGCGTCGGGCCTGAAGGCGGTCTGCGGTCGGGTGTCGCCGGCCGGCCCCGTACCGTCGACCGGCCCTGTACCGTCGACCGCACCCGTGTCGTCGGCCGGTCCCGAGGCGGTGGCGACCTGCGGCTCGGGCGGGGTGAAGCGGGACCGGCTGAGCCGGGCGGCATCGTAGGCGCGAGCGGTGGCGATGGTGAAGAGCCGGCCGTCATCGTCGGTGGCCGTCAGGTCGGAGGCGGCGAGCAGCCCGCGGGTGTAGTCGTGCTGCGGGTCGGTGAAGATCTGCTCGGTGGCACCGGCTTCGACGATCTCGCCGTGGTACATCACCATGACCTTCTCGCAGACACTGGCCACGACGGCCAGATCATGAGTGATGAACAGCAGCCCCGTGTCCGAGGTGGTGACGGCGTCGAGCACGAGGTCGAGGACCTGCCGCTGGACCGTGACGTCGAGGGCGGTGGTCGGCTCATCGCAGATGAGCAGCTGCGGGTCATTCGCCAGCGCCATCGCGAGCATCACCCGTTGGCGCTGCCCGCCGGAGAGCTGGTGCGGGTACGCCCGGGCGGTGGTCTGCGGGTCGGGCAGCTGGACGAGACCCAGCAGGTCGATCGCACGTTTCGCAGCGCTCGTCTTCGACTGGGTGCGGTGGATGCGCATGACCTCAGCGACCTGGGCGCCGACGCGCATGAGCGGGTTGAGTGCGCTCATCGGCTCCTGGAACACCATGCTCATGTTCAGCCCGCGCAGCCGGGCGATCTGCCGGTCGGAGCGCTCCAGCAGATTGCCCTGAGTGCCGGTGAGCGTGATCGAGCCGGTGGCGGTGAGCTCGTCTGGCAGCAGGCCCATGACCGCTGAGGAGGTAAGCGATTTCCCGGACCCGGATTCGCCGATGAGCCCGACCCGCTCGCCGGGGGCGATGGTGAACGACGTCGGGTGCACGAGCGTGGTCTGCGCGGTGGTGATCGACAGGTCGGTGACTTCGAGCAGGCTGCGCTTGCTCACCGGTGCCGGCGGAGTGGCGGCGCTGGTGTGGGCGGGCATGTCAGTCACGTCCTTTCAGCTTCGGGTCGAAGCGGTCGCGAAGCCCGTCGCCGAGGAGGTTGAACCCGAGCACAGCGGCGGCGATGAACAGGCCCGGCCACAGGGCGAGCATCGGATGAGAGGACAGGTACTGCTGGGACTCCTGCAGCATCCGACCCCACGAAGGGGTCGGCGACTGGGTGCCCAGACCCAGGAAGGACAGCCCCGCCTCGGCGAGGATGGCAAGTGCGAAGGCGACGGAGGCCTGCACGATGATCATCCCAGCGATATTGGGCAGCACGTGGAAGACAGCGATCGGCAGGATCCGGCGATTGGCTGCCCGGGCGGCCATGATGTACTCGGTGCTCATCACCTGCAGGGTCCCGGATCGGGCGACGCGGGCGAAACCGGGGATCGAGGCGATGCCGAGAGCCACCATCGCAGGTCCGGTGCCGGGACCGAACACGGCGGAGAACACGATCGCCAGCAGCAGCGCGGGGAAGGCGAGCAGCAGGTCGTTGCCGCGCATGATGAGCCCGGACAGCCACCCGTAGGGGGTCATCCCAGCCAGCACGCCCAGCGGCACTCCGATGAGGGCGGCGATGGCGACGGAGACGACGCCGACGAGCAGGGTGACGCGCGCGCCGTACATGATCCAGGTGAAGGTGTCGCGGCCGTACCGGTCGGTGCCGAAGATGTGGTCGGCTGACATGCCCTGCAGCCGGTCGGCGGGCATCGCCTGGGTGGGGTTGTACGGCGTCCACAGATACGACACGAGCGCCATGCCGATGACGATGCCGATGAGCGCGATTCCGATGACGAGCGAGGCGTCGGCCTTGTAGCGGCGGCTGGCGACGAGACGGGTGTTCATGCGGCCCTCCTGACGCGCGGGTCGAGGACGGTGTAGAGCAGGTCGACGATGAGGTTGAGCAGCAGGACGAGCACGACGAGGACCATGACGATGCCCTGGACGGTGACAAGGTCGCGGTTGGCCACAGCCCGCACGAGTTCGGAGCCCATGCCGGGGATGACGAAGACCTGTTCGATGACGACGGCGCCGATGAGCATCGTGGCCAGCTGGATGCCGGCGACGGTGACGACGGGGATAGCGGCGTTGCGCAGCCCGTGGCGTACGAGCGCCTGCGGTTTCGTCAGCCCTTTGGCGCGGGCGGTGCGCAGAAAGTCCTCGCGCATCACCTCGAGCACGGCCGAACGGACGTAGCGGGTGAGGATCGCCGCCTGCACGAGCGCCAGCGCCAGCACCGGCAGGGCCAGCCGTGCGAGGAACCGGCCGAAGCCCTCAATCGGGGCGGCCCAGCCGCTGGAGGGGAACCAGCCGAGGCCCAAGGAGAAGATCATGATGAGGATGATGGCGGCGAGGAAGTTCGGCACGGCGATGCCGACCTGGCTGGCCGCAGAGATCGCGGTGCCGAGCGTGCGCTTCTGGAACACCGCAGCCAGCGAACCCAGCGGCACGGCGATGAGCAGGGCGACGGCCATCGAGGCGATGACGATGATGAGGGTGACCTGGATGGAGTCGGCGATGACCGGGGTGATCGGTGCGCGGGTGACATACGAGGTGCCGAAGTCGCCGGTGAGCACACCTGAGATCCAGTCCAGGTACTGGACCGGCAGTGGCCGGTCCAGACCGTACGTGCGCTCGAGCTGGGCTACCGCCTCGGGGGTGGCGTTGGTTCCCAGGGCCACCTGAGCGGCGTTGCCGGGCAGCACCTGCATGAGCAGGAACACGATGACCGAGGCGATCGCAGCGGTGACTACGAACTGCAGCAGCCGGCGGATGAGGTATCCGGCCATGCCACCTCCTTGTATCCGCAGCGGCCGCGGCGCGGCCGCTGCGGGTCAGATGAGCGGGGCGGGCCGGGGGGGGGGGCCCCCCCGGGGGCGCCCCCCCCC
>NZ_JALXKS010000053.1 GCF_025144725.1 Brevibacterium sp. p3-SID960 | reverse complement strand
CGTCCACCCCGCCCCGGCTTTGGCCGCCCCGAAGCGCGCGACTACCCTAGAGGGCATGCGAGTTTCTGCGATTCAGCTGGCTTACACCGACCGTGAGGACCAGTCTGCGCGCATCCGCCGGGCCGCCGCCCTGGCCGCCTCCCAGCACGAGGCCGACCTCATCGTGCTGCCCGAACTCTGGTCCGCTGGCGCCTTCGACTACCGCGCCTGGGGCACCCGCGCCGAATCCGTCGCCACCGGCCCGACCATCGCCGCGATGGCGGCGATCGCCCGCGAGACTGGCGCCTACATCCACGCCGGATCCATCCTCGAAGCCACCGACGAAGCCCAGGCCCGCCTCGCAGCCGCAGGCGGCGACATCACGGCTCTCGGTGAGATCCCCGACAGCCAGCGCGGCCTGTACAACACCTCAGTCCTCCTCGACCCCACCGGCGAGGTGGTCGCCGCCTACCGCAAGATCCACCGGTTCGGGTTCGGTTCCGGTGAGCCGACGCTGCTCGACGCCGGTGAGGACATCGTCACCTGTCCGATCACCGTCGACGGCCGCGAGGTCACCGTCGGCCTGGCGACCTGCTACGACCTGCGCTTCCCGGAGATGTTCCGCGCACTCGTCGACGCCGGGACCGAGGTGGTGGTCGTGCCTGCCGCATGGCCGGCCGCACGTGTCGACCACTGGAGTCTCTTCGCCCGCGCCCGAGCCGCAGAGGACTTCACCGCCCTCATCGCCTGCAACACCTCCGGCTACCACGCCCGCACCCAGATGGGCGGCCGCTCGGTCATCGTCGACGCCGCCGGCGTCGTCCTCGCCGAGGCCGGGCCGGACGCGACCATCCTGTCTGCCCGCATCGACATCGACGCGATCGCCCAGCGCCGCGAGAGCTTCCCGGCGCTGGCCGACCGGCGGCTGAGCTGAAGGCCTGAGCACACACGTGACATCAACGTCTGCACCCTCAACCGGCCGCGCGCACTCCGGCTCCAGCCCGGCCCGCGGATCCGGCCCCGACGTCACTGCAGCCCGCCGGCTGCGACTGGCCGCAATCCCCGGCTTCATCCTCATCGCCGCCGTCTGCGGTGCCTTCGCCCTCGACTTCACCGGTGCGGCCGCACCGCTGCTGCTGAATGACTCCGGTCCGCTCGGCCGGTTCGGCCTGCCGATCGCCGAGTTCCTCTTCAACCTCTCGATGTCGGCCACCCTGGCCGCGCTGTTCCTGGCCACCCTCGTCTTCCCGCGCGACCACGGCGGGCGGATCCGCCACAAGGACCGCAAGACGCGCCGCGACATCCCGCTGGACCCGCTGTGGGAGCGCACGCTCGGCATCGCCCAGATCGCCTCGATCGTCTGGACGGTCGCCGCGGTCGCGGTGCTCATCTTCGCGTTCATCGACTCCGTCGGCGCGCAGGCCTTCGAAGGCGACTTCTCCCAGCAGCTCGGCGTCTACATCACCCAGATCCCCTACGGGCAGCTGCGCCTGGCGATCGTGCTCATGGCCGCGACGCTCTCCACGCTCGTCTTCGCCACCCGCTCCTTCATGGGCATCGGGCTCATCACCGTCCTCGGCGTGCTCTCACTCGTGCCGCTGGCCCTCATGGGCCACTCGGCTGAGGCCTACGGGCATATGCAGGCGGTCAACAGCATCGGCCTGCACCTGCTCGCCGTCGTCGCCTGGCTCGGCGGGATCCTCGTCATGGCCGTGCTCGCACCGCTGCTGACGAAGCGCGATGACCTGGCCGTGCTCGTCTCCCGGTTCTCGACGATGGCACTCATCGCGTTCGCGATCATGGTCTACTCCGGGTTCGTCAACGCGCTGCTGCGCGTGCGCACCCTCGACGACTGGCAGACCCCGTACGGGCTCGTCGTCATCGGCAAGGTCGTCCTCACCATCATCCTCGGCGTCATCGGCTACTGGCACCGCACCTTCGTCACCAACCGGCTCAAAAGCGCTGCTGCCGCCCGCAGCGAGTTCTGGCGGCTGCTCGGCATCGAAACGCTCATCTTCGGTGCGGTCATGGCGCTGGGCGTCGTGCTCTCCCGCTCCCAGCCGCCGATCCCCGATGAACCGCCGCCGGCCCCGACCCCGGCGGAGATCCTCACCTCCGAACCGCTGCCGCCGGAGCCCACCTGGCTGTCGTACTTCACCGAATGGCGCGTCGACCCGCTGTGGACGGTCATCACCGTCGGCTTCGTCGCCAGCTACCTGCTGGCCGTGCGCGAGCTGCGCCGGCGCGGCGACACCTGGTCGACCGGCAGGACCATCAGCTGGGTCATCGGCATGGCCGGGCTGTTCTACATCACCTCCGGCGGCCCGATGGTCTACGGCCAGGTGCTGTTCTCCGGGCACATGATCCAGCACATGCTCCTCGTCATGGCCGTGCCCCTGCCGATGGTCCTCGGTGCGCCCATCACCCTGCTCATGCGTGCGACGAAGCCGCGCACCGACGGCTCCCGCGGCCCGCGCGAATGGATCCTCGGGGCAGTCCACTCCCGCTACCTGCGGTTCTGGGCCCACCCGATTGTCGCAGCGGTCAACTTCGCCGGCTCCATGGTGATCTTCTACTACAGCGGCATCATGTACCCGGCCCTGGAGACCCACCTCGGCCACGAGCTCATGATGGTCCACTTCCTGGCCGCCGGCTACCTCTTCGCCCAGTCGCTCATCGGCATCGATCCCGGCGTCAACCGGCTGCCCTACCCGATGCGGCTGCTCATGCTGCTGGTGACGATGACCTTCCACGCCTTCTTCGGCGTCTCGATCATCTCCTCCGAGGCGCTCATCGAACCCGACTGGTTCGGCAATATGGGCCACGGCTGGTTCCCGGCACTGGAGGACCAGGCGCTCGGCGGTGAGATCACCTGGGGCATCGGCGAGTTCCCGACGCTGGCCCTGGCGATCATCGTCGCCGTGCAGTGGTCGCGCTCCTCCGACCGCGAGGCCAAGCGCCGCGACCGCTCCGAGGACCGCAGCGGCGATGCCGAGCTCAAGGCCTACAACGAGATGCTCGCCAACCTGCAGCGCGGCCCGCGCAGCTGAATCGGACGCGCCAGGGCGCTCGCACGGCCGGCGCGGAGTCGACATGGTGCTTGACCAAATGTGAAGCAGATCTCATTATTGGGTGAGTCTTAACCGCAGTGACGAACAGCCCACGCTGCTGTGGCGCCGTTCCTCCTCACGCAAGGAGCACCATCATGAGTGCAGCACCACCCCAGGACACCCCGAGCGTGCGCCGCAACCTCCAGCGCGTCGTCGCCGCCTCGATGGCCGGCACGATCGTCGAATGGTACGAGTTCTTCCTTTACGCCTCAGCCGCCACCCTGGTCTTCAACGTCATCCTGTTCCCAGCCTCGGACAACCCGCTCGACGCGATCATCGCCGCGTTCGCCACGTATGCGATCGGCTTCATCTTCCGCCCGCTCGGCGGTGTCGTGTTCGGCCACTTCGGCGACAAGTACGGGCGCAAGAAGCTGCTGCAGCTCTCCATCATCCTCGTCGGCGTCTCCACCTTCCTCATGGGCTGCCTGCCGACCTTCGACCAGTGGGGCTACGCAGCCCCGATCATCCTCGTGCTGCTGCGCGCGGCCCAGGGATTCGCCGTCGGCGGCGAATGGGGCGGAGCCGTCCTCCTCGTCGCCGAGCACTCACCGAACCACTCCCGAGGCTTCTGGGCCTCCTGGCCGCAGGCCGCTGTTCCGCTGGGCAACCTGCTGGCCACTGCGGTGCTCTTCGCCCTCTCGACCGCACTCAGCGATGAGGCCTTCATCTCGTGGGGCTGGCGGGTGGCCTTCTGGCTGTCGGCCGTCATCGTCTTCATCGGCTACTACATCCGCACCCGCGTCTCCGACGCCCCGATCTTCGAAGAGGCCCAGCAGGAGGTCCACGAAGAGGACGCCGGCTACGGCGTCATCGAGGTCTTCAAGCGCTACCCGCGCGGCGTCTTCACCGCCATGGGCCTGCGCTTCATCGAGAACGTCATGTACTACGTCGTCGTGACCTTCTCGATCACCTACCTCAGCCAGCAGGTCGGCATCGAACGCGGCGAGATCCTCGGACTGCTGCTCGGCGCCCACGTCATCCACGCGATCATCGTGCCGATGATCGGCCGGCTGTGCGACATCCTCGGCCGCAAGATCCCGTATCTGCTCGGCATCCTGGCCACCGCCACCTGGGGCTTCTTCGCGTTCCCGATGTTCGACACCGGAGAGGGGCTGCCGATCTTCATCGCGATCGTCGTCGGGCTCATCTTCCACGGCTTCATGTACGCCGGCCAACCGGCGCTCATGGCCGAGATGTTCCCCACCCGCATGCGCTACTCGGGTGTGTCGCTGGGCTATCAGGTGACCGCGATCGTCGCCGGCTCCTTCGCCCCGATCATCGCCACCGCCCTGCTGCGCGCCTTCGACTCCAGCATCCCGATCTCGATCTACCTCGCCATCGGAGCCGGCATCAGCCTCATCGCCTGGTTCTTCACCCGTGAGACCAACGGCATGGACCTGGCGGAGATCGACCGGATCGACAACGAGCGTCGTGCCACAGAGCGGGCCGCCCGTGCCGGCGCGGCCGGCCGGAAGTAGGCTGAGCGCATGGAACACGATCCGAAGCAGAACCCTCAGCAGGAACTCTCCGGTCGCCGCGCGCTCGTCACCGGCGGCGGCTCGGGCCTCGGCAGGGCGATCGCCGCCCGGTTCGCCCAGATGGGCGCCGAGGTGACCGTCGCCGACGTCTCAGCCGAAGCCGCCGAGTCCGTTGCCGCGGAGATCGGCGGGAAGGCCTGGGTCGTCGACCTGTCCGATACGCAGGCGCTCGACGGACAGCCGATCGACACCGACATCCTCGTCAACAACGCCGGCATCCAGCGCATCCACCCGATCGAGGAGTTCCCGCTCTCCGAATGGCAGCTCATCCAGAAGCTCATGCTCGAATCGCCCTTCGTGCTGACGAAAGCCGTGCTGCCGGGAATGTATGAGCGCGGCTGGGGCCGCATCATCAACATCTCGTCTGTCCACGGGCTGCGCGCCTCCGCATTCAAGAGCGCCTATGTCGCAGCCAAGCACGGCCTCATGGGCCTGACGAAGGCGACCGCGCTGGAGGCCGGCAGACACGGGGTGACCTGCAATGCGATCAATCCCGGCTATGTCATGACCCCGCTGGTCGAACAGCAGATCGCCGATCAGGCCGCCTCGCGCGGGATCTCCGAGGATGCCGTCCTCGACGAGGTGTTCCTCGCCCACTCGGCGCTGCCGCACCTCGCCCAGCCCGAGGACGTCGCCGCGATCGCCGCGCTGCTCGCAGGCGAGGGCGGCAAGGCGATCACCGGAGCCGCGCACTCCGTCGACGGCGGCTGGTCCGCGGCCTGACCTGCACGTCCGCACCTGAGACGACACGAGAAGAAGGAGACCTCATGGCGACGATTGGATGGATCGGCCTGGGCAATATGGGCCTGCCGATGACGAAGAACCTCATCACAGCCGGGCACAGCGTGCGCGGATACGACCTGAGCGAAAGTGCCCGCAGTGCGGCCGAAGCCAACGGTGTGACCGCCTGCACCACCATCGCCGAGGCGGTGGCCGGTGCCGATGCCGTGTTCGGCATGCTGCCCAACGGGACGATCTCGAAGGAGGTGTTCTGCGGAGCCGGCGGCGTGCTCGAGTTCGCCGAACCCACCGCACTGCTCGTCGACTCCTCGACGATCGACGTCGCCTCGGCCCGGGAGATCCACGAGACGGCCCAGCAGGCCGGCTTCGCTTTCGTCGACGCCCCGGTCTCCGGCGGCATCTCCGGTGCCGCGGCGGCGACACTGACCTTCATGCTCGGCGGCGACCCAGCCGACACCGCCCGGGCGAAAGAGCTCGTCGAGCCGATGGCCGGCAACATCTTCGACTGCGGTGGGCCCGGCAACGGGCAGGCGGCGAAGATCGTCAACAACATGATGCTCACCGTCAGCCTGCAGGGCGCAGCCGAAGGTGCGGTGCTCGCCGACAAGCTCGGCCTCGACGCGCAGACGTTCTGGAACGTCGCCAGTGTCTCCTCCGGGGACTCGTGGCCGCTGCGCACCTGGTACCCGGTGCCCGGCATCGTCGAGACCGCCGCGTCCAACAACGGCTTCGAGGCGACCTTCTCCGCCGCGCTCGCCCACAAGGACGCAGGCCTGGCACAGACGGCGGCCGCCGATGTCGGCGTCACGCTGCCGGGGGCGAAGGCGGCGTTCGAGAACCTGCAGAAGCTCATGGATGACGGCTACGCCGATATGGACTGCTCGCTCATCATCCGCAACATCGATCCGCAGGCACCCGGCGTCCCGCAGGACGCTGAGGGCTCCCGGAGCTGAGGCGGGCCCGGACAGAGGCGAGCGGAACCGTCCGCGGGGCAGGGGCGATGGCAGAGGGGATCCGGCCGACGAAGCCGGTGCGCAGCGTGCGCATCCGCGTGCTCACCTCGATGCTCATGTTCATGACCGCCGGTCTCGTCATCGCCGGCAGCGTGACGTATGCGATCCAGTTCTCCGTCCTCGAAGACCGCATCGACCAGGAGCTGCTGCAGGAGGTCGAGGAGCTCAAGCAGACGGCCGAACGGCGTCAGGCCGACCTGGGCGGCGTCGACACGCTGGAGGATCTGCTGCGCGCGGCCACCGTATCGGAGGTGCCGAGCCGGCATGAGAGCGTGTTGGCGATCGTCAACGGCAAACCCCGCTTCCGGCCGGTCGAGCAGGACTTCGACATGTCCGATCCGGGCGTGCTGCGCCAGATCGAGGACAGGTTCCGGCCGGGTCGCACGATCTTCACCACCCTGAAAGTCGGTGACAAGCCGGTGCGGGCGGTCATCGCCTCTGTCACGATCGCCGGTGATGACAACGAGGGCATCTACGTCGTCGGCAATGAGATCACCACGCAGCAGCACCAGATCTGGCGGGCGGCCACGACCTACGCCGGTGTGTCGGTGGCGATGCTCGTCGGGGCCGCGCTGGTCGGATACCTCGTGAGCGGGCGGCTGATGCGGCCGCTGGCGGACCTGCGCGAGGCCACCGAGCAGATCACCGTCTACGACCTCGGCCGCCGTGTGCCGGTGCCGCACACTCGTGACGATGTGCGCTCCCTGGCGGACAACTTCAACCGGATGCTCGACCGCATCGATGAGGGCTTCACCGAGCAGAAGCGGTTCATGTCCGATGTCTCCCACGAGCTGCGCACCCCGCTGACGATCATCCGCGGCACCCTGGAGACCACCGACCCGAACGATCCCGAGGATGTGCGGGAGGGCAACGCGATCGCCCTGGACGAACTCGACCGGATGAATGGGCTCGTCGGCGACCTGTCCACCCTGGCGCACTCCTCGCGCCCGGACTTCGTCACCCTGGCACCGGTCGATTTCGGTGCGTTCGGCGGCAAGGCCCTCGCACGGATCGAACACCTCGGCGAACGCAACTGGCAGCTCGACTCGGACGTCAGCATCACGACGCTCTCAGATGAGAACCGCCTCATGCAGGCGATCGTGCAGATGGCGGCCAATGCTGTGCGCTACTCCGAGGACGGCACGACGGTGACGCTGCGGCTGCGCGAGCACAGCGAGCACATCTGCATCAGCATCGCCGATGAGGGCATCGGCATCGCCGCCGAGGATCAGCCGCGCATCTTCGAGCGCTTCAACCGCGCCGCCTCGGCAGCCGGGAAGGCCGGCTCGGGGCTGGGCCTGTCGATCGTGCGGGCGATCGCCGTCGGCCACGGCGGCGATGTCTCCGTGCGCTCGCAGCCTGGGATCGGCTCGACCTTCACCATCGTCATCCCGATCATCGCGCAGCGGCCGGAGGATCCAGCGGCCGCAGAAGCCCGCGCTGATGCCCCGTCCACCCCTGCCACTGAGTCCGGAGACACCCTATGAGGATCCTCATCGCCGAAGACGAGCCGCGCATCTCACGCTTCGTCGCCCGTGGCCTGACGGCCAACGGCTATTCCCCGACCGTTGTCGAAGACGGCATCGCCGCCCTCGACTATGCGACCAGCGGGGAGTTCGACCTGCTCGTCCTCGATGTCGGGCTGCCGCGCATGGACGGTTTCACGGTGCTGCGCACCCTGCGGTCGATGGGCCACGACATCCCGATCGTCGTCGTGACCGCACGCGACTCCCTCGACGACACGCTGCACGGGCTGGAAGGCGGGGCTGATGACTATCTGACCAAACCGTTCCGGTTCGAAGAGCTGCTGGCCCGGATCAGGCTGCGCGCCCGTGAACGCCACAGCGAACCGGCCCCCGAATCCAGCGACACCCTCACGCTGGGTGACTTCGCACTCGACCTGCGCACCCGCATCGCGACCTGCGGCAGCGGGGACGAGCGCACCGAGCTGGAGCTCTCAAGCCGCGAATTCGCGCTGGCGGTGATGTTCCTGGAGCACCCGAACCAGGTGCTCTCCCGCGAACAGCTGCTCACCCATGTGTGGGGCTACGACTATGACGGCGCCTCGAATGTCGTTGACGTCTATCTGCGCTACCTGCGCAAGAAGCTCGGTGCCGAGCGCTTCGTCACCGTCCGGGGCATCGGCTACAAGCTCGTCGACCCGGCTGCCTGATCCGGCAGTGGTGAAACGTCATCGTGCAGATGAGAGAGCTCTCATCTGCGCTTCACACCCGTCTCACATTCTTCGGTCAGACTGTGCGCATGAAACGATTCGGGACGATCGGCATTCTCGCTGCAGCCGGCCTGGCCGCAGCCTCGCTTGCGCTGCTTCCGTCATCAGCAGACATCGACCGTGACCAGCCGGGCATCAGCGTCGGCGAAACCCCTGTAGGCTCTGACCGTCCAGGCCCCGATGCGCCCCCTGAGGCCGCGAACCCCGAAGACGGCGACGCCGAGGCAGAAGGCCCAGCAGATCTCGATCCAGCCGAGCAGGCCGCCCGCAGGGCAGCGGAGGAGAGCGGCAGTGCAGCCGTTGACGCCAAGCGCGTCCCGGCACCTGCCAGCCGCCCGCGCGGCGGAGCCGACAGCGGCACCGATTCCGGAGGCGGAGGAGGTTCCGGCTCAGGATCCGGCTCCGGTTCCGGCTCCGGCCGTGGGGTGTGCGAGTGGGATGACGACGGCTGGGAGTGCGACGGCGGTGGAGACGACGACGGCGACGACGATTGAGCTGGGCTGAGGGAAGGATCCCGCAGCCCAGCTCCTTTCATCACCGCTCCTCTCATCGCCGCGCGTCTCATCACGACGCGTCTGCCTGCTTGCCGAGCGCTCACCCCGCAGCGGTGAGGTCGACGGTGCGCGCACCCACCGCCTCGGCGACGGCAGGTGAGCCGGCGAAGAGCACCACACCGGGGTAATCAGCGAGCACAGACGTCAGCATGGCCGTCCCGGCTGCGCCGAGATCCCCGTCAAGGCCGTCGATGAGCAGCAGCGGCGGATCGGCATAGACCGCGCGGGCCAGGGCGAGGCGGGCGCGCTCACTGCGGGAGAGCGGCTGGCCGCCGGCACGCAGCATCGTGCGGGCACCCTTCGGCAGTGCATCGACGTCGAGACCGACCCGGTCGAGGGTGGCGGCGTCGAACTGTCCATCCAGATCCGGGCGGCGGTAGTGCAGGGCGCGATCCAGCCGACCGCGTTCGAACACGGTGCCCGCGCGCGCCCAGCCGACCAGCCGGCGGCGCGTGGTCGGGGACAGGGAGAGCAGATTCTGCCCGTCGGCCCAGAACGCATCAGGCTGCGCGGATTCCGCAGCTCTGCCGGCGCTGAGCGTGTGGCCGCTGGAGTCGAGACCGGCGATCCGGCGCATGAGGGCACTGGCCCGGCCGCCGTCGTCAGCGAGCCAGACCACCTCACCGGGGGCGGCGGTGAGCGGCTGCTCCAGCAGGCCCGGTGCGCTCAGCACCACCGAACCGGCAGCGGCGGCTGGCAGCGGGCAGGTGAGCTCGGCACTGGCTGCCCGCCGGGCGGCCGCCTGCTCGCTGCGCTCATCGGCGGCGGAAAGCGCGGGTCCGATGATCCTGCGGGCGGCGAGGAAGGTCTGACGGTACTCGATGATCCGGCCGAGATCGAGGATCGGGCTGGTCGCGATGCCGGTGAGGGCCATCGCCGCCATCACCGTCCCGGGGGAGGCGGCGGTGGCGATGCCGATCGCGGCGACGAGCAGACTGGCGAGCAGGCCGGCGACCGCACCGGCAGCGCGCAGCGCACCGACGGTCTCAGCCCGGGTGACAGCATGCTCGGCCAGCTGTGCGGACTGGCTGGTGATGCGCTTGAGCTCACGGTCGCGCCCGCCGTCGGCGATGATCGTCTCGGCGGCGGTGACCGTCTCAGCGATCCGGGCGGCCAGCCGGCCGCGGGTGCGTCGCAGAGTGCGGGTGCGCTCGAACATCGGCTGCTTGAACCACACGAGCAGCACCCCCAGCACGGCGACCGGGATGATGAATCCGAGTGCCAGCTGCCAGTGCAGGACGAGCAGGATGACGCTGGTCCCCAGAATCAGCGGCACGCCGACGAGGGCAGGTGCGATGCCCTGGGACACCCAGTTCTTCACCGAGGACAGGTCGTTGGTGGTGCGTGCGACCGTCACGCCCAGCGAGGTGCGCTCCCCGGGGCTCAGTGCCGAGCCGAGCAGCCGCAGGCGCAGCTGATGGACATAGTCCTGCCCGAGGCGCTCGGCGACGGTGCGCTCGTGGATCTTCAGTGTCCCGACCCCCAGTGCGGAGAGGACGAGCACGGCCACCGACAAGCCGAAGACGAGCGTGCTGGCAGCACCGGCCGACTGCATCCGGATGAGCGCCCAGGCGCCCAGCCCGCCGAGTGCGGCCTGCCCGAGGCCGATGCCCACCAGCCCGGCCAGCCAGCGGCGGCGAACCCCGGCGGCCAGCCGCGGCAGCATCCCACGGGTGGCCCTGCCAGTGCTGCCGACGCGCGCGCACACCGTATGCACCGCCAGGTGGTAGGGGCCTGGACGCTGCGCTGCAGCAGCGGCCGCAGCGGCGGACGCCTGCGCGCTCATGACCGTCCGGCCGCTGCCTTCGCGGCCGATGCCATGCCGGCACCGTCGAAGACCGACAGCGCGATCTCGGGCAGGCACAGCTCGTAGGTTCCGGTGACCGGCACATCGAGTGCGGTGCGCGCCTCGGCGGCGGCCAGCGGCGAGGCGGTGACGACGCCGGAGACGAGCGCGGGTTCGCGGTCGAGACTGCGCAGCACGCTCACCCCGCCGACTGCGCCGAGGGCGTCCCCGGCAGAGAACACGAGGTGGTCGACGACCCCGGCGAACTCCGCGTCGGCGAGCAGCTGTGCGGTCTCGCCCTGGTAGATGCCGTCGGCGATCTCGACGAGCACCACATCGGCATCGACCGTGCTGCCGGCCGGGCCGCCGGCGAGCTCGTCGACAAGGGTGAGGAACAGGTCGCGGACCTCGGTGAGGCTGAGCTGGAAGGTCGAGCAGTAGCCGAAGTCGGTGAAGTCGAGGACATGCGCCGCCCCGGCATCGGCGAACAGCCGCGCGTCGTTGCCGGCGCCGGTTCCCGTCGCCTTGCCGGCGGCGACCCGCAGGCCGGCTGCGGCCAGGCCGTTGGCCAGGCAGGCCAGCGTCGTCGACTTCCCGGAGTTCATCGAGGTGCCCAGCACTGCGATGACCGGCACGCGGTGCCCGCGCCGCTGCGTCACGGCGGTGATGCCGGTGTCGACGCTGCGGTGGGCGGCACGGGTGAGGGTGATGGCTCCCGACTGGTCGCGCAGCACGCCGATCGGCTGGATCTGCGTGGGGGCGTCGACGCTGGCGTGCTGCTCGATGACGGCAGCGGCCATGCCGCCGGCGGCGGCCAGATGGCAGTCGGAGAGCGCCGGCGGGACGACAGCGTGGAACTGATCGGGTGCGTAGCGTGCGCCGTAGGCGACGACGATCTCGTCACCGGGGAACAGCAGAGCCTTGCGGGAGTCCGGGGATTCCAGCCGCTTGTGCTGGCCGATCTCCAGCACCCGGGCGAGGACGACATCGCCGGCCTGCGGTGCGTAGTCGGGGTCGGTGATGAGTTCGACGTCGGTGGAGAGCTCGACGAACTGCTTGGCGAAGCGGGTCGAGTACGCCCACTTGGCGCGCTCGAGGCGCTGCCGGAGCGGCTGGGCCGCCGGGGCGGCAGTGGGAGCGGCGGCGGCAACCGAGCGGTCCGCAGCAGCGCTGGTGGCGGGGGTCTGTGCGGGAGTCACCAGAAGCGACATGATTCTCTTCTCAACATTCTCGTCGTGCTGACGGTGGGGTCGCAGCGCCGACTGGTCGCTGCATGCAGCAGTCAACCGGCCGGTCATGAGGCAGACGTGAAATGCCGATGAGAGGGCTCTCATCTGGAGGTTTTCGAGGCTGTCGGGCAGTTCGAGAAGCGCGAGATTCCGCGGTTCTCACGGGTTCACGCGAGAATCCTGTGACTCTCAGCACACCACTGCCGCGAGTTGGTGCTCGACTGCCGTCCCGGTCCCGAGGCGGTGGTCGCGTGGGTGGGAGGGGAGCTCGCTCAGGGCGCTGGACGGGCGCCGAAGACGCTCGAGCCGATCCGCACGACTGTCGCGCCCTCTTCGATCGCGAGGGCGAAGTCAGCGCTCATGCCCATCGACAGCTCCGTCGCGTCATGTGCCAGGATCCCCTCGTCGATGAGGCGGTCGCGCAGCTGGCGCAGATCGGCGTAGCTGGGGCGGATGACCTCGTCGCTCTCCCCGGGCAGCCCGATCGTCATGAGCCCGCGGATCCGCAGCCGGTCGAAAGGGGCCAGCGACTCGATGAGCTCAGCCGCCGCCCCGGGAGCAGTGCCGAACTTCGAATCCTCACGCGAGGTGTTGACCTGGACGAGGACGTCGATCCAGCGGTCGAGAACCTCCAGGCGGTTGTGCAGCTTCTCAGCCAGCGGCAGGTTGTCGACCGACTCGATGCACGTGCATGAGTCGACGCGCAGCGTGTGATTGACCTTGTTGCGCTGCAGCGGCCCGATGAGGTGCGTCTCGTGCTCGAGATCGGCTAAGCCGTCGGCCTTGCCGGTCAGTTCCTGCACCCGGTTCTCGCCGATGAGTGTGAAGCCGTGCTCGATCGCGACCCGGATCTTCTCCACTGGCTGCGTCTTCGTCGCCAGCATGATCCGCACATCGTCAGCGGTGCGGCCGGAGCGCTGCGCCGCCTCGGCGGCCTGACCGGCCACCGCATCGAGACGGTCGCGGATCTTTTGAGCATGTTCGGAGGAGAGGGGCTCGGGGCTCGTCGCGGCTGCATCGTTCATGACTCCATGATGGCACTTCTCCTCTCTTTCGTGGCCGCCGTCTCGGATGCCGCTGACACATATGACAGCCGCAAAGCAGACAGGTGAGCCGCGGTGGCACAATGAGGGTATGACTGACGCTCTGCGCCTGCGCGCTCCTGAACTCACCGGCCGCCGCTGGATCAACACCGGCGGCATCGACCTCAGCCTCGCCGACCTGCGCGGCAAGGTCGTGCTGCTCGACTTCTGGACCTTCTGCTGCATCAACTGCCTGCACGTGCTCGATGAGCTGCGCCCGATCGAGCAGAAATACGCAGACGAGCTCGTCATCATCGGCGTGCACTCCCCGAAGTTCGAGTTCGAGCGCACCGTCGAAGCCGTCGACAAGGCCGTCGAGCGTTACCAGGTCGAGCACATCGTCCTCGACGACCCGGACCTTCAGACCTGGCAGGCGTACTCCGCCCGCGCCTGGCCGACCCTCGCCCTCATCGACCCCGAAGGCCACCTGGTGGCCTCGATGTCCGGTGAAGGCCACGCTGCCGGGCTCGCCTCCCTCATCGAAGACCTCATCGAAGAGCATGCGGCCAAAGGCACCCTGCGCCGCGGCAACGACCCCTACGTCCCGCCGGCACCAGTCGAGACCGACCTGTTCTACCCCGGCAAGCTCATCCGGCTCACCACCGGCGAGCATGCAGGCAACCTGCTCGTCGCCGACTCCGGACACCACTCACTCGTCGAATACGACCCGTCGGGCAGCACCATCCTGCACCGCTACGGCTCCGGGGAACGCGGTCGGACTGACGGGCCGGCAGAGACCGCCGAGCTGAGCGAACCTGGCGGCTTAGCCGAACTCCCGGCCGAGCTGGCAGCCGAGGTCGGCTATCACGTCGTCATCGCCGACACCGTCAACCACCTGCTGCGCGGCCTCAACCTCGACACCGGTGAGATCTCGACGGTCGCCGGTACCGGCGAGCAGTACATGGTCGGCGCTGTCGACAACGTCACCGGCACCCACGGCGACACGGGCCGCTACGACGGCCCAGCCGATGCCATCAAGCTCTCCAGCCCCTGGGACGTCCACTACGCCGAGACCACCGGCGAGGTCGTCATCGCGATGGCCGGAAACCACACGATCTGGTCGTTCAACCCGCAGACCGGCACCATCCGGCTGCTGTCAGGCACGATGAACGAAGGTCTCGTCGACGGTGACGCCGAAACTGCCTGGTATGCGCAGACCTCCGGCGTGGCAGCCGCTTCGGACGGCTGCGTGTGGCTGGCCGATTCGGAGACCTCGGCACTGCGACTGCTTGACCCGGCCACCGGTGTGGTCGAGTCGAAGCTCGGGCAGGGCCTGTTCGACTTCGGGTTCCGCGACGGGACCGCCGCCGAGGCGCGCCTGCAGCATCCGCTCGGTGTGACCGAACTGCCCGACGGGTCGGTGGCGATCGCCGACACCTATAACGGTGCGATCCGCCGCTACGACCTCCGCACCGATGAGGTCACGACGTTGGCCCGCGGGCTCGACGAACCGTCTGACATCCTCGTCCTGCCCGACAGTGACGGCGAGCAGCCGAGCCTGCTCGTCGCCGAATCGGCAGCCCACCGGCTCACCCGGGTCGCCATCCCGGCTGAGGCACAGCATGTCGACGAGGGCGCCCAGCAGACCTCCCGCCCGGCCACCGAGCTCGGCACCGGCACGCTGACCCTCACCGTCGGGTTCAGCGTGCCTGCCGGGCAGAAGCTCGACGACCGGTTCGGCGACCCGACCCAGCTGCAGGTCTCGTCCACTCCGCCAGAGCTCATCACCGCAGGTGCCGGCGGTAGCGAAGGTTTGGAGCGGACGATCGAGATCGCCGATGGCATCGACTCCGGTGTCCTGCACATCACCGCCCGGGCCGCGGCCTGCGACGGCTCCGAGGACGGGGAGATCCCGCTGCACGCGGCCTGCCACCTCTACCAGCAGGACTGGGGCATCCCGGTGACGCTGAGCCCTGAGAACCCGCACGAGCTGCGCCTCGACCTGCGCGGTACCAGCTAGGTGTAGTTCCCCGTGAGGTTGTGAACGCGGTCGGCTGGGGTGAGGCCTCCGATA
>NZ_JALXKS010000052.1 GCF_025144725.1 Brevibacterium sp. p3-SID960 | reverse complement strand
GTTGGCCACGCCGGCGCGCTCACCGGCAGCAGCGGTCATGCCCTCGAGCATCTCGCGCGGGGCGGGGTGGCCCGGCAGGGCGTCGAGGTAGACCTCGTGGGCTGACAGCGAGGCGATCCCGCGCTCCAGCGGCTCCCCGGTGACATCGACTGCGCAGGTCGGCTCATCACCCGAGACGAGCAGCCAGTCCGCCTTCCACGCCTCCAGGCCCTCCTCGTCGCGCAGTTCGGGGAAGACCCACGGATTGTCGGCATCGCGGATCGCGTCGATGACGGCAAGGCCGACGTTGCGGTGGTCGACGTGGTTGAGCCCGAAGCTGACCTCCAGCTTCCACGGCAGCGTGATGATCGCCTGCGGGCGGTAGGACCGGATCTGCCGGGCGATCGCCCTGCGCAGCGCATGGTCGGCTGCGACGAGACCATCAGGGAAGTCGAGGATCGTCAGCGACTCAACCCCCACCTCGGCGCAGGCGGCCTGCTGCTCGCGGCGGCGCACCGTTGCGACTTCGGCTGGTTCCATGTCGCGGATGCCGGCCTCACCGGCGGTCAGCAGAAGATAGGAGACATCGATCCCGGCCGCCGTCCAGGCTGCGACGGCGCATGAGGCGCCGTATTCCATGTCGTCGGGGTGGGCGACGACGCCGAGGACGCGGTCGATGCCGGTGGTGTCGAAGAATTCGAGATCGCTCATGCATCCACCCTAGGCCATGGGCGGGCAGATCTCAGCGGGACTCGTCTGCCGCATCCGGTCCGTCGCCGGCGGCATGGGAGCCGCCTGCAGGGTCAGTGCCGGACTGCGCTCCGGGAGCGGAGTCGGTGCTCGCCGGCGCATCTGCCGCGGCGTCGCTATCGCCGTCCTTCCTGCCGTGGCCGAAGGGCAGCAGGTGCATGACGCCGACGATGATGAGCCCGACGATGAGGCCGAGGATGAGTGAGCAGATCGTGTTGATGAGCCAGCCGAGCACCGCGCCGACCGCCGGCACGGCAGCGCCGTAGCCTTCGAGGTGGTGGACGACGCCGTAGAGTCCGTCCCAGCCGAGGTCCTTGGTGCCCACGAGCAGGATGTGCCCGCCGACCCACAGCATGGCGAAGGTGCCGATGATCGAGATCGCATCGAGCACGCGCGGCATCGCAGCGACGAGGAAGCGGCCGAACTTCTGCGTGCCGGCGGACTCCTTCTGCGTCATCGCCAGGCCGATGTCGTCCATCTTCACCAGCAAAGCGACGACGCCGTAGACGAGCGCGGTGATGCCGACGGCGACGGCGATGAGGATGATCGTGCGGTTGACGAGCGGTTCGCCGGCGACCTCGTTGAGGGAGATGACCATGATCTCGGTCGAGAGGATGAAGTCGGTGCGCACCGCACCGGTGACGACCTGCTTCTCGCTCTTCTCACCCTGCAGCTGCGAGGGTTGCTCCTTCTCCGCGTGGTGGCCGCCCAGCTTCTCCCAGACTTTCTCGGCGCCTTCGAAGCACAGATAGCAGCCGCCGATCATCAGCAGCGGAGTGAGCACCCACGGCAGGAACTGGCTGAGCAGCAGTGCGGCCGGCAGAATGATGAGCAGCTTGTTGCGCAGCGAACCGAGAGTGATCTTCCAGATGATCGGCAGTTCGCGTGCCGGCGAGACACCGTGCACATACTGCGGGGTCACGGCAGCGTCGTCGACGACGACACCGGCGGCCTTCGCGCTGGCGCGGGCGGTCGCGGCTGCCACATCGTCGGCGCTGGCAGCCGCCATACGCGCCATCGCGGCGATATCGTCGAGCAGCGCGACGATGCCGCCGCTCATCGTCCGGCTCCCGAGGCGGTGTGCGCCGCGTGCGGATCGTGCGGGTGAGTCCTCTCTGTCATAGCTGACATCTTACGGCCCACCGGCGCTTAAGCGGCGCTCATCGGCACGGTCATGTGACACCGCGCATGAGCCGGATGACCGGCTTGGCCGTCAGCAGCACGATGAGGCCTGCGACGATCGAGGCCAGACCGAGCGTCGTCCAGTACGGCACCTGATTGTTCGCGTCGTAGTACGTGGCGAACACTCCGGACAGCGAAGTGCCCACGCCGGAGCCCAGGAAGTACAGGGCGATCATCTGCGAGGTGAACACCTTCGGTGACAGGCGGGTGGCCACCGACAGGCCGATGGGGGAGATGAGCAGCTCGGCGACGACGAAGAGCGCGAGGATGAACGTCACCCACAGCAGCGGCACAGTGTTGCCGTGCGACTGCGCGAAGGGCAGGAACAGCAGGTAGGATCCGCCGATGATGAGCAGCGACAGCCCGGCCTTGATCGGGGTGGCTGGCTGCCGGGAGCCGAGTTTGAGCCAGATCGCGGAGAACACCGGGGCCAGAGCGATGACGAATACCGGCGGGATGAGGGCGATCCAGGCGATCGGCATCTCCCAGCCGAAGATGCTGCGGTTGAGCTCGGTGTCGGAGTAGGCGGTGAGGACGTTGAAGATCTGCTGGTACAGCGACCAGAACGCCACCGTTGCCAGTACGAACGGGATGAACGACAGGGTGCGGGAGCGTTCGACCTCGGTGATCTCGGTGCTGCGCAGGATGACGGTGAAGTAGGCGGTCGCGGCGATGAGGCAGACGAGGGTGGTCCAGATCGCGAGGTTGTCGGCGTTCATGAGCCCCGACATCCACAGCACGGTGATGACGGCGATGACGCCGAGCGCGCCGGCACCGAACTTCCAGCGCTGTCCAGCCGGCAGCGGGTTGACGACGATCTTCGCCGAGGCGGGGATGCTCTTCCGTCCGGTCATGTAGACGATGAGGCCGATGGCCATGCCGACGGCGGCAGCGCCGAAGCCGAAGTGGAAGCCGATGCTCTTCTGCAGCCAGCCGGTGAGCAGCGGGCCGAGGAAGGCGCCGATGTTGATGCCCATGTAGAACAGTGAGAAGCCGGCCTCGCGGCGGGTGTCCTTCTCGGTGTAGAGCGTGCCGACGATCGCACTGGCGGTGGCTTTGAGGCCGCCGGAGCCGAGCGCGACGAGGATGAGACCGACGGCCACGCCGCCGACCCCGTGCAGCACGCCGAGGGCGATGTGACCGCACATGATGATAACGGCAGACCAGAACAGCACCGGTTCGGCGCCGAACGCCCGGTCGGCCAGCCAGGCCCCGCCGACAGTGGCGAGGAAGACCGCGCCGCCGTAGGCGCCGACGATGGCCAAAGCCGTCGGCTGGTGGATGCCGAGCCCGCCGTCAGTGGTGTTGAAGTACAGGTACAGGGCAAGGATGCCGGTCATGCCGTAGTAGGAGAAGCGCTCCCACATCTCGAGGCCGAACAGCTGCATGAGCGGCAGCGGGTGGCCGAAGAAGCGAGTGTCGTTGCGGATGTCCTCAGTTCTCAGAGCCGAGGCGTCCGTCTGAGACGAGCCAGTCATATCCTTAGTCCTTGTCATTCGGTCGCTGCCTTCAGCTCAGAGGCCGGCAGGCGCCGGGACAGTGCTGAAGGCCGCCGACACTCTACTCCTGCGGCACAGCTCGCGCCAATGCGCCTTGCCGGCTCTCACACACCCTCCAGCTGCTGACCTGGCCGCCTCTCCAACCCCTGCCGCTGACAGCCCGGCCGCGCTGTACAGGCTATCGCGGCCGGTGGCAGGATGTGGTCATGACTGCACAGGAGACCACCGGCGGCGACGCACAGCGCCGCGTCGAGGTGACCAGGATCACGGAGAACCACTACCGGGCGCGCACCGCCTCAGGGGCTGAGATCGAGTTCGGCCGCGGTGAGGGGCTCCTGACTCCCGTCGAACTGCTGCTGGCGGCCACCGCCGGCTGCTCGGCCATCGATCTCGACACCGTCACCACCCGCCGCACCGAGCCTGAGCGCTTCGACATCACCGCCACCGGCGAGAAGGTCGTCGAGGACGATGAGGCCTCCCGGCTCGATGACATCCGGCTTCACTTCGACCTCGTCTTCCCCGACGACCAGGCCGGTCAGCAGGCGGCGAAGATGGTCGAGCGGCTGCTCGAACTCTCCCACGACCGCTACTGCACCGTCTCGCGCACAATCGAGCACGGTGCACCGGTGACGATGACCTCCGAGGTCAGCCCCGACATCGCAGCGGATTCCCCGGACGCATAAGCGCCCAGCGCTTCGTGCCGGCGGCGCCTGCACGTCTGGGAAGACCGCCGTGGACGACACCTGGTTTGCCGGCGTGGCCGAGTACCACGAGCTCTTCATGGGCGCGGCCTGGCAGCGGCTCATGACCCATGTCGAACCCGCCATCGCCGAGGCGCTGGGCACCTCGGCGGGTCCGATCGTTCAGTTCGGGGCCGGGTCGGGCATCGGGACGGCGCACCTGCACGAGCGGTTCCCGCATCTCGATGCTCTGCGCGCCCAGCTGCCGGCTCCGGGCAGCGTGCCCGTCATCCTCATCGCGCACGGTCAGCGGGGTCCTCAAACTCAGCCGTCAGCCTCCGTGAACACGTGGGCGAAGGCGGCGTGGGTGTCAGGGGAGAAGAGGACGAAGCGCACCTCGTCAATACCGTCCCAGCCCTGGGAACCGCACGCCTGCCCGGCTGCCTCCGCGGTTTCGGAAGCCGACCAGCCGTACACGCCGGCGCCGATGGCCGGGAACGCGACCGTCGCAGCTCCCACGCGCTGCGCTTCGCCCAGGCTCGCCGCATAGCAGGAGACGAGAATCTCGGGGTCGGTCTGGCCGGCATGCCGGTTCGGGCCGACGGTGTGGATGACCCAGTCGGCCGACAATCTGCCAGCCGGGGTCGCGATCGCCTGGCCGGCGGGCAGTCCGTCGGTCAGCTGCTCGGCACGGATCCGCCGGCAGGCCTCCAGCAGTTCCGGTCCGGCCGCCCGGTGGATCGCGCCGTCGACCCCGCCGCCGCCGAGCAGGGAGGAGTTGGCGGCATTGACGATCGCATCGCAGGTCTCGGAGGTGATGTCCCCGGTGTGCAGGGTGATGCGCATAGTGCAGCGGCTCCTTCGATCAGGCGGCGGTCAGTGAGACGGAGCACAGCCCGCCGTTGGCGTCGTACTCGGTGCGCACTTCGGTCGACTCCAAGCTGAACACCTCGGCGCCGGCCGTGCTGTCCTCGAACAGCGCGTGCACCCGCTGCGGGGCGCCGAAGGTCTTGTGCACCTGCGCGGCGTTCGGCCGGCACCACCAGGACTCGACCAGCCAGGACGGCACGACGATGCCGTTGAACGAACCGGTGCGGTCGTAGACGAGACGCAGCTCCACCTCGGCGAGGGTGCCGGAGGCGAAGAGGAACTCGACACCGGAGTTGATGAAGGTCCACCACACGCAGTCGTCGGATTCTGTGCGCAGGGGATTCTCTCCGACCACGAGCATGGCTGAGAGGACCGCGATGTCATCGCAGCGGCGGCCGACAGCACGACTGAGGGGAAGGATGTTACCGGACACGGGCATCGCGTTCATGTGACACAGCTTACAGTCGAGGGCGCATGAACGGGGAGGGGCTCGACAGCGTGCCATATCACGATTGCGTGACGATCGGCGACCCGGCCGGTCGGTACTCTCACGGGCACACAGGTTTTGGCTACGGTGAGATCGCATTCGTGTCCCACTTCCCACCAGGTCACTGGAAGGACATCCATGTCTCGCACGACCCACGCCCCGCTGCGCCGACGGTACCGCACCGTGCTGGCCGCAGCAGTTCTCGCAGCTGCCGGGCTCACCGCTGCCGCCGGTCCAGCCGCGGCCAACCCGCAGGCCGATTCTCCGGCCGGTCACGATGTGCTGCCGCGCCCGCCGATCAAGCAGCCCGAGATCGATCCGCTCACCGGCCATGCCATCGACACCAACCCGGCCGCCGATCCGCCGCTCAAGCCCGGTTCCGGGCTGCACGAGGGCAAACCGGCCTTCGTCGACGTTGCCGTCGCCACGGTCTGGACCGATTCCTCCAGCCCGCGGAAGGTCGATCAGCCGGCGCTGGCCAACCCGGTCCGGCTCGATGAGTGGAACGCCAACCTCAAGGACACCGAGGTGCGCCGCGGGCTGACCGGCAAGACGCAGACCCAGGCGCTCTACGGCGACGAAGTCCGCATCCTCTCACTTACGAAGGACTGGGCGAAGGTCGCTGTGCGCTCGCAGTCGGATCCCGGTGCCAAGCACGGCTATGAGGGCTGGATGCCGCGCGCTCAGCTCGTCGGCAACCCGGACTTCGGAAAGCTGCGCGGTGCAGGAGAGCTCGCGGTCGTGGAGGCGGTGAAGACCGCTGTCAGCGACGCTCCGGGCGGCAAGGCGATGAAGACCGTTTCGACGAACACCGCACTGCCGGTGCTCACCGGCAGCGATGACGCCGTGCGCGTGCGCTTGCCGAATGGCACCACCGGCTGGGTCAAGACCTCCGATGTGCGCCTGCAGGCGCCCGGTGCCGGCGCGACGAAACCCAAGCCGACAGATCTGACCGCTACGGCCAAACAGTATGAGGGCATCCGCTATCTGTGGGCCGGTACCTCCCAGTACGGCTTCGACTGCTCCGGGTTCACCTACGCAGTCTACCGCTCACACGGCATCGACATCCCGCGTGACTCCGGCCCGCAGTCGAAGGCCGGCACGAGCGTGAAGTCCTCACAGCTGCAGCCAGGCGACCTCATCTTCTTCGCCAACCGCGGCGGCAAGGGGACGGTCCACCACGTCGGCATGTACCTCGGCGGTGGGAAGATGATCCACGCCCCGAACGCCTCGAAGAACGTCGAGATCGTCGACTGGAAGAAGTGGGATCGCGCAGGCCAGTTCGCCGGCGCCAAGCGCTACCTCTGACAGACTCTTCAAGCGCCATCTCTGACAGAGTCAAGCGCACGCAGCAGGGCCCGGAACCGATCGGTTCCGGGCCCTGCAGCTGTGCGGAGATGGATCAGACGTCCTTCTTCTCCAGCGTCTTCATGATCTCGTTGAGAGTCTTCGACGGACGCATGACAGCCGACGCCTTCTCGTCCTCGGGCAGGTAGTAGCCGCCGATGTCAGCGGAATCGCCCTGCACCGCGAGCAGCTCCTCATCGATCGTGTCGACATTCTCACGCAGCTCACCGGCGATCTGCGTGAACGCCGCAGCCAGCTCGGCGTCCTCGGTCTGCTTGGCCAGTTCCTCAGCCCAGTACAGGGCCAGGTGAAAGTGGCTGCCGCGTGAGTCGCGCTCGCCGACCGTGCGCGACGGCGACTGGTTCTCGTTGAGATAGGTTTCGGTCGCCTTGTCCAAGGTCGCGGCCAGCACACCGGCGCGTTCATTGCCCGCACTGCGGTTGAGGTGGCGGAAGCTCTCAGCGGTGGCGAGGAACTCGCCGAGGGAGTCCCACCGCAGGTGGTTCTCCTCCAGCAGCTGCTGCACGTGCTTCGGCGCCGAACCGCCGGCACCGGTCTCGAACAGGCCGCCGCCGGCGATGAGCGGAACAACGGAGAGCATCTTCGCCGAGGTGCCGAGCTCGAGGATCGGGAACAGGTCGGTGTTGTAGTCGCGCAGCACGTTGCCGGTCACCGAGATGGTGTCCTCGCCGCGGCGGATCCGCTCGAGGGAGAACTTCGTGGCCTCGACCGGGTTCATGATCTGGATGTCGAGGCCGTCGGTGTCGTGCTCGGGTAGGTACTGCTTGACCTTCTGGATGAGGTTGCGGTCATGGGCGCGCGACTCGTCGAGCCAGAACACGGCCGGGGTCTCAGAGATCCGGGCACGGGTGACTGCGAGCTTGACCCAGTCGCGGATCGGCTCGTCCTTCGTCTGGCAGGCACGCCAGATGTCACCGGCCTCGACGTCGTGGCTCATGAGCACGGTGCCTGCGGAGTCGACAACCTCGACGGTGCCGGCTTCGCTGATCTCGAACGTCTTGTCGTGGCTGCCGTACTCCTCGGCCTTCTGGGCCATGAGCCCGACATTGGGAACCGATCCCATGGTGGCCGGATCGTAGGCTCCGTTGGCCTTGCAGTCCTCGATGACAGCCTGGTAGACCCCGGCATAGGAGGAGTCGGGGATGACGGCCAGCGTGTCGGCCTCTTCACCGTCGGGTCCCCACATCTTGCCGCCGATGCGGATCATCGCCGGCATCGAGGCGTCGACGATGACGTCACTGGGCACGTGCAGGTTGGTGATGCCCTTATCGGAGTTGACCATTGCCATCTCCGGGCCGTTGGCCAGGCCCTTCTCGATGCCTTCGCGCACGGCGGTGGCGACGTCCTCAGGCACCTCGTCGAGTCCGGAGAGGATTGCGCCGAGTCCGTCATTGGGGCTCAGACCGGCCGTGGCCAGCTGCTCACCGTAGGTGCTGAACACCTCGGGGAAGAACGCCTCTACGACGTGGCCGAAGATGATCGGGTCGGAGACCTTCATCATCGTCGCCTTGAGGTGCACGGAGAACAGCACGCCTGCGTCCTTGGCGCGGGCGATCTGCTCAGTGAGGAACGCATCGAGGGCCGAGGCCTTGAGGAAGGTCGCGTCGACGACCTCGCCGGCGAGCACCGGAACCTCCTTGAGGGTCTCGGTTCCCGAGGCGGTGTGCAGCCGGATCGTGAAGGTGTCGTCCTTCTCAGCGACGACGGAGAGCTCGTTGGAGCGGAAGTCGTCCTTGCCCATCGTGGCGACGGCGGTCTTCGAGTCAGCCGACCATTCGCCCATCGAGTGGGGGTGCTTCTTGGCGTAGTTCTTCACCGCCTCCGGTGCGCGGCGATCGGAGTTGCCCTCGCGCAGCACCGGGTTGACGGCCGAGCCTTTGACCTTGTCGTAGCGGGCGCGAACGTCCTTCTCCTCGTCCGTCGCCGGCTCCTCCGGGTAGTCCGGGAGCTGGTAGCCCTTCTCCTGCAGCTCAGCGATCGCAGCCTTGAGCTGCGGGACCGAGGCGGAGATGTTCGGCAGTTTGATGATGTTGGCCTCAGGCTGCTTGGCCAGCTCGCCGAGCTCAGCGAGAGCATCAGGCGCCTTCTGCTCCTCGGTGAGGTAGTCGCCGAAGAGCGCGATGATGCGGCCGGCCAGTGAGATGTCACGGGTCTCGACCTCGACGCCAGCCGTCGTGGCGAAGGCTTCGAGGATCGGCTTGAACGAGTACGTCGCCAGCATCGGCGCTTCATCGGTGTGCGTATAGATGATCTTTGACATAGTCAGTGACGTCTCCAGATCGCTAGGGGTTATCTCTGTCAGTCTACTCAGCGACCCAGGCGGCGGCCTAACCCCCTCGGGCATGACAGGGGTGCGATCGCACACGCCCCGCCGGTGGTCTGCCGGTTCGTATTATCCTGTTGCGCGGGGTTCACGTGACCCGGCCGTCACCAGGGACGATCCGGTGACGGCCAGCTGCCGGCCCAGGGGAGGAGACTGCGATGGCCAAGCTGTACTTCCGCTACGGCGCCATGAATTCGGGCAAGTCCACCGCCCTGCTGCAGGCGGCCTACAACTATGAGGAGCGCGGCCAGCGGGTGCTGCTGGCCAAGCCGCGCATCGACACGAAGGGCGCTGACGAGATCGTCTCCCGGCTCGGGGTCACCCGGACCGTCGACTTCCTCATCGACACCGATGCCAACGTCGAGCAGATCTTCGCCGACACCGCCGGCTACGTCGACCACGATGCGCTCATCGAGAGCCTGGAGGTGCCCGTGCAGCCGGTCGCGTGCCTGCTCATCGACGAAGCCCAGTTCCTCTCCGACAGCCAGGTCGATGACTGCCTGCGGATCGCGACCCTGCGCAACGTGCCGGTCATGGCCTACGGCATTCGCACTGACTTCCAGACCCGCGCCTTCCCCGGCTCGGCCCGGCTGTTGGAGATCGCCCACACGCTCGAGGAGCTCAAGACGATCTGCCGGTGCGGGCGCAAGGCGATGTTCAACGGCCGGCAGGTCGACGGCGAATTCGTCTTCTCCGGCGATCAAGTCGCCATCGACGGGATGGACGTCACCTACGAGTCGCTGTGCGCCAACTGCTATCTCACCCGGTCCGGGGGAGTGCTCGGCGCTGCCAGCCGCTAACGATCCGGACACGGCTGCCTCCTGCGGTACCGGTGCGTGAGCTCCTTCACTATGGTGGAAGCTGAACGTTTCGTGTGAAGGAGGATGTTCGCCCATGGCGATCCCGCAGCTGTCCTACTCCATCGTCCACGACCCCGGCCCCGAAGCTCCCGTCCTCATCCTCGGCACCGCGCTGGGCACCACCCGCGAACTCTGGGCTGGTGTGGCCTACCGGATGGCCGATGGCTACCGCATCGTCACCTTCGACCTGCCCGGCCACGATCCCGCCAGCCACACTGCAGACGATCTCGAAGCCCAGCTCGCCGACCTCACCCTGGCTGACATCGCCGCTGGCGTCGTCGCCATCGCCGACGCGGTCGGCGCTGACACCTTCCTCTACGCCGGCCTGTCGATCAGCGGCGGGGTGGCCATGCAGCTGGCACTCGACCATCCCGACCGTCTCACCGCAGTCGCCGCCCTGTGCGCAGCCCCGAAGTTCGGCGACGCCGAGAGCTGGGACGAGCGCATCGCCGCCGTCCGGGCTGGCGGCACCCGCAGCCTCATCCCCGACACCGCCGACCGCTGGTTCGCCGCCGGCTTCCTCGACGAGGACAACCCGGCCGGCCCGATGGTCTGCGAGATGCTCGGCAATGTCCCCGATGGCGGCTACATCGCCTGCTGCCAGGCGCTGTCACGCTTCGACATCACCGAGCGGATCCCCGATATCTCCATCCCGATCCTCTTCGTCGCCGGCGCCCAGGACATCGGCAACCCGCCGGAGTCTATGCGCGCCCTGGCCGAACAGGCCCCGGCAGGCGAAGCGACCGTCATCCCAGATGCCGCCCACATCGTCGTCGCCGAACACCCCGACCTCGTCTGCGACACCCTCACCGCCTTCTTCTCCCGCGCCGAGAACCGCAGCTGACACGCCCCGTCCACCTGCGCCGTCCATCTGCCTGTCCACCGCCACGTCCAACTGTCCAGCTAAGGGAATGAGCCCGATGTCCGAGAACCGACCAGCAGGCGAACACGCCTCCCACTACTCGCCGCTGCCGCGCACCGGCAACAGCGAGCAGAACATGCTTTCACCCGGAGAGCGGGCGGAACCGTTTTCGAAGTCGACGAACTACACCCGCTGGATCGGCATCCTCGGCGGGCTCGTGCTCGCGGCCATCATCTGGTTCGTCATGCCCGAAGAGGTGCCCCACGGCGCCCGCGTCACCGCCGCCACAGCCAGCGTCATGGCCGTGTGGTGGATGACCGAGGCGCTGCCGATCCCGGCGACCGCACTCGTCCCGCTCGTCGTCTTCCCCCTCCTCATCGAAGGCACCGAAGAGGCCCCGGTGACCGTCTCCTCGGTCGGTGCGAAATACGGCTCCGACACGATCTTCCTGTTCATGGGCGGGTTCCTCATCGCCCTGGCGATGCAGCGCTGGAACCTCCATCGGCGCATCGCCCTCATCATCCTGTCGTTCATGGGCGAGCGCACCGGCGCGCTCATCGCCGGCTTCATGATCGCCACCGCATTCCTGTCGATGTGGGTGTCGAACACCGCAACCGCCGTGCTCATGCTGCCCATCGGCCTGTCCGTCCTCGTGCTCGTCAACGAAGCGATGTCGAAGGCCGGCGACGACACGCTCGAAGACTCCGAGAAGGCCGATGACGACGCGACCGGCACCGACGGCATCCTGCAGTCGCGCTTCGGGATCGCACTCATGCTCGGCATCGCCTATGCCGCCTCGATCGGCTCGGTTGCCACGATCATCGGCACCCCGCCGAACACCCTGCTGGTCGGCTACCTGCGCGAGAACCAGGACATCGACATCCATTTCGGCCAGTGGATGCTTGTCGGCACCCCGGTGGCGATCGTCATGCTTGTCGCCGCCTGGTTCGTGCTCACCAAGATGTTCTTCAAGCCCGAGATCGACCGGATCCCCGGCGGCCGCGACCTCATCCGCCGCGAGATGGACAAGCTCGGACCGGTCTCGCAGGGCGAATGGCGTGTCCTCACGCTCTTCGTGCTCGCTGCTGTGTCGTGGATCGCGCTCCCGATCATCTTCGAGGATCCGCCGATCGACGACGCCGGCATCGCCATGACCATCGGCCTGCTGCTGTTCTTCATGCCCGCCGGCCACGCCCGCGGCGTCCGGCTGCTCGACTGGGAATCAGCCGTCGAACTGCCGTGGGGCGTGCTGCTGCTCTTCGGCGGCGGCCTGGCGCTGTCGGACCAGTTCACCAAGACCGGGCTGACCGACTGGATCGGCGAATCGGTCCAGGCGCTGGACTGGATGCCGCTGGTCGCACTCGTGGTCATCCTCGCCACCGGCATCATCTTCCTCACCGAGATCACCTCGAACACCGCCACCGCCGCGACGTTCATCCCGGTCGTCGCCGGTGTCGCGATGGGCCTGGGCTACGACCCGCTGCTGCTGACGATCCCAGTCGCACTCGCCGCCACCTGCGCGTTCATGCTGCCGGTCGCCACCCCGCCCAACGCGGTGGCCTACGGCTCGGGCTATGTGCGCATCGCCGACATGGTCAAGGGCGGCGTGGTGCTCAACGTCATCGGCATCGTCATCATCTCGATCGTCACCATGACGATCGCGGTGGGTGTCTTCTCGATCGCTCTGTGAACGTGAGGGCCGTCATGCCCTCGGCCTGCTGAGCAGCAGTTAGGCTGAGGGCATGGCGAAACTCTTCGAACCGATCACCCTGCGCGGACTCACCGTCCGCAATCGCGTCTGGCTGGCACCGATGTGCCAGTACTCCTGCGAGAACCGCGACGGCATGCCCGGTCACTGGCACCTCGTGCACCTCGGCGCCCGCGCCACCGGCGGGTTCGGCCTCATCCTCACCGAAGCCGCTGCTGTGCTGCCCGAAGGGCGGATCTCACCGCAGGACGCAGGCATCTGGTCCGATGCCCACACCGAGGCCTGGACCCCGATCGTCGACTTCGCCCACAGTCAGGGCGCGGCGATCGGCATGCAGCTCGCCCACGCGGGCCGCAAAGCCAGCACGTACCGTCCGTTCGTCGGCGAGCCCTCTGGCTCCGTTCCCGAGGCGGCCGGCGGCTGGCCGACTGTCGGGCCCTCGGCTGTCGCATTCGAAGGGCTCGCAGAGCCGGCAGCGCTGAGCCGGGAGGCCATCGCCGAGGTCGTCGAGGCCTTCGCTGCCGCGGCCCGCCGGGCTGACGCAGCCGGGTTCGACACGGTCGAGATCCACGCCGCCCACGGCTATCTGCTCCATTCCTTCCTCTCACCGCTGTCCAACGTCCGCACTGACGAGTACGGCGGCGATCTCGCCGGCCGTGCCCGTCTGCTCATGGAGGTCTACACCGCTGTGCGCGAGTCCTTCGACGAGGACAAGCCGGTGCTTGTGCGGATCTCGGCCAGCGACTGGACCGATGGCGGCTTCGACATCACCGAGGCCACCGAGGTCGCGACCGCCCTGCAGGATGCCGGCTGCGATCTCATCGACGTGTCCTCCGGCGGCAACGTCATCGCAGACATCCCCGTGGGCCCGTCCTATCAGGTGCCGCTGGCCGCGGAGATCGCTGCCGCTGGCGTCACCACCGGCGCCGTCGGGCTCATCACCGAGCCCGCACAGGCCGAGGGCATCCTCGTCTCCGGTGACGCCGACGTGGTGCTGCTGGCCCGGGCCGCGCTGCGCGAACCGGCCTGGCCGCAGCGAGCTGCCCATGCACTCGGGCTCGACTGGCGCGACGCGCCATACCCACCGCAGTACACCCGCGGCAAGTGGTGAACCGCACGCGTCAGTTCTGTGACGGAGCCTTCTGAGCTTCTGTGCCGTCGGTCATGTCGGCGGTGAGCTGCAGACCGGCGACACCGGCGATGATGAGAACCAGACAGGCGATCTTGCCCGCACCGAACTCCTCACCGAGGACCGCGGACCAGGCGGCTGTCGTCGCGGCGCCGATTCCGGTCCAGATCGCATAGGCGGTGCCCATGGGGATCGCCCGCATCGCATAGGCCAGGCCGGACAGCGATGCCGCGAGACCGGCGAGGAAGAGGGCCCCGCGGCCGGGGTGCAGCACACCGGCGGCCAGCATGCCCGCCCAGATCGCCTCGGCCATGCCGGAGAAGAGGAGCACCAGCCAGTACTTCGTCATGGCAGTACCTGCAGTCCGACGACACCGGCGATGATCGCCGCGACGCAGGCGATGCGCACAAGATTCAGCCGTTCAGTCCCGCGCAGGGCGCCGAGGGCCAGCGTGGTGATGGCACCAGCGGCCACCCAGGCGGCGTAGCCGGAGCCGACGGGAACCTCCTGCAGGCCCCAGGCCAGACCGGCCATGGAGACAACGGCCCCGATGACGAAGAGGGCCAGACGCGGCATGATGCGCAGATGGCGGGCGGCCAGAGCGAATGCCCACATCGCCTCGAACGTGCCGGATGAGATGAGAACAGTCCAGTACATGATGAGAAAGCGGCCGTCTTTGCGCTCGGCGGGTACGGCTCCCTCGTCCGCTGGCACTGTCGGTGCCTGCTGGCCACCATAGCACCGCCGCCCCCCGCTGACCGGGCGCGCACCCGGTGAGACCCGTGTGCGGCGGGCACCGTTCCCGTTAGGCTGGGACCTAAGCCCCCGCTGGCTGCCGCCGGCGGCACACCGGAGAAGAGGAGACCGCCATGGACCTTCAGCTCACTGATGTTTCCCTCCGCTCGATCGCCGTCTCGGAGATGAGCAACAACGTCTATCTGCTCACCTCGGCCACGACCGGCCAGCAGATCATCATCGATGCCGCTGACGACGTCGAGGCGATTGAGTCGCTCGTCGAAGCCGGCGCCGAGGCGGGACCCGCCGATGCCGCCCATGTCACCGATGTGCTCACCACACACCGGCACTGGGACCACGTCCGCGCCCTCAAACCGATTACCGAGCGCTACGACGCCCGCACAGTCGCCGGCGTCAACGACGCTGAGGCGATCACCGAGGAGTCGGGCCAGACAATCGACCAGCAGGTCGCCCATGGCGAGACTCTGTCCTTCGACGGGTTCGAGCTCAACGTCATCGAGCTGCGCGGCCACACTCCCGGATCGGTGGCCTACGTGCTGCGCGACTCCGGGGGCGAGGTCGTCATCTTCTCCGGCGACAGCCTGTTCCCGGGCGGCCCGGGAAAGACGTGGAGCAGCGAGGACTTCGCCTCGCTCATGGACGACCTGGAGGAGAGGATCTTCGGCCAGTTCGGCGACGAGACCCACGTGCTGCCCGGACACGGTGATGCGACCACGATCGGTGCCGAGCGTCCGCAGATCCCTCAGTGGCGCACGCGAGGCTGGTGAGCTTCAGCGCACCTGCAGGCAGATGATCGCCGCTGCCGCCCACGCAGCTGTCAGCAGCAGTGCGGCGATGACACCGGTGTTCCACCGGTGCTGGGGCGTCGTGTTTTCGAGCACCGGATCGGCAAGGAATCCGCGTTTGTCCAACTCGGCGTGATAGTCGACGACAGCGATGATGAGCGGATTCGCGTTGTCGCGTGTGCGCGCACCAGCGGAGGGACCCGCAGGTGCCTGACGCGAGGTGGGCAGGGCTCGCTTCATCGCCCGCGGTATCGCCCACGCGGATTCCTTCGTTCCCCAGCGCGTGGTGACCGCCAGCCCGTAGCGCAGGTCGAAGGCATCAACGGCTGGCCAGGGGATCGGCGTGGTGCGCAGGATGTTGACGAATGCCATTCCTGCTGGGGAGATGTCGACGTGAGGGTGCCAGTACAGCGCCCAGACGAGTACCGCGCCGAGGGCAGGGATGCCTGCCAGCAGCAGGGCGGTCGGCGGTGGGAACTGGTAGGCGATGCTCACGGCTGCGACAACGGCAACGCCGATGGCGGTGCCGGCGAGGACACGGGCGCCGGTCGGCCGCAGTGTGCCCTCCTCTGGGTAGCGCGGCGGCCCGGAGCTCGGGCGGTTCAGCAGCGAGAACATGGCCTCCACCCTAATCGAAGGCCAAGATGGATCTGCGCTCACAGCACCTGCCGAGCTGCGACGCTGACCTTCCGGTTGAGCTGCATCGGGAGAGGCCGAACGATGCAAGTTCATGCAGTGATCTGCACAACATGCACTACACCATTCATCGACGTCTCAAATCGGTAACGATAGGCGTAATTTCCCGAATTGTGGACTCTGTCACACGCTCCGGTGGCCTAGCTTTAGTTGCGATCCACACTTCGCTCATGAAGTGCTCACCTGGCAGTCATGATTGTCATGCTGGCCGGTGAGATTGCGATTACCGATAGAAGGAGACGACGTGAAAAGAGGCATTCTCACCGCAGCTGCCGGTGTGGCGGCGTCAGCACTGCTGCTGTCCGCCTGCACACCCCCCGGTGGCGGCGGTAATGAAGGCGGTGCCGGAGGCGGCGAAGGCGGCGGCGAAGTCAGCGTCATGTGGAACCAGCCGTTCTACTCGATGAACAACGACACTTCCGCGACCAACAACGTCACGAACGCCAACGTCGTGTACATGATGCATGATGCATTCAAGTACTACGACGAGAACCTCGAGCTGCAGGACAACACCGCGTTCGGCACCGTCGAGCAGGTGTCTGAGGATCCCCTCAAGGTCAAGTACACGTACAGCGACAACGCCAAGTGGTCCGATGGAACCCCGGTCGACGCTGCTGACCTCGTGCTCGCCTGGGCTGCACGGAGCGGCAACTTCAACACCACCGAAGATGCAGAGCGTGACGACGAGGGCGCTGTTGAGGATGCCGGCGGCGATGTCTTCTTCGACGCCGCGGAGCCGGGCCTGGCACTGATCACGGACTTCCCGGAGATCTCCGAAGACCGCAAGGAAGTCACCTTCGAGTACAGCAAGCCCTTCGCTGACTGGGAAGTCAACCTCACGACCGGTAACTCCGGCATGCCGGCGCACATCGTGGCCAAGAACGCCATCGACACCGAGGATCCCGAAGAGGCCAAGAAGGCCGTGCTCGACGCGATCGAGAACGAGGACAAGGACCAGCTCGCGAAGATCGCCGAGTTCTGGAACACCGGCTTCAATATGACCTCGATGCCGGACGACGAGGACCTCCTCGTCGGTTCCGGCCCGATGAAGATGACGGACTTCAGCGAAGGTCAGTACCTCACCCTCGAAGCACGTGACGACTACGAAGGCGACCGCAAGCCGAAGGTGTCGAAGATCACGATCCGCTACAACGAGGACCCGATGGCCGCTGTCCAGGCCCTGGAGAACGGCGAAGTCCAGCTCATCAACCCGCAGTCGACCGCTGACGTCCTGCAGGCCGTCGAGGGTATCGACGGTGTGGAGAACAAGACCGCTGACGGCGCCACCTACGAGCACGTCGACCTGACGTTCGACAACAACGGTCCGTTCGATCCGGCCTCCTACGGCGGCGATGAGGAGAAGGCCAAGCAGGTTCGCGAAGCCTTCCTCATGTCGATTCCGAGGGGCAAGATCGTCAACGACATCGTCAAGCCGCTCAACGATGAGGCTGAGATTCGCGAATCGTTCACCCAGGTTCCGGGCTCGCCGGATTACGACAAGGTCGTCGAAGCCTCCGGCATCAAGAACACCTACGGTGAAGGCGATGTCGAAGAAGCCAAGAAGATGCTCGAAGAGGCCGGCGTCGACGAGGCTCCGAAGGTCCGCCTGCTGTACGCGAAGGGCAACGCCCGCCGCGAGCAGGAGTTCCAGCTCATCAAGGAAGCTGCCGATCAGGCTGGCTTCGAGGTTTCCGACAATGCTTCGGAGACCTGGTCTGAAGAGCTCGGCGGCGGCGAGTACGACGCCGCGCTGTTCGGCTGGCAGTCCACCTCGACCGCTGTGACCGAATCCGATGCGAACTTCCGCACCGGTGGTCAGAACAACTTCGGCGGATTCACCAACGACGAGGTCGACAAGCTCTACGACGAGCTCCAGGTGGAGACCGACCCGGCTCGCCAGGCCGAGATCCTCGGCGAAGTCGAGAAGGTCCTGGTCGACGAGGGCTTCGGCATCACGCTGTTCCAGTTCCCGGAGATCGTCGCATACTCCGATCAGCTGCAGAACGTCAAGCCGATGACTGTATCACCGACCATGTTCTGGAACTTCTGGGAGTGGGAGATGTGAGCTAGAGGCTCTCATCACTGAGACCTCGATGCTCTGACCGGCGGGGGGGGGGGGG
>NZ_JALXKS010000051.1 GCF_025144725.1 Brevibacterium sp. p3-SID960 | reverse complement strand
CGTTGACACCTCACGGGATTGATGAAGCACGGAGCCGCTCTGGCCCCCTCTGATCCTGCTCCCCCGCGGACGACGGCCACTCGCGTCTCGGATCAAGGCTTCCCCGCGCGTCACCATACGGGCGGCCCGTAGGCCTCCTCGGCGACATGCAATTCAGCCTTGAGGAGGGTTGCGCGCAGCAGCCGATGAGATCGCGTCTCAACCATGCCGGCTTCTGCGTGCTGGAACCAGGCTTGAGCAGTGCGTTCGCAGGCCGGCGTCACATGCTTCCACATCGACCGCTCGTTCAGCCGACCTCTGCAACTGGGCCGTCAATAGGGCCGCTCCTTCCTGGGCGGCTGCCCGGCTGCGAAGGACGACTGGCTCTGCCGCAGGATGCGTATCCTGTCCATCGACGATAGAAAGCGCAGAGATTCTCGATCGTCATCTTCTTACACGGCACCGGCAGCGGACTCAGCGGCGCTCTGCCCATTCACGATGTCTTCGGAGAGCCCGCAACGTCCAGCACACGGCTGCGCGGCGGGAGCCTCTCCGCATTAGAAGTGACGGACACCGGCGACCGACGGGCCGCTCGAAACTGCTGGCACCGCTCATCACAGCTGCAGGCTGGACGTACGCGCTACGCGGCATGCACACTGCGTCGGCCTCGATCAACTGCCAAATCGGTGGTGGATGGCTGGCCGGCGCTGGAAGCGTTACCGGCCTCTCCTCCACAGAGGTGGCAAGCTCTGCGCAAGGCTCGGATCGTCGCAGCGCGCACTTCCTGCTCGTCCGCCCACAGGTTTGAGTCGCGACAGCAGCGAAAAGGGCCTGCCAGGATGATGAACATCCTGGCAGGCCCTCGGGCTCACAGAGCATCAGTGTGCGTGGTCGCCCCGGTTGTACTCGTAGACGAGTCCGATGACGCCGATGAAGGCGATCACGGCACCGAACGGGAAGATCCACCATCCCACGGCAACGCCGAGGAAGCAGATGCCTGCACCGGTGGCGATGATGATGGGCCACCAGCTCCACGGGCTGTAGAAGCCGTACTCGTAGTGTTCGTCAGAGATCTCGGCATCGAGGCGATCCATCGGAGTGTCTCCGACGCTGCGGTGCTGCAGGAACAGGTAACCGCCGATCATGATGGCCATACCGCCGAGCAGCAGGATGGCCGGGAATCCGACGAGCTCTTTGAAGTCCGTCAGGATGCCGTAGACGATCGCGACGGGGACGAAGAAGAACAGCCCTGAGGAGAAGATGATTGCTGCGGTCTTCACTTGGCGGTCTCCTTCTTCTCAATCATCGAGTAGGCGTCACGCGGGTGACCAGCGAGCTCGAGGAGCTCGGGGTGGTTGGCGTCGAACACCGGGCGCTCCGAGCGGATGCGCGGCAGCGAGGTGAAGTTGTGACGCGGCGGCGGGCAGGAGGTCGCCCATTCGAGCGAGGAGCCGTAGCCCCACGGGTCATTGACGGTGACCTTCGGTGCCTTGCGTGCGGTGACCCAGACGTTCCAGAACCACGGGATCATCGAGAGGCCGAGGATCAGTGCGCCGACGGTGGAGATCTGGTTCATCCAGGTCCAGCCGTCCTGCGGCAGGAAGTCGGCGTAACGACGCGGCATGCCGTCGGCACCCATCCAGTGCTGGACGAGGAACGTGCCGTGGAAGCCGATGAACAGGAGCCAGAAGTGGATCTTGCCCAGGGTCTCGTCGAGCATCTTGCCCGTCCACTTGGGCCACCAGAAGTAGAATCCGGCGAACATTGCGAACACCACGGTGCCGAAGATGACGTAGTGGAAGTGCGCAACGACGAAGTAGGAGTCAGACAGCTGCTGGTCCATGGCCGGGCTGGCCAGCACGACGCCGGTGATGCCACCGAAGACGAAGCTGACGAGGAAGCCGAGCGACCAGAGCATCGGGGTTTCGAAGGTCAGCGAGCCGCGCCACATCGTGCCGATCCAGTTGTAGATCTTCACACCGGTCGGGACGGCAATGAGCATCGTCATGAAGGCGAAAAACGGCAGCAGCACCGCGCCGGTGACGTACATGTGGTGTGCCCACACGGTCACGGACAGCGCCGAGATCGCAATCGTTGCGTAGACGAGGCCCTTGTAGCCGAAGATCGGCTTGCGGCTGAAAGTCGGGAAGATCTCCGAGACGATGCCGAAGAACGGCAGGGCGATGACGTAGACCTCCGGGTGGCCGAAGAACCAGAACAGGTGCTGCCACAGGATCGGGCCGCCGTTCTCCGGGCTGAAGACGTGTGCGCCGAGGATGCGGTCGGCGCCGAGCGCGAGCAGGGCGGCGGCCAGCGGCGGGAACGCCATCATCACGAGGATACCGGTGATGAGGGTGTTCCAGGTGAAGATCGGCATGCGGAACATCGTCATGCCCGGGGCGCGCATCGTGATGATGGTGGTGATGAAGTTCACCGAGCCGAGGATCGTGCCGAAGCCCTGGAAGGCCAGGCCCATGACCCACATGTGTCCGCCGATGCCCGGTGTGAACGTCGTGTTCGACAGCGGGGCGTAGGCCGTCCAGCCGAACGATGCCGCACCCTGCGGGGTGAGGAAGCCGGCGCAGGCGATGAGGCTGCCGAACAGGAAGAGCCAGAAGGCGAAGGCGTTCAGGCGCGGGAATGCCACGTCAGGAGCGCCGATCTGCAGCGGCATGATGACATTCGCGAATCCGGCGAACAGCGGAGTTGCGAACATCAGCAGCATGAGCGTGCCGTGCATGGTGAACAGCTGGTTGTACTGTTCCTTGGTCTCCAGGACCTGCATGCCCGGCTCGAAGAGCTCGAGGCGGATGAGCAGCGCCATGACGCCGCCGATGCAGAAGAACGTGAACGACGCGATCAGGTACATGTACCCGATGGTCTTGTGGTCCGTCGACGTGATCCAGTTGACGATGACCTTGCCCAGGCTCTTGGGCATAGGTGCCTGGTCGACTGTGACAGTGCGGTTGCTATCAGCGACTGCGGTCACTCGTCATCCCCTCCCTCATGTGGGTTCTTGTACCAGTCAGTGCGGTCGTACTCGGGTCCGAGGCGGCCGGTGTTGCCTTCCTCGCGCAGCGAGTCGGTGTACGCCTTGTACTCGTCCATGGAGACGACCTTGACGTTGAAGAGCATCTCGGAGTGGAACTCGCCGCAGAGCTCAGCGCACTTGCCGACGTACTCGCCTTCCTTCAGCGCCTGGAAGTGCAGCGACGACGTGCGGCCTGGGATCATATCCCGCTTCTCGAGGAATGCCGGAACCCAGAACGAGTGGATGACGTCGCGGGAGCGCAGCTGGATCTCCAGGTCGGTGTTCGACGGCAGGTACAGGACCGGGACCTTCTCGCCGGCCTTCTCGGTTCCATCGAGATTCACCTGAACGCTGGAGTAGTAGGCGTCCTCGGTGATGTAGTTGAAGTCCCATGCCCACTGCTTGCCGACCACTTCGACGACGACCTCGCCGGGAGTGTCGTCATAGATCGTGTTCTCCACAGCCTTGACGGTCTCGAAGAAGAAGCCGACGACGAGGATGATCGGCACGACCGTGTAGAGGATCTCGACCGGCATGTTGTAGGCCAGCTGGACGGGCAGTCCGCGCTCGTGCTTGCGACGGCGGTAGGCGACGACGCACCACAGCAGCAGGCCCCAGGTGACGAAACCGACGATGAGCGCGGCGATCCAGCCGCCGTTCCACAGGTGAATGTAGTGATCCGTGTGGGACGTCGCTCCCTTGGACTCAGGTGGGAGGAATCCTACTTCCCAGTGCTCCTTCGAGCAGCCGGAGAGCAGCGCAACGGCACCCAGGGCGCCAATGACACCGAGCCGCTTGGCCCAGGCTGTGGGGCCCGAGCGGACTGGCTGATTCGGAGAATCCACGTGCAGCCTTTCGCAACTTTGTCAGCTCCTCGCAGGCCCTCTCATCTGAGCGGACGCACGCGAATCGCCGAACACTGACTTTGTTCTCGTCCACCTTACCGCTACAAGAGGTAGAAATTCACTTCCGACTGCTCATTTCGTGAGAAAAGCCTGGAAATGACGGCCGCCCCGCGCGACGGCAAGCGCTTCGAGGTACTCGAACCCGCTGACCTCCGACACGCCGAGTGTTTCGAGGTGCGAGGTCTGCCACTGCGCGTCGATGATCCACGGGGTGTGATCGCCGACGCTGTCGAGCAGTTCGACGAGCCTGACAAGGGCGACCTTGGAGGCGTCGCGGCTGGTGTGGAACATCGACTCCCCGCAGAACACCCCGCCGAACGCGACCCCGTAGAGTCCGCCGGCGAGCCGGCCGTCTTCGTAGACCTCGATCGAGTGGGCGTGGCCTGCCTCATGCAGGCGCTGGTACAGCTGTGCGATCTGCGGGGTGATCCAGGCGCCGTCGCGGTCAGGGTCTGCGCAGCCAGCCACCACCTCGGCGAAGGCGGCGTCGACCGACCACGTGAAGCGGGTGAGTGAGCGGCGGAGCGAACGCGTCACGCGGAGGTCTCCGGGCCTGAGCACCCCGCGCGTCAGCGGGGCCCACCAGCCGATCGGCGGTGCGCCGTGCTGGCCGATGCCCATCGGGAAGAGCCCGGCCTGGTATGCAGACAGGACCTGGTCGATCCCGCTGATGGCGCCGATGGCGCGGAGATCGTCCAGGCCCTGTGACATGGCTGGTACGGCTGGGTCAGCTGAAGGAGTCGCCGCAGGCGCACGAGCCGGCGGCATTCGGGTTGTCGATCGTGAAGCCCTGCTTCTCGATGGTGTCGGAGAAGTCGATCGTCGAGCCGTTGAGGTAGGGCACGCTCATCCGGTCGACGATGACCTCGACGCCGTCGAAGTCGCGCACGGCATCGCCGTCGAGGAACCGTTCGTCGAAGTACAGCTGGTAGATCAGGCCCGAGCAGCCGCCGGGCTGCACGGCCACGCGCAGGCGCAGGTCATCGCGACCCTCCTGCTGCAGGAGGCTGCGGACCTTGTCGGCCGCCTCGGAGGTGAGGTCAACTTCGTGCGTGGCGCTCGTGTCCTGCGTGGCGGTCATGAGGTCTCCTTACATCAGTTTGGTCGTGCAGTCAGCTCTGGGCACTCCGGCTGGCTGCGGCGCGGCCGCCCCGGATGGGTCCCGGAGGCGGCGTCACCTGTTCAACGTTCATCGTTGCGCCATTATTCCAGTGATCGCGTTGCAGCGAGAGCGCTCAGTCGCGGGCGAGCCGGTCGAGCAGCAGCGCCTCGGAGATGATCGCTGAGCGGAAGTCGGGCAGGTACAGCGATTCGTTCGGGCTGTGGGCGCGGGTGTCGGGGTCTTCGATGCCGGTGACGAGGATCGATGCCTGCGGGAATACCTCGACGAGGTCGGCGATGAACGGGATCGAACCGCCGAGTCCCATCTGGACTGCCTCTGCGCCGAAGCCCTCGCTCAGCGCCTCCATCGCCGTCGCGATGACCGGATCAGAGGAGTCAGCACGCCACGGGGCACCGGATTCCTCGGCTCCGAACTCCACCTCCGCGCCGAAGGGCACGTACTCCTGCAGATGCCGCTTGACTGCAGCCAACGCATCGGCGGGGTTCTCCCCCGGCGCCAGGCGGATTGAGATCTTCGCGCGCACGCTGGCCAGCAGCGTGTTCGAGGAGTCGTCGACGTTCGGGGTGTCGATGCCGATGACGGTGATCGAGGGCTGGTGCCACAGGCGCGAGGCGATCGAGCCGCGGCCGATGAGCTCAGTGCCTGCCAGGGCGACCGTGTCGGTGCCCATCGGGTCATCGCCGTACTCAGCTGCCGCCTCGGGCGCGGAGCGCAGACCGCTGACGGCCACCGCCCCATCGTCATCGTGCAGGGTGGCCAGCAGCCGGGTCATCGCCAGGGTGGCATCCGGCACAGCCCCGCCGTACATGCCCGAGTGCACGGAGTGGCTGAGCGTCCGGACGGTGAATTCGAGTCCGGCCATGCCGCGCAGACTCGTCGTCAGCGCGGGCTTTCCGCAGGCGAGGTTGGAGGAGTCGGCGACGATGATCGCGTCGCCTGCGAGCTTGTCGCGGTAGGTCTCCAGGAAGCTGCGGAAGCTCGGCGAGCCGATCTCCTCTTCGCCTTCGATGAAGAGGACGACGCCGACGCCGAGTTCGTCGCCGAGCAGCTGCAGGGCGGTGAGGTGGACGAGGATGCCGGCCTTGTCATCGGCGGCGCCGCGGCCGTACATGCGGTTGCCGCGGATCGTCGCCTCGAACGGCGGAGTGTCCCACTGACTCAGGTCGCCGGCCGGCTGCACATCGTGGTGGGCGTAGAGGACGACGGTCGGCCGGCCCTCAGGAGCCGGGCGGCTGGCGACGACAGCGGGGAACCCGGGAGTGCCGTCGGGATTCTCAGCCCGCAGCGTCTCGACGCTTGCGAACCCGAGCGGTTCGGCCATGCGTGCGACAGCTGCCGCGGTGGCGTCGACATGGGCGGGATCCGCCGTCGACCAGGCCAGGGATGGGATGGCGACGAGTTCGCTCAGGCGGACCAGGACGTCGTCGTAGATCGCGTCGAGGCGGGAGGTCAGTTCAGCACGGTTCACGTGGGTCATAGGGCGATCCTATAGTCGGATACGATAGAGGGCGTGTTTGGACGGAAGAATAGCTCCCAGGATGAATCGCCCGCAGAGCGGACGGGCTCCCATGCTGCCTCCGCAGGCCCGGTCGACGAGGCTGCCGAGGCGGTGAATCCGGCTGAGGCGAAGAAGAACCGCCCGACGCCGAAGCGCTCCCAGCAGGAGGCTGCCCGCCGCCAGCCGCTCGTCGGCGATGACCGGAAGTCGGCGAACAAGCAGGCGAAGGCTGAGATCCGCCGCAAGCGCGATGAAGCGCGCATCGGCCTCATGCAGGGTGATGAGAAGTTCCTCGGTCCGCGCGATCGCGGACCGCAGCGCCGCTATGTGCGCGATTTCGTCGACGCCCGCTTCTCGATCGGCGAGATGTTCATCCCGTTCGCTTTCGTCGTGCTGCTCATCGGCTTCATCATCTCGACTCCGCAGGTGCAGATCATCACGAGCTACGCCGTCTACGGCCTCATCCTGCTCGTCGTCATCGACTGCTTCATCCTCAACTACGTCATGAAGGGCCGGATGGCCCAGAAGTTCGGCGGCAAGGAGAACCTCGAGCGCGGCCTGACCTTCTACGCCGTCATGCGCGCCATCCAGCTGCGGGTGCTGCGCATCCCCAAGCCCAAGGTCAAGCGCGGCCAGTACCCGTCCTGATCTCCGGTCCCGAGGCGGTGGTCCCGCATGGACCGCCCGCTACCGAGGTGCCGGCTGAGGAGATGAGAGGAGCGTCCCCGTTGATGCGGGGGCGCTTCTCCTCTTCTCAAGGGCGCTGATGTCTCTCCAGACCTCTGCTGTCGGGACTCTTCGCACGCGGGTGCGCGCATCGGGGCTCCCCGCACGCGGATGTGTGTCCCGGGACTCTCCGCACGCGGATATACTCAGGGCTTGCGGCGCAGCGTGCGCAGCATGCGGCCTGGCCACATCGGCCCGCCGTAGATGAGCCCGGAGTACACCTGGACGAGATCGGCACCGGCGCCGAGGCGGGCGGCGGCATCCCGGGCGTCGGCGATCCCGCCGACGGCGATGATGGTGAGCTGGTCACCGACGTGGCTGCGGACGAGGCGCAGCACCTCGAAGGCGCGTTCGGCCAGCGGCTCACCGGAGATCCCGCCGGCTTCGGATTCGGCGAAGGCCTGGTCGGCGCCGGAGAGGACGCTGCGGTCGATCGTCGTATTCGTCGTGATGAGCCCGTCGACGCCGGTGCGCAGGGCGAGGTCGGCCACAGCGAGGACGTCCTCGTCTGCGAGGTCCGGGGCGATCTTGATGAGCAGCGGCACGTGCCCGAGGCGCGAGCGCGGAGCCTCGACCGCCCCGGCGGCGTCGCGCACTGCGGTGATGATCGGTTCAAGAGCCTCGGCCGACTGCAGGTTGCGCAGGCCGGGAGTGTTCGGGGAGCTGACGTTGATGACGAGATAGTCGGCCAGCGGGGCCAGCTGTGCTGCCGACTGGCGGTAGTCTTCGGCGGCATCAGCGGCCTCGACGACCTTGGTCTTGCCGATGTTCACACCGATGACGGGGCGCTGCTGCGCTGGCAGCTTGGCGATGTCCTCGCGGGCGCGCAGCAGCTTGAGACGGGCCGCAGCCGCCCCGTCGTTGTTGAAGCCCATCCGGTTGAGCACCGCATGGTGGCCCAGCAGCCGGAACAGGCGCGGGCGCGGGTTGCCCGGCTGGCCGTGAGCGGTGACCGTGCCGATCTCGACGTGGCCGAAGCCCATCTGGGTCAGCGCCCGGATGCCGATGGCGTTCTTGTCGAACCCGGCTGCCATTCCGAGTCGGTTGGGAAAGCGCAGGCCGAGAACGTTGACAGGGTCGGAGGTGCCGCGGCTCATAACCGCGCGGCTGAGCCGGCGCAGCCCGGGCACGCGGTCAAGGGCGCGCAGGCCGGTGAAGCTGAGGTGGTGGGCGGTCTCCGCGTCGAAGCGGGTCAGAAGGGTGCGGAAGATCAGCGAGTACACGCTCTCATCCTAGGCGAGACCGCCGGGCGCGAGGAGAACACGTGGGAGTTCGCTGACGAATCGAAGTTCGGCAGGCGACTTTCGCCCCAGCGGTGTCTGCATTGACTACGGTAGGAGGCGGAGCAGATCCCCTGCCTGAGATTTCTGTCTATGGAAAGGAACAGAATGACGACCGCAGAACTGACGATCGACGCCGCGGCATCCGAACCCGGCCGCAGCAGGGCCGACGTCCTGGTCATCGGAGTGGCCGCGGACGGCGATGCCGTGTCCATCCCCTCGGGTGTCGCACTGGCCGCTGGGGTCCGCAAGGAGCTCGTCGCCGCTGCCGCCGCTGTCGGCTTCACCGGCAAAGCCGGTGCGCTGGCCCGGATCCCGTCCCCCAAGGGCGTCGCCGCCGGCTCGGTGCTGCTGGCCGGCCTCGGTGACTTCGACGAGGTGGCCCTCGAATCAGAACTCGACGCTGATGCCGCCCACGAAGCGCTGCGCCGTGCTGCCGCTGTAGCCGTGCGCTCGCTGACGAAGGGCGAATCGGTCGCCATCGCCTTCCCGGCGCAGACCGCGGCCGCTGCCGAGGCGACGGCCACCGGTGCCGTGCTCGGTTCGTACCGCTACACCGAGTACCGGTCGAACGCTGCAGAGCACAAGCGCGTCACCTCGGCCACGGTGCTGGCACCGAAGGCCTCGAAGGACGGCGTCGCACGCGGCCAGTTCCTCGGTGCCGCCACCAACCGCTGCCGCGACCTGGTCAACCAGCCGCCTCTGGACCTGTACCCGGAGACCTTCGCCGAGAAGGTCACCGAACAGGCCAAGACCCGCAAGGTCAAGGTCACGGTCATCGACGACGCTGCCCTCGAGGCCGGTGGCTACGGCGGCCTCACCGGTGTGGGCAAGGGCTCCACTCGCGGCCCGCGCCTGGTGAAGATGGAATACAAGCCGCGCAAGGCCACGAAGCACCTGTCGCTGGTCGGCAAGGGCATTACGTTCGACTCCGGCGGACTCTCGCTCAAGCCGCCGCAGGCGATGGAGGAGATGAAGTGCGATATGGGCGGTGCGGCTGCGGCCGCGCAGGCCGTGCTCGCCGCTGCCGACCTGGAGCTGCCGGTGCGGGTCACCGCGTGGCTGGCCCTGGCTGAGAACATGCCCGGCGGCAACGCCCAGCGTCCCTCCGATGTCATCCGCATCTACGGCGGCAAGACCGTCGAGGTGCTCAACACCGATGCCGAGGGCCGTCTCGTGCTCGCCGACGCGCTCGTCGCCGCGCAGGAGGAGAAGCCGGACCTCCTCATCGACATCGCGACGCTCACCGGCGCGCAGGTCATCGCACTCGGCAACCGCGTCTCCGGTGTCATGGGCACCAACGGGGCACGCAACCGCGTCGTGCTCGCCTCGGAGGTCACCGGTGAGTCGATGTGGCCGATGCCGTTCCCCGAGGAGATCCGTTCGCACTTCGATTCGACGGTCGCTGACCTGAAGAACACAGGCAAGCGCGAAGGCGGCATGCTCGCCGCCGGTGTGTTCCTCAACGAGTTCGTCGAGAAGGGCCAGCAGTGGGCCCACATCGACATCGCAGGCCCGGCCTTCAACAGTGAGAGCCCGTGGGGCTACACGGCCAAGGGCGGCACCGGCGTCCCGGTGCGCACCCTGGTCGAGGTGGCTGAGCAGCTCGACCGCAGCTGACGGCAGCCCACCTGAGTCAGGGGCGCAGCCGAGACCCGGCGGCTGCGCCCCTGACCATGTGCCCACACCAGCCACCGCCTCGGGCCGGGAATCCACATGAGACAGACGTGAGCAGGGTTACGGGGGTGCAGGGGCGAACGGTTGCGACATTTCCGGGAAATAGTGGAAAGATGGAGACAAGTGCCGTGACCCGGCAGTTCATCCATTCAACGAGGAGCAACCTGTGAGCGAATCGGACAACACCTACGACCTCGTCATTCTGGGTGGTGGCACGGGCGGCTACGCTGCCGCGCTGCGCGCTTCCCAGCTCGATATGCGCGTCGCACTCATCGAACGCGACAAGGTGGGCGGCACCTGCCTCCACCGTGGATGCATCCCGACCAAGGCCCTGCTGCACGCCGCCGAGGTGGCGGATTCCGCACGCGAGGCCGCGTCCTTCGGCATCAATGTCGAGCTGCAGGGCGTCGACATGGCCAAGGTCCTGGAATTCAAAGACGGCATCATCGACCGCAACTACAAGGGTCTGCAGGGACTCGTGAAGGCGCGCGGCATCGACTACATCGCCGGTGAGGGCAAGCTGACCGGCAAGGACACCGTCGAGGTCTCCACCGATGACGGCTCGATGACCGTGACCGGCAAGAACATCGTGCTGGCGACCGGTTCGACGTCGAAGACCATCGGCATCGAGATCGGCGGCCGCGTCATGACCTCGGAACAGGCGCTGCAGTACGACGAGGTGCCCGAGTCTGCGATCGTGCTCGGCGGCGGCGTCATCGGCGTCGAGTTCGCCAGCGTCTGGGCCTCGATGGGCTCGAAGGTCCACATCGTCGAGGGTCTGCCGAACCTGGTCGCCAATGAGGACGCGACGATCTCGAAGAACCTCGAGCGCGCGTTCAAGAAGCGCAAGATCAAGTTCACCGTCGGCACGATGTTCAAGAGCGTCGAGCAGGACGACGACGGCGTGCACGTCACCCTCGAAGACGGCACCGTGCTCGACGCTGCGGTGCTGCTCGTGGCCGTCGGCCGCGGCCCGGTCACCGAGGGCTTCGGCTTCGAAGATCAGGGCATCGAGATGGACCGCGGCTTCGTGCTGACCGATGAGCGCCAGCACACCGGCGTCGGCTCGATCTACGCCGTCGGCGACATCGTGCCCGGCCTGCAGCTGGCCCACCGCTCATTCGCCCAGGGCATCTTCGTCGCTGAAGAGATCGCAGGACTCGACCCGGCACCGGTCGTCGAATCCGGCATCCCGCGCGTGACCTACTGCGAGCCGGAGATCTTCTCCGTCGGCCTGACCCAGAAGCAGGCTGAGGAGAAGCACGGTGAGGACAAGATCAAGACGATCGAGTACAACCTCGCCGGCAACGGCAAGTCGACGATCCTCAAGACGACTGGTCTCATCAAGCTCGTCAGCCTCGAAGACGGGCCCGTCCTCGGCGTGCACGGAATCGGCGCGCGCCTGAGCGAGCAGGCCGGTGAAGCGCAGCTGATCGTCAACTGGGAGGCCTTCCCCGAAGAGGTCGCCGAGCTCATCCACGCCCACCCGACCCAGAACGAGGCGATCGGCGAAGCCGCCCTGGCTCTGTCCGGCAAGCCCCTTCATTTCCACAGCTAAGAGCGAGGGAGACGAAACGTTATGTCCAACAAAGTGCAGATGCCGGCTCTCGGTGAATCGGTCACCGAGGGCACAGTCACCCGCTGGCTGAAGGAGGTCGGCGAAGAGGTCGAGGTCGACGAACCCTTGCTCGAGGTCTCGACCGACAAGGTCGACACCGAGATTCCGAGCCCGTACGCCGGGACCCTGCAGGAGATCCTTGCGGACGAAGACGATGTCGTCGAGGTCGGCGGCGATCTGGCTGTCATCGGCGACGGTGACGGCGACTCCTCTGACGACTCCTCTGATGAGGATGCCGACAGTGATGATGCCGACTCCTCCGATGACGGGGCTGAGGATCAGGCTGACGAGGACTCAGCTGATGAGGATTCCGCAGACGAGGCTGACGACAGTGACTCGGACGACGCGGATGACTCCGACGACTCCGCTGATGATTCCGACGATTCGGATGACTCGGATGACAGCGACGAGAAGCCGAAGAAGAAGTCCTCGGGCGGTTCCGGTGACTCCACTGAGGTGAAGATGCCGGCGCTCGGCGAATCGGTCACCGAAGGCACCGTCACCCGCTGGCTCAAGGAGGTCGGCGACGAGGTGGAAGTCGACGAGCCGCTGCTCGAGGTCTCCACCGACAAGGTCGACACCGAGGTGCCCTCCCCTGTGGCCGGCACCGTGCAGAAGCTCATGGCAGATGAGGACGATGTCGTCGAGGTCGGCGATGTCGTGGCGCTCATCGGCTCCGGCGATGCCCCGGCTGACGACTCGGATGACGCGGATGACTCCGACGACTCCGATGAGGCCGAGACCACCGACCGCAAGACCGAGCAGGCCGATGACGTCTCCGAGGAGGACACCGACGACGACGTCAAGGAGGAGTCCGACGAGGACGACGAGTCCGATGACTCCGAGGTCAAGGACAAGGAGTCCGACGCCAAGGAGGCCAAGGACGAGGCCGAGAAGTCGGACAAGTCCGAGAAGAAGGCTGAGAAGAAGTCCGAGAAGTCGGAGAAGTCCGACGAGGACGCTGCCGCTGAGGCGCAGAAGGCCGCAGCCGAGCAGGCCGCCGGTGAAGAGGCCAAGCAGTCGATCTCCTCGACTGTCGCCCACGGTTCGGCGTACGTCACCCCGCTGGTGCGTCGCCTGGCCAAGAACAAGGGCGTGGATCTCTCCAACGTCACCGGCACCGGTGTCGGCGGTCGCATCCGCAAGCAGGATGTGCTCTCGGCAGCCGAGAACGCCGGCGGATCGAAGTCCGGCGGTGCTCCGGCACCGGCAGCCGGCAAGCCGGCTGTCACCGATGACCGCGAGCCGTTCGTCGTCGAGATCCCCGAAGAGGTCAAGAAGCTGCGCGGCACCACGCAGAAGGCCTCCCGGATCCGCCAGACGATCGCCACCCGGATGCGCGAGTCGCTGCAGAACTCTGCACAGCTCACGCAGGTCATCGAGGTCGACATGACCCGTGTCGGTCAGCTGCGCAAGGCCTACAAGGACCAGTTCCAGCAGACCCACGGCGTCAAGCTGACCTACCTGCCGTTCTTCGCCAAGGCCATTGTCGAAGCACTCCAGGTCCACCCGAAGGTCAACGCCACCTACGATGTCGAAGCCAAGGAGATCACCTACTTCGACCACGAGAACCTGGCTGTTGCCGTCGACACCGAGCGGGGTCTCCTCGTTCCGGTCGTCAAGGACGCCGGCGACCTCTCGATCGCAGGTCTGGCCAAGGCCATCGACGATGTCGCTGAGCGCACCCGCACGGCCAAGATCGGCCCGGATGAGCTCTCCGGCGGCACCTTCACGGTCACGAACATCGGCAGCGTCGGCGCGCTGTTCGACACCCCGATCCTGAATACCCCGCAGATGGGCATTCTGGGCACCGGTGTCATCACGCGCCGCCCGGTCGTCGTCGAGACCGCTGACGGCGGCGAATCGATTGCGATCCGCGACATGGTCTACCTGCCGCTGACGTACAACCACGAGCTCGTCGACGGTGCGGATGCAGGACGCTTCCTGCAGACCATCAAGGCGCGCCTCGAGGACGCGAACTTCGTCGCCGACCTTGAACTGTGATCCGGAGCGTCAGCTGAGCCTCATGGCCAGCTGACGCACGGCACACCGGCCACTGCGGGTGGGATGCTCCGGCATCCCACCCGCAGTGTCGTCTCAGCCCGTCTCAGCTCTGCTCGATCGCGTCATAGACCCTCCAGCTGCCGTCCTCGCGGCGCAACTCGACGCGCATGCGCACGCTGCCGTAGTCGTGGCCGGACCCATCGGGTGCGCTCACCTGCGTCCGTGTGGCGACGTCGAGCTCGGCTCGGTCCGCCTCCTGCTGCGTGATCTGAGCCGATTCGATGTCGATGCTGATGTCACTGCCTTGGAAGGCCTCGACGTCGGCTGCGCCATCGGCTGCCGCTGCCGGGGAGCCTGCGACCGTCAGCTCCGCCAGCGCTGCGGCATCGCCGAGGTGGTAGGCCTGCTCGCGTCTGCGGGTGAGCGCGGCGAACGCGTCCTTGGGGTTCTCCGGCCCCGAGGCGGTGGTCGCCGCAGGGCCTTCAGTTGCTTGTTCGCTGGGCGGGTTATGGCCGGCACTGCCCGGGGCGACCGCCTCACCTCCGGGATCGATGAGACCGGTGAGCAGCGCGATCCCCGACAGGCTCAGCACGAGTGCGGCCGCAGCGCCGATGAGCATCGTGCGGTTCAACGGCAGCCGCGGGAGGTGGAAGCCGCTTATTCCGGAGCCTCTCCCCTGCCGCCTGCGCTGCGTCGGCTCGTGGGTGCGCCTCTGTGCCTTCCGCGAAGTGGAGTTCTTCATGCGGGGCATTCGGTCGCGTCTGGCGTGCCCGGCGGCCGCGCGCAGCCGGCCGATCCCGCTGCCCTTGGTGCTGTCTTCGGCCCGGCGAGCCCTTTCTTCACGCCGGCCGCCTGAGGTGCGCTCGCGGCTGCGCTCATAGCGGCCGGTGAGTGCCGACGCGACGCTGGCGTCGACGCGCAGCTGGGCGGTCACCGCCTCGGACACCGAGACCTCCGCCTCGACGGGGACGAACGGAATCTGCTCCGGCTCGCCCATTGCCGCAAGCCTCGTCAGCAGCTCGGGCCCGGGCGCGGGACCGCCGCCGGGTTCGGCTTCGAGCAGTTCGATGATGATGCCGGCCAACGGCTCCGGAACGGCTGGGGTGAGGTCTGGCACCGGCACCCCGTGCTCCTCCCATGTCAGGCCGGTCAGGCACAGATAGGCAAGCTGACCGAACTCGACCGCCTCGCTCGACACTGACTCAACCGGCACCGTATGGCCGGGCACGAGGTGAATGGCACCGGCATCATCGACGCCGAAGGCGCTGCGGTGGCAGCGCAGCCGGCCGGAACTCGGTGCAGGGGCGGCACACAGCGCCTCCAGGCAGGCACCGAGCACCGCCAGAGTCTGCCCGAGGGTCAGCCCGGCATAGCTGCGCAGCGCATCGACGAGCAGACCGCCGTGGAAGCGGGGCACGATGAGCCCGTTGCCGCCTGCCTGCCGCGGCTGGCCGAGCACGTGGGCGGGCTGCCCATCGACTGAGGCGACGTCACCTGCGCGGGTGCCGTCCGGCTCGGGAACGGCGGCAGGATCGCAGCTCACCGGCCCGCCAGTGAGCTCAGCGGTGCCGATTCCCGGCCACCGGTGCGTGATATCGGCCACATCGCCCTCGGGCAGGAACCAGGCGGTGCGCTGCCCTGTGCTGATGCGGCGGATCCCCGGTGCCACCTCGGCGACGGTGTGCCACGTCTGCTCGGCCATGTCCCTCCTGTCTGCACTCGTGGTGATCGGCTGTGCGGCAAGGCTACGGCTGGGCTGGAGGGTGTTGCCATGGGCTTGTCGGATCTGTGGATAACCGTCGGCGGCGGATGCGGACGGCTTTGCCCGCCTGCAGCGTGCGGCATAGGGTGAGTGCATGTCATTCACAGTGGAATGCCTCGGGTATGCACCCGACTATGTCGACTACCGCAGCGCCTGGGATCTCCAGCAGCGCTATCACGCCGACGTCATCGCCGGCACGCGCGAGTCCACCCTCCTGTTCCTGGAGCATTCCCCCGTCTACACCGCTGGCAAGCGCACCGAAGACCATGAGCGCCCGGTCGACGGAACGGAGGTCATCGACGTCGACCGCGGCGGCAAGATCACCTGGCACGGACCCGGCCAGCTCGTCGTCTACCTCATCTACCGGCTCAACGACGCCAAAGACGTCAAGCTCTTCGTCGACCAGATCGAAGATGCCCTCATCGACGTGTGCGCGTCCCTGGGCATCGAGACAATGAAGGTCGACGGGCGCTCCGGCGTGTGGCTGGCCGCCACCGACACACTGCCCGAGCGTAAGATCGGCGCGATCGGCATCCGCATCCACGAAGGCGTGACGATGCACGGGCTGGCCCTCAACTGCTCGAACGACAACACCGGATTCGACTCGATCGTGCCCTGCGGCATCGCCGATGCCGGGGTCACGAGCCTGAGTGCCGAAACCGGCCGCACTATCACCCCCGCCGACGTCGCTCCGGCTGTCGAAGCGGCGCTCGCCAGGCACATCACCGCCTGAGACAATTGAAGCCCCGGCATCAGCCGCGCCGGCCGGCGCACCTGCACGAGGCACGACCACCGACGAGAAGGACCCACAGTGACGATTGCTCCTGAAGGACGCAAGATGCTGCGTGTCGAGGCACGCAACGCCCAGACGCCGATCGAGAAGAAGCCGGCCTGGATCAAGGCGAAGGCCAATATCGGACCGGAGTTCACCGAACTCAAGTCCCTGGTGCGCTCCTCGAAGCTCAACACGGTCTGCGAGGAGGCCGGCTGCCCGAACATCTTCGAATGCTGGGAGGACCGCGAGGCGACCTTCCTCATCGGCGGTGAGCAGTGCACCCGCCGCTGCGACTTCTGCCAGATCGACACCGGCAAGCCGGCCGACTTCGACGCCGACGAGCCGCGCCGGGTGGCCGAATCGGTCGCGACGATGGGCCTGCGCTACTCGACGATCACCGGTGTCGCCCGCGACGACCTCGACGACGGCGGTGCCTGGCTGTACGCCGAGACCGTGCGCCTCATCCACGCGATCGAGCACGAGGACGGCCACCAGACCGGCGTCGAACTGCTCATCCCCGACTTCGACTCCAACGACGACCAGCTCGCCGAGGTGTTCTCCTCCCGGCCGGAGGTGCTGGCCCACAATGTCGAGACCGTCCCGCGGATCTTCAAGCGCATCCGCCCCGGGTTCCGCTACGAGCGATCGCTGTCGGTCATCACGAAGGCCCGCGATGCCGGCCTGGTGACTAAGTCGAACCTCATCCTCGGCATGGGTGAGACCAACGACGAGGTCATCGAGGCGATGCAGGACCTCTACGATGCCGGCACCGACCTGCTGACCATCACCCAGTATCTCCGCCCATCGCCCCGGCACCATCCGATCGAGCGCTGGGTCGAGCCGCAGGACTTCGTCGAGCTGCGCGATGCCGGTGAGGAGATCGGCTTCGCCGGTGTCATGAGCGGACCGCTCGTGCGCTCGTCCTACCGGGCCGGCCGGCTGTGGGCGCAGGCGATGCGCCGCCGCGGTGAGGAGATCCCCGCCCACCTGCTGCACCTCGACCGGGAGATGCCGGCCAAGCAGGAGGCGCAGGCGGTCGTGAATACCTTCGGACCCGGCGAAGAGGTACAATTCTAGGTTGTCCGCCCAGCACGGCTGGGGCGTCATCCGCCACACCAATGAAAGCTGATTGAGCACAGGAATGTCAGAAGAGAAGCCACGCCGCTTTTTCAAGCGCAAGCCGAAGGATCCGAGCAAGCCGGGCCGCATCGCGCAGATGCGCCAGGTTGTGCAGCTGTCGAAGAAGCACAACCCCGCCACCGTCTGGCTCATGCTCGCCGCGATCGTCGGCCTCACCGCCCTGGGTGTCGGGGTGGGCTTCCTCTTCGGCCCGATCTGGCTGTGGACGATCCTGGGTCTCATGCTCGGTATCTTCCTGGCCCTGTTCATGCTCGGCCGCTTCGCTGAGACTGCCGCGTTCAAGGAGATGGAGGGCCAGCCCGGTGCGATCGGCGCGGTGCTCAACACCTGCCGGCGCGGCTGGCTCATGGATGAGCAGCCCATCGACGTCGATCCGCGCAGCCGCGACCTCGTCTTCCGCTCCACCGGCAAAGCCGGCGTGGTGCTCATGAGCGAAGGCCCCAAGGGCCGGGTCGAGAAGCTGCTGGCCAAGCAGAAGAAGCGCCACGAGCGCGTGCTGCCCAATGTGCCGATCTACACGCTGCAGGGCGGCGACCAGGACGGCCAGATCCCGATGAGCAAGATCGTGCGCACCGTCCACCGGCTTCCGCGCAAGCTGAACAAGGCCGAGATCCTCGCCGTGCGCAACCGGCTGACCGCCCTCGGTTCGGTGACGAAGAACCCGCCGATCCCCAAGGGCATCGACCCGATGAAGGCCCGGCCGAACCACCGC